>JBFFHJ010000065.1:0-43190 GCA_041556995.1 bacterium | reverse complement strand
TTTTAAACGCAATAACGCAAGCCTGACCCCATATCTATTGACATTTATTGCCTAAGCAGTCATCTTCACATGAATGGGACATCACTTAACTAACACTAACAAAACCAACGATATATCATTCATTGCTTTTTTAAAGTTATTAAAGTGTGGCGAACAAAATCATACTAAATGATTATTTTGTTTAGCTTATGTTTAAACAACCATTCCAAATATAGAGGTCATAATGATTCGAAGCTATCATCAGTCTGATAAAGACAAGGTTTTAAAAATCTGGCTTGAAGCATTTATTCATGCTCATAATTTTGTTGGGAAAGAGGTTCGGGAATCCAAACTGAATATCATGCGTGATACATATCTTCCTTCGGCAGAAACGTACGTATATGAAGAGCAGGGAATCGTCAAAGGATTTGTGTCGCTTTACGGTATTATGCTGGTCGGCATGTCTGTCTCTCCGCAAGAGCAAGGAACCGGTATCGGGCAAAAACTAATGGAAAAGACAAAACAAATTCGTAAAAATATAAAACTTACAATTTATAAGGACAATAAAAGGAGCGTCGAATTTTTTAAACGAAGTGGTCTAAACATCGAAGGAGAGCAGATTGATCATCACACAGGTTATCCTGAAGTATTGATGATGTATAACGGATTGTAAAGCAAACCCACTCGGAATGAGCTTGATTTAGGATAACTATTCAGCATTCCCCCGAAAGCATTGGTTATACATTTAATACAGAATAATTACCAAATTAACATAATTACCTTGGTTTTATGGAACAACTGCATGGACAAGACACCGCCGCCTTGGTTATGCTGTTATTCTCTTTTTTAAATTTCATCAGATAGATATTCCAGTTGTTACAACGAATTCGTGGTATATATAATAATTGCCGATGTTGATAAACAGTATTTGTCGATAGTTCTATCTGCGATGAAAAAAAACAATAACGGTCTGGGAAATGATAAATGATCCGACGTTTTTATTAAAACTATCACAAACGCGGATGCCGTTTGGTAAATATAAGGATCGATTGCTTATCGATCTGCCAGAACACTATATCATATGGTTTTCTCAGCAGGGATTTCCGGAAGGGGAACTGGGAAGGATGATGCAAATGATCTATGAAATTAAACTCAACGGTTTGGAACACTTATTTGATCCCTTAAGAAAAAGAAGAGATTAGCATAAGATTATCCTTCGTCCAATGACACAGATTTTAAGATATTGGTAAGGTCTCCCATTAAAACGTTTTTTTTGCTATTTGAGAATGAGGACAGGAATTTTCGGATGTTTTGGTCTTTTTCAGCTTGAATGTTATTTAACGCACGACGGCCGGAAGGCGTTATGGAAAGTATTTTGACTCGTTCATCCGTCGAATCTCCATCCCTAGTCAGGAATCCTTCCCGTTCCAAACGTTTTGCAATCCCAGTCAAATTAGCTCCCGACACCAACATTATTTTGCTAATACCGGTAATCGACAGTCTGCCGTTTTCGGATGCATCAAGAATCCGCAAGACATTATATTGAGAAAAAGTGATGCTGTATTTTTTAAAAAGAGCTGACGCCTCTTTTTTAAAGGATTCGGAAATCCTGACAATGGCAAGCATAATACGTTCTTCCAAGTCCATTTCTTCTCCACATATGCAATAATTAGAAAATATAGGAATCGTGTCTCAGTCATTTTGAGCTTACAGACTATACTACAATTCAAAAATTACTCATTATTTTGTAAAATTTATACATTGCATTTTTCGAATCAAGTACAGGGTGGCAGATGATAAAAATAAAATATCAATTTTTATTCAAGTATAACAAAATAGGCGGCTTTTTTCCTGGTTGAAAATTTTGAGCTACGTCTCTATTACCAGCTTTTAAAGCATTTCTTATTCCTGTTAAAGCTCTTTCGACTGTGGGAAAAACCGGGATTCCATTTTCCTGAAATCTATTCCGTGTTTCTCTTAATAATTTTTCTGTTTCAATGTGAATATGATTGCGGCGTTGTGCATGATTCTCTAAAACGGCAATGATATCTTTTCCCGTTTCTTCTTTCATTCTTTTATAAGTATCTAATAAAACATCGAAATAACATTGGCTGTCCGGAGCTTTGATGCCCATTATTCTACAGATTGATTTAGGCATGGCATCAATGGCGTGCATCAGCGAGTTTAAAATCAATACATTTATGGATTCTCGATCGGCAATTTCTTTGGCCATGGGAATAACCTGCTCCAACGGGAGAGCAGGCGTCGCCATATCAACCGGATTTGAAAATCCGGCTCCTGGTGTGGGCAATATTTCTTTTAGTTTTTTCTGTGTTTCTTCGGAAAACACTGGCACTTCCAAGCCCAATCGATAAGCAAGATCCGCAAAACCAACACCGATAGCTCCGCCGCCGCCCATGAATGCCAGTGATTTCCCTGGTTTTCTCAAAAAACATAAAGCTGATAGTGTATCCATTAATTCTTCTAATCCATGAACCTCGATAGCACCGGCCTGGGACAATGCTCCTTTCCAAATGTCCGCTTCTCCACCCAGGGAAGCGGTGTGGCTCATGGTGGCCCTGCCACCAAATGGTGTCAACCCACCTTTCCAGATAACAACTGGTTTCCGGGGAGAAACCTGACGGATTACTTCCAGAAACCGGCGACCGTCTCCAATGCCTTCCAGATATGCAGCAATGTATTTTGTGTCATCATCTTCTGCCAGGTACTCTATCAGCCTGACGGCATCAAGATCACAACCGTTGCCGAATGAAAAAACCTTGCTAAAACGAATTCCACTGGCCACACCCTCAAGAATCACATCATTGGCCATACCGCCGCTTTGACATACTATCCCCACCGGTCCTGGTTTTGTGGGATAATCAGATCCCGGTAAAAATGTGAGACCCCCTTTGGGACAATAAATACCAAAACAGTTGGGACCAATGATTTTTAAACCCTTTTGGGCGATTGAATTAATTTTCTTTTGAATTACTACACCTTCCTGACCTGTTTCTGCAAAACCGGAAGTATGAACGGTCACACCGGTGACGCCGTGTTCCAGGCATTCGGTTAAAACTTCCGGGACCTTGGATGTTGGAACCGATATCGATGCTAAATCAACCGGTTCATTGATTTCTTGAAGAGACCGATATATTTTCAAGCCCAACACTTCATCTCCCCGGTGAGAAATGGGATAAATCTTTCCCTGGTAACCATATAATTTATGAGCACACAAAATGGACTGTGCAAATGCGTTCAGTTTTCCCATGGAACCATAAATTGCAAGCCCTCGGGGCTGACACATCCGATCAATTTTATCTCGTTCTTCCTTATTCATAATCGCTTCCTGTGTCTTTTGCCTTTTTATTTAACTTATTAGTATTTTATATATTAATAGTTAATATGTTAAGTAAATACTTGTCAATAATGTAGACCCCATTCTCTCCTGATCAGAGTGAAGTGGTACATTGAATATAGACACTTTGTTAAGGATATTTTAACAGTATGCTTAGGGTTGAATTCACCTATGATTATAAGGGACAGCGGGCTTCCAGGTAACAGTTAAGCTGCCTTATAAAAAAAAAGCACTGATCCATATGCAGTCTGTGAAAGCTGAGATAGAATACGATGGGATTTAAAAAGGGAGGCGTCAGTGAATTTTCCAGTAGGAATCAAACAGGAATTCTTTCACTTTGATTGAGCTGATAGAAGAATCGGAAAGAACCGATTGGTAACTATTCAGCATTTTTTACATGGCCATGGTATAAAGGGATGTCTTTCTTCTGTGTGTCGGCTTTCAGCTTTTCTATGGTGTCAGTGGCAAATAAAAAGCTATTTCCTGTGAGATAATTGTTGTAACAGTTGAAACGACATTCGTAATCCTTGACCAACCTTCCTTTGACCTATTTATGTTTTTTTATATTTCAAATGAATACAAATATTCATAAAGTACGATTTGTTCTCTTGAAAAACAGGGAAAAATAAATGCATTATACTTTTATATTGGTTAGTTAAGGTTCTCATACTGTTATGACTTTTTGATTGACAAAGGTGTGTTTGCATAATAATTTGTCAGACGTACAACGAGAATGAATAAAAATCTTCAAAATCTTAGATTTTTGGTCCCATGATATATCAAACTGGACACCAACCGGTCTATTAACTTGATTTAATTTGTCCTTCTGAATTTACTTCAGAAGTTAATTGACCTAGGGATCGTTAAAAAAATAACTCCATATAATCTGTTTACAAAAGTCCCAATAACAATGGACATTTTGCAAACAGAATGTGGACTGGTTTTTGGCCGACCTATAAATGCATTTGGAAAGCATCCATTCATTGGTTATACTAATTAGTGTCTAAACAAAAACCGTTTTTGGACCATTCTTATTGATGTTATAAAAAGCAGAAAAAACGGAATCATACACCCTAATAAACAAACCAGATATGAGAAGAAGATTATTGCATCTTTTTGTCACGATATGCTGTAGTTTAATGATGACCGTTCCGTGTGGAATGGCCCAGGGTAACCATCTGTCGGAAAAAACTCTGGTCCCCGGTTTTAATCTCTGGATTACCAGTCAGACATATGATCCCGTACGATACGAAATTGGTATGATGCTGGCTCATCATTGGAAAAAATTGGGATTTGAGGTCACTATCACTGCACTTGAATGGCCTACCATGTCAAGTAAGGGAATGAAAGGCCATGAACACGATGCCTTCATAATACAATGGGGGGGGAAACTGGAACGGATCGACCCAATGCACTGGTTATACACGCTTCATCACTCTTCCGAAGCAATATCCGGTGGATACAATATTGCCGGATATACCAATACATCTTATGACAATATTGTTGAGCAGTTCATCACCGAAACTGATCCTGTCAAAAGGAGATTGTATGCCAGGGAAGCCCAATCGATTCTGGCCCGTGACGTTCCTCAACCGCCATTGGTACACAGAGTAATTACCCACGCTTATAATAGCAACGCTTTTGAAAACCCGACATTTGCCATGGGTGAAGGCTTGAATAGTTTCTGGAACTGGCTCAGTCTTAAACCAAAGGGAAAAAGAAAGGTCGCTCGTTTCGGTAGTATTAATGACATAAAATTGCTCAACCCGCTTTCAACCAAAACCGGGACAGATATCTATATACTGGGTATGATCTATGATAGCCTTTTTAGAATCGGACCCAACGGAAAGTTACTTCCCTGGGCGGCAACATCCTACCGATATATCGATCCAACGCATATTGCTGTGACATTAAAAAGCGGACTGTCGTTTCATGATGGTAAACCGGTAACCGTTGAAGATGTGAAATACTCCTTTGATTTGGCTAAAAAGGTAAAATCACCTACCTATTTTTCAAAAATTAAGAACCTGAAATTCGTAGAAATAAAGGATTCAAAAACCGTTTTGTTTGCCTTATCAAGTCGGTACTCTCCCTTTATTACTAATGTTTTGGGAGCTATCTGCATTTTACCCAAACATATATGGGAGCCACGTTATCAACAAAAAGGGGCCGATGGAGTATTAAAATGGGACAACATTCCTCCAATTGGAAGTGGCCCATTTAAATTTGTTTATTGGCGCCCGAATGAAGAATTGAAACTGGCCCGATTTTCAAACCATTTTCGCCCACCGCATATCGAAGAATTTATCCGTATTCCTTATGCCAAGGCATATGGCGTTGTTCAAGGTCTTATGACCGGAGAAATCGATTCGGCCGGTTGGTCTTTACTGCCTCTTGAAATAGAATCTCTTGCTTCCGCCAGTCATTTAACAATGGGGCAAATAGACGATCAGGGCTACTACATGTTGCATTACAATCTTCGCAAGAAACCGTTCAATGATGTGACAATTCGACGAGCCTTATCTTACGCGATTCCAAAAAAGAAAATCGTTGAATATATTTTCGAGGGACAGGCTGTTCCGGCTTATTCAACAGTAGCTGGCGTCAACAAATACTGGCATAACCCAAATATAGAAAAAGTTGGAGACGACATGGAAAAAGCCAGAGCGATACTAAAAAATGCTGGATTTCGATGGGATTCCAAAGGCAAGATTCATTATCCTGAGAATTACCACTCGAAGAAAATATATTAAGACCCCATGAATGATTTTTGGAAATATATATTGAAGCGCTGTCTTCACATGTTATTGTCGTTGTTTGTGCTTATCACCCTGCTGTTTTTTCTCTTCCGCATTATTCCCGGTGACCCTTTGAGCATGTATATCGATGTGGATATGAGTGCGGAAGCCAAAGAAATCCTCATGGAACAGTTTGGGTTGGATAAGCCGATAATTGAACAATACCTTGTCTTTCTCTCCAATCTGACCAATGGGAATTTTGGTATATCGTTTCAGTATAACAAACCGGCGTTATCAATTATTGGCAGTCGGTTCTGGAATACAGCAGTTTTAATGGTAACCTCATTGGTAATAGCTTTCACTATCGGTATCGTCGGGGGTACAGCGTTAGCATGGAAACGAGGAACACGGTTTGAACTGGGCAGTATCACCACCATACTGTTTATTCGCTGCGCCCCGGTTTTCTGGATTGGGATGATATTGCTGCTGTTTTTTTCATTCAAAATACCCGCTTTTCCATTGGGAGGCATGAATACGCCGGGATCTCATTTTACTGGTATATTTGAAAAGTTTTTCTCCTTGGATTTTCTTCGCCATCTCTTCTTGCCTGCTATTACTTGCGGTATAAATATGGCGGCCACTCCGCTTTTAGTAATGCGAGCATCGATGCTGGAAGTGGTTAAAGAAGACTTTATTGAATTGGCAAAAGCCAAGGGGATATCGGAATATCGGCTTATGTTTCGACATGCAATGCGAAATGCTTTATTACCGATGGCGACGCTTTTTGCAGTTGAAGCTGGACTGGCTGTTGGAGGCGTCGTTCTGGTGGAAACTGTTTTTAGATGGCCAGGTATGGGCAGAGAAATCGTACTTGCCATCGGGGCTCGTGATTACCCGGTAGCACAGACAGCTTTTTTTCTCATCGGTTTGATGGTTATTGTGTTTAACCTGTTAGCAGATATTATGAATGCGTTTTTGGACCCCAGGGTATCTTACAAATGATAAAGTTTATATTAAATTTTGTGAACGTTGTTAAAAAGGATAAGGTCGGTCTCATCGGAATAACTATTTTTCTATTCTTTTTACTTACAGCTGTTTTTTCATCTTATATAGCCCCCTATGATCCGATTGAGATGAATTTTTCGGAAAATGGAAAACTGCTTCGATTAAACCCACCCTCAAAGGATCATCTTTTGGGAACAACAAAAATGGGGCGTGATGTATTCAGCCAAGTGGTACTTGGAACCCGAATAGCAATGCTGGTTGGGGTGACATCTGCGATCTGTGTTGTATTTATCGGGTCAAATATCGGTATTATTTCAGGTTATTACGGTGGAAGGGTTGACAATATCATCATGCGTATTGTTGATATTATTTACGGTATTCCGTTTTTACCATTTGCTCTGATTCTGGTTGCTGTTCTTGGCCCCGGTGTTATCAACATTATTTTAGCCATTGTTTTAATCACCTGGCGTAATACTGCCCGCGTTATTCGATCTCAGGTTCTTTCCATAAAACAACGCGCATTTATTGAAGCGGCCAGAATCAGCGGGGCCAGTGATTTCCGCATCATGTATAAATACATCGCCCCGAATGTGATCCCTTTATCCCTGGTATACGTTGCCCTTTCAATGGGTTATGGTATCATGACCGAAGCAAGCCTGAGTTTCCTGGGGTACGGAGATCCCACACTGCCAAGTTGGGGAAAAATATTATATGAGTGTTATTCCAACCAGGCGATGTTTATTGCCTGGTGGTGGATGATTCCCCCTGGACTCGCAATTACCCTGTTGGTTCTCTCCGGCTTTTTAATCGGAAGGTCATACGAAGAGGTTGCCAACCCGAGATTAAAAGCACGCTAGATGGAAAGAAAGGAGCTTCGGTTTTGAGTGATATAAAACCAATCTTAAGTATTGAGAACCTGGAAATGCATTTCCAAACACAGCAAGGTTATGTTCGTGCCGTGGACGGGTTGAGTCTTCCGGTGTATCCGGGGAATAACTTGGGGCTTGTTGGAGAATCCGGTTGTGGAAAAACCACGCTTGTTAAAGCACTGTTGCGAATTTTGCCTGACAACTGTCGTCATATGGGAGGACGCATTTTATTCAACGGTGTAGATCTTCTTCAGATTTCTGAATCCAAAATGAGGAAAATCCGATGGGATAAAATCTCGTTTATTCCTCAGAACGCCATGAACTCCCTTGATCCGGTTTTCAGGGTAGGACAGCAATTGCTGGAGGCCATTACCACCCATCGCAACATATCACGAAAAACCGCCTGGGAATTAGCAGAACGTCGATTTGAAATGGTTGGCCTTAACAAGACCCATTTGAATGAATATCCACATCATTTAAGCGGTGGTATGAAACAACGGGTTGCCATTGCCATGGCAATGGTCCTCGACCCTGATCTGGTCGTAGCTGACGAACCTACAACGGCATTGGATGTGGTAATGCAAGCGCAGATCCTGAATCGGATCAAAAAATTGCAGGAAATACATAATGGCACAATGGTTATTGTTACACATGACATTTCGGTTGTGGCACAGACGTGCAACACGATTGCAGTGATGTACGGTGGAAAATTACTGGAATATGGCTCGGTTCACAGTGTACTGAAAAAACCGTTTAATCCATACACTATGGGACTAAAAAACGCTTTCCCTAATCTGACGGGTGAAAAACGCCATCTAATATCGATTCCGGGATCACCTCCGGACCTGATTAATCCTCCTAAAGGCTGTCGCTTTAGTGAACGGTGCCCCTTTTGTATGGACCTCTGTAAAAACGAAGAACCGGTATTAAAACCAGTGACAAATGGGATGGCAGCTTGCCACCGCTTGGGTGAAGTGGAACGCCTGAGAAAAATGGCCGAATTGGAATCTTCCTGGACTTTGGAGTGAAGACAATATGGATGTCCGAATAAAAGCAGTGGAAGCTGTTGGAATACGAAAATTATTTCCTGTAAGTACTCCGGGTGTCATTCGGAGAGCACGTAAATTCGTAAAAGCAGTAGATAAAATCAGTTTTACTATTGATCAGGGCGAAACCCTGGGATTGGCAGGTGAAAGTGGGTGTGGAAAAACCACAACGGCAAAACTGTTGTTACGGCTCCATTCATTAACCGAGGGCAAGATCTATTTTGATGGAAAGGATATTTCTGCTTTAAAGGGTAACGACCTGAAAACATTTCGGCGTCACACCCAAATGGTGTTTCAGGATCCCTACGAATCCCTGAACCCTCGGTTTACAATTAAGGAGACACTTGAAGAACCGCTGATCATTCATCAAATCGGTAACAAAAAAGAAAGGTCCGATTTAATAAACGAGATCATAAAAGAGGTCGGCCTGGATGTTTCAGTCAGCTTTTTGGATCGTTATCCCCATCAACTGAGCGGCGGACAGAGACAACGCGTGGCGATCGCCAGAGCCCTGGTGTTAAGGCCGAAATTTCTCATCGCCGATGAGCCTGTTTCCATGTTGGATCTTTCCATCCGGGCAGGGATTTTAAAACTGTTACAAAAGATGATAGAAAAGAAAAACATTGCCGGGTTATGCATATCACATGATCTTTCGTTGCTTCGATACTTATGCCAACGAACAGCAATTATGTACCTGGGTCACTTCGTGGAAATCGGTCCCAGTGAAGAGATTATAAAAAAGCGATATCACCCATATACGGACGCGCTTTTGGATGCCGTACCGACGACCGATCCTGGCCAATCATTTTCCACCGATAAAATTATCGGCGGCGCCCCTGATGCAACCGATATTCCTACAGGATGCAGGTTCTCGACGCGGTGTATTAAAAAAGGTAAACGGTGCGAACAAGAAGTGCCTAAACCGATTGAGGTTCAACCGGGGCATTTTGTAGAATGCCATTTATATGAATAATAGTATGGCAATATTGTAAAATAAAGCTTTTAATCCGCCTGACAATGCCCTTTTTGAAAGGACAGCGACATGGTTTAAATATATTTCTGTTGAAATTAATATTATTTAATTATAAGGAGGTATCTAATTGAAACGTCTAGTATTGCAGGAACTATCACATCCCGAATTGGAAGAGTACAAAAACAGCATCGAACTGGCCATTATTCCAACCGGCTCCCATGAACAGCACGGCCCAAATCTTACGTTTTCGACAGATACGGACCGGGCCTTTGAGATGAGCAAACTTCTTGGTGAAAAACTGTTTCCCAGGGTTTTGGTATGTTCTCCTGTTAATTACGGGTTATCGGATCATCATATGGATTTTACGGGTACTATTTCCCTAAAGCCGGAAACCATGGTTTCCATTCTGATGGATATTGCTTTGAGTCTTAGCCGACACGGTATCAAAAAAGTCCTGTTTATTAACGCGCACGGTGGTAACAGACCGGCCTTGAAAATTGCTTCGGACAGAATTCATTTTGAAGCGGGTCTGCAAACAGCATGGATCGGTAGCGGCACGGACTTATGCGGTGATTTACTGGCTGAAAAAGAGGTTTCCAAAGTAAGAGGTCATGCTTGCGAAGGAGAAGTATCTCAAAGCATGTACCTGGCTCCCTGGCTGGTAAAAATAGATAAACTGGAAAAAGGTGATATAAGAGATACGCGATATCAACGACGCAAATGGTGGGGCCAAGTCCCTTGGAATTTTAAAGACTTAACCAATAACGGGGCCTTGGGAGATGCAACAAAAGCATCATATGAAATGGGTAAGGAAATGACCGATTTGATTTTGCTGCGTATCGAGAACTTTGTCAGGGAATACTTCTTTAATGAACCAATGGACCGCAGTTTTGATGAATAGTAGGGTGTCATGCCATACTTGAGATGTCGCCTGGTTTGTTATCGCAAATGAAGTTAAACGATCTCTTTTTTTGGGTTGTCCAAAAGAGATTGCTACATAGCTTAGGGATCGTTAAAAAATAACTTCACATAATCTATTTACAAAAGTCTTAAAAACAATGGACATTTTGTAATCAGAATGTGAACTGATTTTTTAGCCGGTCCTTGGCTTCTTACGGTGACAATATTTACAAAGTATGAAACATGACTTGAAGCTAGAGGATATTCTCATTATCTTCCAGAGGTTGAAGCTGCCAACGCTTGTTTCGCCACAAAACAACCAGAAAGCCAAGTACTCCAATAACACACCAAATTAAATCAGAGCCCGATGAGCCGGTTTTGCGTGGTCTGGCGTCATACGGTAAACCGTGTTTATGGCTTAATAACTTTAAGTTTAATATATGGATTACCGGAATGTTTTGGTTCATTGCGAAACCAAGTACGCCATTTCCCACGTTTTGTCCTTCGCTTGAAGGCACCAAGCCGGGAGATAGCTTCAGCACCTCTTCATCACTGCCCAAATTAGCATGTGACCCGCCAATATTGATGAAAACACTCGGTTTGTATGAACGTATCAGTTCAGATTTTCGGATGATCATTTTATCGAGATCTTGAGCATCCAAAAGTGTAACGTTTGCGTCGGTGGCCGCTTTTATTAAAATAGCTTTGCCTTCGGCAGACAGTCCTCCGCCTGTTTCATTTCCCCCGCCCAATGTATAAAAATCGGCCTTTTTTCTAATGAAACCTCTTTTTCGTAATTCGTCTGCTAAAACAGGCCATGGTGCGTCGGGATGATTTGCCCCCCAACTTGAAGATCCAAGCGATACAACGAGCATTATATCCAGATTCAAGCTTTCGGCCGCTGCCAAAGCATTTAATAACATTCCTGGAAATGAGCCTGAGGAAAAAATCGCGATTCGATCGCCAGGATTCAGGTTCAGTTGATTAAACCAGCGATAAAACTGCACTGCCCAGGAAGGGTGAGTAGATGAACGTTTAGCGGCCAGGTCTCCCTGAGTTGTAGCGGTTGAACTCCATTCGACTCCAATCAAGCCGGTATTCCAGGGATCTTCATCAGGAGGAGAGTTGGTTCCGGTTTTCAGTCTCCAGTCTGCCATGTGCTGTTGAGCATCACGAACGCTTTCCCAAAGCTTCAATTCGTCCGGGTTCATGGAAGAATGTGTTGCCATGGACCAGAACAGTACCATTACCAATGCAAGTGACAGAAATTTCAGTTTATTGAATAGAACAAAGTGATTTTGATTTGTGAAACCCGAAAAAAACGAGAAGAACCGTTGCATGTGATTTTATTTCAGAAAGGTTTACATCAAAAAACAAGTCCAGAGCCTGGCAATCATTGATGTGGCAATGCCTGTTGCAGTTAGTCCGCTTAAGGTAAAAACCAATCCCTGCCGTTGAATATCCGCCGCGATCAATCCCGGCATAACCCACCCCAGCCAAATAGATGTCTCCTTCCAATAACCCGATAGAGACCACCCCAATAAAAGAGCGATTAACATCGCACCTGCCATCCGCTGTCTTCCATATAGACCAAATATACGGACAACACCTTCCAACACCAGGTAGGTAAGAACTCCAGCCCCCATGGAAAAGATAAGTTTCCATGGATCTTCAATATGCAATGCGAAAAAGGACGGTGTTATAATCCCCCCGCAAGCATAACCTGTTTTATGATAATACAGCATCCCCAGCAGGATTCCAAAGGCAAGGCATATATTTTCGTAGTTCGTTAACATTTTAATATAAACCGGCTTTTAAAGGGATGCCTGAAACATTTCCACAACCAAAGATTTGATCTCCGGGATAAAATAACTTCTGTAACTCAACATTGTTTTTAATTTTTTGATACCGTGCCTTTTTAATAGTGACCTTTGGTTTGTGTCCCATGATAATGACATCTCTCCAATTCGCACGGGAAATCCAGGATAAAAAGCTGTTAAGCCGTCCTGGCCGATCTGATCTATGATTATAAAGAAGTGTTGTCTCTTCTTCTTTCCATAATAAGGATCTGAACAATGCCTGAGTACTCTTTACATCATTTGCCGTGAACGCGATAGCCACTTTTGCACCATTTTTTTGGGTAACATGAAAATCATAAGCATCCGGCTTCAAATTACCTATGGCTTTTAATACTGTTTTTTGATCGAGGTTAAAGATACGGGTTGTTTCGATCGCCAAGGCGGTATTTTGTTTTTTAAACTCAGTCGAGTTTTCCAAAGGATTATTGGCTATGTTGATGGAACAATGTCGAGATTTTAAAGCTGATATAAGTCCCGCATCATCTTTATATTCTAAAGGGATGACAACTCGGCTGTAACGAGAAATCCCTTTGATTAATACATTCAATGCATCAATTTGAGAGGGCCCCCAGGCTTCCTGATGATCTGAATATGTATTGGTTAATACAGTCACATCCGGTTTTAACCATCGGGCAGCCATATGTTGCAGTTCGGGAGATACGGCGCTGTTTTCCAGAATTATCGCTTGAGCGGAAGATGGCAATTGGTTCAACCACCATCGCATTTCTTCAACATGAGCACCGGCTGATCTGACTATTTGCCGGGTGGTTTTTGGCCCCAGCTCACGTGGCACAACGCCTGTAATTCGAGCGTAACAGGATATTCCCTCAGCATTGAAGGCAGTGTGTAACAACCTGACAACGCTACTTTTACCTCTACTCCCAGTAACAAGTACTTTATATTGAACCGACTTCATTTTTTGTGAGAATTCAGTTGTCTTAAAAAAGCACCGACTCCTTTAGCGCGAATGTCTTCGAACGTTGGTATTCCTTCTATTTCGATTCCCTTATCCTCTTTAACGAATTCAAGATTCAAAGCCAGTTCGCTGATGGCGGCGACATGCCTGCCCACACGTTCCGATATTGGTTCAGCACCATCTTGATAATCAATGTAAAGCTGATCGAGATCATATGCTTTTCGATAGGCTTTATCTTTACCTGACAGAATGAGTGCCTCATCGGTCTTGCCACGAAAACGCCCCTGACTGGGATTGGCTGATTCCAGAAGAAAAGCGAGAACTTCTGAATTATCTCCCCATTCCCGATGGCTTAAACCATGCAGATTCTTAGGCGAAGGTTCCAGGCGGATTTTAAGCCCCTGATTTTCAAGCTCCATTGCAACAACAGCTCCCAATTCCATTGCGTTCTCATGGGCAACCATAGCGTTAACAACAGGATATTCAGGAGATGCTTCGTGAATATCTATGGCCATATCCACATTTTCTTTTTTAATCAGCTGTAAAATACTATACGCCAGACGTTCTGTTATACTTCCATCCGATTTCCCGGGATAAGCGCGGTTCAGATTACTTTTTTCAATACCTGCCATGGTCTGCCCTGAGGCAGGGTGGACATAAATATCAGGATTGGGCCATTCATAAACAGGATTGGTAATACGGGCTCCGAATCTGAATGTACGGCTTTCTCCATCTGGTAATTGTATGTCAAAAAACCGGGGATGTCCATCTTGCGGGTAAGTATGGGAACGTCCCATAACATTGGCATAGGGTATAATGATAAGCTTTCCTCGGCGAACTGAAGAGTTCTCCAAAAGAACAATTGCAGCCAGAGAACCGGCCGGTTCATTTGCATGAGTTCCACCTAGCACAAGCACTGTGCCTCCCGGTTCCACTCCTTCTTGAATAAAAACCTCCGTGTCTGCGGGTGTTCCCTTAATACCATCAAAATAGTCGCTTAGCTTTTTTGATTTAAATTCTTCAACGGGTATCACACGGTCCACATTCTGGTCTGGATTCCTCATTTTCATATAACTCGATCCGGAAACAGCTGTTATTATCCCCGTAATAAACAGTACTACTGTTGCCGTAATTTTTGATCCTATATTTATATTCCGAAACATGTTTTAAATCCTTATTTGATGAAAAGAACCCTGAGCAGCAAAGGTATTATCACCATTGCTCCGCTTATTTGTCTTCTTAACGATTTTTCACTATACACACATTTTACGATGAGCATGATAACTATTAAATTAATTGCCCAGTATATCCATGGAATAATCATTGAGCACTCCTTTGATTAATGGCTCACATTTTAGATTTATAAATATCCCTTCGTCGCTTTGCTCCTATGAATAACAAAACTGACAGCTGAAGGCTATCATTGTAAACGTAGTGAAGCAATTTCAGAATATCAGCGTTGTTCACGAGAAACTGCTACGCCGCTTCACTCCATGCAATGACAGAAAATGTCATTTCAAATATGATGCTGGTTCACCATTTTAAAAGACTCACGATGATATGATTGAAACCCCAGGGATCGGGAAAAAACAACTTCACATAATCTATTTGCTAAAACCCTAAAAATAATGCACATTTTATCAACAGAATGTGAAATATTTTTTGGCCGACCCTTAACTAAACAGCATGGAATGAGTTTTTAAAAAAACTTTGCTCCAACAATAACAGTAACTCCCCAGATCGCAGTGACAATGGCCGGTATAATGCAAATTTTGAGGACTTTGAAATAACGTTGCTCTCCCACAACCTGTGCAGCAAATAAGCCAGCAAGTGCAGTGGGTGGCATTAGATCGCCAAGACCTGCAATTAAACTCAGGGCGGAACCGACTATAATTTCGTTACTCCCAATAAGTGCCAGTAAAAAAGGTACACCCAAAACCGTTGCTGATCCGTAAGCGGATACGGCGCCAAAAATAGGCATTGAGGTTGCAATACCGATATAAAGGAGCCATGCAGGTAAAGCAAGGGCAGACACAACAAAGAATCCCCGAACGCCACTAAGGGTCATTATCTGAATAAACATACCAACACCAACCAAAATCGCCGATACTGGCAAAGCTTCCTGGACCGCCTTAGTCATTGCATCAATTGGATTCCATTTGCGGCCAGACAGCAAGCAACTGGCTGAGGCAATCAGAAACGCCAACGGCATGCCCATGTTAGGTACTCTGTTAGGAAATAGCTTTTCCCCGGCCAATAACAATGCCAGCGTAAAAAACGGTATCATCAACCGAGGTGTCAACGTTACGGAAGACATACGGTTTAGCTCATCTCTCAGTTCCTGCTGTTTCGTCTCTCGAATAGCTATTGATCCTTTTAAGGAAGGATACAGCAGATAAACTGATGTAAAAAGGGCCAAGGGAATTGTGCAGATTAATAAGGGAATGGCGAAGCCAACATAAGGCATATCAATTCCACCACCAATAATCATAGCCGGAATATTTACAGGCGGTGCCGCCATGCCGTAAATACCCGCCATTGCAATCCCGGCAGCTGCATTGACTGCCGGCACTCCAAGTTTCAGTAAAACGGGAGCAACGATCGCACCGGCAGTCAATACTGCCGCAGATGATGATCCCGTGATCATACCTGGAAACATAACAAGCCCGGTTATGCCTAATGACAATAATAATGGTTGATCATCAAATTTGCGAATAACCCAGGCGGCAACAGATTCCATTAAACCAATATAATATATTGACTTCATAAAAATCATGGCACTGATAATAATGAGAATCGTATCCAGGTAACCAAAACTTCCCTCTATTAGATGATCAATTGGTATACCGTTGCCGGAAACCAAAGCTCCGGTGATTGAAGCGATCGCCAACGCCACTGAAATAGGCTGTTTTAAACCAAATGACGCCACAGCAAAAACGCCTATCATAACAATTGTATAAAAGCCTTCCGGCCAAAACCATTCCATTGTTAAAATCTCTCCCGTAATATTATTGTCATTTAATGACTCACATTTTAGAATTTTTTATCCTACTCCAATAACCACAGATTGGTCTGTGAGCATGTTTCCTGTCATCCTGAGGAGGTATGACAATCGATTCCACTCTTACGATTTATCCGGCACGTTCTCGGGCGTGCACGTCAATCAATTAAGAAAGGTTCCAATGTCACTGTTCATCAAGTCTTTATATGTGGGTAGCCCACCTATCTTAAAAGGTTTTGATGTAGCATCCGTGAACGCTTCAGCCAAATAATAAAAGACCCATATATGCATTCCAACCCGGTGATTTAATGGATAATTTGGATCTTTGATAACATCCGGTTTTTTTCTCCACCTGTCTTGCCCGGGATTCGGGCTTTCAGATAAAAAAGAAATACACCGGGTACGACTGCCGATTTCCCAATGGCTCATTCCCTTATTTTCCGGTTTGGATTCCTCAAGTTTCACTGTCACCTGTATATTCTCTTCAACCGCAAGCAGGGCAAAAGCGGCTGTTTCAATTCCTCGGGGATGAGAAATCAGAGAATATGACAACCATCCATTGGTTGGGTGCCGGTTCATATCAGAATTGGTTGCCTTTTCCGGTGTTCTGGCTTCATGAAAATCGATGCAGAAATCAATATTTTCAGAGATGATCAACTCAAGAATGGCGTGCGCCAATTGCTGGGTTGGATTGCCTTCAGGATTACCGGGGTACATTCGATTCAAGTTACGTGATTTCCTGTCTAAATACACAACAGGTTTTGTTCGGCTTAATTTTACAGATGAATGATCATTCTTATGGTCCTCAATATCTGTATAACGATCACCATATAAAAGGACACGTATGCCGGACCTGCTATTTGCTGAAAACTGATGAGGGATCGGTTTTTGTGTATCCGGGATAGATAAAGCGCTCCGATTGGCAATAGGAATAACAAAAAGTTTCCCTTGTTCAATCATTGCTCTTTCCACAAATAAAAGAGCGGAGATGTATCCCGCCAATTCATTACCATGAGTCCCACCAATGATAAGTGCTGTTGCGCCCGGTTTACCACTATCCATTATAAAAACAGGTGTATCCAGATTGGTTTTTTTAAGGACTGAAGAATAGTATGAAATGTTTCGTTGCCCTGTAACACCCTTTCCCGGGTGTATATCCGGTTTAATGGAAGCCGCTCCTACCGTTGCACTAAAAAACAGGATCACAACATGTGAAAGTATGATGTGACGTATAAAAATCAGCTTTTTCATTTTTTTTAATTTGGCACTATTTACAGCCCTGGACTATTCGGTGAGTTTACGCATTACGTTTTGCCTTCGTAATGGTGGCCGGACGCCTTGCACCCTGAATCTCACCATCAGTTTCTGCAATTCGTTCGCCTGGTTGGAAAGTTCAGATGAAGAGGCTGATGTCTGTTCAGATATGGCGGAATTTTGTTGAACAATAGCATTGATTATGTCAAAACCGCTGTTAATTCCATCAATACTATCTTCCTGTTCGCTGGACGCATTGGATATCTCTTCAATCAGATGATTGACCTTCAGCACTGTCTGAGTGATCTGGTCCAATGCTTCAGCTGTTTTACCCGCATTGGTAACTCCTGTTTCCACTTCTTTACCGGAATTTTCTATTAATTCGGTTGTACTGTTGACTGCATTGCTACATCTGGTGGCCAGATTTCTGACTTCATCCGCTACCACAGCGAATCCTTTGCCATATTTCCCTGCCCGAGCTGCCTCTACTGCTGCATTAAGTGCCAACAGGTTGGTTTGGGAAGCAATCTCATTAATGGTTGAAATAACCTTAGTTACCTCATTACTCGTAGATTGGATATCTTTCATGGATTGAAACATCTTTTCCATGCGAATATTTCCGGTCTTAGTCAGCTCTAAAGCCTGCTTGGTCAATTGTCTGGCGGTAACAGCTTTATCATTATTAAATCTTGCTTTGTCCCTGATTTCCGCCATGGATGATGTCATTTCCTGCAAACCGGCGGCTTGTTTACTTGTACCTGTTGCCAGAGTTTGAGCTGAATTTTCCAGTTCAAAACTATTGGTATTCACATTTTCACTTACGGAAATTGCATGTATTACGATATCGCCAAGTGCCTTAATCGAGCGGTTGGTCCCTTTTTGAAGATTTTTGAGTTCACCTTTGTACTCCCCGTTGACAAAACAGGATAAATCTCCATTTCCAACCTCTGTCATGACCGAATTCATGTCATTAAACGCTGTCTGCAAAGAATCCATCAGATTATTAAAGGCGATGGAGGTAAGCCCTATCTCATCCTGGCTCTTAATATCGATTCGTTGTGAAAAATCACCGCTTTCTTCGATATTCCCAAGAATTTTAGAGAACCTAACTAACGGTTTACTGAGCGAATTAGCAAAGAAAAATGAGAAAGGAATAACGAGAATTAAACAGCCGATTGCCACAATAATCAATAACTGAATTACCTGCCAGGTATTGGACATCGCGTTATCCGTTCGGTACAGAGCGGCCATCATTCCAGACTGATCAGCATTTATTGGCAACCCTGTTTTCCCGACAAAATAATCCTGATTTCCCATTGAAACTGAATCAAAGGAGATATCAGCTTCCCCAGGATCAATAGCCGCAAAATCTTCCAAGGTTCCTGTTCTAAACACACCGGACTCAAATATATTTAAATCGGCGCCGGTCAGATCTTTGATTTTTTGGCAAAACTCCCGCGAAATTTTTGTTACTGCAATGACAGAAGCGACATGCGTGGGAACTTCCTTGTTTTTCTTTTCGTCATATTGGTTGACTATGATGGGGGTATGGGTTACCAGTGACAAAATGCCGTCAATAAATTTTAATTGTGCCACTCCATTGGACTTCATTGCATATTTCAGATCAATACTACTAATTGTATCGGTTTTTCTCCAGGAATCAAACTGCAATGCTTTTCCTTTTTCCAAGGAAGCTGTTTCCATTCCCTTTAGCACTGGAAATCCAAGCTGAACACCATGTTCATCGGACATGATAAAAGAGATCATTCTGCCGTCCGATTTATAAATGGCCGCTCTCCAGATATCTGTTGTTAGAGTTGCATTATATAGGGTTTTAGCCAGGTTCCGATAGTAAACGATCATACCACCGTCAAGACCTTCTTTAAAACTCATGGAATTGATAACCGAGATAATGCTAATGACATCAGAATTAACCGCAATTTGATACGTATTCTTTTGAAGGGTCCCTCCCCTGGATGATAGATCCTGCCTGGCAAGGCTTATAGTTTTTTCCAATACTCCAAAAGCAGCTTTCTGATTCTGGCGGTAGATGATAATGGAAACGGAAATAGTGCATATGAATGTCAGTAAAATCACAGTCGACAGAGCACACAACATGATCTTTGTTCTAAGCATTAAATTCATCGTTACCCTTCTCCTAACTGCACATTTCCCTCATCGCCTTTATTGTAAAGAACCAGTTTATTTGCCGGATTTTATTCCCCAATTTGTCAACACTTCTTTTAAAGGGTCAGACGTTTTTCTTACGGTTTTTGCCGAGAGCATATCAATTTTTGTCCCTTTTAAAAACCCGGTGAATAATCCATCAGAATTTCCATCTTCAACGATAATAACCTTATCAGCCAAGGGAACAGCCTTTTCAAGAAAAATGTCAGTAAGTTTACCGCGTCGCGCCATCCCCCCGATATGCATCACGATTATTTTAGTCCCTTTTTTTTTCGCAGCCGCCACCAGTTGTTCAACTCTTTTAATCTCTTCATCTTTATCAAGACCCGCAGCTCCCATTCCTTTCGAACTGCCACCGACTGCTAAAATCAAAACTCTTTCATCCTTTAAATCTGTTGAAGTAAGGGTTTTACTCAAATCTGCCGAAAAACCTATTTTTTTTAACACTACTCTGATCATCATGCCATCAGGACTTTGTCCAAATGGTGTAATAACTATATCTTTTCCTGTCGCCATGCTACTTAAGACAAAAACAGATATCACAGTTAGAAAGACTTTATATAAAAATGTTCTCATTTTGTTCTCCTTAGGATTGATAATCGTATTATTTTAATTAAAAATTTCTGTAGTTTCTTGCACATATTGTTGTTCAATTAGGGATCGTTAAAAAATAACTTCACATAGTCTGTTTGCAAACGTCTTAAAAACACTGGACATTTTGCAGACAGAATGTGAATTAATTATTAAGCCGATCCTTAGTACCCCAATGCCTTACCATCTCGCCTTTTGTCTGCTCCTCCATCCAGATCATTTTCAATCTGGTCAACAAATACGGCATGCACACCTCCAAAATAGGAAGAGGTTGGTGGCTTCATTATTATTTCATGCTTCATTTTTTTTAAAAACTCCACGGTTTTATCTGGAACATTCCCTTCAATATAAAGTTTGCCTTTAATTTTATGAATTCTACCTCTATCAATGGCAGCTTGAATTTCCATTCCGTGGTCAATCACATTACTGATAACTTGAGGTATTGTAGATAAAATACGGGCTGCTCCCGGGCTTCCTATGACCAATTTAAGGTCTCCTTTTTTATCAAAAACCATGGTTGGACTCATTGTGCTACGAGGTCTTTTGCCAGGAGCATACTTATTAACCTTGTAACCGGTTGAAAAATTCGAGAAATGACTGTTTAGCACAAATCCTGTGGACTGGGGGACAATGCCATATCCGAACACAAGACCAATGGTATTTGTCATGGAAACGGCATTACCTTGTTTATCAATTATAGAAACATGACTTGTACTCGGTGATTCAGGTACATCTTCAGGAATGATACCCGGCGTGACTTTTCCCATGGCTTTACTGATGTCAATTAGTTTAGCTCTCTGATCAGCGAACTTCTGGGATATTAATGTTTCTACGGGGGATTTGGCGAACCTCCGGTCCCCAACATAATGATATCGATCGATTTGGGCCAGATTAAGCGCTTCAGCCCATAAGTGATAAAGTAACGGATTATCAGCTCCAATCTTTGCCAAGTCAAAGTTTTCCAACATATTCAATGATTGTAATATAGCCGCACCACAACTCGATGGAGATGATGTTACAATCGTGTAGCCTCGATAATCAGTTGATAACGGTTCCAAAATCAAAGGTTCGTAACTCTCCAGGTCTTTTTGGGTTATCCAGGGATTAGCTTTCATGATTGCTTTTGCAGTTTTCCCTTTATAAAAGCCATCTCTTCCTTTTTCCACAATAAGCCTGATGGTTTCTGCGTAGTCGGGGTTTTTGATCAACTCCCCTTCTGAATAAGGTAACCCGTCATTTAAAAAAATTCTTGCCGCTTCCTTTTTTTGCATGATCTTTTCGTAAGATTCCGCCATCATTACCGCCAGGTGCGGTGAGATAATAAAACCTTCTTCAGCAAGCTCTATGACAGGTTTTAATAATTCCCCAATAGGCATTGTACCGTGATCTTCCAGTGCTTTAAGTAACCCTGCAACAGTGCCGGGAACCATTGCCCCAACTCCATTTTCATATGATTTTTCTCTCCTGATTTCCTTATAATCCCTTTTTGAAAGCTTTTCAGGAGATTCTTCCATATACTCGTAAAAGACCGGTTTCTTGTTTTTTTTGTAAATAATCATGTATCCCGAACCTCCCGGGCCGGAAGCATTTGGTTCTACCAGGCCCAGGGTAAACGCTGTTGCCACGGCGGCATCGATAGCGTTACCTCCTTTTTTGAGTATTTCTATCCCGATTTTGGAAGCAATTGGATTGGCGGAAGCTACTACTCCATTTTTAGCTTCAATCCGTCTTACAGATAAATCTTTCTCTTCAGGGGTGAGTTTGGTTTTAGACCAGACAGGAACGCTGCCAACAAAAGTGGCCACGATCAAAATGACCAACAGTTTATATATATATCTTTTCATATGGTTTCCTTTTTAAATTCAATATTTAACATCATTTAATTCAAACCGATACAGGTCTTCGGAACAACCTTTTTGACAAAGGAATCATCAGTTAATCACTAATTCTTTCCTGCGAACAGGTCAGCCACCGCTTCTGCTATTGCCTTCCCATAGGTTCCCCTTGCTGTATATGGTTGTTCTATTTGCACTCCATTTGATTGGTCTGATGTCAACCAATTAACAAAATTATCTACTGAAGTGCCGGCATATGTTCCACCAATTTCCTCCACAGTCACCACATAGTTCCCGTTTACAACGGATTCAATAGCTGCCTTCACCTCTTCTTTTAACGCAGTAGGTGCAGCCCCACCCACAAAGAACTCACTGCCTTCGAACCCATGGAAACTGACGGAATACTTGAACGCGCGGTCCCCAATCTGATCCAGCTTTAGATAAGATTTCCGACTAATATCTGTTGAGGTGATATGCCAGGCGTCAAACGCTCCGACGACCGAATGCCATCCCATGCAATACCAGGCAGATACATCTTTCTGATGATAATCAGCGATACGATCATAAAACCAAACTGCTTGTTCATCCGTATATCTTTCGATGTTTCCACCATGAGGAGAGCCAACAACGATGTTTGAATGCGATGTGTTCGTTTCATTTAAAAAACAACCAAATTCATCATTGGACTCAAGATTGCTTGCGCTCATATCATATAAAACTGCTTCTTTCTTAAAACAACCATCGAATGATTCCGTCTGGTCAAATTTGCTCAAACCTGTCGAATCCATCCATATGGTGCTTCCACCCGATTCATCATCGTACCAACCATAAATCGTAAAATTTCCATACTTGTCTGTTGAATCCTTGGAATATATTCTCACCTGTTGACCAATTGAAACACCAACCGCTTCCCCAAGCTTTTTGTCCATATATATTCTTTCTTGTTTTCCTATAAGGTTCTCCATAGTACTGAGAGATTTGTCTACATCGACCATAACGTTACCGTCTGCACAGTATTCAAGCTTGATTTTCTTTTCATCAGTGTTTTCATCTTTGGTTGAGGTACATGCTAAAAAAAGAAAAGGTATCAAAATGAATAAAAAACGTTTCATCAGGTTCTCCGTATATTTAAACACTTATATATCAACCGTTATGAATGTCTTTTGAAGTTCTACTCGAACTATTTAAATTTATTTTTCACGCTTCAAAGACAGTCAGGAATAAAATTATTTAGAATATTGTAAAATCTCCAATCTGATTTGGTTTTTGTACTTTTTACAACAGCTCATTTTTATTGTCAACCCAAAAAACAGAATAATGAGGCGCAATACCAATAATCCATCGAAGTACTAATGGTGTGTATTTACGAAAAACAAGTTTTATCTGAAGACGTTGAATGGAAGGAAAAATAGTAGGTCGGATTACTTTATCCCCGAAAAAAAAGGGGGGATCGTCTTTTGAAAATCAGATGAATAACAGTTACTTATGTATTCACATCAGCAACCTGATTGCCATGTTTTTAGAAAAACGATCCGGTAAATATAGTATACTTTATTCACTAGATTGAATGCCCCAAGATCTTGGCAAATTGCTCGTTCTTGGCTATTTGATTTACTGAATTGTCTTTTTCTTTTAATACAACACCAACACTGATCAGGTTTGCAATAAAGTCAGATCCGACAATTGAATTTGTAAATGCCAACGTATCATTTCGTACCAGGATCTGGTGATCTGCGTATTCCAAAGAGGGATTTTGCAAGCTGGCAGTAACTAAAATAGTATGTGTATTGAATTCCTCTTTTGCATATCGAATCATTTTTAATACATCATTGGAATATCTGGCAAAATCAAAAGCCATAAACACATCTTCTCCGCTTAACAATGTACTTTTTTCTACAAGTGAGTACGCGCTGGAGTTAATCTCGATTACATCCTTTCCAACCCTTCGCAATCGGGAAGTTAAAAAGCGCACTGTACAAGAAGAGGTCCCCAATCCCATAATAAATATTTTTCTGGCTTTACATATTGTATTAACAACAAGTTCCAACTCCGCAGAATCAATCAGATTATATGTACTTTCAAGGTTTTGTTTTTCCTGTTCATAAACACCTTTAAGATAACTGCTTTCCTCAACTGAACTAATTGTTTCGGTCAATTTTTCTTTCGGTGAAACCTCTTCCTTGACAATATCCTGTAAAGTGTTCTTCATTTCGGTAAAGCCATTGAAATCAAGAGAATTGGCTAATCGAATAACAGTCGTATCACTCACCCCAACGGCTTTACCCAGTTTAACACAATTTAAAAACGCTGCTGTTTTGTAGTCCTTCATTATATAATCCGCAACTTTTTTCTCTCGTGGTGTCAGCTTTTGGTATGATTCACGGATTTTTTTTAAAAAATCGTTATATCCCATGTGTTTCCAACTCCTTGTTTGGATGAAAAAAGAATTCCCTGACGTATTGCATTGCTTATATTTACCTAAAATCCAGAAATAGTCAAAAGGCCATAGTGATCAATACATTTGCAACTAATTCTGTGATTTAGAAAAGAATATAATTCGTCAATTACTATTTGAAGAATATTTAAATTTATGCTACTTGTAAACAAAAATAAAGCCAATCAATGCAAAAAACATGAACGAAACTTCTTAAAAACTCTTTGAAATCAGAATGATGTAGAGTTCTTTTGGTGTTTGTTTTTTAATGTTTTTGAAACAAATTCTGTTTTTGTTCCAATGCAAAATAAACAACAAAAAAAATATGATGATCTCTACACAATAAACCAGCCACCATCAATGAATCAACCCGTAATTCCGTTCAAACAAAGCATAAGAGCATTGATAAAATAACCCTTGACATTCAAATTTGGATAAGTTAACAATTTTATGCGAAGAAAATAATTCTATAAAACATATATAACGAAGAATATCATCCGGTTAAATATTCATCCTTTATTCTCAAAAGGATCATTGCTTTAAAAAAAAAGTCGTTATTCAGAAAAACGATGCGTTTAATTCATTACGATGGAGATATTTATGATCAGGAAATGCTTGCAATTTTCTATTGTAGCTGTTGTGGGTAGCACTTTAGGCTTCTTAAATACAAATGCAGTAGCGGAAACAAAAATAGGACAAATTTCGGGGCGTGTTAATGCTCAGTATGTTACGAAGCAGGTGCAGTCCACAAAGGATGACACCCGGACAACTGAAGGCGGAATTTTTACGGATGCCCGCCTCGGATGGAAATCATCATTCAGGCAAGACACCTGGAAAGGAGGAGCGAAACTGGAACTTGATATTCAGGAATACGGCGCCGGTGTCAGTAAAACCAGTGATAGCTCCAAATTTCTTATTACGCATCGTGATAAATATGTATACCTCCAAAACAGTGTGGTAAAAATTCTATTGGGATATGCCTGGGATCACTTAAATGGAGGAGTGCAGGGAGGTGAGTATTTTAATTACCTTTACGCCAGTGTACAGAACAGTGCTAAACATCGAGGAGTTCATGCATCACGGGTGGAAGCACTGGCCCTGTCGTTGCGAACATTCGATGATATCGATCTCAAGCTTATTCTTGGACAAGGATCAGACGGAAACGGCAACTGGCATAATGTGAGTAGTACTAAACAGACAGATGATTTAGGGGTCGGTCTGGCATTTAAAATGACGCATGAACTGTTCAAGTTGTCCAGCACGATTTATAAAGCGACAAGTAAAGGGAATAAAGACAGAGATCCGAATTCAGATGGTTACTCACTTGAAACCGGTATGATGGCTGTCGGCTTTCAATGGTATAATCTGATTAGTGATCTCAACCCATTTATCAATTATCAGATTAAAACAGCCAAAGATGACACAGCGAAAACAGGTGATGGATTTACCAGATTGGAAATTGGATTCGACTATGAGTTGAATGATTCCAGTGGAATTACATGTGCGTTTAACTCAAATACAGATGACAACGAGGATTCTGACACCAATGAAACAGATGAAACAATAGCGCTTTCATACATGATTAAAATTGCCAATGTAAGAGTAGGAGCCGGTTTTTCCAGAGAAAACCATATTACAAAATCGGATGCATGGAATAAAGAAAACAGGCTCGGTGCCAACCTTTTATACTACTTTTAAAACGTAATCATCATTGAAACATTCTCTCTTTTGTTTATTAACAGAGAGATCGCCTTTTCGAACCTGTGAGCATCGCTGATCACTCCGTTCCTCATAATGACAGCTTTATCGGAAATGATAAACGATAAGATTAATCACGCGGTTACCACGAGGACTGCCAAGATTGGGTTTAAGGTTATGATGAAAAGGTTTAACAGCAGTTCTAAAACTTTGACCGGGTGCCTGAAGGGGCCGATTTTTTACTTTTCTTATTAAGGAGGACAAAATGAAAACTAAGAGTTTCATACGGTTAGTATTTATATTTTTTTTGTTTTTATTCATGATGGGGTGCAGGAATCCTGATAGCAGTGATAGTGACCCAGATCCAATACCGCCTACACCTGGACCGACCGGTATGATAAAAGTAGCGGCTGGAAGTTTCACAATGGGAAATGGTGATTCATCTTACACGGGAACACGTGAATTACCCGTTCATACAGTTAACCTTGACAGCTTTTATATCGCAGCGGCTGAAGTCACAGCTGCCGATTATAAAAAATGTGTTGATGCGGGAAGCTGTACCTATAATATACAGCCGACCGAAACTCTTCAAACATATAATGAGGAAGGAAAGGAGAATCATCCAATAAATTACATGACATGGGACGATACCCAGAATTACATAACCTGGTTAAATAGCCAAAACAGTGGAAGCTATCGTCTATGTACCGAAGCGGAATGGGAGTACGCAGCCAGGGCGAGTTCAACGACCATTTATCCATGTGGGGATGAAAGTGCCTGCCTGGATAAGATTGCCTGGTACGTTGAAAATTCAGAAGATTCGACCCACCCCGTCAAATCGAAATCCCCCAATGCATGGGGAATTTATGATATGATCGGCAATGTTTATGAATGGGTGCAGGACGCCGGCCATCTGACATATGATGGTGCTCCAACTGATGGCAGTTCCTGGGAAGCGGACGGAAATGGAGAACATATGTATCGAGGTGGTTTTTTTAAAACAACTGCTGATTCTGCCAGGGTTTCCAGGCGCCTTGACCGTAATGACACAGGATTTAGTATGGGATTCAGGCTTTGCGCCGGTTCCATAGCTGATACAGCCCCTGTGGTATTTAGCACCAATCCGGCCGATGATGCACAAGATGTAGCAATTACCAGTACTATCTCAATAACGTTTAATGAGCCTATTGACACAACAACAGTGACAACCAACACAGCAAATACAACATGTTCCGGAAGTATACAAGTATCAACTGATGACTTTTCAACATGTGTACAGATGAATGCCGACCCGGTGTCCAGCAACAACGACAGAACATTCACCCTGACTCCTGCTGCAAATCTGGCATATGATACGACTCATGATATTCGTGTTACGACCGCCATAGCGGATATAAATGGAAACAACTTAGAAAGTCAATACACAACCGGTACGGGTTTTGTGACTTCAGAACAGGATCTTACGCCTCCGACTGTTTCTGTTACCGATCCTGCAAATAATGCTACGTCGGTTGCACCAAATACCACAATATCAGTAACATTTAGTGAAGCGATGAACACCTCCACTATCACCACGAATACAACTAATACTGTTTGTTCCGGAAGTATACAAGTGTCAACAGATGGTTTTTTAACATGCATACAGATGAATGCCGATCCGGTGTCCAGCAATGGTGACAAAACGTTCACTGTCACTCCGGCCGCCTTACTGGCAAGTGATACATCCCATGATATCAAGGTGACCACTGACGTTACCGACATGTCTGCCAACGCATTGGCTGCTGAATTTACAATGGCTAATGGATTTAGAACTGCAAGTGACACCACTGCTCCTACAATAGTATCGATACAACCTGGGGATACATCCACAGATATTCCGATTAATACAACAATCGTTGTGACCTTTGATGAATCCATGGATACATCCACAGTGACGGATATCACTGCGGACACCACATGTTCCGGTAGTATACAGGTTTCTGTTGATGATTTTGGAACATGTATACAAATGGATGCACTGCCCGTTGCCAGCAATAATGATCGAACATTTACACTGACGCCGACTGCCAATTTGACTGCCGGCTCCACATATAAAGTTAAGATTTTAACCGATGTTACCGATGTTGTGGGAAATGCGTTGTCATCGGTTTATACGACTGCAACCGGTTTTACAACTGGTAGCTACACAGCCCCGAAGGTAACAAGTACTACTCCGGAAGACGACTCAAGTAACATTGCTGTAAATAGTAGTATGGCGGTTACATTCAGTGAAGCCATTGATCCATCCACGGTAACCACGAATACTACAGATACTGCTTGTTCTGGAACATTTCAGGTGTCGACGGATGATTTCACTACTTGTGTTCAAATGAGTGCCGTACCATCTTCAAGTAACGGAGATACGACATTTACCGTAACACCCGCTGCTGAGTTAGTGTTTAACAAGCTGGTTAAGATTAAAATCACTGCTGGTGTCCAGAATCCATCGGGCACACCGCTATTGGGAAATACGGATTTTGTTCTATCAAATGGTTATATGACACGCGCCATGGTACTCATTCCAGATGGCAGTTTTACAATGGGAAGCCCTGACAGTGATGCCAGTGCTGATACCGACGAAAAACCGGAGCATACTGTAACGATCAGTAGTTTTTATATCTACGATCATGAAGTCACTGCCACTGAATATAAAGATTGTGTTGATGCCGGCGGGTGCACCTATACCGGTTCAACAACCGGCGTCAGGAGAACCTATGACATGGCAGGCAGGGAAAATCATCCCATCAACTACATAAACTGGGACACGGCACAGGAGTTCGTCACCTGGATGAACAGTACCTCAAACCATACCTACCGTCTATGTTCGGAAGCGGAATGGGAATATGCGGCAAGGGCTGGAAGTACAACATTATTTCCTTGCGGTGATGATGAATCGTGCCTGTCCGATATTGCCTGGTATTCGGCGAACTCAAACGATAGTAGTCAAAATGTTAAAACAAAATCGGCCAATGCGTGGGGACTTTATGACATGATCGGGAATGCATATGAATGGGTGCAAGATTATTACCATACCGATTACACAAGTGCACCTACAGATGGTAGCGCTTGGGAAGATCCGACTTCAGACACGCGTGTTTATCGTGGGGGATATTGGAGAAATAGCGCAGAGAATATGAGATCAGGTTTCCGCGCATCACGCGCACCCGACACCGCAGGGTATAGTAATGGATTTCGCTTCTGTGCGGATTATACTCCATAAACGTTTGTTTACATACATAAAACTGTTTCACATGTTCGACTCATGTTACACCTGAACATCATCGGTTAAGTGTAAAAAAAGCAGAGCAGTCCCCAAGGTCATTTACTACAACTGGGGATTGCTTTTTCCAGAAACAATAGGATCTGTAAATGGATGAAGCCATCCAATATCGGAATCAAACCATCGTTGATATTTAATCTGTCGTGCCTGATTAATTATTCATTATCCTACTCTTTTTGTTCTCTTAATTTCTTGTCGGGCTGCGCACAATCGGGAGCTTTTTACGTAAGGAGCCCGGAGTTGGCCTTTAATAAAGAACAATCAAATTATTTTTAAAAAGAAAAGCCTGTTTTCAAAGAGGTAAATACATCTCATATTGTTGTATTTTTTTGATGCCAAACCCCATATGCCGAACAAAACATTCAAGAGAGGCATTGTTGGAAAAAGATGCATCAACGGTTAAGATGTTTAACTGGTTTATGCTGTAGCGAAGAAGAGAGGTGGCCAGTTTTTTCTCTCTATGATTTTGTTTTACCCATAAAAACATCAGTGTGCCGTTCAGGCCAATACTGATGGCTGCCACCAATGCCCCTTCATGGTAAATGCCATACTGCTGTTGATCCTCCAGCTCTTGAATCGATTCTATCTCATTTTGCCAATTGATATGAATTTCCGGTATATGTTGTCTTAGTTGCTTTAATTCATTAATGGTTATAGGAGATACGGAAATACCGGTGGGAAGATTCTGGTTGAATATCTCAACCGTCGACAAGTTGTAGTATCGCAAGGTATAGATCTTCGTATAATTCAATTTGCCATAAAATTTGACTGCCCTATGATTGTCTGTTATCACTTCCAGAAACAGTTGTCGGCAATCCCGAGCCAAAGCCTCCTTTCGATGACAGTCAAACAGGGCCCGGGCAACACCTTTGCCCCGGTAGTCCGGTAACACACACATGGCACCGCAACGCATGGTTTTCCGCCCATCAAAACGGCGTATTCCTCCCAATACGATACCGATGGGTTTATCGTCATCTAAAGCGATATACGATCGATCCAAACTGTTTCCCTCAGATCCGAAAAAACGTTGGGCAAACATCTCTTTCGAAATATCGCTTTGAATGATGTAATCTGCAAATCCCCCCTTAAAGGCAACAAAACTATCAGTTATGCCGACTTCCGAGCATTTTTTTGTGATTATCATATATCTCCTATCTCCTGAATAGTCATTTTCCCGATACGATTCAAGTCGCCAGAACTCCCATCAGAATGGCACTCCCCAATAACTGTTGATTTCTAGTTGGTCAATGAACACATTTCCTGTCTTTCTGAGGAGCATAACGAAGGATCTCTCAAGGCCAAAAGCAAGAGATGTCGGGTTGATGTTGATGTTTTTTAGTTTCAAATACTAATGATATACCATTGTACTGCCAGGAAATGGCAGATACTGCCTGTTAATACAAAAAGATGCCAGATGGTATGAAAGTATTTGTATTTTCCATCCAGAAAGTAAAACGGAACTCCCAATGTATATGCCGCACCACCAACCACTAAAAAGACAATCCCCCCGGCTTCAAGGTTTTTAAACAGCGGATAACAAGCCAAAAGGATAAGCCAGCCCATTATAACATAACCGAAAGTCGCCAACATATCGGCTTTATGTCCAAAAAAGGTTTTGAACAGTATCCCTACCAGGGCAAATCCCCATTCCAAACCAAAAATCGTCCATCCCAACCCGCCTTTTAAAAAAGACAGGGTAAAAGGAGTGTAGGAACCGGCAATGAGAATGTAGATACTGATATGATCAAGCAAACGCAAAAACGGTTTTTTACCTGTATCCTGAACGCTATGATATAAAGTGGACGCCAGGTATAAAATAATCAGTGAACTACCAAAAATAGCTGAACTGACGATATGCCACGGATTTCCGATTTTAGCCGCAGTAACCACCATGATACACAACCCGGCAATACTTAATCCCAATCCGATTCCATGTGTCACTGTATTGGCAAATTCTTCGTCTATGGATTGCAAAGCCGGCTGATACTTCTTCATACGATTGTCGATGGATGTGTTCATTTTATGTTTCAGATTTGATATTTTATACTTGAGACCTTTTCTGTTTATCCCATTGTTTTTTTATGTTTTTTACATTCATCTCAAAAAACATGAAGATATTTGCACCTGGTTTTTTAGGTTCCAAATATCAGATATAAAATATCAACTGTAGAATAGGCTGTCATCACAGAAATTTTTATTTGATGAAACAATCGCACAATAATCGTTATTATATCTTCTGTTATATTCAGCGATACATTTGAATATTGCAGCTTGTCTGGGATGGCGGCCATTGGGAAGTGTCATTCTGATGGGAACCCTGACGGCCTGAAGAATCTTCATTCTTTCAGCGAAATATTTAGATACTGGTTCGACAGGGCTTGAAGCAAACATGGTTCCAGGCAATCATCAGCATCTCCTGCTTTTGTCCCTGGATACTTCGTTGCACCTCCTCAGGATGATGGAAAATGTGCTCACTGATCCACACAGAATCCACAGTTCTACAGTAAAAATCAACAAAAGATCTCATATTGATTACCGTCATTTTAAAAACAATCCGTTCCGATGACAAGAACTTTCAATTGTAATGATCTGATTAAGGGTCGTCTCAAAAACTAATTCGCATTCTATTTGCATAATATCCAGTGTTTTTAGGTTTTTAGTAAACAGAATGTGAATTAATTTTTTAACGATCCCTAAGACTATAAAAGATTGGAGAGTTGGATAAAGCAGCCATGAATCGTCAGGTTCCTGTCATGAAGGAAAATACTTCTGTTGCATGGGGCGGCGGATTACAGCCGATTTGAAGCGTACAAATATTATTATCTGTACGCTTTATCTGAAGAAGACTAGGATCACAAAATCGAGATCATCAACAATATGAATGTTTTTATCGAATTGATAAAATCAAAAGCAAAGGATTCCAGGTTCTGAATTTTTGACGCCGTTTTAATCAGCAATCAGTATGAAATCATCAATCTCTCTCCAGTTTATCTTTTATCCTTACTTCTTATTGCAAGGGAAGGGTCCACAATTCATTCCCATTGGTACAATTGTCGGCTGAAAAGAAGATTTGTTGACCAGCCTGTTTGAAACCGGATCTGAAAAGGGGACTGTAATCTTGAGAATCATTTTGTCCCGGGTAGATGTCCATTATCAATTCCGTATTGGCTGCTGTCCCGTCTGAAACCCACACCTCTTTACCATGAATTTCATCGTTGGCCACAAAATAAAGACGGGATCCCAAGGCCGTTAAATGTGACGGATCTGTCGTGCTATACCCTGATCCAGGATTTATATCTTTAACCATGACCGTTCCCTGTGCTGTGCCGTCGCTTTTCCAGAGTTCACTTCCAAAAATGCCATTATCAGCAAAAAAATAAAGCGTTGAATCCAAAATTGCCAGATATTTCGGCCAGGAACCATCCGGTCCAAGGTGAATGTCTTTTACCATATAAGTGCCGATTTCCGAGCCATCAGTTCGCCAAAGCTCCCTGCCATTCTCACCATCATCAGGATTAAAATATACGATGTCACCGATAGATGTCATATAAATATTTGAATAAGATGAATAACCAAGAGAATCTCCCACACCAGCATTGATGTCACGAACCATTACAGTTTCGGCTTCTGTTCCATTCGATTTCCATAATTCAATCCCGTTTGTACTGTTGTCAGCCGTAAAATAAAGAGTCGATCCGACTGCCAAAAATTTTTTCGGATCTGAATCTCCGGCACCAGCATTGATGTCACGAACCATTACAGTCTCGGCTTCCGTTCCATCCGATTTCCATAATTCGTTCCCGTTGGTTCCATTATCAGCGGAAAAAAAGAGCGTAGATCCTATGACAACAAAATAATTTGGATTGGAACTGCCTGCCGGATTGATGTCTTTTATCATCACTGTTCCTGCGGCAGTACCGTCAGATGTCCATAGTTCGGAACCGTTAACACCATCATTGGCCCCAAAAAACAGTTGAGATCCGATTGACACCATATTGTAGGGACCGAAACCACTATAACTCATGTCCGTTATCATCACTGTTCCCGATGTTGTTCCATCGGTTTTCCAAAGTTCACTGCCATGTGTTCCATCATTCACTGTAAAGTAGAATGTTGAGCCAACAACAATATAATGATATATTTCATTCGATATGCTGCATTCGCCCGGGCAAATGTCCTTTAATAATACCGTCCCTGCTTCGGAACCGTCTGACTTCCATAGCTCTTTTCCATATACATTATCATTAGCCGTAAAAATCATGTCTGATCCAAGACTGGTTAACAGTCTGGGTTCAGAATTGGCGGTGCTGTTGCTTATTTTTTTTATCATTTGGGTTCCTGACTCAGTTCCATCAGATATCCAAAACTCATAACCGTTAGTACCATCATTGGCACAAAAATAGATGTTAGAACCAACAGGTATTAAAACATTATTGTAATTATAAGAAGCTGATCCAGAATTACCGGGATTAATATCTTTCACCTGACTTGTGCCGGCAGATGTTCCGTCCGATATCCATAATTCGTTACCATTGGTTCCATTATTAGCAAAAAAATAAACATGTGAGCCAACAACAGAAAAATCTTCTGGATTTGAAGAACCTGATCCCGGATTTATATCAAATACCATTTCAGTTCCGGCTTCTGTACCGTTTGATATCCAAAGCTCTATCCCATTGATTCCATCTCTGGCCTGAAAAAAGAGATTTGAACCAACAACTGTTAATTCTTCAATTTGAGAATCTTCCCCACCTGGTCTGATATCTGCTACCCTTTCGGTTGTCGCTTCAGTGCCGCCTGATGTCCAGAGTTCCTGTCCAAAAGTAGATCGCTCATCAGCCACAAAATACAGCTTATCATTCATGATCGTCAGTTGTTCCGGATTTGAACCAAGGCTGCCTGAACAGATATCACTGACCATTTCGGTGTTTATTCCGATGCCATCCGATTTCCACAGCTCTTTTCCGTTAGAACCATCATCAGCGGAAAAATAAAGGGTGTCACCCAGGACTACAAAATTATAGGGGTAAGAGCCTGAAGGACCCGGCTGTATATCTTTTACCAGGCTGGTGCCGCTTTCCGTGCCGTCACTCTTCCATAATTCCCTGCCATGATCCTTATCTTTGCATGAAAAAAATAATACGGTTTCCATAACGATAAATAGATAGGGTTCGGAATCCAGAAATCCTTCATTAATATCTTTAACCATATAAGTTCCTTCCGGAGTACCGTCGGTTCTCCATAGTTCTTTTCCGTGAATCCCATCATCTGCGCTAAAGTACATGTTGTATCCTTCAATGACAGAACCCGATTTGAATGGCATTACTGTGAAATACGACGGAAATGAAGATAATGATCCGGGTAATATATCTGCCACCAAACGCGTTCCGCTTTCAGTACCGTTTGTTTTCCACAGTTCAAAACCATGTGTGCCGTCATCTGCTGAAAAATATAATTCAGAATCCATTACAGCAAAACTTCTTGGTGATGAACCATTTGTTCCCGGGTTGATATCTGCCAACATGGTCGTCCCGGCTTCAGTTCCGTCGGAAACCCATAATTCGATACCATGAATGCCATCATTGGCTGTAAAATAGATCAGGTTACCGCTGAAGAAAAGTTGATCAGGGTTTGACCCTTTGTACTTGGTGGCCATGATGTCCTTGACCATACCGAATATCCCCTCTCCTTCGAGAGGTGCTTGCCCATTGTCACCATTACTGCTGCCATTACTACTGCCACCATTATTACATGCGGAAAAAACAAAAGTAACCACAGATAAAAGCAAAATAGAGATAATGGTCAGGCTATGTTTTCTTGATGATACTTTCATCATCCCTCCTTATTGATTATTTCAAAAAAACCTATTCATTATGATATTGGTTTTTAATTTTAGAATTTTGAATGGAGTAACATATTCACCAAAAACGATCGAATTAATCATCTTGGTTAAAAAATATTAATTGCTTACTCATGGAAAAATGCTAAAGAGTATATATAGCTGTTCACACTTAGTGTTACCTTCAATACATTCTCACTCGCAATATTGATTTTTTATTAGATTACTATTATAAAAACCCATAGATATTACCATAATCTATTGTAGTTTTAGCTTAATAAAATATTCTTTTACCCGGTTGATTTTTACTTTCTCAATTCAAAGCCAACACTCGTCAAACCAGCCAAATGAATAGATTTTTTGCAGCGATTGTCACGATTATGGAGCCAAATTCCTTATTTTGTGTCGTACTTTCTGTTTTGTTTGGACATTTGACGGATGTCTGCAAACGTCTATTATTTGCGAACTTCATTAAATAACGTCGATGTCTGAGAAATGTATAATGAAAACATATGATCGGAACAAAATGAATGTTGTTTGAAGTATCATCTCTCTGTTTCCTTGATAATTTTGTATAAAGCGGGTATCTTGATAGTCACAAAAATGCAGGACATCAAACATCAAGAACCCATATGAAAATATGAGTATTACACTGTAATCAGCCTAATTTTTATTGTACTTCAAAGGTTGTCGAGTCTGTCTAAAAACAATAATTGTCGATGTTTATCGCGCGATTGCCCTGGCTAGTCAATAATTGGAAATCGGATTGACAAAGTGACCAGATGACTATAACTCTAAATGAGTCAGGTAGTCATCAAAGAGCATCTCGCAACGTTATCATACAAAAAATTCCAAGCCAATCCAGTATATGGAAGACAAAGAGAAACGGATTTTAGATGGCGCAAGAGATTTGTTCTGTCGCTACGGTTATAAAAAAACCAGCATTGATGAAATAGCAGAATCGGCTGGTTTTGGAAAAGGAACTATTTATAACTATTTCAAGAATAAAGAAGATCTTTTTTTGCATAGTTCCAAAGCAATACAAAAGGAAATGCAAATAGAATTAAACCAAATACTGGACAACCTGCAAAGGGCTGATGACAAACTGATTCATGTTGTTCTACATATGATTCGTTTTATTCGTAAAATATCAAAAGAATACAACATGTCAAAAAAAGTTCTGGAGGAATTGATTTACGTTGGGATGGACCTGAATAGCGATTCAGCCGAATATAAAGAGAGAACCCTGCCATTATTACTGGAAGGGGTCGAACAAGGGATTTTTAAATCCGGCAACCATTTAAAAAATACCGAGTTACTCTATCAAATCCTGAGGAAATTTTTTGTACGATGGGCTGTAATGAAATTTCAAGAAGCAGAGAGTGAAATTCGGAATATTTTTGAACTGATTTTTAATGGACTTAGACGTTAAAAGGATATTGGCTACTTGTACCGGGAATCCCCATATGGAGCAGCCGGGGAGTTTTTTTTTGTTTTTCAATTGACCAATATTCAAATTTGGTCATATAGTCATACACATCAGTATGCATTTGGAGTAATTATAAAGCTGATTAAACAAAGCAAGTTTTTTTTTGTTTCCAAATTGACCAGTATTCAAATTTGGTCATACAGTCAGGCATATCGGCATGCATTTGGAGCAATTATCAGGCCGATTAACAAGGTGAGCTTGTTCCAGAATGGTTTCACCTAAAAACTGTAGCATGGGCTGCTTGTTACCCATGCGGAATTTTTCAATGTGAACACCTGACAAAATTTACTTAGAATACTTCCATATAAATGTAAGTTTCGAAATATCTTCCTGGAGTTACATGAATATATGGTATAAAAACAGGAGCCTACCGGGGGCGTTGCGATGTGGAAAATAGTATCAGGTAAATATTTTAAAAACAGGTCTCACGTCGTTCTTAACATCATAAAACATCATCTTATCCGGCAAACCCATAATATGCTGTTTTTATAAATACACTATTCCCCAGACAGGAGGTCTTATGGGTGTGAAGCAAATCTTTCAACATCAATTTAAAAAATTGATTCCATTTTTATTCAAATTGTACATTCCTATACTGATACTTTTGTGTTTAGTTATCTATGCTGCAAGCAAGACACATATTCCCATTGCGAATTTCACACGTGATCCTGCAGCAGTAGCTAATATGCAACCTTTTACCGGCATCATTTCCAATCTCGGTATTCTGGGTTGGTGCTCAACTGCGACAGTTTGTTTTTGTAGTTCAATCATTGCGAGAAGGCGAGTTGGCGGACAATTTTTGGCATCGTTTTTTTTCTCTTCCGGTGTCATCACTTCAATTTTGCTGCTGGATGACTTGTTCCTTTTTCATGAAACTGTCATTCCTGATCTGTTGTTAATTCGACAAGAAATGATTTATGCGATATATTTTTTCATGATATTATACTATCTAATCAAGTTTCGAAAATCTATTTACAATACTGATTTCTTACTGTTATTTACCGCTTTCTTTTTTTTCGGATTATCTATTCTAATCGATCTCTCGCCATTAACTGAGGCTTATATCCTGGAAGATGGCTTTAAGTTATTAGGAATTACAACTTGGGCGGCTTACATGATGAGGTCCTGTTTTACGCTGGTTGAATCATTGCCATCTGTCGTGAATAAAAACATTCCATTAAAACAACCACTGAAGTCAGCCAACGTTACCCATTAGCTGTTATTCATATGAAAACAGACAAATTTATCAAAATCGGCTGAACAATTCAGCATAAAAAAGCATGACTCATTTGTCACTCTGAGAGCCTTGGGCGACCTGAAGCCTTTCAATGGAGCCCAAGGATAAATTGATTACATGAATAGCCTTTAGATCAGGTTATTTATACATAGCTTTATACAATGGCAAACGATATCAATTTCTTTTGACCTTGAGAGAGCCTTCGCCATCCCTTTTCAGGATGACAGAGACCGTCCTTTTTGGATCTGGATACCGGGGTATTACATTCTGCACGTAACACCCCAGGGGAAGGCCATTGGGGGCGGCGGCAATGGTTGAATGCAGTCCCTTACTCCTGGCACTTGTTTGATTGCTGCCAATTATTCCCAATCCATCGCATTTATCCAAACTGGAATAATTTAAATCACTCCCATCCTGTATACAGAGGACTGTTCGTTGAGCTTTCATCCACCTGATAGTTCTTTTGCGATGCAGTAGAAGAATACTAGACATGGTTACCGCCGAATCATCCGATACACAGAAATTGGCTCCAAATAGGGTTTGCCATGATCACATGACTTGAGTTCATCGGCGGCGATAGCGGTCCGGTTTATAAATTTGTTAGCTTTGGTTTTTGGCAAAGAAGCTATTTTTTCGTTTTCAAGTACTCCATAATTAAATGGTTTAGAGCCTCACTTCGATTTCCTCCCATTTCTTTGTTCGAGGGATTAAAATACTTATCTGCGATGGATTGTATAAACTCATCCATTTCGGAATCAACTGTAAGATATCTTGCCTTCTTTGGGCTATTGGTAGGTTCATCCAATATTCTAGGAAAGTCCTGTATGAGTTCGGAAACGGATATTCCATGTATATCGGATATTTTTTTGAGTTCGTCGTATTTGTCTACCCACAAATAAAATTTTTCACGTTTCTTTTTTTTCGTCATTGAGTGTGGTAAAATCCATCGACTCATTTTGAATGGCAGCTTCCAAGCTGTTAATGTGCTCCAGTATCAAGTGTTGAAAATCTCTATTTTCGTTATATAGAGATCTCAATATTACTGCCAGCCCTTCTCCGACGTACGATTCATTTATATTTCCCGTTTCAACCAGTCCTCGAATCGCCGATTCTAGAAAGACTGATTGAAAATAGAAATCATCAAATTTGTCTGCAATTTCTGCCACCAATAAATCTTTTTTAACATAAATACTCCTTAGTTTAGGGATTTAAAAAGTCCTTTGTTTAAAGAAAAGGATAACTCTGTTTGTGTCTTCTTTATTTACTTACTCCTAAAATAATCTCAATTCCTCTATCCTTTTATTTGTTAGCGTTGTTATATGGGAATTTGGGATTTCAGTTGTTGCATTAATCCTTGCTCTGCAAAACTAAAGTACTCTTTGTTACCAATAATGATATGGTCATGGAATTTTAGACCAAGAGATGTTGTGTTAATAAGCAACTTGGATGTGAATTCGATATCTCCAGGACTAGGTGTCGGGTCGCCTGAAGGATGATTGTGAACAACTATGATTCCATATGGATTCAACGGTATTGCAGTCCGTAAAACTTCCACAGGGCGACCATATATAGCATTGACAGCACCGATAGCAACAACTTCGAAACTTAAAAGCTTCAATTTTACATCCAAGCTTATTGTTATAACTTTTTCCTTTGCTTCATTTTGAAGGTCGGAGAATAATTCAAATACTTTCATAGCATCTGTAAGGGGTTCATTAACAGGATCTCCCGATTTAACTCTATGTTTTTTGTAACGGAGTTCAATTTCTCGGATGTATACCGGTCCCTTTTTTTCAGTGCTCACTCTTATTCTCCTGGCTGTTTCGGTTTGTTTACAATTTGAATAACTAATCCCAACGTAAAGTATTTCATAAATCTTGTATACGCTTTGCCTGTATTGTGCACGCTAACACTGTGCTAATCGGACCTTTCCCAGAGTTTTAAAAATAAGATGATTTTGCCAAAAGCAACGAATGTTGAATTTCCCGTAGCCCGGATAAGCAACACGTTAGCTGCTACTCATAGCAACTTTAAAACCAAAACCTATTAACACTGCCCCCACAGCCTTTTCTATTTTGCTTTTATATTTATTAAATTTTTTCAGCAAAGCTGGGTGGCTCAAGAAAAGGGAAACTGAGCTAAACCATAACAAATGAGCAATTGAAATAATTGCACCATAAATAATTTGGATATATAGGGGTGTCCCAGGATTAACGACTTGAGTAAATATACTTAGAAAAAAAATAGTTGTTTTAGGATTTAAGGCATTGGTAATAAATCCAATTTTAAATGCTGAAAAACTGGACAACTCCTTTTTTTTCAATTGTTGCTCAGTACCTACAGAAGATTTTGACCGTAGAGATTTAAAACCGATGTAAATTAAATAAGCGGCCCCTAAATATTTAATAATTGAGAATAGTAGAATTGATTTTGAAATGAGAATTGCTAATCCCGCAATGGAGTAAGCCACATGCAGCCAAATCGCAAAGCTTACACCTAGTGAAGAAAACAATCCAGCAGATCGGCTACAAAGAATACTATTTCGTGTTATCATAACGAAATCCGCTCCAGGACTAATTGCCATGAAAATTGCTATTGTGCTTACAGATAACAATTCTGAATAGTATGCTGTAATATCCATTAATTTCCTTATTTTGCTGTTATTAGAGCTAAGGCTTGGCTAAGTTGTGGCTACACCGAACTATACATAACGATAAATGGTTTTTAGTTCGATGGACTGCGGTTTTGCAACTTTAGCCACTTGTTAAGCCGCGATATACGCTAATTGTGATTCAGTAGTGATAACGTGCTTGTAGAAAATCTATTTTACTTTCCTTTACCAAATATACTATCCGGTGTTCTTGAGTTAGTCTCCTGGACCAAGTATTGGGGGCTAAGTATTTTAGGGGTTCTGGTTTTGCAATACCTTTGAATGGATCTTTTAAAACTGCTTCAATAATCTCAAAAGCTTTTAATGCTGTTTTTCCAGTTTTTACCCAGTATTTTATATCCTCGATAAATTCAGATTGGAATACGGCTTCTCTATGCTTTTTACTTTTTGCCAATTCCAACCTCATCTTTCAATTCCTCAATTTTCATAGAGGATTCAGAGTCAGCTAGTGCTCTGTTAAGTGCTTTTAACAATCTTGTTGCGTTTTTAGGTGATCTAAGTAAATGCGCCGTTTCAAATAGGCTTTCGAGTTCTGTTGCTGAAATCAAAGCAACATCTTCCTTACCTCTTCGATTTATTATGACCGTTTCCTGATTGTAAGATACCTCATCGAAGAGTTTAGCTAAATTAGCTCTTGCGTTTGTATATGTGGTATGAATTGCCATGATATCTCCTATAATAAGTACAGATATGCTGTACCTATTTACGGGAATTTGATCAAACACAAAGATCTAAATGTTTTACTGTCTTTACAGGCTTAACACAGCTCAATGTTTTTGTTGGATCATGAAATCCTAATCAAGTAAGGAAAATACGGATTGCAGAGTACAGAAAATCAGATAAAAACAAAATTGAGCTGCGGTTGCATCGGGCTTTATATAAATGATGTATTTGCCAAGGTCGATGAACGCTGAGTTTACCGAGGGGAGGAACCATTCCATTGATTTGCCGTCAGCTCTAGTTATTTGTTAACCCTGATTTATAGACCAAGGATTCAGTATGGTAAGATTGCTGGCAACAAAATCACTTTCGTTTCTTGTCACTAGAATTAAGTTATAAGTATAAGCTACTGCTGCAATAAGACTATCAATAGACGCCAATGGAGTACCCTCTTGTTCCGTCCTCCCTTGCATGTTTCCCCAATTTTCTGCCACCGCCAGATTAACTGGGTAAATTCTGTTTTGATAATCCTCAAGTAGTGTATTTAACCAATTGGCTAATGCATTTTTCTTTTTCGATTCTGGAAGTTTTGTTAGTCCTTTTCTTATCTCACCTACTGTAATAACGCTTAAAAACAGTCTCTCATTCGGAGTACTATTTAACCAATCAATGACTATTTCATTTGGCGAAGGTTTGACAAGCTCTGATATAACACAAGTATCTAGTAAGTAATTCAAAATTCAATACTCCGTGGATAGTCTTTTTGTCTTTTAAACTCAAAATCATCATCCATTTTGGGACCTTTTAAGAGGAATTCTTTAAATGTAGGTTTTGTAGAAGTCAGTTGTTCATATTCTTCTATTGATACAACCACCACAGCATCTTGTCCTCTACGTGTTACAAATTGGGGACCGACTTTTAATGCGTCCTCAACAACCTGACTGAATTTTGCTTTTGCATCTTGCAGTTTCCATGTTGTTCTCATATTATCTCCTGGTGATATTCATACTAGTCAGTCTGGTCAGATATTAACTAAAAGTCAATGATAATTTGAGCTGGCTGAAATCTTTTTGGGGATATAAAGGTAGAAAGGTCAGTTACCCGACCGCCCCTCACAGATCCCTGCGTGCGGTTTTCCCGCACAAGGCTCTTCAAAACGATTCGCTTATACGCTGCGAATCAAACCCAAAGATAATTTTGACGTCGAGCTGCTGGTTTCTCTGTGATTCTTGGTTCGGGAATTTTAAAATATTCCATCATTTCCTGAAGACCTTTGAGATTATAGCTTCGTTTTTGGCTTCTTCGATTCAACCACTTCACTTCTACCATACC
>JBFFHJ010000064.1:0-43423 GCA_041556995.1 bacterium | reverse complement strand
GGGGGGGGCATTTTGCTTAAAATACACTTTTTTAGAGGACCATTTTTAATCCGATGAACTGTACCTGTAACGGAAATAAAAATGTAGCCAGTGTTGTTACAAAATCAAATCAACTTATTGAAGCTTCCTTCCGACTTTCTGTCGCCGAGCAGAGATTATTTATTTTCTAGCGGATGTTCCATGCCAAATAAGTTAAAATACTTTAATAACAACGAGATAAGTTTGTTTTAATCAATACGTGATCACTAAAAATTTAATTTTATGCTTGCCTTTGTAGACGAACAGTCTATAATATGAGGGCCTTCCTCAGCAAACCGGGATGATTCATTTAATTGGTATATCATTTTTTCCACAAGGGTTATATCCTCTCTTGAAGAAAAAAGTAACGGTTAAGCTGCTATTTATAGTCAGGAATAACCGCAAACTATAACGAAAGACCAGCGAACAAATTGCTCCATTTTCTTTTCAATCATCCCATTTGAAATGGAAAAGATAGTTATCCATGCACAGATTGCGGAGACAACTCAGCTTAACTGTTACCTTTTTGCTTGAAATACTTACCCATATAACAGTTAAGCGGCCTCATTGGAAAAGGGCACTGAGCCCTTCACTAATAATATAAAAATTTCTATTGATAGTGGGGTGTACAAGGAGATACAATCAAGATTAAGACTCCATTGGGTAATGGATTGATCAAAAACCTGAAAAAAGTGAACCGTTTTTGGCAAACAAAGATTTCCACTAAAATGTGCCATGGAAGATGAAGTATTTTCAAATGAGCCAAAAAAAAATAAAACTGTTGTCGGCAGAACCGTCAGTATAAAAGTAACTGAAGAGCGGTTAGAGGACATAAAAAGTAAAGTCCATGTGGAATTCAAAAAAGTCACTATCCCCATCCAAAAACAAAATAAACTGAGATGCGGCGATACCATTTATGTCAGGACCCCCAGTGGTAAATCCCTGCCGCTTGAATTTCTCGATATGGATACTTCTCCTGGTTATAACGAAAGCCAGGTTGATATTATTGCTCATGTGATATGAAAAGATGTTGCCCCCCATTAAACAACCTCTTTTTTTAAAGAGCTGAATCCATGATCCCGATATTTACCGAGTATTTTGTCCGTTCTTTTCTATTTAAGCCGCTTTCTATTCCCGCTTCTGACATTTTCAAGTACTTTATAACCCACTAATTCCACATAACCGACACCTTCAATTCCGGGCCCGATGACTTGAACGGCTCCTTCCCAGTAGGCAAATTGATGGTGATGTTCCTGGTTTTTAATATAGGGTTTGACTTCAAGTAATATATTTGCCTCTGGAATTTCTATTTTCCAGCGAATTGGGTATTGAATGCCGGTTTTGGAGCTTTCCCAGAATTCCAGGGGAATGATGTTGTATTGTGAAGGTGTTAAATGCTTTGTGTCGGCATCCGGGTTAATCAAGGTTCCTGAGGAGAACGAGCTGATCTTTCCATTTTTCTGGCGTATTACATACAACATCAATTCCCGGTTGTCGTTTAGTTGCAGGGAGAACCAATCCCAACCGATGTCGTTCTTGCCCAGGCCACCGGTACTCCATTCCCTGTCCAGCCAGCTGAAGCCGGTTGTCTGAAAAGTATTGTTTTTGATTCTTATCGTTCCGGTAGTTTTCAGCCGGGTTTGAGAGAAGTAGTAAGACGCATTACCTTCGCCTTTCCGGCTTAATCCCTTGTCCCCTTGCAGGACGATATCTTTTAATGATTCCAAATTGAGTTGGATAGAGATCTCTTCTTCCTGTGCCTGCAAAGTTGGAGAATTGTATGAACCATCTATCTTCCAGTCCTCAACCCAGATACGATATGGTTTAAATTGGGCTCCGGCCAGGCCGGATGCTCCCCTGGTCATGCGGCTGAAAGAGTAGAAACGCTTTGCATGAATATCAGTGACTGCAAAATGGGCCATGTAAACCTGGTTGGTCCTCCAAGTGGAAGAGGATTCCAGTTTGTCGGCGGACAATGCCTGTCGGAAAATCGTAAGCTGGTAACCGAACAATCTGCCGTTCTGGCTTTCCAGATTACCGGTGTAATACCACCATTCGCTACGAAAGCCGAAATGCGGTCCGGCATCATAAGGGAATACAAAATCTCGCTGGGAATTTGCCTTTAAAAAATCCTCGTCATTGATTCCCTGGGTTAGCACATCGCTAATAGAGGCAAAGTAAACCGGTTTCCCATTAGTATCCAGGAGAATGTATCCTCCAATTATCAGCATTGTAAGGACTGCAATCAAACCAATAAATAGTTTTAAAAATCCCTTTTTCATTCTGTTCGAATTGCGTTAATCAGATCCATTTTACCTGTTTTGAAAGCGGGATAAATCCCGGCGATAACCGCTGCTGTTATAGCCAGCAAAACAGCCTGAAACAAGATCCAGGGGTCTGTATGAAATTCCAAGGTCCATCCGAATGATCGCTTATTAATAACCACCACCAGTATCCAGGCCAGAAGTAATCCCGGAAGAATGGAAAACAATCCGGCCAGTAACCCCATTATACCAGATTCAACCAGGATCATTTTCCACAACTGTCCAACTGTCAGGCCATTGGCTCTCAGGATACCAATTTCGTGATGTCGTTCGTGCATGAGCGACATGATAGTATTTAGAACACCAATAAAGGCAACAACAGCGGATAGAATCTGTAAAGCCATGGTTATGGCAAAGGTTCTATCGAACAAGGTCATAATCTGCTTTTTTATAAAATCTTGCGACCGGATCTTAACCGGTAAATCGGCAAATTTGTTCTGAAGCTTCAAAACCAGTTTCTCCGCATCGATCCCCGGATTCAGGAACAGTTCAATATTACTGATCCGGTAGTCCGACCAGATCGATTGATAGAGTTGTTTTTTCATAATTATTCTCCCGCCCTTGACAAAAAAATCACTGAAGACGCCAACAATTTTCAGATTTACTTTTCCCCTGGGGGTTTCCAAAGAGATTTCGGCGTTCTTTCCTTTTTCAATATTGTGATGCCGGGCAAACGTCTCGGAAACAATGACGGCGCTATTATCCATTATCTCGTTTAATTGATTTTCGTTGAAGTCGAACCATAACCAGCGATATTGACTACTGGGTTTATCGACTACAAACAGAATGGTGTTGGCGTATAAACCGGATGTTATTTCATTCAGATAGTAGGCGTTTAATCGCTCGACAGTGGGCAGCATTTTTAAACCAGTCACCAACTCCTGGTCCAAACCGTCGCGAGATCTGCCGGATGAGCTGATTTGAATATCTCCCTGGATTTGATCATCCACCCATCGGATCAGTGATTGCTTGAAACTTTCAATCATTAAACCAATTCCAATAAAGACGCAAACAGCGATCGTTAAGGCCGCTATGGAAACGCCGGTTCGACTGATGGATCTCGGAATGTTCCCGACTGCCATTTTACCTGTAATGTCAAAGATTCTGGAAAGAACAGGGAGAAGTATCCGAATAAGAACCACTGTCAGAAACGGAACACAAAAGGAAACTCCTATCATAACGAGTGCAGTCCCGGTAAAACCGATATGAATACTCTTGGATGGAAAGGCAAGAATAACCAAACCAGTAATCGAAATGATGCTTCCCAGGACAAACACCTTTGGTAGCCACAGGTGAGTTCTGGTTTCCATATATGACCGTGACATTGCTTCCGCCGGCTGTATTCGATTTGCCTCCAAGGCAGGAAAGATTGCCGCTGATAGTGAAGCCAGGATGCCCAGACTTGCTCCCTTTAGCAATCCCAAGGGGGAGATGTGAAATTGGGTTACCGTGAGAACAAAATAAAAATCGGAAACAGTTTGTCCAACCATTTTAACAGTCAAGGTCCCCAGGGCAATTCCCAGGAGAATTCCCAAAATGGTTCCGATTAAAGCAAGAAAAAAGGTTTCCTTTATAATTCGAAAAAAGACCTCCTGCCTGGTGACACCGATTGCTCTCAGGATTCCAATCAGTTTTCGTCTCTGTACCACTGAGAATGAAACTGAGTTGTAGATGAGGAACATTCCGACCAGCAGGGCCAACATACTAAATGCCATCAGGTTGAACTCAAAAGATTTTGACATTTGACGTATGGAGTTGCTTCTCTTGGCGGCGGGGACTACATTAATGTGAGTGGGTAGGGTTTTTCTTATTTTTTCCAATGAAATATGGTCAGATGGATCGATGATTAAATCAATGTGGCTGAGGCGATTTTCCAGCTCCAGGATTTCCTGTGCAGTGGAAATATCGGTATATATCATGGATGAAAGCACCTGATTATTATCTCCCTGGTTTTGCATCAACCCATGAATAGTAACGCTGACTGACCTGTCTCCGAAGTCAAGAACCAGATTATCTCCCTGTTTCAGACCGAATTTGTCGGCCTGTGATTTTGCAATCATGACACTTCCCGGTGTTAAAAGAAGTGAGGACAACACATCAATGGAAACCTGTCTGTCCAAACTGCCGGTATACCCCCTGAAACCGGTTTCTGCAAAGGGGTCCACACCCAGGATTCGCATTTCCATATCATCAAATTCTGAAACCCTGGTATGGCCTACTACGACCGGTGCACAATCCCGGAAACCAAGTTCTGTTCGTAATCGAATATAAATTGATTGATCTATCGCACCATACAATCCAACAATTTGATGGGTTGTTTTCCCTGTCATACTTTCGGTGGAGAGTTGAAAGGATTTTTCAACACTGGAGTTCGCAATGTCAATTGAAATCACCAGGGCCACTCCCAAGGCGATACCCAGAATATGCATCAGGGTCTGGAACGGATGTGTTTTAAAATAACCAAAGCTTGCTTTTGTTAAAGACATGGGTGTATTCAATTAAAATATGTAAATACGTATCGACAGACCTGTTAGGACTTTAGATCAATAGGCCAAATCTTAAACCTTACCCGGATATATCGATCCAGAAACGTTTTTTCCTGATGTGAGGACATTATTTTTATTACGTGTATCCAATCCATATTGGGAAAAATTACTTGGATAACTATATCAACACCAGTTTTTTATCCTGAATTTGATAGATTGAATTAGCAAAATTCCGTGCTTCTATGGCGTGAGTAGCCATTATCAGCGTTTTGTTATGATTTTTAATCAAATCACTCAGTAGTTCCAGGGCTTTTAATCCCGTAGTAGTATCCAGGTTACCTGTGGGTTCATCAGCCAGAATAATTTTTGGGTCGTGAGTCAGGGCCCTGGCAAAAGCTACTCTTTGCTGTTCTCCACCGGACAATCGATCCGGCATCGCATTCCTTCTATCCACTAAACCAACCTGTTCAAGTAAGGAAAGGGCTTTCTCTTTTGTCTCTTTTTCCGATTTGTTATCCAGTTCAGAAATCAGGCTAACATTTTCCAGAACGGTCAAGGTTGGAATGAGATTAAAGAATTGAAATATAAAACCGATGTTTTTCCGGCGGAAAAGTGTACGTTCTCTGTCAGACATAGTGGTGATTAAAGAAGTGCCGATAGATACAACACCGGAATCGGGTATATCAATCCCTCCAATCAGATTTAAGACCGTACTTTTTCCACTGCCGCTTTTACCCAGTAAAACCGAAAAATGCTTTGAGGGAAACTTTATGGTCAAATCGGACAATATACTGCGCCTGGTCCCGCCTTCCATGTACGATTTGGAGATGTCATTCAACTTGATATCCATATATAACCGTAACTGATTTTTTGTTGTCTAAAGTTTCATTTCTTAAAGTGATTTTAGATCATGTGCGGAAAAGATCAACAGTGGCAATATTACATCTGTCGGAACTGTTTCAGATAACCTCGGCTTACGGTGTGAATTTCTGATCTTCCGATCAGTTTGAGTTGTCCTCTGCCGGTGATGGAAATGTTTATTTTATCGATAAATTCGAAATTGACAATGGTATTGCGATGAATCTGAACAAACATGCTCGGATCAAGTTCTTTGATCAATTCGATCAGCGGTTTGCGAATAACGGTTTCATCGTGCTCGCAAACCACAAGCGTATATTTTTCACTTGATTTAAAGAAATAAACCTGACTGGTATCGATCAAGTGAATAGTGTCCCCGACCTGGGCTTTTATCCATTTCAAGTATTTTCTTGGAGTGTTGGTGGTCAATTCACTCAATAATTTCTTTAATGAATCGGGAACGATGCCTGATAATGAAGCATTTGCCAAACGTTTTTTTATGCGTACAATTGTTTTTTCCAATCGTTCGGGAATAACTGGCTTTAGAAGATAATCCACCGCTTCTTTATCAAAAGCTTCAACGGCAAATTGATCGTAAGCGGTGACAAACACCACGACACGACTGCCGATGATTTTTTCTGCGACTTCAATTCCGGTGATGCCAGGCATTTTGATATCAAGAAAAACTACATCCGGTTTTTTTTCTTCAATCAATTGAAATGCCTTCATTCCGTTTTGTGCCTCCCCCTGGATATCCAGTTCCGGCCAGGCTTTATTCAGAAGGGATTTTAAATGTGTTCGGGGTAGATGCTCGTCGTCCACCAGTATGGCTTTAGGATTTTTCATAGGGTATCTCAATTGTCACTTTTAAACCGCTGGGTTTCTGTTCTTCCAAGGTGATTTTACCTCTTTTTCCGTATAATGCTTTTAGACGTTCAGAAACGTTGGAGATCCCCATTCCGGGTTCTGAGGATTCAGAAATCCCCAATCCGGTATCAAGAATCTCCCATTTGATAAGATCTGATTTTTTGTGGACTTTTATATGAATGACTCCTCCGGCTACACTGGGTTCAAGCCCGTGTTTAACGGCATTCTCCACAATCGGCTGAATAATCATGGGAGGATATTTTGTTGTTTTAATATCGTCTTCAATCTCAATCCGGTAATGAAGCCGGTGCCCCATGCGCACTTTGTAAATATTTAAATAAGCCTTTATCAAATCCGCTTCTCTCTCTATGGTCGACACTTCGTTTAAATTCCGGGGTAGGGAACTTTCCAGGTATCGGATTAGATTGAGTTGCATGTCCCTGGCTTTTTCAGGGTCCGATTCATCCAGGCTGACAATACTGGTAAGTGTATTAAAGAGGAAGTGCGGCTCAATCTGTGCTTGTAAAAGTCTTAATCGATTTTCTATCAATTTTTTTTCATTGATCAATTTCTTCTGTTCTTCCTCTTTTAGATGAGTTTCCAACCGCCATAGCCGTTCTTCCAGAAAAAAGAACCAGATGATGTAGATTCCGCTTCCTAAAGCAGCAAAGAACGATTGAGAGAAGAACAAAAGATATTTCAACGGCACAACTGATGTTTCGTAAAATATCTCGGAAAACAGGTAGCTGAAACCAAGTACAGCCATCATCATACCTACAATAACAATAAATAATCGGAAAAGGTAGCTGTTCGGTTTTAGAGTATACAACAATCCACTCACAAATAGAAAAATACCAATTGTTTCTATCTGGCTGAAAAAAAAGATACTCCTAAAGCTGATCTGCACACCTTGTCGCATATTAATCATAGACAAGGCTTCGCTTAACAGGACACTAACCAGTATCCAGAGCGGATAATATTTTATCGCTAGCCTGCGACCGGTTAACCCCAGTGGGACTTGAAGCCGTTTATCCGTCATTTGAGAAGAAAATAGTGATTGAATATCCTTTGTCCGGTTTTTGTTCAGGCAAAGTCAGACTCCCTTTACCATACAAGGACTCAACATGTTGTTTCAGCAACTGATATTTATGACTCTGTTTGATTCGGTTGTTAAATTCAATTGTATCTGTGAAATCAAAATTAAAAACCAATGTCAGCTGTATTCCCCGTCCAACCGGTTCTCCAAATACTTTTAGATCCAAACCTATCTTCCGGGACTCTTCCAATTCGTCTAAAACAGAGCTGACCAGTGATTGAATGATATCAGGGCAGTAGCTTTTTCTATTTATTGCTGTATCTATTTTTTCCTCAAAAGATATTTGGCTGTTTTGTTTCATGGAGATAAACTCCAGATAAGCTTTCAGCAACGCCAGTTCTTCTTCCAGGGTGGAGGTTGTTCCCCTTGCTTTTTTCAGGGAGCTTCTCAGGTATTGAATAAATCTCATTCTAATAGACTTGGCCTGCTCCGGCTGTGTGTCTGAAAGTGTAACGATTTCATTTAACGATTTCAGGATGAATTCAGGTTCGATTCTGGCCTGAAGTAGTTTCAGCCGATCTTCCTCCAGTTGTTTCTCACCCCGCAGCCGTTCTCCTGATTCAATTTTCAGCTTTATCTCTGCTGTATAATGCTTTTCAGCCAGGATGAAAAACCAGCAGATGATAATCCCCGTTGACAGGTTTAATAAAAAATACTCGTTTTGTAGAGCAACCAGGGCTAACTGGAAGGCGGGACTGATTCTCTCCCCAATTGTTACGAACTCAATTATAAGAATAGCTGACAACATGGATAAAATGATGGTGAAAATTCTTAAGGTGGGTTTATCGGGCTTAAAAAGGGCCAGGGGAATAATGATAAACAGATAGATAAACAAAACAGTTAATTGCCCGATAAAAAATGAAACTGCAATACTGAACTCAAAATTGGATCGAGTCAAATGCATAAACATAATAAATGACCCGCTGATGAGTAAAAAAACAGGATAATACCGAAAAAGCAATCTTTGGGAAATGAGCTTGAGATCGATCCTCATGTTTGTTCTCGAACAAAATAGGTATTGAGAGTCCAGTATATACGGCTGTCACTATCTGTAACATTAAAATTCCAATATATCAAAATAGAAAAATCTAATAACTATCTGACTATATGGAATATTAGATAAAGACTTGTTAGTACTGTTAAAATCCATGATGTTACTTAAAATTAGTCATTTGATCTAATCCTGTCCAGCTTTAGCTGACAATCTTTCCGGTCCGACAAAAGTAACAAATGGTTTGATATAATCCACCACAAATACTCCAGACGAAATAATCGGATCTTGTGCTACAATTTCTTTAGCTTTTTCCAAGGAAGAAGCTCTGTAGATAAGCATTCCCCCGTCAATAACCCGATTCTGCAAAAAACTCTGTAAATCCTTCAGAAAAGGTCCACCGATGATAAGAGAGCCGTTTTTTTCCATTTTATCCATATATCGACTGTGGTTTCGCAATATCTTTTTCAGTTCAGGATTTTTCAAAATCGGAATATCGGAACGTTTCCACTTCTGACCGACATCCAGGGATATCAGATAATAAACAATGGGTTTTTGTTTTGACGACTCATTTCCGGCAAAAAGTGAATTTACAGACAGACTGATTAACAGGAGGGCTACAAAAACAACGCCGCTGAGTTTTTTCATTATATATCTCCATAAACATAATTAAAAAATGGTTTAAGAAATGTTAATTACAGTTTTTTATGCAAAATATTTGAGAATTAGGTAAACGGATTGTGATGAAATGGAGAATAGTGAGATAAAGTGACTTTTATACAAGCAAATGGGACATAAATCCTTTGACATAAAAAAGTGAATTCTTATCATTGTGGGGTTTGTTTCCATTGATTGATTTATTGGTTTGGAGATTCTGATATACCGGTTGAAAAACTGAAAACTGCACTTCTTATCAATACCTATGGTGAGTTTACGAGTGATAAAAATGACTTTTCATAACTATTTGTATTTTTAGCGTTATTGGCAACAACATGTAACTCCTGACTTTTTAAAACTAAAAACCCAGCTTATTGATATTATAAGATTACTATTTTTCAAAAATTACTAACTCGTAAACTCACACTATGATCAGATTAACAGTATTGCCAACACCTTAAACCCACAACTGCATTTAGTAATGTCGACACCCCAAAAGCATCTTTCCTGATCATTGTTTTAATAAGCTTACTATTGGGGAAGCAAGTAACTATTGCAATGAAAAGAAAGATGTTTTTTTATTTTTGATTTGACTATAGTAAATGACCAAGGTAGGTTTAATTAGTAAATAACAAATAAGAGGTCATTATGGAAAAACAGCATTTAGAAATCTCAATATCGGAGTTTAAAGCGACGTGCCTGAAAGTCCTTGACAATGTCAACAAATCAGGCGATTCGATTTTAGTAACCAAAAGAGGTGCACCGTTAGCACTGGTTACCCCTCCACCTCCGCCCAAGAAAAAAAAATCGTGGTTGGGAATGTATAAAGATCAAATCAAAATACATGGTGATATCATTTCACCAGCGGTTGATGAAAGTGAATGGGAGGCACTGTCTTGAATTTATTATTGGATACGCATATTGTGTTATGGAGCTTATCAGAACCCCAAAAACTTACTGAAAGAATAGCGGAAGTACTGGAAAACGAAAAAAACACGCTGTATGTGTCGTCTGTTACAATATGGGAAATACTGGTTTTATCTGAAAAATCAAAAATATCTCTGCATGCAGACGATCTGCCAGATTTTTTGAGAAAGGCGTTTAGAAAAATTCCGTTTATTGAGCTTCCGATCAACAATGAAATTGCCATTAAAAGCAGTTTGATTGATCTACCACAACAAGATCCAGCAGACCGATTTATAGGGGCTACGGCTTTATTTCATGACATGATTCTGGTTACCGTAGATAAACTCTTTTGTCAAAATAATGAGCTAAAGATCCTAAAATAATGGCTATAGATGAGATTCATAACTACAAAAATAAAGAGGAAATATGACTTTGTCACCGCCACCGCTGCAATTAAAGCCGGAAGATGTGGAAAAAAGAATAAGAGCTGGAGCAAAAACACTAACCTAAATTGACCTGTGTTTTTCCGAATGGCTTCAAACAAACAGAAGAATACAAAATTTCCGGTTATCCAGCTTGCTTCTTGGATTGTTGGCGGCTATCGCAAAAGTGCTGTATATCATTGTTTTATAACGCTTGTTATAGTCACATATTTTAAGTGTAAAACCGGATAAGAGGCACTGCCAAGCTCATTATCGTCGGTGATGGATTATATATGAAAGAGATGCGGAAGCTCTGTCCCATCAATATGCCCTCACTCGTTCCAGGTCATTCATATTTGCCACCCTTTTCGAACAATACAAAACCGTATGTCAAATAACTGAAGATCGGGTACGGGATTTAAAATGATACTTGTTGTAACCGCAACTTATCTGTATTGGATACCTGGAACTCAAAATATCATTTTACAAATTACCAAACCATTGTTATTATAGATGAAATAGTCCCAATTAACTATAAAATCGTAATTCCGGCTATAACCATATTGAGGGATCGCTGTTGATATGGTCGGAATGGTTTATTCCTTTAAACTGCTTGTTTATTTCCTTGGCGGCATTCCTTCTGAAAACAATTTTTGTCGTTTTATCGACAAAAACATACCAAACGTCAATTTGCGATTAACTTTTTTCATTTTCCGTTTCAATGATGAAATGATAGTCACACAATATAAATGTAATACAGCAATTCTTGTTTTGACGGGATTTTAAGGACAGGCATTTTCTGCAAATCCTGAAAGTCCTATCAAAATCCAATATTGGAATGACTGAAATATAAAATAATTAGGTTGCAAAAAATGCGTTAAAAATGTCATTAAGTTGGAAGAATAAACACTGTGTTTTACGAATCATCGGTTTGATCGATCATGACAGTGCTATTATTAATCATTAGATTAAAAACTCGCTGGGTCTTAACACCTATTCAAGGGAGTACATGCGGAAAGCTAAGTACTTCAGTCAATTTTTTGATCTGACAATTGTTATGCTAAAAACAAATCACATTTTTTTTATTATCCTTTTTGTTATATTTAACTTTGGTTGTTCTAAACACACAACCACTCTGGAAAACAAAAAAAATGAAACAATGCCAGTCAGTAAGGTTGAATCTTCGGAAGTTGATAACGGCAATGCTGAGGCGGAACCGGATGTCATTTCTGAATCAACCGAGGAATCTGACTCTGAAGATGAAGCAAAGGATGAAGTGGCTGAAGATACAGAAGATGATGAAAACGACAAATCAGCGGATGACATGGACGAATTTGAAGATGAATTCGGGGAACCGGCTGCATCTGATGTATGGGATCCTCTGGAAGGATATAACCGGTTCATGACGTCAGTGAACGACAAACTCATTGTCTGGATACTGGAACCGGTCGCCAAAGGCTATCGGTTCATCGTCCCGGAAGCTGCACGCCGTGGAATCAGTCGGTTTTTTACCAACCTGTTGTATCCGGTTCGGGTGGTAAATAATCTGTTACAGCTCAAACTAAAAAATGCCGGAGAAGAAACGCTGAGATTTATAGCCAACACAACTATCGGCATATTGGGCTTTTGGGACCCCGCTTCAGAATGGTTTGGATTGGAAGCACACCATGAAGATTTTGGTCAAACCTTGGGACACTGGGGTGTTGGTGGTGGATTTCATATTGTTTTACCGTTTTTTGGGCCTTCCAATTTACGTGATATGTTTTCCATGTATCCCGATTATTATCTAAAACCCGGAAGTTATATTGAACCTCAAGAGGCAGAATGGGCTGTATTTATCTTTGACAATGTTAACGATGCATCTCTGAATATCGGGGTGTGGGACAGTCTAAAAAAGGACGCTCTTGATTTTTATCCCTTTCTAAGGGACTTCTACGAGCAGAAACGTATTAAAGAAATAAAGGAGTAAATATGAAAACGCTAGTTATGTCAATTATTTGTGCCCTTCTTTTTGCACCATTGGTTATGGCAGATGAAAAAGCCGACATCGAAGCCCTGGTCAGGGATAAAATCGGTATTGTCATTGACACTGTTAAAAACAAGAAACTCGACAAAGCCGTCCGAAATAAAAAAATCATCGATACAGTGGTCCCGTTTTTTGAATTTGAGTTCATGGCTAAAGTATGTCTGGGCAAACAAAATTGGCAACCGCTAAGCAAGGCACAACAAAAAGAATTTACTGATGTTTTCGTTAAACGGCTACAGGATTTTTTCCTTGAAAAGTTGGACCTGTATACCAACGAAGAGGTGGAAGTGCAGCAGGCAAAATGGGTGAAGAAAAGAATTTTCGTGGTCAGCCATTTGGTGAGTGGCGGCGAAAAAATGGAGATTGTATTTAAATTTCGAAAGAAAAAAAAGGAAAAAGAATGGAAAGTCTATGATTTTGAGATACTTGGCGTCAGTGTTGTCCAAACCTATCGATCCCAATTTTCCGGTTTTCTAAAGAACAACAGCTTCGATGATCTAATGAAGAAGCTGAAATCAAAAGATGGATTCACCGTTCCAACAGACGTTAAAAAAAAGAAATAATATCGGGACTGACAACAGGTGTTAAGACTGGTTGCCAATCTTCGCTTTAAATTTAAAAACAGGTTGATTATGTTAAAACGTTTTTATGACGGATTTGTTCTCCGATATCCAAAATCCATACTGATTCTTGTTCTTCTTACCATCGCTTTTTGCGGTTATCAAATACGGAAGTTGGAGATCGATGCCTCGGCTGAAACCCTTATGCTGGAAGACGATCCGGATCTTCGCATCTCCAGGGAAATTAACGAACGATACAAGACTCAGGATTTTCTGGTGATTACCTATTCACCAAAAGAGGATCTGCTTTCAGATAAAACATTGGACACCATTCGACGGCTTAAAGAGGAATTGATTAAATTGGAACGGGTAGAATCCATCACCTCGATTTTGGACGTTCCACTTTTGGAAAGTCCCCCCAAACCGGTGAGTGAAATGGTCAAAAGTGTACCGACTATGGAATCACCGGATATTGATAAAACCCTGGCCAAAAAAGAGTTTTTAAACAGTCCGCTGTATGAAAATAATCTGGTCAGCTCGGATTTTAAAACAACCGCTCTGATGGTTAACCTGCACGATGATCATCTCTGGCAAGACTTTATCAAACGCAGGAACGCCTTACGAACAAAAGAAAAAGAGGGCGTTATAACGGCTGAAGAACAAAAACAACTTGAAAAAGTCAGTGCCGATTTTAAAGCACACCGCGATTATATGCGAGATCTGGATAACAAAAATATCCGTGAGATTCGGGCTATCGTTGAAAAATATAAAGGTGATGCCGACCTTTTTCTGGGGGGTATTACCATGATCGCTGACGATCTGATTACTTTTGTTAAAAGCGACCTCAGGGTTTTTGGTACTGGGGTGCTGATTTTTCTCATCATCATGTTATGGATTATTTTCAGGCAGGTTCGTTGGATACTATTTCCCATCATATGCTGTGCCCTGTCGGTGATAGCCACCTGCGGTCTTTTGGGTCTGGTCGGTTGGGAGGTGACGGTGGTTTCATCCAATTTTATCTCCATCCAGATCATCATCACCATGGCCATAACTATCCACTTGATTGTCCGCTATCGCGAGCTGGCTGCGAGTAATCCGGAATCCGACCAACGACAGTTGGTCCTGGATACGGTCCTGTCCATGGCAAAACCGTGTCTTTACGCTATTTTAACTACCATGGCCGGTTTCAGTTCTCTTGTTTTCTGTAATATTCTGCCGGTGATTAATTTTGGCTGGATGATGACCGCCGGTATCGGTGTTTCACTTATCCTGACCTTCCTGCTTTTTCCCACCATCCAGATACATATGGAGAAAAAAAGGCCCAACACTTCCTTTGAGTCGTTTTTTGCGGTTACTAAAAAACTGGGAACCTATACTGAAAAGCACGGAACCCAGGTTCTGTTGATCAGTGGTGCTGTTCTGCTGTTCTGCGTCGGTGGAGCGGCACAATTGATGGTGGAGAACAGTTTTATCGATTATTTCAAAGATACCACTGAAATTTACCGGGGAATGAAGGTTATCGACCAACAATTGGGTGGGACAACTCCACTGGACGTGGTGCTCAACTTCGAAGTTAATGATAATAATCCTGTGGCAAAAGAAACCATGGTTGATGGCGAAGAAGACTCTGAATTCGATGAATTTGAAGAGGAGTTTGAAAAGGAGAAAAATAAAGCCCAGTACTGGTTCACCTCTGATAAAATGCAGCAAGTGGAAAAAGTTCACGATTATTTAAACAGCGTGCCGGAAATCGGCAAGGTGGTTTCACTGGGAACTATGCTGAAGGTCGGAAAAACGTTGAACGAAGGAAAACCGCTGGATAATTTTATGATGGCATTGATCTATAATGAGTTGCCTGAAGAGTTTCGCAAAATTATCCTCAATCCTTATGTGGCGGTTAAAGATAATCAGGTACGTTTTGCTGCTCGTATCCGCGATTCCGAACCTAATTTGCGCAGGAATGCACTTCTTCATCGAATGCAGCGAGAGATGGAAAATGACCTGGGATTGAAAAAAGAGAACTTTAAACTATCCGGTATGATGGTGATGTACAATAATACTTTGCAAAGTCTCTTTAATTCGCAGATTATGACCATCGGTGCTGTGATTTTAGCTTTAATGGTTATGTTTTTAATCCTGTTTCGCTCATTCAAAATTGCGCTGATCGCTATATTTCCTAATATCCTGTCTGTGGGTGTAGTACTTGGTTTTATGGGATGGGCAAAAATCCCTCTGGATATGATGACTATTACCATTGCCGCCATTAGCGTTGGTATTGCGGTGGATGATACCATCCATTATATCCATCGGTTTAAAAAGAGTTTGCCATTGACAAGAATTATGTAAACTCCATGCATCGGTGTCATCAAAGTATCGGTTACGCCATGTATTACACATCGGTGACCATTATCATTGGCTTCTCCATCCTGGTACTGTCAAATTTCATCCCCACCATCTATTTCGGCCTGCTAACCGGATTGGCCATGGCTATCGCACTTTTAGCCGCTCTAACCTTACTACCACAGCTAATTATCTTTTTAAAACCGTACGGACCGGAAGATACTGCTGCTGGCAAAGGAAACGTTTAAGTAAGAAAAGTCTAATCCAACAACACACCTTATTCCAGGGAGTTCTCTCAATACCCCGGCTCCCTGGAATCGACCTGCCATATTTTATCTTTTCAAAATTATCACCAACCAGCATTGTTTTATAGATTTTTAGATCGGGCTCCTGTTATTTCGTGTCAAGAAAAATCAGCAAATGTCGAGGTTGACTTTATTATTTCACAAGGTGATCTAATCACACCAATAATAGAAGTAAAATCTGGAAAAAGTGGAGCTTTGAAATCTCTCTACTTCAATTTGTTTACAGTAAAAATTCGGCACCAGGAGTTCATTTTGATCTTAATCCGCCTTCAATTCAGAAAGCAAATCATTCTCTGAGACAAGCAAGTGCCACAACTAATATCACATTCGACATACTGTCATTACCACTTTACATGGTTGGGCAACTTACCAGAATTCTTGATTTGTATCGAACCAACAGCCTAACTCCTCAAATAATGTAAAAAACCACAGCATAAGGCGATAGTTTTGGCCAATAGGCTCGTTTTTTTAAACTAAAGGATCGTTAAAAAATAACTTCACATCGTCTGTTTACGAACGTCCTAAACACACTGGGCATTTTGCATACAGAAAGTAAATTAATTTTTGAGCTGACCCTGAACAGACTGTTTTTACACCAATGGGACGATTTCTGCTAATTATCGGGTTATTTCACCTCATTGATATAAAATTCCCAAATAACAAACCTGTTGAACCAGCCCTCTTTATAATCGGGTAAAATAACCCCGGATTGTTTTAAAAAATTTTTCGCTAAAAGACAATAACTATCGATACATATTAATATCCAAAATATAAAAATGTGGCGGTAAACTATTTGCAGAAACAGATATATAGTGTGGGGCACTTTGTTTGGATTTTGAAAATAATTTTTAGTCTTTTTGAGATAATTTTAAATTAAAACCAGGGGCAGAAAAATGAAAAAACGAACGATATGCACAGCCATTTTAATGTTTTGGTTGTTAATTCCGAGTATTGTTATGGCAGGTCAGTTGGTAAGTGATGTGGAGGATATCCTTCAGGAACGAATAAATGCTTTGAACATCAGTAATTTAAAAATTGATTTAAATACAAGGATAACCATACCTGCACGTGAAGAGATGCCATCAGTCGATCTGTTTGCCACCGTGATCCGTCATGAAGGAAAACAACTACCAACTATCACCATTATTACTCCTTATCGGCGGGAACAAATGATTGTTTTGTACCTGTCGTTGCTTTCCCATGATTATAATCTATTGGCAGTGGATGTCCGGGGAACAGGATCTTCAAATGGAGATTGGGTTTCATTTGATCCCCAGGAACATATGGACGCTGCATATATTATCGATGAATTTATTCCATCTCAATTCTGGTCGGACGGAAGGGTTGGAACCATTGGCCCGTCATACATGGGAATCTCGCAATTGCTTGCTGCCGGTCATTTAAAAACCGATGCTTCCGGCTACCCGATTCATTTAAAAGCTCTGTTTCCCCTGGTGACCATGTCTGATGTTTTCGGCGATGTGGCCTTGCAAGGTGGAAATTTTAATCTGGAGTTTATTGTTGCCTGGCTGGGTGGGATTGATTTACTGGGCATATTGCCACCATTGATTGGATTGGGCGAGGAAAAACCATTTTACCCCAGTCTGGAGGATATACAGGAAGCGGTTGAAATATGGCAGGAACACCTGGCCAATATTCCCGTTACCATTGGTTGGATCATGGACGAGGATAATCTGAGGAAAAACTCTTTTTATGATGCAAGATCTGCCATGTTGTATTGGCCGGATAAACCCGAAGGTGGCTGGGTTTTCGATGATACTTACCCGGAGGGGCTGGGAACGACTGTTATTTCTGAAAAACTACCTACCTTTTTAACCGGAGGCTGGTTTGATCTGTTCACCAGAGGGACATTAAACTACTATCGTTACGGTTTAAAAAATCATGATACCTCGGATAAGGCCTTGATTATCGGTCCCTGGTATCATATTGATGGATCATTGGGATTGGGTATTAATGCGTTAATGCTGGGAGATTTACCGGCCAGATGGTTTAACTGGAAAATTAAGGGCCTTTTTGATCCCTTTATGAACGATTTTCCCGTTGTCCTCTATGTCATGGGGGAAAACCGATGGAGAGCAGAAAAATCGTGGCCTTTACCGGAATCCAGATTGGAAAATCGGCACTATTATCTTTCCAAAAAAAAAGCAAGCCTGATTATGGGAGACTGGTTTGGTATTGCTAATGCGATTAATAATTATAAATTGGTTAAATCAATCGATAATTCCGATTATTATACCAAATTTCTCTGGTTCAATATTCCCAGGATAAATCCGGTATTGGTCCATCGTCCGGAAATTTTGCATGGCATGATTTCCCGTTCGTCCACCCGTTGGATTGCCGGGGTTCCGGCTTTTGTTACACAGGCATCAAAAGCTTTGTTAAATAAAGATATCGACAAATATATGCCATGGGAGGATGAAAGGCTGGATGAGCTGGGTGTGTTGACATTTACATCCGAGACATTGTCGGAAGATATAGAAATCGTTGGACCATTGACGTTGCGTTTCTGGGCAAAAAGCAAGTTTAATCGTCCCTTGGCCCAAGCCAGTATCGACATTATCATTGCTATGATTGAAGGTATAACAAATACAGACAGTAATACTTTCTTAGAGCTGATCAATACTAAAAGTGTGCAGTGGATCGTCGAACTGAACGATGTCTTTCCCAATGGCAGGGCCAGAAATATCACTTCGGGTTGGCAAAGTGCTCATTGCCGTCCCTATGACGAATCGAATCCTTTGGAAATAGATCCGGAATATACTCCCTTCGACCCTTTTTACGATCGACCGTTTCGTTCCCCGGACTTGATTAGTGAGGACCAGGTTTATCCTTACATCATTGAATTGTGGCCGACGGATAATATCTTTAAAAAGGGGCATCGTATAAGAATCAGTATTTCCGCTTCGGACTTTCCCCATTTTTTACCGTTTTTACGCCCTTCAATAAATACCATTGTTTTGGATGAAGACCATCGGGCCAGGTTGGATTTTCAAATATGCAATAACGAAGACGAAAATATTACCTGGAAATGGATTGATAATATCAATGGGTATCTTCTCAACCATTCCAATTGAACGTTGTGGGCAGAGTCGGCTTTTTATCCCTGTATTTGGGCGATCGCGGATACTGATTATCGTGTTTGTTAGATTAAATATCAGTATCTTGGTTTTTAAAAAATATTGCCCAAAACAGGAGTAAATCAACAAATTCATTTATGGACTTATCAAACCTTTATTTGAAGGCATCGGGATCGATATCCAGTGTTACGTCGCCTGAATCTAAGATGCTCATTTTTAAACCGTAAATCTTAGGCAGTTCATAGTGGAAAAAGTAACGGGCAGTTGAAAGTTTTCCCTCATAGAAAAGAATAGCTGATTTTGACTTACACGAGTCCAGACTCTTGCAGGCTGAAATGGCTTGTTTTAGCCATTGCCAGGCAATGGTGATAATACTGAATAATTCAAGGTATAGGACTGCATCTGCCAGGAAGCTTTCCGTACCTTTTTCTGCTTGAATAGCTATCAGGCTATCGGTTACTTCATATAAAATATCCACTGATTGGGTGAGTTTAAAGGCATACCCATTTAACTGATTCAAGGACATTGCTCTTTTAATGGTATCCTTGATTTCGTTGATCAATAGATCAAAGGCTTTTCCGTTTTGCATCAAAACTTTACGCCCCAGTAAGTCCTGTCCCTGAATACCGGTCGTTCCTTCGTGAATCGGATGGATACGTGCATCCCGGTAATACTGCTCCAAAGAAAAATCCTTACAGTATCCATAACCGCCCAGGCATTGCAATCCCTGGCTGACAGAGAGAATCCCCATTTCGGAAGGATATGTTTTGGCAACCGGTGTCAATATGTCCAGCAAAAGTGAGTACTTCTCCTTTTCCTCATTTGGGGCGATGATTTCCAAATCAGCATAAAGAGAAGCCTGCATAAGCAATGACAATGATCCCTCAACCACGCTTTTTTGAAAAAGCAGCATACGTTTGACGTCAGCGTGCTCGATGAGAGGGACTTGTGGCAAGTCGGGATTTTTATGGGAGGCGTTTCGCCCCTGCGTTCTCTGTTTGACATAATCCAATGAAGCATAATAAGCAGCGGATGCAATAGCTGTTGCTCCTAATCCCACTCCAATGCGTGCTTCATTCATCATTTGGAACATATAAAATAATCCCTTGTTGGCTTCACCTATTAAAAATCCTCGACAGTCTCCCTGTTCTCCAATGCTCAATTCAGTAATAGGACATCCCCGATAACCCAATTTGTGGAATATCTGGGATACGACTACATCGTTGGACACCAATTGACCGGATTCTTCAGGCCTTAACTTGGGGACCACAAACAGCGAGATCCCTTTTACACCGCCAGGCGCTCCTTCCATTCGAGCCAGCATTAGATGTACTACATTGTCGACACCGTTGTGATCGCCTGCCGAGATGAAAATTTTGTTACCGGACAGGTGATAATATCCTTTATCCGTCGATTTAGCTGTTGCAGCTATATCCGCCAGTGAACTCCCCGCCTGTGGTTCCGTTAAGGCCATTGTCCCCTGCCATTTCCCGGCCAGCATATTTGGCAGATAGGAATCTACCAGATTTTGATCACCAAATGAAGATATCAACCGTGCTGCACCTGCTGTAAGATCTGGAAACGTTCCGGCAGAGTAGTTAGATGCCCAGAAAATAAAACGACAGGCGGAAACGAACAATACCGGAAGTTGATCGCCGTTGTACTCTTCCGGGAAACCGGCCGATATCCAACCGCCTTCACCGCATTGACGCATGATTTCTCTGACCGCAGGGTTAACTTTTACCTCACCATTTTCCAATATTGGTGTGTTTTGATCCATCTCTTCCAGAATCGGCCACATTAAGTCTTTAGCCAATTTCAGCGTTTCATCCAAAACCATGTCAAACAACTTTCGGTTGTGTTGGCCGTAGTAATCGGATGAAGTGAGGGATTCGATGTTAAAAACATCATGAAGCAGGAACTTAATGTTTTGTTCACTGATGAATTTTGCTTTTTCCATGAGAGAGTTTGTTTATTTATAGTTTAAATAACGTCATATAAACGAAACAGATCCACCTGTTGTGCATCATGACACGGTCTGGATGTGATGGTTATTTCTTATTATAATCATACCAGCCTTTGCCGGTTTTCTGGCCAAAATCACCTCTTAAATATCGTTCCACCACTTTTGGTGTGGGTAGGCAGGCTGGATCACCTGTTTTTTGAAATTCTTCCGAACTGGCGATATACTCCAGGTCGATGCCGGTCAGATCCATCAACCGGAATGGTCCCATGGGGTGCCCGGCACCAAAAACGCAGGCTTTATCAATATCTTCCAGGCTGGCGACATCCATTTCCAACATCCAAAGCGCCTCTTTATAAATGGCTTTGATAATCCTATTTAACAAAAACCCGTCCACCTCTTTTTTGATATGAACCGGTTCCTTATTGATTTTTTTGCTCAAGGACATGGCCAGCTTGGTTGTTTCGTCCGATGTGTGCGGTCCCTGTACCACTTCAACCAGTTTCATGACCAATGCCGGATTAAAAAAATGCATATTCAGCACCTTGTCCGGGCGATTGGTGACATCCGCAATGCGCGAACTGACAATGTAGGAACTGTTTGTGGCCAGAATAGCATGATCAGGCGTCATGGCATCCATATCCTTAAATAACTTACGTTTGAGTTCCAAAATCTCCAGTACTGCTTCAATCACAAAATCAGCATCGGATAAGGCTTCTTTCATGTCACCGGTAAACCGGATATTGTTTCTGGCTTGATCTGCTTCTTCCCGGGTAAGTTTCCCCTTTTCCACACGGCCGGGTAAGTACGTGTCCACAAAGGTTTCGGCTTTTTTTAGAATGTCCGGTTTAATATCTGTACAAACTGTCTGAAAACCGCTCAAGGCGCACATGGTAGCTATCTGATGCCCCATATTCCCAGCGCCGATTACAGCTATTTTTTTGATATCTTCAATGATCATACGTTTTCTCAGTTGAGGGTTTAACCGGTCGGGCTTTCCAACCAGGAGTTAGTGCCTGATAGGGAATGGTCTTTACTGAATGTCCAACATTCCCACTGATTCAGATCCTTGTCTTGGATTACCAGGTTCAATTCATTCAGGACTTTGATTTAGAATACCATTATGTGACAGTATGAATTGAGCATAATTCATAGCATATTGACTTGTCAAGGAGAAGGCATATTGAGAAAAACATAATAAAAAGATAAAATAACAATGCAATAGATGAGATTTGTTTTATGTATATTTTTTGTGCAAAATAGAATATTACTATATATCATGAATTTTAGAACCTTTTTCTGATAACTTAAAAGGTGAGTATTTGAAGGGATGCCACATACTGTCTGCTTATTTAACTGATATTAAACCAACTATAGATTTACTAAAACCTGAATCCGAACTCCATTGATGAAAAGAATAAAAGGGGATGAAAAAAGACTGAATATTATTAAACATGCAGAACGCATTTTCTCTGAAAAAGGTAATGAGGCTAAAATAAGTGAGATAGCCGCTGCCGCAGGTGTACCGGACTCTGTTCTTTATTATCATTTTAAAAATAAGGAAGACTTGCTGTTTTCAACTGCCGGTGAACAGCTAAATAAGGCATACCGACTTATGATTGAGCAGTTAAACGGTATCAGAGATCCTGCCAGTCGATTGAGTAAACTGTTATGGTTTGGATTATATTATAATGAAACGCATCCCGATTATGCCAATCTGCTGTTGTTTGAATGTCGCTCAAGCAGTAATTTTATTAAGCATCCTGCTTTCCAGGGGATTGAAAAATGGGTTCGAATCGGAAGTGATATCTTGACTGACGGGATAACAAAAAGAGTTTTTAGAGAGGATCTGAATATTGCCGTCATGCGGGATGTGGTTTTTGGATTGGTGGATATACAGAATATTCAAAGCCTGGCTACCAAAGAGATTCATGAATCATATAACGATTTTGATGATATCCTTAATATTATCATGCCCATGGTCGAAAAAGATTCAAATCCTCGGAAAAAGGAGCATTTAAAAAATAAAGTCATTGCCCGGGCGGCGGAAATGATTTTTGCAGAATTTGGATTCAAAAATGCGACAATGGCCGCCATTGCTAAAAAAGCCCATGTTTCGGAAGGGAGTATTTATGAGCATTTTGAAAACAAAGAAGATTTGCTTTTTACTCTACTGGACCGCCAAATGCAGTTTAACATTAACGTTCTGGATGATCTGTTTGAGATTAAAACACAGGCTCAAAAGCTGGAACGTTTCATGTTGTTTTATTTTATCAATTATTTGCGCCGTCCGACGTCATTAAAGTTGTTTATCTACAGTGCTATTTACAACCGGAGATTTTACCATTCCAAAGCTTATAAAACCTTCTCCCTCTATTTTGATCGTATGTATAATATCCTGGATGAGGGGAAAAAATCAGGTGAGTTCAGAAAGGAGATCAATAACCGGATATTCAGAAACATATTTTTGGGGGCTTTCAGTCATATGACCTTAAGGTGGCATTACACGGAAAAAGGCTCCCGGACGGATAAGCTTGGCGAAATAAACAGTTTGACAGATATGATCATTAAGGCTATTTCAATTCAATGATATCGGGTGTTCAAGAATGCAACGAGGAGGTAGGAACAATCGGATTATTCAATGACACAGTATAGTTATTGCCGTATAATCAGCATTGTGTGAAAAACTCACTGAGAGGAGAACATGAGCACAAGGTTGAGAAAAGCGCGGAAAAAGCATACCTGTTCACTTTGTTTTCTGGATATCACCGTCGGGGAGACTTACCACTATGCTCGCATAACACCTTGGAATCATCCGGATATCAAAGATTTTGGAGATTATAAAGCCCACAAACGATGTGATAGAATATGGTACGATATCGGGAATATTTACGACTGGACTCTTCCTCAAACACCCGCTATTTGGAACCAAATGACGGAACAATATGTTTCCCGGAAAAAGCATCGGAAATAATACATATCCATTCTCCCCAAGCCGAAAAAAAGCTTCATTCGATATGCTATCTACTTTTAATCCCTTGTATTACCTTTGATTATAATATACTTTTCAGGATTTGGATTTGACCTTTCCAAAAATTACCATGATCATAGGAAATTTCTGTTGTTTTTCTTTTACATATTGGCCAACAGCTTCAGTTGTGTGGGTAACCCGATTAAAATGCCCACCTGAAGTCAAGGTGTAAGGTTCCGCCGGATGCTGATACAGAGGCGTCACCACTGCTTGTTTCAATGTCTGGAAAATTAGTGGCCAGGTATTTATAACCGGCCCGCATACCAAATCCCTCCCCGCCCCAATCGATATAAATCCCGGCAGTAGTGGCAGGACCGGATACGGATTCGGAAGCTTCGTAATCACTGCTTGTCCCGCTTACGGTTTCTTCAATTTTATATGTAGATGTGCCGGTCCCCACAAAAATCCCCATTCTGGCATAACGGGTTCCACCCAACGGAATAAGGTTCAGGGTCACTAAATAACTGTCGATATTCCATTTATGATCAATGCTTTCACCGCCTGAGGTATATGAACGGCTGACTGTCTGATTATGTGAATTAAAACCAAAACCGATGTTTCCAAACACATACCATTCAATATACCAGAGAGTAACTCCTGAGACTCTTACCTCATCAATATTGCCAAAAAGATCTGATCCTTCGCGTAAGTCATCACTGCCGGCAAAACTGTGGAGACCCAGGCCAACCCCTACTACCACTGTTTGGTTGTTTTCAGCAAAAACTGAAGAAACAATCATCATTGAAATGAATGCTGTAAAAATAAGACGTTTCATATTTCCTCCAGATTACCTGTTTAATATGTGGATCTTCAGTAACTATTCAGCATTACTCCGAACTCTATGTCATTTCCGCAAAGGTATAATGTCAATAAGTTAAGGGATCGTCAAAAAAATAACTTCACATAATCTGTTTACAAAAGTCCCCTCAAAAAACCATAAAACAGAAAAAGGCGAATAAAACAAAGTATATTTAAGTATTTTATTAAATGCAGAAGAGAATGTAAATTTTATAATAGAAGATTTAGAAGACAATGAAGCTTTTTGCCAGTAGAAAACAAGGAAATATATTGATTTCATAAATAAATTACCTTGAAAAGGGCACAGTAATGTCAATGGTATTTGATGATTCGATAAAGGATTGTTTCTTTTGATACAGCTTTAATCGATGTTGGTTGGATTGGAAATAAGGGCTATGAAACAGCCAGGACGAAGTATTAAGACATTTTCGATTTGGGCGGCGGTTTTTTCATAACACTTTGCTTCCGGCAGTGCATTGCTGTGATTGGAAATGTTCTCTGGGTTATGCAGTGAAAAACAAGTTTGAAAAAAGTTTTCATTCCCGGAGTAAAAATTTGAGCCAAAATGTTTAAGAAGGTTTCTGATTTGTAAGGTCAAAAAAAAAGAGGTAGTAATAAAGGGAAGATAACGGATGAACTCCACCGTTTTATTTTACGTCATTAAGCTTTGAAGCGCAGAAACATCGTGGAGCCATTCTGCGTGCCAGATGCCGATTGAAGCAAGTACAAACGACAGGGGGGCTACGCCGATGTCATTAAGTTCAGGAAAATTGTTTATTTATTGTCATTCCAGAGTCCAGGGAATCGTTAAAAAATCAGTTCACATTATCTGTTTACAAAAGTCCAAAAAACAATGGGCATTTTGCAGACAGAATGTGAACTGATTTTTTAGTCGACCCCAAGGTGACAAGAAGAGTCCCACAGGATGACAGATTGCAGAGCCTGACATAATGACATTGGGCTCTACGTGGCTGTCAATCGGTTCATTCAACACCTGAAAGAATTAGCATCAATATCAAAGCGTTTTATGATTTGTTGCAAGGCCTGACGTTCCATTCCACAACGTTTGGCGGCATGGGTGATATTCCCATTGGTGATAGCCAGCAATGATCCGATATACCGGCGGTTGAACGTGGTTAGTAGACTTTCTTTTGCATCTTTGTATGTTGTATTGACCAAATCTGATCTATCAATAGTATTCTTTAGTAACGGACCTTTTTCATAGTCAAGTGTAACGTCCGACGAAGTAATTGTATCGGATTCGGTACATATTATTCCCTGAATGAGTACATTTTCCAGTTCTCGAACATTTCCCGGCCAGGGATGCTCCATCAATCGGGTCATCAGTGGCGGTGCGATACGTTTTTGTGGTTTGTTCAATTTTTGACAATGTTTGGTAATCAGATGTTCTGCAATGATGGGGATATCGGAGACTCTTTTTGATAATGAGGGTAATTCAATAGTGAGGACATTTAACCGATAAAAAAAATCTTCCCGGAACTCACCGGATGTTACCTTTTGTTTCAGATTGACATTGGTGGAGGCAATGATTCTCACATCCACTTTGATGGGTTTTGTATCTCCCAATGATTTAATCTCTTTTTCCTGAAAAAATCGCAACAACTTGGATTGTATGGAAAGGCCGATATCGCCGATTTCATCTAAAAAGACACTACCTTTTTCAGCCTCCTGAAAAAGCCCTTTACGATTGCTGGTTGCATGGGTAAAAGCCCCTTTTTTGTATCCAAACAATTCACTTTCCAGAATCGTTTCCGGTATGGTTGGACAATTCACTGCAATAAACGGCTTATTACGACGTCGACTGAGGTTATGGATGGCCTTGGCCGTCAGTTCTTTTCCTGTTCCCGATTCTCCTGTTATCAATATGGTGACATCACTTTCGGCAAACAATTTGATTTTTTCAAACACTTCCTGCATGACATCACTTTCCCCCAATAAATTGCCAAAAGCGGTGCTTTCTTCCAAATCATTTGACTCCAGGTTTTTCCTGGCGTCGATTCCATCAAGAATCTCACCGACCCTTAGTATGATTTCGTCCGGTTCAAAAGGTTTTGTAATAAAATCAACCGCCCCTTTTTTCATGGCATGAACCGCAATATCAATGCTTCCATAAGCGGTAATCATCACCACCAATAAACCGGGATATTCATGTTTTACTCGTTCCAGCAATTCAAAGCCATCCATCTCTGCCATTCTGATATCACAAATCATCAGCTCAACGCTTTCATTTTCCAATATATTTAATGCCATTGCCCCGGAAAAGGCCATGATTATCTTACAGTCATACTCAGGCTCCAATATTCTTTTCAGAAGTCGGGTCATGTCCTTTTCATCATCAACGACCAGAATTTTTCTTGTCATTGTTTTGCCCATTAATTCAATAACTTATATTGCCGCTGGAAGCGTTACTGTAAAAACAGCGCCTTCTTCCAGATTGCTTTTAACCGTAATATCCCCTCCATGATTACGTATGATCCCGTAGCTGACGGACAATCCCAATCCAGTGCCCTGTCCCACGGGTTTTGTTGTAAAAAAGGGATCAAATATTCTTGCTTTGTCTTCCGGCTTTATTCCATATCCATTATCTTTGACCTGCATACTTATTTGACCATTTTTTCTATGTGTTTTTATCTCAATCGTTCCATTTTTTCCAACTGCATGCCCGGCATTGATCATCAAATTCATAATAACCTGCCTTATTTCCTGTTCATTGCACATGACAATGAGGTCACCATTTGGAACGAGATCCAATTGCACTTTGATTTCTTTGAAATCTGAATGATTTGAAAGAAGCTTTGTAACATCATGAACCAGATGATTAATATTATGTAAGCTCTTTTCCGATGTGTTTTTTCTCGAAAATGTTAACAGATCGGAAACGACATTAGTACAGGTTAAAACATGTTTTTTTATGGTTTCAAGGTCTTCGTAAAACTCGGGTGGTACTCTATCATTTTTATTCTTTAGTATCAACTGAGTAAACCCCAGAACAATTCCCAACGGGTTATTGATTTCATGAGCAAAACCGGCTGATAGCTCTCCCAGTGCCGCCAGTTTTTCCATCTGAATCATCTGCTTTTCCAGCCTCTTTTTTTCATCAATGTTCTTAATAATGAAATGATAAATGGTCTGATCGCCGAAGGCGCCATGGTCAATACCTCCGGTGATGATTACAGACAGATGCATACCGTCTGATCGGAGAAAATCGGTTTCTTCACTTAAGATAAATTCGTTGGCATGGATTTTTTCCTTCATTCGTGCCCAGTCAATGGGGGAACTGAAGAAGCGGCTGATGCACATTCCACCGTCTTTCATTTCTTCCCGGGAATAACCGGTCATATTCAAACCGGCGGGATTGATTTCGATAATGTTAAATTCACTATCGGTCATCAGAATAATATCCCTGGACTGATTAAATACTCTTCGACATTTGTGTTCGGAATGGGTGAGCTGTTCTGTTCTCAGAATCACCTTTTGTTCAAGATTCTGGTTTAAATCCAATAACTTTTCATGGGCAGCCTCAAGTTTTTTACGATTGGAAATGATTCGAATGTTAATTTGCCAGCTTTGTCTGAAAAACAGAGTGATCATGGCGACCAGCATAAACGCGGCAGTGTTGATGGCGCCGGTATATGGACCGATTTTTTCCCAGTGGGAGCGCTGCTGGGTCAACTCCATTATTTGTTTGAGAATATGACCAAAGGATCGTGACACACTAAAAAGGACCAAACCGATGCAAATCCACAAAAGGTAAAGGTAAACCACATTGTTAGGATCACGCCATCTCAGCATTCTGGCCTTGCGTAGAGAAAACAATGAAATAACCATCACTAATAAGGAACCAAAGATATCGACAATCAATATAGGTAAAAATGGAAATGTCATCGGTTTACCTCGTCCAGGTATATCTCTTTTGACTCTTTCAGAATATGTGACACGCCAAAATAAAAAAGTAAAATAGCTGGTACACAGAGAAGGTGATCAAATTTTAACAAATAATATAAAAAGGCCAGATGTGGGCTATTGCACCAGGAAGTGATGGTAATATCCCAAAACGAAATATCCTCAACCTGGACAGCTCGGATTTGATTGTCAAGAAAGTGCGCCGAAATAGTATTGAGATTCCAAAGGACAAAAGTTAAGGCGGAATATTGAATGAAACGCCATCCTCTTTGGTGACTCAATCCCTTGCCTTTAATGGAAAATACCAGGATCAGCATGGAGATGAGAAAAAAGACATGGCCGGCCTGGTGGACAATAATCCCCTCTGCACCGTAATGCATCTGAATAGCATCGGCTGTAACGGGTATAAACCAGATCAATGTGGCTGGCAAAATTATTAATAGTTTTTGCATAAATGATTCTGATGAATTTGTTCATTTTTAGGGACTTTTATGGATAAAAGCCTATAATTACAGAACATTTATTACACAGGATGTTTTAAGTTATCACCAAAAATAAATGTTGAATAGATGAATTTTGCAAATTATTAACAGTAAGCCGGGAGACAGGTTCAGTAAACACACATTTTTGGGTTTGTATTTGACCTTTACGTGTTCAAATTTTCTCAAAAACCAATGTCATTCAGAATGAAGCAGTAGCGACACATGGAAGCCCAATGATTTCCAGGAAATCCTTTGTTGCAGGTTCTTCAGGATAATAGCTATTGGCTATAATTTTTTACTTTTCGGCTAAGATCTATTTAATGGTTTTCCGCAATGTCAACCGGTTTGGACTTTTTATAAAGAATTTTAATACCAGAGACCAATATAGATGAAAAAATTAATGAGAGAAAAAACCAGAATAAAGAACTGATCTTCTGTGGATTTGGTTCAGAACCGATGGAAAATAGAAAGTCCGAACCAAATCGATTGAGCAATCTTTCTGGACGGTAAATCATATTAACATAAGCCAGGACAATAAATATCGGCAACCAGGTAGTGACAAGATTTTTTAATAATCCTTCAAAAAAGAAATCGTAGTAAGCCCTGTTCAGTTCAGCCTGATCGATATTCTTACCAATCGCTTTCCCTGTATCTTCGTCATTGTGAGCAATAGCTTCCTGTTTTAACTGATACCAGTATTCAAATTTTTCTTTTAGCTCCAAATACCGTTTAGTAGTATAGAAGTGGCGCAATATGGCCGAAGTCAATACGGTGAACAATGCTAATAAAAAAATCACCACCTCTGGACCCAGCACTTCTACGGAGAATAATACGCCATCCATCCAGTTAACGGAAGCAACCAAAAGACGTTCAATACCAGCCCATATGTCATCTAATAACTGATCCATAATTACTGCCTGTTACATTGCCGTTTCATAAAAAACGACCTTGATATTACATCACCATATTTGAAAAAATAGGTTTAATGGCCTCTTTTTCTCCTTTAAAAAATAATCCATATGGATGTTATCATGTTTATAAACATATGGGTGAATCCCATATAGAGGCCACTTTTATCTTAATAATTTCCTCCTGTTTCCCACACTTTGCACATCGATAAAGAGAATTTAACGGAAGAACGCCTGTATTAAATCCAGATTTCGATGTTAAAGAACCTGAAAAATAAGAAAAATAGAGTAATTGCTAAAATCCATTTTAACTGGATTTCGTTAAAAAATGTCTGTAATCGACTCCCCAGCATACCGCCGGTAAATCCACCTATAATGATACTGCCGGCAAGCCAGAGATCAGGTAGATAACCGTTTAGCAGGTAACCTAAAAATGATCCTATGCTGCTGAAACAAGTTCCAATCAAAGCAATGGGAACCGCAACGTACATGGGAAGTGCGCCGATACTTGTCATGGCCGGGACCAGTAAGAAGCCACCGCCGATGCCAAAACTTCTGGAAACAATCCCGATCCCGACTCCGAGCAATGCAAATAACAAGGGGTTGATTTTGAAATTCTCTCCCCAAAACCTGAAACGGTAATCGATCAGGTTGGATTTTACCGGTTCAATAGAGCCCATTTCTGCGGAGCTTCCGTCTTCTTTTGCCTTTTTGACCGCAGCATTAAACTTATTGACCATGGCTTTAATGTTTTTACGTTTGGACATGGATTTTGGAGTTAATTCCATAAGAGTTTTGATTCCCATTATCACTACCAGAACGGCTAACCATTCTTTATATGTTTTCATGGGTAAGTACTCAACTGCGTATTTCCCCAACCAGGCGGAACCAAGAAAAATACCCACACCAAATGAAAGACCTACCGGCCAGGCCACCCGTTTCTCAACAATGGCAAATCTGTAAAATGAACCCAGGGGTGAAAAAAGTGTCAGAGCCATGTTGGAAGGACGTAAAACATTGGCTGCGTTAATACCTACAGGGCCCGCTGTTTGGACGAAAATAACCTGAAAAGCAGCCATCAGCATACCGCCGGCCGCGCCAATCATGGAAAAATACGCCCCAACCAGAATAGCTCCCATGATAATCCACAATGGGTTCATGTAACGTCCGCCCATGGAAAGCCAGAAACCGTTTTCTTCAGACGTGTAAGAACCAACGGATGTACCGTTTACAAAAACCTTGAATTTTGTGTCGGGTGGAGTATGTCGATAAGATTTAAAAGAAGCTGTAAATTTGCCGGTTGTTTTATCCAGTTGGATACTGGTTCCTTCATCCCAATAATTACCTGTTTTTTTATAATCGGTTAATACACTTCGAGCAAAAATCGTCACTTTACCGACATTGGATCGTTCCTTGGTTATGGTATTAATTCCGTAGCTGTTTTCATGAGCGTAGCGATAGAAATTCCATTCTTCCTGATTGCTGATTCCTTTTAAGACGGATCTGGCCTCAGGTCCAAGTTTCGACCAGGGGGCCAGTTTAAACATGGTAGTGCTATATAAACCTCTTTTTCCACCCTGGGTGAAAAAAGAAGGTCCACCAAATTTTTTTTTGATAATGGTTCCGAACTTTTCCGGATGTGTTGTTATCATATAAAACTGGACAGGAATGCTGGTATTTATACTATAACCACCCTTCTTGGCAGCCTTTTTCAGCTTTTTTTCTTCAAAAACACCGTTTGTATTTTTGGAAGCAAATCGTTTTTCCGAATATATCAACAAAAACAGATCAGCCCCGGGTTCAATCGTTCCGCTGATTTTGATGATATCACCCGCTTTATAGCGTGATTCCAATAAAGCAGTCGATGTTGCAGCCAATCCCTGCGTTGTGCTTCCAACAAGCCCTAGAGTAAAAATTAATAATATCACATAGTGTTTTTTCATTTATATCTCCTTAGTCAAATACGAATCTTTATGGATCAATCATCTTTGACGAACGATTACATAAAACAGTGTAAAAAACACACCGGGACAAATTGGAAAAAATTTATGTTTGTCCCTGGTTAGAGGGTAACAAACACTAAATATAAAAAAATCTAATAGCCAACTCGGCGTCCAGAATACTTGTTCCTCCAGATACAGCCCCATAAATTAAGAGGTCGGTTAAAGAAAGCACAAAAACCATCAAGTGAAATGTTAGAAGATTTAACGCAAACCAGACAAAAAATTTCTCCCACCAGACCGGCGATCATACAAATAAGTACTTTATGTTGAAGACCGTATCGGGTTGACTCAATTAAACGATACCCAACTAGCGTCCCATTAAAAACAATAATCAAGGGTAAGATAGCTAACATTTTCTCAAAAGAGATAATTATAATGAAAAAGACTGCCAGCAATATTGCCCCCCCAAATCCAATAATGGTGTTTTTCAGGATGGCTGCCTGCAATTTGTTCTTTTGATTCAGCAATGGATGGTCAATAAACATAACTCTTCTTCACCAGTTCTTCTTTTGGAAACAAATAATTGTTTGATTAAATTTCTACGACCTGATTTACATTATACGTGTATTTTTAAATGAAAACCAAAAAAATAAAGAATAATTATTTTTACAAATGCCCCGCAAAAATGTAGCTGGATTCATCTTCTGATATCACTCGATGACAAAACACCAGTACTCATTTACAGTGTATGGAAAAGCAAAAAGCTGTTACGATCAGCAGGTGTGAGGGATATTTCCCAAAACACACCAGAAACAATGTTTTGAAAGGATGTAACAACTTGCGATGCAATATGAGAAAGAAGGATAAATCAGTCATTTCAAAATGATCAAACACAGCCGTATCGATTAAGAATGACTCTCAGCAGCAAAGAGCATACCAATGTATTTGAACAACTATAAAAAAGAAATGATATCTTGTAACTCATTATAATCTGAATAAACAGTCATATAGAACAAAAATAGATTAGAAGCAAATCATTTACAGGATATGTTTATTCGATTTTTTGGTTTTTTCCCAAGATAATTGCCATATATTTATGGCGCTTTACTCGGAGAGCATTAACCTTCTGGTGGTTGACATTTTAGTATATTCGTAAACAGCAATATTTTATTTGCAGTGCCAAAAAAATATTGCTGTTTAGTAAATCAGTACTGGTACAATATCAAAGGATCTTAAAGCTGTTTAGCTCTAAATTTTACTAATCTCTTGGCTATTTAATACAAATTAAACTTTTTAATATCACTTTAAACCTCCGTTGGTTGCTGTTTGGTATAAAATATTGTTTTAATAACCGGTATGCAATTTGCACAGAGTTATTACTATTGTTTTTTAAGTGAATTGGGGTCAATAAATGCTGGTTAAATGAACAAGCTATTAACTTTTTTGGTTAAAGTTTCCAGTGGTCGGGTGATGATACTTCAAATACTGAAATATTAAACGACTTATGATGTTTTTTCCCGATCCGTTCAAAATAATACTGGATAAAACATAAAAAAAGAAAATTTGGAATTTTAGAATTAAATACAGTATAATTCTAAATTGGACAATATTTTTAAACAAACATGGTTGAAAACTGCCAAAGTTCTATTTTCAACACTGGCAATGTTGGATAACCTTGTAATATTTCGGGCTGGGTAAAAAGTATTTGCTAATGATCCAACGAATGGACAAAAGGTGGATTAGCTTTGCTCCACCATGTTGCTTTTTGATTCTGATGGATTATTCCTGCTCTTATTTTAGTTATTTAAAAATATGCACATTGAAATAAAAAACTCTTGTGATTTGATGCTGGTTGGTGTTTGAGCGAAATATTGGAATAAAAGACATATGTGTGTAAAAAAGGATGTATAAAATTGATCTTAAGCCAAACACGGAGGGCAGGTTTTCAGTAAGAGTAATTTAGAACACTATTTTATGTTGAGACAATTATGAAATTCAGCGAAGTACATAAACAGTTTATTTGGGAAGTAAGATTGGATTTTGATCCTGTTGGTATTCGGTTTGTCTATGATGAAGATGAAATTGATAAATTACCGGTAACTCACAGAACACGTACAAAAATCACCTATTGCCAGTTTTTAACAGCCTGTCGTCAGGAACGGATGTCGTTCTTTATGGAATCTAAAAAGCTGCTTTGTGAAAATGCAGAACCGGTGTTTGGTTTCAGGGATTTTGATAAAGAGGCGGATACTAAAAGCCATATGAAATACATGCAGGATGAGGAATTAGCCTGGCAGGCTCCTTTGCAGAAAGCAAAACTGGAAGATGGTTGTCTGGGAATCTATATGGCGCCTCTTGACTTTTTTGATGATATTGATGTTGATCCCAGTGTTGTTTATATGGTTTGTACGCCCTATCAAGCCTACCATCTGTTGAACGATTATATGGGTGCCACAAAAAGACCGAATCTCAACTTTTTCCATACACCAAATTCGGCCGTCTGTGCAGGAAGTGTTTGGACGTATAATGAACACACTGCCAACATGAATACCATGTGTGCCGGTTCCAAAACCTCCGGGAAAACCGAGATGTCTTATCTCAATCTCTTTATTCCGGGAGATCAGGTCAAAATGATGGCAGAACAGCAGAAAATGAGGACTGAAAAAGGCGAAGGCGCCTCTCTACTCGGAAAAGGTTCTAAAGCATGGCCGGGACTTGATGTTTGCAAAGCCTGCCCCATGTTTAGATTCATTGAAGTCAAACCGGAAGAAAAACCGGAATATGTCAATGAAAAAGTAAAAAACGTTTACAAAAATTAAAAATTGGTGGATTGACTACTTTTACCCCCCTGACAATCCACCTTACTTAAAACAAATTGATATAATAGAAATTTGTTTTAAGTAAGGTGGATCATGTATAGCGGATTCACCAAACCGTAATATGACATTATCCGGCTGGGAAAACCGAATATCGACCAGAAGGCTGACCTTCGTTGATCCTCAATTCTAATCCTCTATTTTTCAATCCCAATCAAACCTCATCAAACAAAAAAAGTAATCACATCAGGATGTATATTTCCTTCTGAGTGGGAAAACTGTACAATGAAACTGGAAATGTGTATTTTCTGGTTCATAATTTGGTTACATATTCATTGGCGGAATTATGCCATAACTAAAGAGATAGTATGATTGGGAAATTAATAAGGCAAAAAGAAGCTTTTATATTTTATATAGTGATTGCTCTCCTGCTGCCTCTGTCAACTTATGCAGAAGCATCTGGTAAGCAGATAAACTGGGTATTTTTGATTTTTGGCTTGCTTGGGGGGTTGGCACTTTTTCTTTTCGGTATGGAATTGATGAGTGAAGGAATGAAAAAGACAGCTGGAAATTCAATGCGAGCCATATTGGCAATGTTAACAAAAAACCGGATAATTGCCCTTGTTTGTGGAGCGTTTGTTACCATGGTCATTCAATCCAGCAGTGCCACAACAGTTATGTTGGTCAGTTTCGTGCAGGCCGGATTGATGTCTTTTTCACAATCCATGGGCGTTATACTGGGTGCTGATATTGGCACAACCATAACTGCTCAAATGATCGCCTTTAAACTAACGGATTATGCCTTGCTTATAATAATGGTTGGATTCTTAATTCGTATGCTGAGTAAAAGCTATCAGGTCAGTAACATAGGAGAAGCAATTCTCGGATTCGGTATTCTGTTCTTTGGTATGAAGTTGATGAGTGATGCCATGAAACCGTTAAGAACCTATGCTGAATTTATAAACTTACTGAAGGGACTCGAAAGTCCAATATTAGGCATACTGGTTGGTGCTGTTTTTACCGCTTTGATCCAAAGCAGCAGTGCTTTTACCGGCATTATCATTGTTCTGGCCCAACAGGGACTTGTTTCGCTTGAAGCCGGAATTCCTCTGGTATTTGGAGCCAATGTGGGAACATGTATTACCGCCGGATTGGCGAGTATTGGTGCAAGCCGGGAGGCTAAAAGAGTAGCGCTTGCTCATGTTATGTTCAAATTAGCCGGTGTTATGTTATTTGTTTTATGGATTCCAACATTCGCTGGAATTATCAAGGATATGGCCGCTTATTTCGATTCCAGTCCGGCACGACAAATAGCTAATGCCCACACTATTTTTAATGTCAGTCTTGGTTTGTGTTTTTTGCCTTTTACTCATTTATTTGCAAATCTGATTCTTCGTATTTTACCTGATAAAATTGTGGATAAAGGCACCATACCCGCTGTTATGCACCTGGATAACTCAATGGTGGCCACCCCGGCTCTGGCAATTGATCTTGCCAGGGCAGAAATCTCAAGAATGGCCAGATTATTGGGGCGTATGCTGGATGCCATAATTATCCCGTTTTTTACAAAAGAACCCGGGAAAGATAAATTTTTTCCACAACTGTCTTTAATGGAAGGCATCGATATGCGTGAAGAGAAACTGGATTTTCTGGAAGAGGAAATTGATAACTACCTGGTCCAGGTATCTCGCTCCCAATTGACGGATGATCAAGCCAGCGAAATTTTTGCCATGATGTCAATTGTTAAAGATATCGAAAGTATCGGTGATTTGATTCATAGGAATATCGTACCGTTGATAGTTAAGAAACAAAATCAGAAAAGCGATTTTTCTGAAGAGGGGAAAGAAGAGATAATGATCTATCATAAAAAAGTTTGTGCTCAGATTAGTCTGTTGGAAGAATCGTTTGATGAACTGGATTTGGATAAGGCACGTAAAATCATGCAGAAAGAAAGAAAATATCTCGATCTGGAGTTACAATACAGGGCCAAACATCTCCAACGCCTCTTGCGTGAGAAAAAAGAAACCGTTGAAACCCATGAAATTCATATGGAATTAATGGATCTGATGAAACAAATCATTGTATACTCTTCCAACATCGCCACCACATTTTCTGCCATCAAAGTTAAAAACTAACTAAAAACTTTTGTATAATATCCATGGAAACAGCGCTTCATGTAACCAGTGCTGTTTCCAAAGTTGAGTTTGGATTCACATCAACTTTCTCGTCTCGTCTGGTATATCTTTGTCCCTACTTTACAAATGGGCTACTGCTCATAAACGAAATCATTATCTGCTACGATTGTTGGTTGTGTCCTTTGTAAACATTATAATACTTGCCATCCGTATTTTGCCAGCAATTGAGAGAGTTCTCCGCTATTCTTCATCTGTTTCATCTTCCGGTCAAAATTCGTTTTAAATTCCGAAAGTTTATTTTGCTTTGAAAAACCAAAATATTGGTGGTTTTCTGCCATTGCCGGGAAGATCTTAATGGGCATTTGGTCATCACTGAGGCCAAGTCGTTGAAATGAGGCAATCGCTTCCTGAAGTTGAGTGGGAACTAAATCAACACGGCTGGAAAGCAGTTTCTTAAAACACGAATCTATGTTTGAGGCATAATCTATGGATAAGAATGATTTGGCCTTTTCAAACTCTGCTCCGAGAGCCCATCCCAGCGACATCCCGATCTTTTTCCCCTTGAGGGAGGAAAAATCTCCATTCCAGACGAAGGAGTTACCAGGCTTGGCAAACAAGAACGTGTAATTTGTTGCGAACGGAATTTCTGAAAAATCGAGCCATTTTTCACGTTCCGGTGTTTTAAACGGAGCCATCAACACATCAGCATTTCCGGTTTTGACCATATTTTGGGCACGTTTCCAGGGGTACAGCTCTATCTTGATCGTATGTCCGAGTGTTTCAGTTATCGTTTTGGCAAGATCAACAGCGATTCCTCGGAACTCCCCATCTTCTCCCTTTTCTGAAAGAAGCGAATAGCTGCTACCCACAAACAAATATGTTTCCGCATATGCACTCACACTAAACATTAGAATCAAACAGACCAAACATATTGTTTTCATTGTTTTAATCATAAGAACTCCTTTATTTTTCCATACGCTGGCGTCTCCCGATCCGTAGATCGAATAACGCCACCAAGCCATTTGATATAGCGGTTACAACATAAGACCTTTATGGAACATGGCCCCACTTGCTACGGCAGAAAATATACTTGGGAAGCACCACAGCGACCTTCCACACTGTTTATTAAAAACACTTCCTATATTGTAAAAAACCGGGTGTTTGAAGTCAATCAGTATTAATCCCGGAGTAAAAAAGGGAATGGTAAAGCAAAATAGAAACTGGATCGAAGCCCATGAAATTCATATGGAATTGTTGGATCTGACAGAACAAATCATTGTGTACTCCTCCAACATTGCCACTACATTTTTTACCGTCAAAGTTAAAAATTAACTGTAAATTTTGGTCCAATATTCATGGAAACGACTCAATGGTATGGATATTTGAATCTTGACTGTAACGATTCAGCATTACTCCGGGCTTTATGTCATTCCCACAGAGTCATGATGTTAATAAGTTTGGGTCGGTTTAAAAACTGGTTTAATTACCTTTGACATACGTAAAATCATGTTGGACGGCACCCGTCAAAACATTCCTCAGAAATATGAAGTTGAACAATCGCAATGTTGCATCCGTTTATTGATCGGAAATGTAGTTCATGTTGATACAATTATTATTCTTTTTTTAGATCGATTTTCAGATTAGAATGTATAAAAACAGGTCACTTTACTCTGTCAAAAACAGTAATCTTTTTCTGACAGAGTAAAGTGACCACTTATAAAGCAATTAAAGGAGTCAACATGAACTTACCTCACACCACTATTAAAGATCAAAATAATTCGATTAATGGTTCATCCGGTGAACCTCGTCAAGTGGAACAAATAATTACTTCACAATCCACCAGTGATGGAGCCGGCGTTCGTTTAAAGCGGAGCATCGGATCTCATTTATTAGCCCACCTTGATCCGTTTTTATTATTGGATGAATTTCGCTCCGATAATTCTAATGATTACATTGCCGGTTTTCCCAGTCACCCCCATCGAGGATTCGAAACTGTGACCTACATGCTGGCCGGTTCAATGGAGCATAAAGACAGTAGAGGCAACCAAGGTGTCTTAAAAACCGGTTGCGTTCAATGGATGACCGCTGCTCGTGGTATTGTGCATTCAGAGATGCCCATACAGGAAAATGGGTTGATGTGGGGATTCCAACTGTGGGTCAATCTTCCGGCTAAAGATAAGATGAAACAATCAAATTATCAGGATATCAATTCCCAGGATATTCCCGAAGTGATTCTGGAAAATGGCATCCGAATTCGGATTATCGCCGGTGAATCTCAGGGTGTTTTAGGAGCTGTTCGCGGGGTTGCCGTTGATCCGTTATATTTGGATATTTTTATGCCGGAGAATACATTTTTTAATCAACCGGTCGCCAAAGATCACAGTTCCTTTGTTTATGTTTTTGAAGGAAAGATTGAAGTCGGTGCCACGAAACATCAAGCCGGTCAATTAATCCATAAAGGACAACTGGCTGTCTTAAGTGATGGACAAGTGATAAATGCCCAATCCGTTGATGCTTCGGCCAGATTTTTGCTCATTGCCGGTAAACCGCTAAATGAACCGATCGTAAAATATGGCCCCTTTGTCATGAACACCGAAGAGGAGATCGAACAAGCCATCCACGATTTTCGAAAGGGAAAGTTTATCGATTAATCTTGGAAAAGTTCTGCTTGACTCTGAAAAAACATGCTTTTATCATCCCTATCAGTTTTAATGTTCTTTTAAACAGTGGTTTGGGCTAACGCCTGAAAATATTTAACTGATGAGGAGATAAGATGACACCTGCATCACAACAAGCCTTACAAGGACTCAGGGACCTGACGACCATAAAATGGTATGTTATTCCGCTGCTTGCCCTTGTTTTTTATGTCTACACGACAGAGATAAAAAAAGCCAGATCATCGGGAAATTGGAACGCCGTATTTGCCGGGTTGACTATTTTTGGGATGGATTTTATCAACGAAACCTGGAACGGTCTGGTGTTTCATTTTACCCAATACTCCGCTTTTTGGACTGCGCCGGGTGACACTGCCTTGCGAACCATGGTTGGATGGAACATAGAAATTATGTTCATGTTTGCCATAATGGGGGTGATATTTTACAACTCCCTATTAGATAATAAAGAGATTAAAATCCTGGGAATCCCAAATCAGTGGGCTATCGGTATTGGGTATGCCGCCTTTTGTGTGTTTGTCGAATGCCTGCTTAATAAGGGCGGACATTTGGTTTGGGAATATCCCTTTTGGCATCGATCCATTACCGGTATCTGGTTGATTTTTCTTTTTGGTTATTTTCACTTTTTTGTGGCCGCCATTTTGGTAATCAATATGAAAACCATGAAAAGTAAAATTATAACCAATGTAACGCTTTATTCCATTGCCATAATAGTCAATGTGATCTGCATGGGATTTTTTGGTTGGGTGTATTAGAGTTGCGGGTACTGCCTCCACAAGCCGGCATTACATACTGTGGAGTTAGCTTGAAAAGGGTGCTGACAGTATAATTGGGTGATGGATTTGGATATCAAAGGTTTCTTTGATAATGTTAATCATGATCTGATACTGCTGGCTGTTTACTGCCTCAATAACCGGTGGTGCCTGATTTTTGTGCGACATAAATCAGGTTACGATGACGCCGGTGATCAAAAAACACACTATCCCAATTCTTTCAGGCGGTTTATATGATTGGCTCGTTTTGAAGCAGTTTTTTTAAGAACTCGGGCAACCTCCGGCAGGGCACTAAGTTTTTCAGCCGCTTGAAGGTAGAAGGCTTCAGCCTTGTTTTCGATGTCAATGGCTTTGCTGATTGCTTCTTTGACATCCATAGTATCAGCTCCCTCCCGGTCGGCGATAAAAGCGTCGCTATTAAAGTCGGAAATGGCTTCCAGAATCATTTCAGTGACGTTTTGCTGGCGGGTTCGTAGCATATTTTTTTCATTTTTCTTTTCATCTTTGGCAAACTGTTCGAAGATTTCCTTAACGTTCATACAAGCGTCGTTATTTGTTGCCAGATTTTTATAAAAAGCGGCATCAGCTGCTTCTATTTCTGCGGCAAAACCAAGAATACCGCCGAAGTTTTCCAATTTCATGTGATCTCCTTCCTATTCTTCAAAAGATTCTTTCTCTTTATTTTAATTTTTACCCGCTGTCATTCGGTATGAAACCTAAGGCGGTCTGAAGTACCTCAATATTTTCAAAGAGAAACCTTGTTATTCCTCCTGTTAATAAACCTGGATTTTTATCCAATAATTATTTAAGTTGCAGAATTCAAGTTTCTTGCAAGCATTTTGGCGAGAATCCTTCGGCGTCCATGCAGGGACGCCCTATCGTTTGTGTTTCTTCTATCAGCATCAGTCATTCAGGATGACAACTAAAGGCAAAGTTTTGATAGCTTTACTTCAGATACAAATTACAACCAACGGGTAATAGTGACTTTTGTATCAGTAAAAAACTGAAAAGCCTCCCGACCTTGTCCTTTGATGTCACCAAATGATGATTGTCCGGCGCCCCCAAAGGGGAAAAAGGACATGGGGGCGGCGATACCAATGTTGATTCCCAGCATGCTTGGTTTAGCACGATATTTAAATTCACGGGCGGCCGGACCGCTGGTGGTATACAAACATGCAGCATTGGCAAAACCGCGACTATTGGTAAGCTCGATCGCCTCGTCCAGATTTTTTACCCGAACAATACTCACCACCGGTCCGAAGATTTCATCCTTCGCAATGGTCATATCCGGTGTTACGTTTTCAAATATAGTTGGACCCACAAAAAATCCGTTGGGATATTCGTCCACTTGAATCCCTCGCCCGTCCAATAGTAATCTGGCACCTTCTGATATACCTTTTTCTATGTATCCCAATACTTTTTCCTTATGATTGGCACTGACCAATGGTCCCATTTGAGTGCTTTCATCCAGACCGTTCCCCACCCGATAATTTTTAGATGCAGTAACAAATTTTTCAACCAATGTGTCGTAAACATCTCCCACTGCAACCAGAATTGACCCGGAAAGACATCTTTGACCGGCACATCCAAAAAAGGATGTTAAAATTGATGGCATTCCCTTGTCTATATTGGCGTCCGGCATGACTATCAGGCAGTTTTTTGCTCCGCCCAACGACTGCACTCTTTTACCGGTAGCACCGCATCGCTCGTAGATATACTTGGCCGTTGGTGTGGAACCGACGAACGACATACCTTCAATTTCCGGGTGATCCAACATGGCATTTACCACCTCTTTTGAACCTTGTACCAGGTTCACCACGCCTTCGGGTAAATTGATCTCCTCCAATGCTTCGAAAATACGGGTTTGAGTCATGGGGACCTGTTCCGAAGGTTTTACAATGTATGTATTGCCGCTGACGATAGCGTAAGGTAAAAACCACCAAGGTACCATGGCGGGAAAATTATAGGGAGGAATACAGCCAAAAACCCCCATTGGCTGACGTTCCGCCACGCAATCGATATCCTTGGCGATATCTTCCAGGCAATACCCGCTCATCATGGTTGTTACGCCTGTAGCATGCTCAACGTTTTCAATCATCCGCCGAACTTCTCCCCTGGATTCGTCAATGGTTTTTCCTTGTTCGGTAACCAAAGTTCGGGCAATATCTTCAAATTGATCTTCAAAGACCTCTTTAAGCTCGAATAGATACCGAGATCGACTCAATGGCGGGGTACAGCGCCACTCCCAAAATGCATCCCGGGCTGCTTGCACGGCTTGGTCTAATTCTTCTTTTGTACTATAGGGAACCTCTGCAATTTTTTCTCCGGTAGCCGGACAACGGACATCACCCATAGTTACTGATTTGGATTCGACCCACTCGCCGTTTATATAATTTTTCATCACTGGAATTGTCACAATACACCTCCTGACTGAATTGATAATTCAATGAAACAGATAGCTTACTCTCAAACTCAAGGCTTGGGTGCAGCCCTTTTAAGAGTGTCTGCACATTTTAAAGTTTTAGTACATAATTTGAATCGGTTTGTTTTCTATTAAGGATTGATTTGCCGCCAAACCGATGACTACAGGCATCAGTCCATCCGTCCCGTTGACCGGTACATCTGTTTTATCCCTAATGGCCGAAAAAAAGGCTTTCATCTCATTGATAAATGATTGATGATATCGTTCCAGAAAGAAATAGAGTGGTTTGGCCGTCTCGATTCCGTCCGCCGACAAAAAACGTGTATTATGCGGCGTATTATTCTCGGCGATAACAGCGCCTTTTGACCCAAAAACCTCAATCCGCTGATCATATCCGTAAACCGCTTTTCGGCTGTTATCGATATTTCCAATCATACCATTGGCAAACTTCAATGTAATCAGTGCCGTGTCAATATCATTCTGTTTGCCGATTTCCGGGTCGATCATCACCGAACCACATACGTATATCTCTGTTATTTCGCTATCTGCCAGAAACCTGGCCATGTCGAAATCATGAATGGTCATATCCAAAAAGATCCCGC
>JBFFHJ010000063.1:0-44907 GCA_041556995.1 bacterium | reverse complement strand
GTGCCATCGCCCGACGGCACCCGGACCATCCCCGATCGCCTGGAAGACCTGGCAGGCACCACTGTTGAAGGTGTACCGGCAGGAACCCGTTTCTATCACACGGATCACCTGGGTTCCTCCACCGTCATCACAAGCGAAACAGGCTCCGAGGTCACCCGCATCGCCTACAACCCCTTCGGCGAGCTGGTCCAAAGCCGCTCATCAGGTGACAACACTGTCACCCACAAATACACCTCCCAGGAACTGGACGAAGAAACCAACCTGATGTACTATAACGCCAGATACTACGATCCAAAAATCGGCCGCTTCCTGACCGCCGACACGATTGTCCCGAACCCGATCAATGCCCAGCATTTTAACCGGTATGCGTACGTCAGCAATAATCCCATCAAATACACAGATCCAACTGGGCATAGATCTTAGTGAATCTGGGCTTTGGATGCATGGTAGGCCTCTCTAACAAGTGCATTGAGCTCTATGTTGAACTAAGTCGCAAGCGGCAGCTCTTTTACATCGACAATACCCTGAAGAATATCTATGTTTATCTTTCACATTGTTTTTTACCATCAAAGATGGTTTCAGTTGCTTTTCATATTTTTTAAAGATCTACTCACATTAATAGAAACAAATATGAAACTTTTTTTCCTGCAAATGTTCTTAAGCAATGTATTTTTTTGTTTTATAAATTCAACATAATGGAGAAATAAATGTTTACTATCTCAATAGCAATTATCACAGTTTTTCGATAGGAGCCTGTTCAACAGGGATTATATGGAATGACTGTTTCCGGGAAGAATTTAATATACTAAAATATCGCTCGATTATTTGTTCAGATGGAGTTCATCGTTTTTAACAGTCACTCCTTATAATTCCATACGTTGGTACAGTCATCAAGAGAACGCCATAAAATAGAGGGAGGAAACCTGTTTTTTGATTATGAAATCGAAATTAATAAAAATATATAAAGGAATGTTATGAAAAAAATCATTTATATTGTCCTAATTTTTCTATGTACAACAACATCTGCTTGGGCTGTAGATTTACAACCCTATATTGATGACTATCTAAACAAAAGATATTTTACTCATCAGCAGGTCAATATCGATTTTGAACAAGTTACTGGATTTATCGAAAAATTTACGCCCGGCACATTGGTTGGCTTGTTAATCATGAATAAAAATGGAAATAGCTTCCTTTTAGAAATGACAAGTGAGACTAATATAATTGCTATAAGCAGGAATCTTATCGCTCCAAATTATGCGGCCTTTGCGGTTGCCAGAAAAAACCTTCTAAAAGCGGCGGCGGGGGATTTAAGTTCTACCGTAAAGCTACAGATGGTCTTTCAATAAAACAAATTAGAACTACCAGCATTTTGCTACAGCGGAAGACCCCTCAAGTCGTTCCTCCCTCTAGAGTCTCCTCTGAGCGATACGTTATAGTTGTAAAGAAACCGGGATTTTAGCGAATTGCGGTAAAGTTTCAATATGATTATGCTTTTGCATTTCATACCAAAGGTCATATTGCTGTTGGAAAGATAACCAAAGTTCAGGAGCGGTACCTAAGGTCTTCGTAAAGGGATCAGGTCTTCGTTTGACTCAATCGGTTGATCACAGTGTATAAAAACGCTGTGGGTCCTTTGTCCGGTAACACACCGGTTACTGAATTCACCTATATCAAGCAGGCATTGGAAACCGGCTACTTCATGCGATCAAAGATAAATCTCGTTCATTTTATTTACAATCATCGGATTCTTTGTTCCGGTTTTGTTTCCTGTTTAAGAAGGCTGAAAACGGTTTTTTTCAGCATTTCAATACTGTTTCCTTTTTTTTCCACAAAACAGATACTGTTGCTGACAGGCGGCGCAGAGTTGTTATTCAGGGGATAAGAATGCAAAATAATCGGCAAATCGGGGAATTTACCAATGATTTTATCAATCAATTCAATATCATCAATATCTGGAAAATCAGGATCTAAAATCAACAGGTCCAATGATTCAAGAGAATCCAACTGTTGAACAAGTTCACATCCGTCTTTGGCCAGAATTACCTTATAGTCCTCCATACTTATTTCCCGCTTTATAAATTCTCTGACTCGTCGACTTCTATCGGCGATAAGAATAACCATATGGTTTTTCACAATGATTGCCTTCATAAATATAGCGATTGGATTTTCACTAAATTTTTTTGTCAGCAACAAACATACCACACAATTTTAACAGACATGCAGAATGCAAATTACCGAAATTATACGCTTTTCAGGATTAATAAATTTTGATGACAAGATGAAGATGTCGATTTTTTTTACAGGCTGTAAAGGCAGTCTGATTGATGAGATCTCGACCACTCTGATTACAGATGATAGGGGATTAATCGGTTTTTACTACCGTTTTTAAGTGAAGTTGGTATTTTTCGATTCTTGAATGTAGAGTGGGACGAGAAAGTCCCAGTAATTTTGCTGCATTGGAGCGGTTCCCTCCCACCAGATTCAGAGCTTCTGAAATGAGAATACTTGAGAAATAATCAACGCATTCATTGAAGACATTTTGACTGTTGATACTTGTTAATCGGTGACGCACCCATTTCCATACCCCTTCATCTAAATCAATCGATTCATTCCGAGTATCAATATTTTGATTTCCAAATGCTTTCTGAATATCTTTTTCGTTAATCGGTGCCCCGCGATTGAAAATCAAAATTCGCTGAAGGGTATTGGAAAGTTCTCGAACGTTTCCCGGCCAGGAATAATACATCAACTTTTGAACAGCCTCTTTTACGATACCCGGATTATCGATGCCCATTTCCAACGAACATCGGGCCAAAACATAGTTTACTAAATCCGGAATATCCTCTTTTCGGTCTCTGAGCGGTGGTAACCAGATAGTGACAACTTTTAATCGGTAATAAATATCCTCTCGAAACCGTTCTTCCTGAATAGCAGTTTCCAGGTTACGGTTGGTAGCGGCAATGATTCTAACATCAACTGGAATTGTCTCCCGTCCGCCCAATCGTTCAATGCTCTTTTCCTGTAACAATCTCAAAATTTTTGACTGAATACTTAACGGCATATCGCCGATTTCATCCAAAAAAATCGTACCGTTTTGAGCCTGTTCGATTTTTCCGATACGTCGGAAGGACGCTCCTGTAAAAGCTCCCTTTTCATAACCAAACAACTCGCTTTCCAGCAACGTTTCCGGGATTGCCACGCAATTAATAACTTGAAAGGGTTTATCCTTCCTGAGGCTATGCTGATAAATCGCCCTGGCCACCATCTCTTTGCCGGTTCCAGATTCGCCCCGGATTAAAACGGTTGCATTGGTGGATGAAACATGACCGATTGATTTATAGACTTCCTGCATAGAGGGACTTTGACCGATTATTGCTTCCTGACTGCCATTTTGGACCGAGGTGTTGAGGTTTATCTTTGATCGCATGAAGTAGCCGGTTTCCAATGCCTGCTTGATAACTGTCAGCATTTTTGGAATATCAAAAGGCTTGACGACATAATCAAATGCTCCCAGCTTGGTAGCTTTGATAGCAGTATCCGTTGTTGCATAGGCTGTCATTATAATCACCGGAAGCCGACCTTCAATTTTTTGAATCGCTTTGAGCGTCTCCAGCCCATTCATTCCCGGTAATCTGACATCCAACACGACCAAATCCGGTAGATCTCTACTAATTGCTGAAATGCCGGCTTCGCCTGAAGCAGCTGTTTGAATACGATAGCCCTCTTCAGTCAGAAGCTTTTCAAAGCTTTTCCGCAACTGATCATCATCATCAATAATTAGAATGGTCTTCATGACCTTCTCCATCAAGCAAGAAATGTATTGAAAAAGTGGTCCCTATTCCTACTTCGGTTTTAAAATCCAAATACCCGTTATGTTCTTCAATAATTCTTGAAGCAATGCTTAATCCCAGGCCGGTTCCTTCATCCTTAGTGGTGAAAAAAGGCTGAAGTATTTTATCCCGGATCGATTCTGGAACACCGGGCCCGTTGTCTGTCAGTTCTATGCTGATAACTCTGCCTTTGACTTCATCAACTCGAATTACTTCGGCAATAGTAATGAGTCCCCCGTTTTCCATGGCTTCACAAGCATTAACAATCAGATTGACGATGACCTCCTTTAACTGCTCCGGATCACCTTTGATCTTCGGCAATGCTTTATTACGCGTAACGTTAACGCTTACATCATATGATTTTAAACGATGCTGCAACAATTGCAGCGCCAGATCAACAATTTGGGAAGGATTAATCCATTGAAGGTTCAACTTGGGAGGACGAGAAAACTCAAGAAAGTTTTGTACAATGGTATCGACATGTCGTATTTCCTCTGAAATGACGTCAAAATCTTCCCGTTGATATTCATTTAGAGTCAGTGTTCTAGACAGCGAGAACAGTCTCATTTTTACCGAAGTCAAGGGATTACGAACACTATGAGCCATACCGGCTGCCAACTTACCAACCAGAGCCAGTTTTTCACTCTGAATAAGATGCTTACGGCTCTCTTCCAGTTTGCGATGCTTCTGGCCTGCATCATGAATAAGTCCCTTGATGCTGTGGCTCAGCATCTGCACTTCATCTTTTGATCGCTCTTTATTTACACCCAAACGCGATTCAAATACCATTTTCCGCAGCGGGTCGAGAATTCTTCTGGCCAGGAAAATAATTAACGATAAGCTCAATGAAGAAATTACAAAAGCCGAAACCCCGGCAATTGTTTTCAATCGTTTAGCTTCAATACGAGAGTCATAGCCAGCCTGTTTAATCTTCTTATCATGCAATAATTTATACATCTCACAGTCGCTCAAAATACTAAAGAACAGGGTCCGAACCTTCTGATGATGTATCATGGCCAATTGAGTCTCACCGTTTTTGAATAGTTCAATTACCTGGTCTTTTAATTTTACATATTCTCCAAACTTGCGATCTATGCGAAGGATAATTTTTCGTTCATTGGGGTCATAGGTGATAGCAATCGCTTTTGCCAATCTGTCTTTAAAAAGCTGCCGATATTCACCCAGGCGCTGTAGCCAATCCGGGTTATTATCTAAAAAATAATAGGATACAAACCCTTTCTGATTAACCAACGCTTTTTCCAAAGTCTCAGCGATTTGATAGGCTGTCAGCTCTTCTTCAACAATATGGGTCAATAGATTTTCAATACGATGATTATGCCACACAATCACCGCCGCACCCATACATGAAACCAATACCAATCCCAGAAGGATCATGTATATTTGTGCTCTTAAAGAAAACCAATTCCGCATGTCAGTTTAAGGTTAATTCAAGCTAAGGGGATCAACCATGATTTTGGCACAGCTAAAAATAAATTTGATACTTGGGTCCCTTGGAATTATGGTTAGTGTTTTGGGCGATTTAGTCTATGTTCTAATGCCAGATGAATTGTCTCTATTAATTCATCAATTTGGATAGGTTTGATAAGATAATCAAAAACGCCATTGCGCACTTCTTTGATGGCTGTTTTCATGTCAGCGTGACCTGTAAGCATAATAACCGGAATTGATTGATCCACTTTCCTTATTTTTGTGTATATTTTGAGACCGCTTTCGCCCGGCATCAATACATCCAAAAGTACTACTTCATATCTATTGTTGTGTATCATATGAAGTGCCTGATCCCCGTTTACAGCTACATCCACATTAAACCCACGGTTTTTCAGTCGTTCACTAAGAGGTTCAATAAACTGTTTTTCGTCGTCAATCAGCAATAGCCTTGTTTTCATAGCGCGACAGCATCCCCATAATGTGCTATTTTTGTTTTAATATGTTCCGGGCCATTTCAAACTCTCCGGCTTCGGCAAAAGCACTGGCAGTCATCGTTTTTTCGAATTTTTCGGAGTAAGCCTGCTTTATTTTTTGAATCAGTAAATCCAAATCGACCGGCTTGTTCAAATAGCTGAAGGCACCCATCTTAATCGCTTCTTTCTCATCCTGCTCCGATCCATGACCAGTTAAAATAATCACTTGAACATCAGGATATTTTTTTCTAATGCGTCTGAGGACTTCCATGCCTTTTATGCCCGGCATTTTCAAATCCAACACCATCACATCGGGGACCTGATTATTAATGATTTGCAGGGCCTCTTCACCATTCAGAGCTACATCTGCCCCCAGATTACGCATTTTAATCCGTTCTGATAAGGTTTTGACAAACTCCTCCTCATCGTCCACCAACAGTATTTTGATTTTGTCCATGTTTCAATCTCCGAAAAAGTGTTACTTATTGGACTTTTTTTTGAAGTCCGGTTGCCTTGAAGAGTCAAGGATTTTTTCAGCAATCTCCGCTTCACCTGCTTCTGCAAAACTGATTGCCATCATGATGTCATCATATTTTTGTTGGAATGTTTTCCTGTTTTTCATAAGTTGTCTTTTCTTATTTACAGCATCGTGAACGGTACAGATCAGAGATTGTATATTCACCGGTAGTAAGATGTCGTCGAAAGCCCCCAAGTTCATTGCTTTTATGGAAAGAGTCATATTCTCGGAGTTATTGATCAGAATTACTTGAATCAAGGGTTGTCGTTTTTTAATCCGCTTGAGCAGATGAATCCCTTCATTCTGTAATTCAACCAAATTGATAATCACTACATCAATTCTTTTTCGTCTAAGAATCCGCTTGATTTCTGAAAACTCTACTGCATCAAAAACTCTATAGTTCTCTCCCCGGAATCTTTGATACAAGATGTTGCGAAACGCTGTATCCTTATCAATGATTAAAATACCCGCCGTCATTTGCGTTTATTACCCCTGTATGATTCAGGTTATACTAAGGCAATTCCGTATCTTACTTCAACATTACTCAACCCCACATCTTTCAAAAACATATTTAATGTAATATTTCGGCAGGGAGCGGCTTTGGGTTCTATAAAAGTTTGGCAATACTCATGACAGTTTTCTTCAGCAAAAGCAATGGCCGCAAAATACCGTTCCAATTTCTGAAGCCAATTTATTTGTACCGGTTTATCTGTTTCACATCCGGCGTACCATCTGGCGCTTTTCATATCACCCGCTTCAGCAAAGGTGGCGGCCATAATTATATCATCTATTTTTTTCATCAAGGCTTTCATGGTTATCTCCCGTGAAAAGTTATTTTTAAACGCTTGAATATTGGGTAGCAAATCACATACCAAAGAAATATATGCAATGATTTCATATCACTATCTTAATTAGTGGAGAATACATTAATTTTTAAAGCATTTTTTTGAAACATTTTAAAACATGAAAAAGGCAACATAATGAAACATTATGAAATATAGTAATTGCCTTTTATTAATCAGAAAACAGTTGACTATGTATGGGAAGTAAAAATAGCTATACAGCCAGGAAAATGTATAGCTAGAGTGTGGATGGGAGACTTAAGATATAAATCCGGGCAGGTGTTTCAACGGAAATTCGTCCTTTAAGTTTGGAAACCAGCATTTTAAGTGAGTTCCAATGCTCGGAATATGTCAATTGATCCGTTCTGATTTCTTTCTTAGTTCCAGATGGGATTGTCTGAAAATGGATATACACTTGGCCGTTTGCCTGATAAAGGCTCATCGAGATTTGTGCGCCCTGTGATGCGGAGTTCAGGCAAATATCAAAACAAAGAAAAACCGCCTGGAAAAAAAGGAAGAATTGAGTGGATATTTCGACACAACTTTCTGGTTTGCATATTGCAACTTCAACACCTTTTAAACCGGCGATACGACGGCATAAACATTCCAGATCCAGCAGTGTTTCATAAACATTCAGTTGAGAAATTTTGTAGTCAAGACCGTGAGAGAGACGATTAAGGGACGTCAATTGTTTGACACCTCGTTGAATCTGATGATAGATGTTTTGTGCACTTTGACTGATTTTCCGGTTATTGTTGTTCGATGAACTTTGGGACATTGTGACCAGGTCTTCAATTAACCCCACTCTTTCCTGAATAGTTGCCAACACGTTGTTTAATTCATGAGTGGCGGCGGCAGTGAGTTGAGCTAAAAAACGGGTTTCATCCAGGGCTGATCCGGTCTCTTTATCTAATCGGTTATTCATCATTGGTTGCTTCCATCATCTTATTTACCAGTTCATCTATATTGACAGGTTTTACCATAAAATCGATAGCACCCAGATTCATGCCTTCTATTCCTTCCTTTGTAGATCCGTGACCGGTCAACAGCATTACCGGTAGATCTTTTTTCAAACTCTTTAGTTGTTTCAGGACTTCAAGACCGCTTAATCCCGGCATTTTCAGATCAAGGATTACAAAATCCGGTTGAAAGTCATTTAACATGCTCAAGGCTGTTTCTCCATCGGTTGCGATTTTCGTCTGGATTTTTCTCAGTCTAAGCCGCTCAGCTAAGGTGGTGACAAATTCAAATTCATCATCCACCAGCAACACCTTTATTTCTTTCATATACTTAACCTCCACCAGTTTTTATCAATTTTTGTTTAGAAAAACTGTAAAAATTGTCCCCTCATTTTTGTCACTTTGCACTTGCATGTCACCGCCTAGCTTTTTGACAATTCCGTAGGTAATCGGGAGCCCCAAACCGGTGCCGTACCCCTCTTTGGTGGTAAAAAACGGTTCAAAAATATGAGATAGTGTTTCCTGGGACATGCCGCAACCGTTATCTTCGATGGAAACCGACAATAAGTCATCGCTTTCATTCCTGGAGGTGATACTGATGCGTCCTCCGTCTTCCACAGCAGCGAATGAGTTGGTTATGATGTTCAAAAAAACCTGTTGCAGCTGTCCTTTGTCCGAAGAAACCATGGGAAGATCAGGATCCAGGTTCAGCTGTAGATTCAGTCCTCGATACAGGGCTTCTTTTTCCAAAAATCCAAGGACTTCTTTGATGATTTCGTTCAAGTTCAGTTTTTCAAACACAACCTCCATGCGGCGAGCAAACCCAAGCAACCTGTGAGTTATTGTTTTACAGCGTTCGACAGACTGTAGCACGGATTCTGTTAATTTCAGGAATTTGTCCTTTTGCTCGAAATTGGTTTCAATTTGTAGCAAATCGTTCATCAATCCTGCTTTTTGATTGATGACAGCCATAGGATTGTTAATCTCATGTGCAACTCCGGCGGCCAATCGGCCAATCGATGATAATTTCTGGGTATTTTCCAATTCTCGAAAGGCTGATTCTCGCCGTTCATCTGCTTCACGAATCCGGGCCACCATGACATTGGCTACTCTTAGCACTACAATGATGATTAGGACAACAGCCCCAATGAATATAAAAAACATTTCGCTTTTCAGCGTATACCAGGATTTAAAAATGACTGATTTGGGCTTCACAACCACCAAGACATAATCATGAGTACGAAACCGGGTGTAGGCGATCATTAATTCCCTGCCTGACGAATCAACATCTTCTACAACGTGAGTACCTTGAATCCCTGACGGCAAAGGCAATTCGCACTTTTGCAATATATTACCGTAAAATCGAGATTGGGTTTGCAGTATCCCATCCTGATTAACTAAAAACACATCCCCGGCCGTATCAATACCAATGGAATTAATAATATTATCAAACTTTTTTGTATCGATAGTAGCTCTCAATATCCAATCATTCCCGTCTTTATGAAGCTGCTGAACGGCAATGGCAATATGGGGAAATTCGCGATATCCCATAAAAACATCACTAACATAAAAACCGTTTACTGAGACCTCATGAAACCAACTTTGTTTGGAGTACTTTTTCCCCAATAGCTCATAAGGTCCGGCATAGGCAACTTGAACACCGTTTTTATCAATGACCCCCAAGTCTACAAAACCGCCAATTTCCTTTTTTAGTATCCTGTAATACTGGTTCAACTTGGTTTGATTCGACAAGTCTTCATAACTATGCAGGGAGGCAACCGAACGAATAGTGGATAGACGTTCTTCCAAAAACAACTCGAAAGAATGTGCCGTATTATTGCTGAGTAATTTTAAAGGATTAACGATTTCATTTTTTAGACTGGTCTGATATTGATAGTAATTGATCAGCGCCATGGTAAGCAACGGAAAAAAGGTAATCAAAATCATTATAATGATAATATTCCGACGCAGCAGGGTATACCTGACTGGTGATGCAACTTCATCAGTATGGAACAATAATCCCTTCTTTATCCATTTCCATGGATTTCTACTTTTCTTTTTTTCCACTGAAACCTTCAATCGCTTGAACTTTTTAAGACTTTTTCGTGTTATTTATAGATATGACGTTCTTATCAAAATAGAATCTCACCCGGGCTAAGTTCACCGCTGGCAAATCTTTCCAGAGCGCTTGACCAGAGGCCGACTATTGAATCAATCACTTCAACCTTTTTCCAGACCAGGTATTTATAGTATTCTTCTTCAATTCCACCGCAAATTACTACATTAATCCCCTCTGTTAAAATAAGGTGGCAGAGCTTTTCCGCCGATGCTTCCTGAAGAACCATTATTTTTTCATCTTCAATTGAATCCGGTGCATTTACTTGTGTCATCAAGACTTCCGTAGCTAAATCAAACCGAGGAGCAACATCGTTGCCTAAAAGCGGTATCAGAATTTTTTTTGACATATATCAGTTATAAATTGCTCTGTTTTCAATAATAAACATGAATTTGTAGCGTGGCGCCATTTAATAGATTTGGTAACGTTTCATCTTTCTCCACAGTGTACTTCTACCCCACCCCAATATGTCCGCAGCTTCGTTTTTTCTTCCACCAACTTTTTGTAATGCATCAATAATCATCTGTCTTTCCACTTCCGACCAGGTTTGATTTGAATTAGATATTCGATTTGGTTTCTGAAATCGATTGGGAATACTTCCAGTTACAGGACTTGTTTCTTGCGGTTCCACCACGCTTTCAAACAGATATGCCGGTAGATGCTGCGGTTGAATGTAATCATCCTGACAGACATTCACAGCATATTCGACAATATTCCTCAACTCTCTTACATTACCCGGAAAAGCATAGCTTTCTAAATTGCGCAGAGTTTTTTCGGCCAGTCCTTTAATACTTTTTTGAAAACGATTCTTAAAACTGTTTAAAAAATGATCCAGGAGCAGTCGCAAATCGCCTTCCCGTTCTCTTAAAGGAGGCAGATGAATTCTTACCACATTCAGTCTGAAAAGTAGATCTTCTCTAAATGTACCCTCCCGCACCATTTTTTCCAGGTTGCGATGGGTGCCTCCGATTACACGGACATTTGCCTGAAATCCTTTGGTACTACCAAGAGGAAAAATCACCTGGTCGTCCAAAAAGGTTAAGAGTTTTACCTGGAGAGTTAAAGGCAAATCGCCGATTTCCGTTAAAAACAGGGTTCCGTTATGTGCCAGGCGAAATCTCCCCGGTTTGTTTTCAGTTGCACCGGTGAAAGCTCCTTTCTGATGACCAAAGAGTTCCGATTCCAGAAGATTCTCCGGCAGTGCCCCGCAGTTAACTTTAATAAAGGGGCCTTTAGATCGATTGGAAGCCTGGTGGGCGGCTTCAGCCACTAAATCCTTTCCAGTTCCGGTTTCACCTGTTATAAGAACCGATGAATCGTTTTGAGCCAGAATGGGTAAAATCTGAAAGATTTTTTCCATTTGAGGACTGCGTCCGACGAGCTGAGAAAACCGAAATGCATGGCTGAACTTGGCATCCAGTTCCAGAAAGGGCCTTAAGTCCTCAACAGTTTCGACAAAACCAATAAGCTCATTTTTTTCATCTCGCAACGGTGCGAGATTAATTCGAACCGGGAAGCGCTGCCGATCTTTATTAATAATATCGCTTTCCATGCAGATCGCTTCCGAATCCCGATCCATCTTTAAACCTGGGCAACCCTTAATACACAATCCATTTCTCAAAATATGGTAACAAGGGATGTCTTTTACTTCGTCTCTGGAAAACCCGGTCAATGCTTCAAGAGCCCGATTCAACAACAGTATGTTTCGATCCTGATCGAGAATAAACATACCAACCGGAATCTCATCGATCAGGTCTTGTAATACAACTTTGGAAGTAACCAGGTTTTCTATCAGTGGCAAAGATATTTTTTTCACTTTTCAGTATTTAGGACATTCAACAATTAATTCGGATCAAGTTGATAACGATTAAACAAAGAATGAGTTGACAAGTAATCATTTTTTATCTTGTATAAAAAATTGTCTAACAGGGTACTTGAGATGTCAATCGTGATCCGGTTTTCTCTTTTGCGTTAATTATGTTTTAAATTAAGCATTTTGGAAAATTAATCTGGAAATATCCTTTTTGAATTTTTGCCTGTAATAATTAACTGAAGAGCCGTTGGACATGATCATATCCAGTTGTCTTGAATGAATGGTCAGATAGCCGATGGCTTTCAGGTTGCCGATCAGAAACTCTTTTTCCTGCTTTTCCATGCGGGCGATTAATGCATCGTCTTTTATCACTACTGAAAAACCAAGCTCCTCTAATAATTCTCCTAAAAAGTATATCCGTTTTAGTCTTCGATGATAATTTGCAGCACCTCCTTTATATTGAAAACTAATGTAACTTTCATCTTCCTTATCGTTAATGATCGATTCAACTGTTGAAAAATGGAATCCCAAACGAGATGTCAAACTACAGAACTCTTTTGAAATCATGAAATAATTTCGATCGGAAAACCAAGATCGGCCTCCCGAGTTTAATGCACGATTTGTGGTGGATTGAAACATTACCGACATTAAACCTCTACCGTCAATAGGAGGTGGTCCATCCCACGGGACCGAGACGATTCCTTCCCATAAGGCCAGCATAGGGACTGAAGCGATCAGACTTAATTCCACATACTTGCCCTTTACTTCCTGGGTAAATCCATCATCCAGATTTAATACCCACCATTGCATGGGAACTTTGTCTATCAGCCGCTTACTGGTTTTTTCTGAAAAACGATGCTCATTGCCAAAGTTAAATATTTCATGAACAGATTTCTCATGGATAAACCGGGTTATATCATGAAACGTACGACATTTTTGAGGACGGAAATCTGCTCCATCGGGGTCCAGTAGATTCAACGGAACAATGTGACGACTCACCGAATAAAGGGTTTTATAAACAGGGCTGTCTTCGATAAGGTTGTGTTTAGCTTCCGATCGGGCCAGAATCGATTTGATTTCCCCCTTGTAAATATTACAATTTGCCGCATCGACAGTAATGAGATCACCGTTTTTTAGTTTAGACGTAGCCTTAGGCAGGCTGAAAATGGCAGGTACACCATATTCTCTGGCCACATTGGCTAAATGTCCGGCAAAACTGCCTTGTTCGGTAACGATGGCAGCCGTTTGACTTAGTAAAGACGCCCACAAAGGCAACGCCTGTTGTGTGACCAAAACCGACCCGGAAGGGAATGCGAGCATATCTGATCGTTTTTCAACCACCTTTACGGGCCCACTACCCGAACCTGAATTAACTGTTATCCCACCTGAACAAAAGGGTAGCTCTGACACAACTTCCGTTTGTACAGGTTCGTAAACCCTTTTTTCTTTAATCGTCCTTCGTAACGGTCGACATTGAAGGACAAAAAAACTGTTGTCATCGGTGAAAGCCCATTCCAGGTCCTGGGGGCGCCCGAAATACGCCTCCAAATCCAAAGCTGTTCGAGTAATCACACTGATTTGTTGTTCTGTAATGGAAGCCTGCTCTTGAAGCGCCTCATCTAATTTTTCCACTTGAACGTCTTCTGTTTGAGAACAGGTTATTTTTTTTACTTTGGACGATATATGCTTTGAAATAATCCGGTACGGCGGTTTTCGTGAAACCAGAATTTGATCGGAAGCCAAACTGCCGTCAACGACAGATTTAGGCAATCCCCAGGTGGAATTAATCAGAATACGATTATTGTTCACGTTCACCGGATCATTTGAGTAAGCCACTCCTCCCGATTTTGCATCCAGCATTTCCATGAATCCGACACACATGGCGATGTCTTCATCCTTGAGTCCACAGTTATATCGATAGATAATCGCTTGAAGACTATATTTGCCGGCAACGATCTCTTTATATGCGGAAATGATGTTTTTAGGGTCAATGTTCAAACGGGAATGATATTGTCCTGCAAAAGAAGTTCTGGCCGAATCTTCCCCAATTGCACTGCTGCGCATGGCAAATCTTATCTCATGACCAACAGTGGATTTTAGTCGCTGATGAGCCTCCAATATGGCATCCTCCAGCTCTTTCGGAACTTGGGCCGAAACAATCAGTTTCTCAATTCCTTCACTTACTTCCTGCAACGCCGCAATATCTTTAAAATCAGCAGATTGAAACCGGCGATTGATTTCAATCTGAAGTTCATTAAATTCAATAAATCTTCGGTAGGCCTCTGAAGTCACTACAAATCCGTCTGGCACCTTTAGTTTCATTCGGTTTATAATTTGCCCGAGCTTGGCCATCTTGGCACCAACCATCGCTTCCGATTTGCTGTCAATGTCGGCAAACGGGATTACCAACCGAGAATCTGTAGTGGTTTTTTTATAAGACAACAAATCAGCAATGTTCTGCTGGATTTCATTAAACTTTCTGTTTAATCCTGTGTATTTTTCGGGACGGATCTCATTGAGATTTCGAATCATTCGATACACATCTACTGAAATAGCTGTGGTTTTAGCTTTAATAAACGGCATACCAAAGGGCTCTCGTTTGCTTAAAGCTTTCTCCATGGCGGCCATGTTTTCCAGCGCATTATTGTTTGATTGCAGAAGCAATTTAAAATGATGATAACGCGCTTTAAACTCCAAGCGGAGCATCTCCAGCTTGAACCGTTCCGCTTTTTTCCTGTTAAACAAATGCGATTTTAGATATGAAATCATTCGCGTCCCGATTTCCATGAACATATTCATTATCAATGTTCCAGCTTTAAGCCTAATCCCTTGAACAAAAACAGAATAGCATAACCGAACCATAAAGTATAAATGACATAAAAAACCAATGATAAAATTACCAGATGTGCTTCTCCGGATATATCTTTCGGTTCGATCCTGTAATAATTATAGGAGCATTCAATTGCTTTTGTTATTATTGCCTTTACATATTTGGCTTCACTAAACCGTTGTTCTTTTATCAACTCCTTTTCAATTTGTTTTAGGGCCACCCACCAGTTATAAAGCAAAACACGTTCATCATAACCATAGGTTTCTCTGATCTTATCTCCCTGATTTTTAAACATATAGTCGGCATCTTGCAGTGCACGTGAAATAATCACATTGAGACTCCCTTTAAGTCGAATCATTTTTTCCGATCGTGTCACTTCTATATTCGTCTTTTCAAACAACGTCATCATTTGTTTGACTCGAACCGGGTCTTCATACTGGAGTACTATATTAATCGGATTACTCTGAATTTCTTTACCTTCTGCTGCCAGTTCGTTGATATAATATACTGAACCTTTGGAAATCGAGTTAAATAGATTATCCATTTGCATCATGGGTGTTTTTCCTTCGGAAATAGGAGAAAACATCAACCACAAAATAACAACGAATCCTCCCAATAAGCCTAATGCCAGATATAAATCCTTGCGCTGTGTGCTCATTATTCCTCCTCTCCCCTCAGTCTTTTCAGGTTTCTAAAAAAAGTTCCAATAACCCATATTGAAAATATGCCGATCACGATGAAAAATGACCAAATCCCGATCATGTTTAAGATGTCTGTTGTTGACTTCGATAAATGGATGACATCCATCTCCGTCAGCTTTCCCGGTAAAGCAAAAGCCCGATTAACAAATCCGGCCAATACCGCCATAGCATAAAAACCACGAATGGTTATACCTTCAACCACCTTGGTTACCATGGCGCCAACCTGAATCCCGAAAAGTGATCCCAGCAACATTCCAACAGCTAATGTATAAAAAATGAATCCATATACCGCATACTGACTGATGGAGGCGTATCCAGCCGTGAAGATAATCTGAAAAATGTCCGTTCCTACAGTGGTCATGGAAGAGACACCCAGTACATAAACAAAAATCGGAAAGGTTAAAAAACCACCGCCAACCCCCATGATCGCAGCACAGAAACCAACCAGGCCTCCACTTAGAATCAGGAAAATGGCTGAAACCTGTCGTCCCCCCGGTATCAAACCTTGATCAAAAGTAACCAAAGGTGGAATTTTAATTGACTGAATTTTTTTAGGCAGGTTTCCCATTTCTACGCCTTCAGCATCGCTCCCATGAAATTCTTTTGATTTTGAACTTTTGCGTGCTCCCAAATAGTCGGTCAAGGCATAGATACCTAAAATCCCGAGCATGAAAACGTATATGGTTGTGATAAACGTATCGCTCAAAATCGGATTAATTTCGTATAAAACCCGATTGATCACACCACCGCCGGTGGCTCCGCAAATTGCTCCCACTAAAAACAAAAGTGCCAGTGGAACGGAAATATTGCCCAGTTTTTTATGAATGACACTACCCATTATGGCCTTTGCAAAAATATGGAACAGATCGGTTCCAACAGCCAGGATTCCCTTAATGCCAGCACTCATCAATGCCGGTGCGATAATGAACCCACCGCCGGCACCTATACATCCTGTAATCAGTCCCGCGCCCAGGCCAATTAATATTGATGCAATAAAAATTTTGGGTGTGAAAAAAGCGGGGCTGTAGGCTTTTTTTCCGCCCAATACTTGCGGAACCAATCCATCAGTATCCGTAGCAAAAGCAACACCTCCAATAATCACGGGAATGATTAACAAACACAGAATAATCCTGCGTTTCCTGCTATTAAATATGGTATTAGACACACTCAGTTCCCATTTGGCATGGGCCCTGGCTCCCATCATCATGAATTCTCCACATTTCCTGAAAAAGTTCATACTGTTACTCCTTTTTTATTGATATTAACAGCCCATATCCAACTATCCGGATTCGGCTTTCAAAGCTGAAGTTAATTTCAAGCTTCATCAAAATAATTAATCGATGATACACACTCAAAACAACCGGCTTCTGCAAAAGTTGCACTAATAAGATTTTGTTCCAGTTTTTTTAAAAAGCTTCCGTTTTTAAACTCCCATGCGATTCCCGCTGCTTCCATAGCTGTGACATATTCAGCCACATCGGTGAATGCAACCGCCGCCATTGTTTTTTCCACCATTTCAAATGTGTTTGTCATATCTCCTCCTGAAAAATGTTTTTTATAAATCGTCCGCCATTTCTTTCCTCAGCAAACGATATACCAAAATAGTTTTATTTAACATATCAGTGATATAAACAGATTTTGATCTATCCGATATTCCAAAAAGACTCAAAATGAAACGTTATGAAATCATTCGGGTGAAACATATAGAGTTGTTTTGAACCAGATGAATAAAATGAAGCATTTAATAGAAAAAATGTGGAAAATGGGGATGAGAGGTGATGTTTGGAAATGATGCTGGCAATCGTTGGGAAAACTGCCAACAGAAAGGGCTATGATGGTGGAGATGGTTACGAAAAGGAATAAGTTCAGCCTTAACGTGTTTTAATCCAAATCCTTCTTTTCCAATTCCATGAGTTTTTCGGCTAATCAATCGTATCCAGGTAAATGCCCGATCCCAGCCACCAGTTTTTATCCACTTTTTCAAAATAACCCAGTTTGGGGGTGATCCGCTTGGTAATGGAATGAAACCAGTAAAATTTAAGCCAGCCGCTTTTTTTTTGTTTAAGTGTTTCTACCATTTTTTGGATAATCATTGTTCCCCTGGAATCTTTGAGCATCGAAAGATCCCTTCCGATCAAACCTGGATTCGCTCCGTGTGATAACACACGGGATTTAAAATCGTAGGCATAAATGTACAATTCCCCGCGAACGAATAAGCCCTCTTTGTCCTTATACTCTTCCAGGGCGGCTTTTTACCGTAAATTCTGGCAAAAGCAACAGCTTCCTTGACAAATCCTACCATATCCTCTTTCGTCACGTAATTATCATATAGGGGTCTAAGTTTTTCGTACGTGTTCAAAATGATCTCAAGACTGTGATGTTTTTTCGCAGGATATAGGATAAAATCAGTGGTTTTAATGATTAGATACGAGTGGGACTTTTTGGGATATGTATTTGTATTCAGATAGTTGTCAAAAATCTGAGACCGCTCGCCTTCGTCCTGATTCATGTATATACATTCCGGGGCAAAAATGAGTATCCCTTATAAAATAATCCGTTAGATCAGTATGCCGAATCAACGTCTTCAGCACACTTCATTTGATATGTGAGAGAGGCGGTTTAGAATGACTTACCAAAACGAAAGATGGTTGTATCGGTCTCGTCATCACCCTCTTCCGCAGCTTGTAGAATTCCGCTGAGTGTTATTCCAGTACCTTTGTGCAGCACGTCAAAGCTAATGGAGGTTGAAGAATAATCTACATCCTCGGATTCTGTAGTATCATCTATGGTAACACTTGAGGTTCCTGTCTTCACAATCATTGAATAAGCAGGTGATAAAATGAAATCCCCGACATCAATCAATACTTGAACACCACCGGACAAACCGATCATCAAAGAAAGGGCTGTTATGGAGTAATCCCCGGCTTCCGCATAAGTGATATTAAAACCGCCTGTGGGTCCGCCAAAAATAATGGGTGTAAAACCATCTGCCAAAAACCCTTTGGTAAGCATATAGGTATAATCGAATCCAACCAGGGACATATCCCCGTTACTTCCAAAGCTACCGAATCCATAAACCACACTCATATTTTTTCGGTTACCCCATAGTGTTTCTTCATATTCATCATCAGTTGATAAATAACCTAAAATAGTCAAATCAAAATTGTCTCCTTCCATATTAGCGTACATTCCTTCAATTCGGCTGGATACTCTTTTCTTTTTACCATCTTCCCCAATTTCAACTCCAGGTGCCAGGGGTTGTTCAGATTTCTTTTCACCTGATGTCTGAACTTGTTCAGGCATCTCATCACCTGTAACATCAATATAAGCTTCCGGTTCACCGAAGTCATAGTTAGGGTAACCAAGCGGCGGTGGATTAACCGAAACACTTTGAGCACTTATTTCCATGGCAAAAAAAACGATAAGCATCGCTGCAATAATAAATAACCTATTCACATTAACCCCCTTTTTACTCTAAGACATTAACAGAAATAAAAATGCATCGTTCAGGCAAAGGATTCAAAAGCCAATCGAATACATACCAGTTAAACAGAAAAAAATCGAGTTCAATACGGTTATTTCTGTAAATTTTTTTATTGGCTGAACGCTTAGTGTGCGAGGGGCGAGCGCGAGGTATATTGATTTAGAAAAATACTAAAATAAAAGTTGTATATCTCCAGTCGTTAATTATCGTGACTTACCCCTTAAACAACATGATAAAAATTCCTGCCCACCCCTCATTTATCGAGACTCGTTGTCTATCAATTATTGTGAATCGTCTCAGTATGGAGCAATCCCCGGCTTTGAACGAAAAATCTTCAAATGCACCATTGAAACGACATTGGGTTTGGTATTAGGGGAATTAGACAATTCAGTACATTAATTGTGCAGTATTTTTGTTTCTAGTGCGTTTTATAAGTATGTGTCTACTCCTAAAAACTTAAATTTTCGATTATTTGTTGCTTCTGCAAAAAGGAGATTCAAATGATCCATTAAAAGAGGCATTGTATACGGATGACATTAGAGATTGAGAAAGAGAGGGAACTGATCATGCGTGCTCAACAAGACCCGGTAGCATTCCAAAAACTTTATCGGCAGTATTTCCCAAGAGTATATGCCTACGTTGGCTATCACGCGGGACGGACTCAAGATACTGAGGATCTCGTGGCGGAAACCTTTCTGAAAGTTGTTGAATACTGGAAAAAATTTCAGTGGCGGGGGGAAGGTTCTTTTGCAGCCTGGATTTTCCGGATTGCGCGTAATACTGTACACGATTTCCATAGGCGGAATCATCGAAACGAGAAGGTAATTCCATTGGAAGAACTTCCGGAAATAAAGGCCAATACATTGCTTCCGATCGATAATGTACTTCAGAAGGAGAAGTTCGCATATATCCGGCAATTAATCGAGACTCTCTCTCCCCGCCGGAATGAAATTCTAACATTCAAGTTTTTCGGCGGTCTTCGCAATCGGGAGATTGCAGAGCTATTACAGCTTGATGAGCGAACTGTGGCTGCTCATCTTTGTCGGGGCGTTGAAGAACTCCATAGCAAATATCTGAAAAAATTTTCACCAGAAAAAGGAGGAAAAAGATATGAGTAAACAAAAAGAAATTTTCAATGATGATCAAAGATTATTGGAAAAGATTGATCAGTACGTAGCTGAAAGGAAGGGAGGAATTGAAGAATCGGATTCGTTAGGCGAGTTTTGCACACATGTCATTAATACGGTGCCGCATTCAGATTCTAAATTTCAGGAGTCGTTAGAAACTCGGTTGCTGGAAAAGCTGTATAACTCGCAACAAGAACAGAAAGCATGGGAGGTTCAGAATGCAGACAATGAAAACTCCAGACGGAAGCAAGGTAAGACGCACAGAATCAATAATAGAATATGGAACATTTATCAACATCTAAAGGGAATTTATACTATGCAACCAATGAAACGAAAATTAGGCTTGGCAATCGCTTTTACATTAGTAGTTATTCCATGCCTCAGTATTGGTGTCCCGTCTATACGAGCCCATATTGAGGGTATAATACGAATGATCAAGGTTGGCGATCATACGATTGTTGGAGAACCAACCGATCACGGAGAACTTTTATCCGAATCGACTCAGCCAGTGGAGAATGAGGTGTCAAGTAGTGAGTGGATTGTGAGGACCGAGATCGGCAACTTTGGGGGCAATCTTTTTACTACGCAAGATTTTAAGGAAGCTCAAAGTTTGTGTAAAATGCAGATCAAAATTCCTACGGTGATTTCCGAGGAATATACGCTACGCGAAATTAAACTGGCACAAAAGGAAGTATTTATGTTCTATGGCGGTCCCGGTCGAGACATAATTATAGTCCAAACTTTTGTTGATGAAATATCCGGCAAGAATGAACGGGATTACGACCACCAGACAATGGTCGGTGTCCTCTCCGATAAAGCAGCGCAAGAGGTCACTCTCGATGGACGGAATGCTGCCTGGGTGGACCAATATGGCTTGGTATGGGAAGCAGACGGAATCTCCTATCTTGTTGGAGGTCTGGATCTTAGTCTTGATGAGGCGATTCGAATAGCTCAATCTTTGAGATAATGATAGCGATTTGCTTTTTTGAAGATTGAGAACACCAAACCATTCGTCATCAAAAAGCTTGTAAACAATGTTTCCATTCGAGGGAGGTGCTCTTGAGTGATCATCATCCCTCGGAACCATAACGAGGACAGCTTAATGGATCGACTTTGTATATTTTTTTGATACATTTCTGCTAAGTTAAGCTGGGGATCTTTTTAGGGCGATGGTTGGACAAGTCGATCACTTCAAATGCATCGGCTTATAGGCTTTCTTTTTTTTCTGGCTTAAAATCAAGTATTTGGAATTCAGAGCTGATTTATCCTCTAAAAAATGATTTTATAAATAACCATAAATCTATGTTTACTAATCATTTGGATGAGTAAATCCGATTTACACAATAATATATGCTAAAAGAAACCAGAAACTTTTGCATCCCGGTAGAATAGCAAAAAGCTACAAGTACCACTTAACACATGTTGTCTGAAGATACCCGGTAATGACCTAAAATAATTACCATTTCAATCCTTCGGTCTAGCCAAGAAAGAAAAAGGTATTGCCAATGGACCGAATATGGCCCCCATTATGGCCCAGAAGAAAGTATTTCCGTTTCTTCTTTTAACAATTGAATGACAGACTATGATACTGACTAACGATATCAATGCAATGTTTAATAATCCCATATTTTACCTATATTTTTTAATCAATAACATCAGGCCGGTCGAATAAAAAAATTAATTTACTTGCAAAAATCAGGTTATTTTTTGAAATGACTCATGAAATATAAATTGATCAATATCTTTTCAAATAGATCAATATGTCGGAGATCCGCCAATTGTTTCTTCTACGATTCAGTCCAATGGAGAGCCTTGACGTTTTTATAAACATATATTGTGTGTTGTCTAAGTTATCCAATAGTTTATAAATGTCACCGGAATATGCGCTTTTAAAAAAGTTGACTTCCAAATTCTAAATCTCGTTCTATTATTAGTGACAATAGCATAACCCCCTTATATTCTTCTGTCATTGTTTCAGCAATATTTTGCAGGATTTTTGCGACTTCCCAATGATTTTCATCTTTTTTAACGTTTCTTTTAGCATAACACTGGATTTTGATTTGATATTTGGCTTATCAGGATGTTTGTTATTCACTCAGCATGACTTCTATTTCAGTTATTTACAGGATGTCTTTCTCTTGTTTTATTTTGCTTCGAAGCTCAATTTAGCTCTCCATTTTTTCCAATCCTCCGTTATTTTCTTCCAAGCATATTTTATTTGACATATCTCTTCCAGCAGATGTGGATTGTTCCGTTCCAGCTTGTTTTTTATCTGCTCTATGGCTTTTTCAATACTATTTATATTCTGCTCAATAGTTTTTTTGTTCTTATTTAACTCATCCTCTGAGCCAATGAATTCCGTATTAAGGATTTCAAAATCACCCATGATATCTAACTTAAATATTTCCATTTTCATAGTCAGTAGCTTATCTGTCCTTTCATAAAATATTAATTGGTGATCTGTAAGAGGGAAAATATCATGTATATCGGCGAATACGATTCAGATTGTTTCACGATATAACAAGGGGGTGACGTTGATGGCAACAGAATGCTATCAACGTCTAGTCTCGCTCCAAAACATAACTCCAATATAACAGATTATTCTTTAGGTTCAATAGGTTGTGATTGAATTCACATAAAATAGTTTCTGTATGACGTAATTTATTTTGAGCGTCGGTACTGAAATTTGTGCTGAATATTTTCCGATGGTTGGGAAGGGATCTTTTTTAGATGTTTTGGGTGAACGTCGTTCACATTGTTGAATGTCGTTCTAATTTTTCTCAAAGTATTGATAAAAATTTTTTTTCAGCGGTTTTATGTAGGTTTTTCCAATGGGAACCAGGTAGTTGTTTGTTACAATTTCGTAGGAATCATAGGAGCGTTTCTGAATCTTACTTATTTTGGAAGGATTAACAAGAATATTCCTACGCACCTCTATGAAATCCTCTTCTTTAAAAAAGGTTTTTACAATTTTAAGACTTAGTTTGAATTTCATCTCCTTTTTTTGCTTAGTGTGGATAATACAATTTTGCCCACTTGTTTCAATGAACTCAATTGAATCGTAGTGGTAATGGATTTTGCCGAGTTCCTTGAGTTGGTCGGCATTGAGGATTTTGGAGGTTTTTGCTATCAATTCATCCTTTAGTTTTGTCAGGCTTTCCAGCTTGTCATACACCACCTGGAGCTTTTCCTTGTTTTCTTGTTCAATACTTAATTTTTCTTCCCAGTATTTTTGCCGCTCCTTAAAGAGTTTTGTTTCAAAGGGGTTGATGATTTTGATTTTCAGATTTTTTATTAAAAACATTCCCACCATGAACGCACAAAACATTGAGGTCAAACATGAGTATATAAAAAAGGTTGGAATTGCTGACAGCAAGGATTTTTTTCGTTTGAATATCATGGTGTATGTTGCTCCATGTTTATTGCCCAAAAAGACATTATATTCGACTGTATCTTCGTTTTGCTCGATTATTGATCGATCAGTGCAGCGCTCCATTTTATGGTTAATATTGAAATCATAAGTCACGATCACACAAAATACCATGTTATTGTATTTTTTTTTAAAAAATTCAAACAGGTTTTCCAGCCGGATATTCAGAGAACTCTCCTTTTTATAATAAATGTCCTCCTGTATGTAGGAAGTGTTATTTTTCAGATATGAGTCAAACTCCATTTTGATATCATTTTTAGATTTTAGATAATCTACATAAATATTCGTGAAGTTTATCGCTACGAATACTATTATCATGATTATCAGCGGCGTCCAGGCAATTCGATGAAGATTGATTATGTTTTCATTCATAACGTTTGTAAAAGTTGAGTTTGTTATCATAAATACGAAAGAGGTTCAAGGCTCGATTCATCTGGCCGTCGGTGCCAAAGGATACCGGTCCGATTACCCCATCGTAATTAAGGTTGCGACTGGTCTGGTGCAACTTTTCTCCTTTGTTCTTTGCCACCGATTTGGTCAGGATTCGGGTGATATCATACCCTGTTACTGTCATAAAAGTGTGTTTAAAGCCAGGGCAGTACTTTTTATGCAGTTGTTTGTAGTAGGTTGTTTCAGTATTTTTATCAAAACGTTTGTTCCAAGATCGGACAAAAGTGAAGGAGATGTTTTTTGAGGTTTCTCCCACAATATCAAACCAGTCTTTTCTTCCACCGATACCGTCGCCTCCGATAATGGTGTATTTTTTACCATGTCCGGCCAGCTCCCTGTACAGATAAGCGGACTGGTCCCCGTATATGGGGAAAAACAGTAAATCAGGATCCTGTTTTTGTATATTCCTGCCCAATATTTTAAACTCGGTCTGCCCCTCCACTATCCTGTTTTTATATATTTTAATACTTGGGGCTAACTCCTTTATCTTTTTTATATATTCTTCGGTTAGATATATGGAATAGTCCTTGGAAACATTGGTGATTATTGATACTCTTTGAGGATTAACCTCTCTGGCCGTGTATCTGGCCAAGATTGCGGCTTGTTTCTCATCTGAAAAAAGAAGCCTGATCACATTGGGTTTGTTCTGGGTTATTTCTGGATGAGTAGCCACCGGAACATAAAAAGGGATATTCTTTGGTGAAAGTATTTTAGAAGCAGCCAACCCTTCGGAGGAAAAGATGGTGCCCACCACTGCGTCATATTGGTTTTTCTGGGCTATATCCTCTGAAATTTTAACTGTTTCCATGGCGTTCCGTTTGTTGTCCAGAATGGTGTATTTCAGGTTGATTCCCTTTGATATGGCGTCGTCCAGCACAGCTTTGGTCATGCACTGTAGCTCCTTGGCCACACCACTATCAACACTTTGTGCATAAATTACGGCTATATGTTTTTTGGGCGCTGCCGACAAAATGCTGGACATTATAACAGAAAACAATGCTAGTAATATTTGTTTTTTCATGACTTCTCCAAAATTTTTATCGATTATTGATAGCATATTGATAGCAATTGATCTTTTATTTTTTCTAAGGCAGAATCCTTCACTTTCACTTTTTCTAACTGCTCAACTGTATTAGTAAAATACTCCAGACAGGTTCCTCTGGTGCCTTCTGCTCTACATATCCTTTGGGCGGTTTCTTCTGAAGTCAACGTTCCTTCGTACTGGTGATGGTCTTCTCTGGCTAGGAGGGTTACAGCATAACATTGTTTTTTGATTGATCTTTGTACTTTTAGCCATTTTGCTAAGTAACATCCAGTTGACATCTCCCACATTAGATAGTTCATCAGGCCTTCCTTATTTACCTTAAAGATTTCTCCCACAGTGACAGACTCTTTTTTCTCCACCAAGGCTAGGAGAAGGCCGGGAATCTCTGGAGTACCTCGTACGATGGTCGATTTTATGCAAAATCTTCTTTCATATCCCACAATTTTTCCCGTTTCTTTCAAAAAATACTCAAAAAAGGGGTTCCACAAAATGGAACCGTAACCGAAAATGTAAATATCCTCATTGTTATTAGGATTAAGGCCGGTTAATTCTTCAAAACAGCTTTTTATTTTCTCTTTACGCTGTTTGCTTATCTGGATTTCCATGTTAATTTTTGACATCTTTCTCCCAAAAACAGGTTTAATAAAAATCCCAACTTACGAAAATTATTAAAGAAAATATTATATCTCTGTCTATTTAGACGACGGTTTTTTAATTTTTTCTTTACAATTAAAAAACTATTTTGTTTTATTTTCATTTGGCTGGATGTCTATTCCCTGTCTTTTCTTTCTTCCTTTCGGTGGTTATTGGCCAACTTGCTTTTTGCAATATAATATTTAAATTTTCAATCACAATTGAATCAAATCTCTTTTAAACCCGTTTGTATCTTTTTCTATATCTTGACACATTAAAATCCTAAACCTGGGGTCGGCGTCAAAAAACCAGTGCTTTGTGCCGCAAATGTTTGCCCGGCTTTACCTGTCGTTCGCAAGCTCACTCATTTGCATTTGATATACAAAGCACTGATTTTTTGACAAACGGTGCGCCCAGGCGCTGACTTTTTAATTGGTTGCACCTGGTGAACTCTCGGTAATTTTTGTTTTTTGATTATATAACTGTTAAGATCCGACTACGCTGGCCTTAACCTCTGATTTTAAACTTTCTTTATAGGGGATTGGGATGGGTGATGTGATTAATCTTGTTGAAAAGAAAAACTGTCAATGTTGGATCGTAAAAAATTGAATGCTTTGGGTGAATATAACAAAGGGCTGGAAGAAAAGCCAAAAAGGACGATTGTTGAACATTTTAATATGTTTAAGTCGTCTCCTGTTATTGACGTTGAACCACACTTTTCTAATGACTCTTTTCATGCTCAGGTAAGACGAAATGAAGGAATTAGGATTTTTGGCCATTTTGATAATGATGATGTGTTTGGCAATATTTTATTTGTTGGCCATCAGGCTATATATGATTCATACAATTTGAGTCATCAAAAACTTACTTTTATGACTTCAGCGTTGAGGAAAGATCTGTACTTATGCGCTTTCCCCAATACTATCGTAGCATCGAAAATGATGTCATGGACGTTTGGTTTTGTTTTGTTTTCGACAAGCATTCTTCCTTGGATCACCGAAGCTAGCTGAACGAAATGATCCACAAGACAATATATTTTTTCTGTAGAAACCGCAGTTTCACGTGACTATCCAGATTTATGTCCTTCTTCCTAAGTCAATAATTGATTTATATCAAGTTTACGCAATAAAGAAAAATTAGCCATTGCGTTATTTGAATATTTATAACACTATTAGCGTCTGAGCCGAAAGCTCAGACATTAAGCCGGTTTTTTTGAACCGGTTCCGAATCTGATTGAAAGTACCATTTTAAATTTAAGTGGATGCTGGACATTAGTATAATAATGATTAACATCAAAATGGAGTATCCACGATGATTGAAGGTACAGTTAAATGGTTTAACGATAGTAAAGGTTTTGGTTTTATTGAGCGTGAAGATGGTGACGATGTATTTGTTCATCATTCAGCTATTAACAGTAACGGTTTCAAATCTTTGCAAGAAGGTGAGCGAGTTACTTTTGAAGTAGAACAAGGCGCAAAGGGACCCGCTGCAACTAACGTTACTTCAATAAAATAACAAAGCCTGACTGATATAAAAGCCTCCCCTGGGAGGTTTTTTTTGTCCGGATTTCCTCATTTAAACAAATTCTGCCCCCTTGGTTTTTCTATCCACTCATATGCGTTTGTAAAAAGGTCGGTAGATTTACTTTTTTGTTTTTAATCCCCAATTTTTTCCTGATGTTTTCTCTGTGCCTGTTTACGGTTGCATGTGAGATATGTCGCAACTTTGCTATTTCTTTGGTTGCCAGTCCGTTCTTGATCATATTGCATATTTGTATTTCCGATGTTGTCAATTCCATAAACTGTCCGGTCAGCTTACTAATGAACGGTGAAGTGATATCTTCAAGACCCTCTTGAATCAACTCAATATATTTCTGTTGTGTCGGGTTTGCTTCGGATTGCAATTCATGTAAAATCGGCATTATGGATTTGTCTACATTAGATTGAATGACCTTCCCGATCTCATTTTGCTCCTCTTTTACTTTTGTGAGGATCTCTCTTAATGTAATGTTTGCATTTTGAAGTGATTTACGCTCAACCTCCAATTGCCGTACTGCGCTGATACGTTCCATCGCACTTCCAATGCGAATGGCTATAGCGTTGATCAGCAACCTTTCCTCCTTAAGAAAAGGCCCCTCATCAATTTCTGGCATTTCTTCCAAATAAAAAACTTCAACCAAACCGATTTTTTCATCGGATTCAAATATATTTGCAGATTGTTTCCACGGCGATGTTTTGAAGTTCGGAGCGCTGTATTGCACATCTTTTATAATAACTCGACCGGTCGTGATTTCAGGATACTGCCAGGAAATAGGGAGTAAATCGGCGATTCCTTGCATCGTCGCATCGATATCGTTTTCGTGTTCCTCAATCAACTCTGCTGCACTGTACAGGCAATTCAGTTCTTTAATTCTTTCTCTTAAAGAGTGCTCAATTTTTGATTTTTCTTTTTCGATGGCGGATTTGATGTGTTGCTCCCGCTTCAAATGGACAATTTCCGCTTGGGCTACCTTAAGCTTGTTAATAAGCTGATCAACAATTTTATTTTCAGGTGACATAAAGAAAAAACGTGAAGACGTGGTAGATTAAAATAATAATATCAATGTTTTTGATATATATTGGTAAATGGAACCGTCTTATATTTGGGCGTTTTAACGGTTGGGTTAGAGAAGCAATTGAAACTGATTATACATTGTGAATAAGACACTTCGCATGGGACCCCATAAATGGAAAAACCGAAAGCTATTAATAGGATCTATTTTATTGATGTAATACTGGTAGGCAATAGGCATTATATGTGTGATATTCATAATAAATAGTAAATTCAGTTTTGTTTGTTTCAATATCTTACTTTGTAGGCCATTGAAATATAAGAATTTATCATAGAGCTTTATCCGACTGTCCCCAATTTTAACATTCATTATTATCCCCAATTCTTTGATTTGGAATAATGATGGGAATCAATCTTTTTAAAATAACTAACATAAATAATAGGTAAAGGATGGGCAATTATAGGCATTAGTAACTCGATGTTAACAGGATGAATAAAACCGAATTGAACAAAAGTTATTCTACTATATTAATAATAAAGAAGCTTCAATCTAGTAAAATTATCATATCCATATTGTCTGGAATATGCTGTAGGGTCTTAATCCTTTCAGAAAAACTCAAGTGTGAAATAGGTTTGGGTAAAGTGCCTATTATGTATAGGTAGAAAATGTGTAAATTTCTCGTACAGACTTCTTTAGCCAATTCAATGTATTATAATACGCAGGTTTTGCATAGGGAACCAAGAATTAAGAGTTTCACACAATGAACCAACGAATGAAGTTCTGTGGATATTTTTAATAAAAATCCATAAATCCCGTGTTAAACTCAATACTGAGGCGAAATTACATGCTTGCCGGTTCAGCGTTTTTCCGAAACCGCGACAAATAGGGAATGGAGATTTATGTATCTCCTAATAATTACTGGTGATTAACTCATTTTCACCGCAGTTCACATCAAGTTTTTCTTTTTGCAGCGGAAGCGATCTTTTTCCAACGTTGAATTCCAGTCCTAACAAGCCGTAATTCTATTTCTATCCGGATCAATCATCCAAATCATTTTGGGATACTAGGTGACTTGGTCCCTTTTTCATTTCAGCATTCTGGGCATCCGAGATCATCTGGCGTGATTCGAGGTTTGATGACACGCAACATCCGATCGGTTTGCTTAAGATAAAGTCCCCTCAATGCTTTTAACAGCATAGAACGGGAACAGGTATATTTACGCGTTAAAAAGGACAATGATGATTCCGAAAAAAATAACATTCGAGAGCGAGTTTTATACAAATTCGGAAATTCTACCGGAATTAACGTCCTATAAAATTCGGGATATTTTACTCATATCCAGTCTTTATAATATTTTTAATCTGGAAGAAGGGGGGATTCTAACATCTCAAATATATAGTAAATACAAAGATTTAAGACTCGAAAACCCTCCGCGCGTCAACGGAGTGTCATCCGTTGATGGCGCGCTTTCTTTGCTGAAAGAGAAAAACTTCGACTTGATTCTCATTGTTCCCCATCTGGATGGAATTGAGGCATCCTCTCTGGCGGTAGAAATTAAAAGAATAAAACCGAAAATTCCGGTTATTCTATTATCTCAAGACACAAGAGAGATAAATACACTTTTGAAAAAAAACCATCCGGATGGTGTCGATGGAATTTTCAGGTGGTTTGGTAATCCTGATCTTCTTCTTGCTATTATTAAAAACGTCGAGGATCACAAGAATGTTGAACAAGATACCAGGCGAGCCAATGTTCGAGTACTTATTTTTGTGGAGGACTCTCCCGATTACTATTCTTATCTTCTGCCTATCTTCTATAAAGAGATCATCAACCAAACACACGCATTGATCGAGGTGGGCCTGACAGAAAAGCAGAGGGCGCTCACATTGCGACAACGGCCGAAAATACTTCTGGCAAAGAATTATGAAGAGGGATTGGAACTCTGCCATAAGTACCAATCCTATCTCTTTTGTTTGGTGTCCGACACTCGTATTCCAAGAGAGGGAAAAATAACCGCCGATGCCGGTATCAGGCTGCTTTCCAAAATTCAGGCAGAAATTCCGGGAATTCCCATGTTGTTGATGAGTAGTGAAAGCACCAATAAAGATAAAGCAGAGAAGAATAGTTTCACATTTCTGGACAAAGACTCTCCAAACTTGCTTAAAAGAGTACATGCATATTTTATGGAGTACCTGGGGTTTGGAGATTTTATTTTTCGAATGTCCAATGGTATGGAAGTGGATCGGGCGTCAAATTTTATGGCGTTGGAGGATAAACTAAAAACAGTGCCGAATGAATCGATTGTTTTTCATGCTAAGCAACACCATTTTTCTCGTTGGATAATGGCTCGCTCGGAGATATCCCTTGCTGTGAAGTTTCGTTCCATTAATTTTTCCGATTTTGAAAACATCGATAGTCTGCGTGAATTTTTAATCTTTAATATTCACGCCCTGCGTAAATACAGGCAAAAGGGTGTTGTTTCACAATATAACAAACACCATTTTGATGCGGATATCAGAAGATTTGTAAAAATCGGGAACGGTACTTTGGGTGGTAAAGCCAGAGGACTGGCTTTTATCTCCGATCTGTTTAGGCAACATGAGGATCTGCAAAAAAAGTACTCGAATATCTCTATCAAGGTCCCTAAAACACTAGTGATCTGCAATGATGTTTTTGATTCTTTTGTAAACCAGAACAATCTGCGTGCTATTTTGAGACAAAAAATAAGTGATGAGAAGGTCACGGAAAGATTTATCAATACCAGATTGCCGGAATTTTTGCTCAGAAACCTATACACGTACTTAAAACAGGTTACCTACCCTTTGGCCGTGAGATCTTCCAGCCAGATGGAAGACGCACGTTACCAACCATATGCCGGACTTTATCGAACCTATAAAATCCCGAATAATCATCCGGTACTGTCAAAACGACTGGAACAGCTTGTTAAAGCCATTAAACTGGTTTATGCGTCAACCTATTTTGAAGGTCCTCGTGCTTTTTCCAAAAGCACTTCAAATCAGCACGGTAAAGAGTCCATGGCGGTAATCATTCAACAGGTAACCGGAGAGCAGCATGGAGATTATTACTATCCAACCGTTTCCGGAATAGCTCAATCATACAATTATTATCCTTTTGACAAAATAAAAGCCGAGGATGGAATCGTCCATATGGCGCTTGGCTTGGGAAAAACAGTTGTGGATGGAGAAAAATGCATCCGCTTTTCTCCAAAATATCCCAATAAAATTCCCGAGTTTTCAATAGTTGGGGACATGCTAAAAAATGCTCAGACTTCGTTTTATGCATTAAAGACCCATAATTATCCTGTGGATTTGGATTTTCACAACCATTCGAATCTTGAAAAAAGGAATGTTAACGACGCTGTAAAAGAAGACCCGGTGAAATTGCTTGCCAGCACCTACGTCCCCGAAGAGAATCGGATAAGAGATACCTGGGATATGAATGGCCCAAAATTATTAACGTTTGCCAGAATACTAAAATACAATCTTTACAGAATTCCTGAAATTTTATCGGATATACTGGAATTAGGGCAAAAGGGGCTCGGGTGTCCGGTCGAAATCGAGTTTGCCGCTAATATTCAACCGGAAACAAAACAAAAAGTTGATCTCTATATTCTTCAAATTCGCCCTATGTTTTTTGAAGAAGAACATCATAATATCGAAATAACCAAAGAAGATTTAGAAAGGGCGTTTTGCTTTTCATCGCAAGCCCTTGGAAACGGAATCAACAAAAAAATGACAGATATTGTCTATATCAAACCAAACAGTTTTAAAAAAGACGCAACTCGACAGATTGCCGATGAGATAGAACGAATAAATGCAGTTTTAGAACGGGAAGAACGTCCCTTCCTCCTTGCAGGTCCCGGAAGATGGGGGGGATCGGACAGATGGCTGGGAATTCCCGTAAAGTGGCGTCAGATTTCGAATGTGGGTGCCATTGTCGAGCTTAGAAACAAAAATTTAAGCGCAGATCCGTCGCAGGGATCTCACTTTTTTCACAATATCACTTCGCTGGGTATTCATTATGTCATGTTGGATGAGATTAACCAGGGAGAATCCAAAGGATCGAGTGACTTTTTTGACTGGGATTGGGTCGACAACCTGCCCGCAATTTCTGAAACCGATTTTATACGACATGTTGTTCTGGAAAAGCCGATGACATTGAAAATAGATGGGAGAACATCCAGATGTGTAATGTTGAAACCATAGTTTTTTTTCTTCCCTGGCACCAGTAATCAATGATGATCCTGTTGCTCCAGGGGTTTCTCTTCAATTCGAAGAGATTTTACTTAATTTAATAAAACAAAAGGAGATTTGTTATGTTAGATACAATGAAATATATAAAAGATCGAGATCCCGATCAAAAAGAATTTCACCAGGCTGTGCAGGAAGTGCTGGAGTCGGTGAAACCGGTTCTTGATCGCAACCCGGAATATATTAATGCAGGCATTATAGAAAGAATTACAGAACCGGAACGACTCATCCATTTTCGTGTTCCCTGGATGGATGATTCCGGACAAGTTCAGGTGAATAGAGGGTTTAGGATTGAAATGAGCAGCGCCATTGGTCCTTACAAAGGTGGCCTTCGCTTTCATCCTTCGGTCAATCTCAGTATACTTAAATTCCTGGCTTTTGAGCAGGTATTTAAAAATGCGCTTACAACTTTGCCCATGGGAGGTGGAAAAGGGGGATCGGATTTTGATCCAAAAGGAAAATCCGATAATGAAGTGATGCGATTCTGCCAGAGTTTTATGGCGGAGCTATTCCGACATCTAGGCCCTGATACGGATGTTCCGGCTGGTGATATCGGTGTTGGTGGACGTGAAATCGGTTATTTGTTCGGTATGTACAAAAAATTGCGTAACGAATTTACCGGCGTTTTTACCGGTAAAAGCATTGGCTGGGGAGGGAGTCTTATTCGACCAGAAGCAACGGGATACGGTTGTGTTTATTTTGCAAGTGAAATGTTGGCTACCAAAAACGACAACCTGGATGGAAAAATCTGTCTGGTTTCCGGCTCAGGAAATGTTGCCCAATACACTGTGGAAAAACTACTTGAACTGGGAGCCAAACCAATAACTCTTTCTGATTCATCCGGTTATATTTATGATGAAGAGGGGATTGATTCCACCAAACTTGCATATGTCATGGACCTGAAAAATGTGAAACGCAGAAGAATTTCCGAATATGTCGATAAATATCCAGGGGCAGTTTATACACCGGTTGATCTGTCTCTCGGCTACAACCCGCTATGGAATCATAAAGCTGATTGCGCCTTCCCAAGTGCCACTGAGAATGAAATCAATGCCAAAGACGCCAAAAATCTGACTAGCAACGGCATCTCTCTGGTTGCTGAAGGAGCTAATATGCCGTCCACGCCCGATGCTATTGAGGTTTATTTAAACAGTAAAATACTTTATGGTCCGGGAAAAGCGGCAAATGCTGGTGGTGTCGCCGTTTCTGGTCTTGAAATGAGTCAAAACAGTATGCGATTAAGCTGGACCAGGGAAGAGGTTGATAGCCGTCTTAAAACCATTATGAAAAGCATTCACTCGGTTTGTATCGAAGCCGCCGAATCTTATGGGAAACCCGGTAATTATGTGGCCGGAGCCAACATTGCCGGCTTTTTAAAAGTCGTCAATGCCATGCAGGATCAAGGATTGGTATAAATTTTTAAAACAGAATTATCTTTTCCGTTCAATGAAAAAAGTATAAGCGGTTTGAAATAATGCCAAAATAATTACAAGGTCTGACGGCATCTGTCAGACCCTGTAATCCCCCCATGACTCGATGGTTAAATTACCTCTCATAATAATCGACAGGCTTTTTTACCAGGCCTTCTTTCCCCATATTTTGTAGTCTTTTAGTGATCGACAGCGTCAGTTGTTTTACAGATTTGTAGATTACTCGTAACTATTCAGCATAAAGCATGATCCATATGTCATGCACATGGGATCCTTGGACAACCTGAAGAATCTCAATGGAGTCAAAGCGACATCCGGTGTTTCTGAATAATATCCGTCAGAGTTCCCCCGAACCTTCTATAACACAATGACAAACAGTAGATTTTAATGTATTGAATTTAACACCTGATTTTTTATAAAAATGGGAATTAGTAAACTGTAAAATGATTATTTGTGCCTGCAAAAACATCGAAATGTGCTACAATAGAGTAAAACTGATCAGATTGTTAATCTGACAGATCACCAGGTAATTATGAAACGCCGTACAAAAAACAAATATGGAAACAGAACCTACATGTAAAGCGAGTTTGGAAACTCAAAGTTTGATTTTTAATCGTGCGTTTATTAGCCAAACAACTCAAATCGCCTCTAAATTCAGTCGTGTGATGGGCGAAGGAAAGAGTTATAAGGTTGATATGACCAAGAATCCCTGGTGGTTCATCTTGGATGAACGTAACAGCAGTGATATATTAAAGCCTCATGTTTTTGAACAAGCCTGGGAGAAATTTGAACAGTTCTTTCTTCAAAAGAAGGAAATTTATTTATTTGTGGAAGAACCCATTGTCGGTCTGGTGAATAAGGAAGGCAAATTCTGGTTGTTTTTTGAACCGGCGACAGCAAACAAGTTCTTCCATAAACAATTGGAAAGACCCAAAAACTTCAGTAGCTCAAATATAACTAAACTCCCCCATCTAAACATCCTTCCCGCACTGATCCATGAAATTCAGTCAATTGTAAAAGAGTCGGATAAACGAGTGATGGCTAAAATCAAGAAGCTGGAAGAAGTATTGAATATGGCGGATTTTTACTTAATAACAAGTGAATCAAAACAGTTTGCGCGGAATATTAAGAAAGTCGCTCAATCACTATCTTTGGCTGAAGTAAAATTTCTCAAACAAGACATCAACAAACAGGGAATCTCACCCACGTTATTGGAAAAACGAATTCAGTCTATTTTCCGTCTTTGCATGAGATTGTATGTAAGAAAAGGTGATAAAAAACAAGAGTATGCTCTCAAAAAACTACTGGCCCCTCAGCCTAACATTAGAAAGAAAGCCCTGGATTTAATCGAAAACAAACTGACAGCCGATGTCCATACTTAATGCCCAAGTTTTACTTTGGTCATTTCCTCAGATCTGGGAATCGGGAATCGGTGTCTGGATTTTCCTTGCAGGCCGTTAAAATAAAAGGCTGAATCAGTCTGGTTGGATACACCGATTACCCATTGAAGATATAGCGTACACCGACACTTTCAAATAAAATTGTAAGTACAGGTGTTGTAACCTAAAGTTTATTGCACAAATTGCTCTTTTGATTGATCAAACTGGATTTGCTATCTTTCAACCACATAGCGTAGTGAATATCGGATTGCTAATATAATTCCTCCATTTCGATTTTCATTTGGTTAATCGCCGTTGTCTTTTTTTAAAGCACTTCCTAGTTTTTGAGTATTTTCTGAGGCAACCTCGCTGACTTTTTTGACTCCCTCAGAAGCCACTTCACTCGCTTTTTTGACTCCCTCAGAAGCCACTTCACTCGCTTTTTTTGCTCCTTCTGAAGCAACTTCACTCGCTTTTTTTGCTCCTTCTGAAGCCGCATCACTGGCTTTTTTCATGCCCTCAGAAGCCACTTCGGTGGCTTTTTTTGCACCCTCTGCTGCCGCATCACCTACTTTGGAGACTGTTTCACTCGCTTTTTGAGCTCCGTCTTTTGCCAATTTCGATATTTTATCTTTAAAGCTTTTGAATCCCATTTTTCCTCTTTAGTTATTGTATTAGTTAAAATTTAGTAAATCTCCAACTCTGCTGGATGGATATTCACAGTTTTGGAATCATGGAGAAATCTCTTCTTACATAAAGTCACTCAAAGTAAATAAAACAAAGATAAGAGATATCCTGTTGAAGATAACACAAAACTCAAATCATTGTAAATGGGAGTGAATAGATACGGAAGGCAATCAACAGAAATGTCCCACCAATTGCTATCCGGAGGAGCTCTTCACTATGTGCTGCGCGAATTCGGTAACGAAGGATCTCTCAAGATTTAAAGTAAATGACATCACGTAACATCATAGAAATTTTTGCATAAAAACCTTGACGATTCATTATTGAATTTCCTTGAAGCCAGGGATATTCTTCGTGTCGCTACCGCTCCCCTTTGAATGACATTTCTTTTCGTGCGGTAGCCCTGCAAATATAAGTAAATATGATTGGGCTTGCCGATTTTATTTGATTACATTAGTCTTTTTCATTGTGTAATCTCTTCTTTCAGCAAATTGGAAGTGATGATCGCCACACCGATTACGGATATACAGATTTACATATATGGGACAAGAATATAGCTCTTTGTCAACACACTAATATCACTTCATTTAAAAATATCCTGTCTTTTAGAGAGGGAAACCCATGACGGCATCAAATTCCAACCCAAAAGGAGCCATTGGTTTTATCGAAGATTTCGCATTAGCCGAAGATCGAACGATTCCATTAAAACAGTTAATCCCCGGAACAGAGGATTACTATTATTATCATTGCCTTCATTATCTTAATTGCAGCCGGTATGAAAAAGCTGAAGAAGTGTTGGATGCATGGATAGATCGTCATGGAAGAACTACGGAAGTCATTGAAATCGAACATAGAAAAAAACTACTTGAATATTCCAGCCATAAGGAGGAGTCACTTGAATATATAAGGCAACAGCTCAATATATATTTTGACCACCAACGAGAGATCCAGGATGAAAAGCCTGAACTTCCCACACGATTTTGTCCGGATAGTATTCAATTTAAGAAACTGGCACAAGAAGCCTTCCGAAGAAACCCAAAAACGTCCGATGGTTTTGAAGAGGTCATTCTAGGAGAACTTCTGGGAAAAAATCTTAAACCGAATGTCCTGCGGCATTTGTTAAAAAGACTCTACCGCCCTGATATAAATGATTTGGTGTCCTATATCATCTCTGACTTAAAGTATGAAATAAGCGAAGGTTTTGGCTCATTTACCATCCATAATAATCTAACATTCTCTCAACTCAATGAATGCAAAAAGAAAATGCCGTCGCTTCTGGATAATAACCAATTCATTAGCGTTTATCTGAAACGCCTTCAGCCTGGGGCAGATGTGGAATGGCAAAGAGATTCAAACGAACGGGAAGTTTATCTGAAGCGTTTATGGGATTTTGTTTCAAAACTGGCTCCAGCCTATAATTCATTGAAAGCGCATGTCCTGTACCACCGTTTAAAACATGATCAGAAACACGGCGTTTATGATCGCAAACGGTTTGAAAGCTATTTAAAACTGCCCAGGAACACACCTTATATGAATGCTACTTATATTCATAGTGATAATCTCCGAAACTACTGGGCGGATCTTTTTGAGAATTTTCAAAGCGAAACATTGTTTGAGCCGGTTAACAACGATGAAAATCTGGTCCGTGATTTTCTTCAACATTTTTTTACAGAGGGAATCGGTTATAAGAAGTTCCTGGACTATATTCAAGATGATTATCTAAAGGAGTGTTACGCGGAAACAAAAATTATCAACCAGAAAGGTGATATGGAGGAATGGTATTCCATGCTTCCGCCGGCAAAATACCAGCTTTTAAAAGAACGTATTGATCTTGATTTTCTCCCGACAAATAAAAAATATTATGAAGCCAACGAAGAGGTAAAGTTAACCCTGAGAGTAAAAAATATTGAAACCCTGATTATTAAAATATATGAGATTAATACGGAAAATTATTACCGTCAGAAAGGGAAAGAAATAAGTACCAATATCAATTTAGATGGTTTGGTGGCCAATGTTGAACGGGTAGAAACATATAAAAAAAATGCCTTGCTTAGTGTTATCCAGAATTTCCATTTTCCGGAATTAAATCGTCGTGGTATCTATATAGTCGAATTTATTGGGAATGGTAAAAGTAGCCGGGCACTTGTTCGTAAAGGAAGCCTGCGTTACCACGAACGGATAGGCATTGCCGGGCATGTATTTACCATTTTTGATGAAAAAAATAATAAGCTGGATAAGGCAAGTGTTTGGATCGCCGGTCATGAATATAAATCCGGCAAAGATGGAACCATTGCTGTTCCATTCAGTACGTATCCTCAGGAACAATCGATCATTATAAAACATAACAATTTCGCCTGCCTGGAGTCCTTTTATCATACGGCTGAAGATTACATTTTAACCGCAGGTATTTATGTTGATAGAGAATCCCTTCTCAAATATGAAACCGCCAAGGTGATCATCCGTCCTTCATTGGCTGTAAACAATATTCCTGTCACCTTAAAAATTCTTGAAAACCCGCGCCTTGAGATTATCTCCATTGACCATGATGGTATTTCCAGCAGAAAAGAAGTACCGGATTTTTTATTGTTTGAGGAAAAAGAATCGTTATATGAATTTCAAGTGCCGGATCGACTCTCTCAAATCACTTTTACCTTGAAAGCGCGTGTTCGAAATGTAACTAAAAATGAAGACCGGGAGTTGTCGTTCAGCAACACATTTCGCTTAAATGAAATAGATAAAAGCGAGCGGGTGGAAGAGGTTCATCTATCTGTTATCGGAGGAGAATACTTCCTGGATGTGCTTGGAAAAACCGGAGAACCCATGCCGGATTATCCAATCAGTCTGGTTCTGAAACATAAGTTTTTTACAAATACCATTCACACCTCCCTTCAAACCGATACGAATGGGCGGATTTTTCTGGGTCGGCTTGTTGACATAAACTGGATCAGAACTCGGACGACTTCCGGTAGAGAAAATACATTTTATCTGAAAAAGGATCAACACAGTTATCCCGACGTCATTCATGCAACTGAAGGCGAAACCGTCTGTGTCCCTTATATGGGCACAGAGAAAACTCCCAATCGGATAGAGCTTGGTATTTTGGAATTGCGCGGCAGTTGTTATTATAAGGATCTGTTTGATGAAATATTCTTTGAAGACGGTTTTATTAAAATAAAACTTGCTGCCGGGGACTATGAATTGGTTCTCAAAGATGTTCCACATACTATCGCAGTCCATATTGCCGGGAAGAGCAAAGAAGGTGATCTTTGTTGTGCGGAAGGATATGCCATGAACTCGCACAGACATCTGCAATTGGATAATCGTTTCCCCCTTCAGATTAACACTGCTATTCAGGTGGCTGACAACGTCCAAATTCAATTAAAGAACGTGTCCAAAACAACCCGGGTTCATATAGCTGCTACACGCTATCTACCCGCTTACTCCATATTTGATAACCTGAATAAAACAGTGTTCCGAGTCCCGAAAAACATACCGATATTTGAGAATAAATCCAACTACATATCCGGAAGAGACATCGGCGATGAATATCGATATATCCTCGATAGGAAATATGCCACAAAATTTCCGGGTAATATGTTGAAAAAGCCGGAATTGCTTTTAAACCCATGGGCCATGCGGAAAACCGATACTGAAATACATGAGGCGAAAAAGGGAGAAGCCTGGAGGGGAGATGATGAACTCAGAAAAGCTGCACCGGAAGGTGTTGCTCCTGTATCTCCACCAAAACAAGGGCTTGATTATAGTTTCTTCAGTAATCTGGATTTTCTAAATACAAGTACCTGTTTTTCGGTTAACCTCATCCCGGACGAAAAAGGGATTATCACCATAAAGAAAGACTTGCTTAAGGATAAGACGCAGATCCATGTGATTGCCGTCGATTCGAATAACACGGTTTATAGAACCTTTTCCACCTTTAAGCCGAATAATGTGTTTCCTGTTATTCGAGATCTTTCCTTAGATCCCGGTCTTCAGCCGGATGCTCATTTTACCGAGCAGAATCAGATTAGTATCCTTACTAAAACAGAAGAACCTTTTATCATCAACGATATTTCAACATCCGATTTTGCAATTTATGATACACTGGATAAAGTATACCAGATGTACATGACGATCAGTGGTGACGCTACACTGGGAGAATTTGATTTTATTATAAAATGGCCTCAACTATCTCCTAAAGAAAAAAAGGAAAAATATTCAAAATACGCCTGTCATGAACTTAATTTTTTCATATTTAAAAAAGACCCGGAGTTTTTTAAAACTATTCTACCTTATCTCCAGAATAAAAAAGACAAAACCTTTCTGGATTATTTTCTATTAGATCAAGGAGATAAAAATGATTATGAAAAGATTTTACTGAATTATCTTAAACCATGGGCATATGGCCAATTGAATATTGTAGAAAGAATTCTTTTGTCACAAAGAATAAAAGGTGAAGGCGACCCGACCCACAGGCATATTAGCGACCTACTCAATTTATTACCACCGGATATGGAACGTTTTCATCATCTGTTTAAAACCGCATTAAAAACCAATGATCTTGATGTGGATGGCGATTATGGATTTCGAGACGCTAAACAACGAGTAAGTCAACCAAAGGCCATATTACCGACTGAAGCTGCTCCTGCTATGGCACAAATGAAAAAGGCGGTTCGAAAAAAAAGCAAAATGTCCCCCCTGATGAGCGCTGTGCAAACTGCTGATAGTATGGGCGAATTTGAGCCTGACGAAGAATACGAGCTTGAAGATGAATCAGTCGAGTTGTCTGATAAGGAAGCTTACGCTGATGATGGAGATTACCTGGACGAAAACGTTGACCATGAAAGACGAGAACAAACTCGCCGGTTTTATCAACAGTTGGACCAGACCGAGGAATTTGCTGAAAACAATTATTATAAACTCTCTAACGTCATACAAAATGGTGAATTGATCACCATAAACCCATTTTGGCGGGATTATGCCGAATATGATGGGAAATCCGGGTTCCTTTCAAAACATGTGGCCGAAGCTTCACAAAATTTCACGGAAATGATGTTTGCTCTTTCGGTTTTGGACTTTCCCTTTCAAATAGAAGCACATGATTTTAAGTTTGAAGACCGACGGATGGAATGCAGGATAAAATGTGATCTGGTTGTTTTTCATCGTGAAATCATGGCATCCAGGGAATTCGATCAGTCCATACCGATTCTTGTAAGCCAAAACTTTTTTCGTCATGACGACCGATATCGTTATGAAGATAATCGACAATTTGATAAATATGTCACCGAAGAGTTTTTAGATCATGTTGTTTATGGCTGTCAGGTGGTCATTACCAACCCAACATCAGCCCCTCAAAAACTGGATATCCTGACAGAAATCCCCCAGGGTGCCATTCCGGTCTTAAGTAGTTTTTATACAAATAGTGTCCATATCGACCTGGATGCTTATAATACCCAAACCCTTGAGTATTTCTTCTATTTTCCCCGAACAGGTCTGTTTCATCATTATCCGGTTCATGTATCCAGCAATGGAAATCTGATTGCTTATGCAAGCCCTTTTGAATTTAAAGTGGTTAAAACGCTCAGCAAAATTGATACAACCACCTGGGCGTATATCTCGCAATATGGTAGCGAAAATGATGTATTGAATTATATTGATAAAAACAATATTCACCGGGTGGATCTCGAACGTATTGCCTGGAGAATGAGCAACATAAAATTCTATAAAAAAGTCATTCAAAAGCTGCATCATCAACATGTCTATAACCATACTTTGTGGTCCTATTCTATAAAGCACAAGGATGTGATAAATATACGTGAATACCTGAAGCATTGTAATTCATTTGTTCAGCAAACAGGAGAATATCTTCAAAGTGAGCTGTTAAATGTTGATGCAGTGATACGCAAAACATATCAACATCTGGAATATAGTCCACTGGTAAATCCGCGAGTCCATCAATTCGGCAAAAAGCGGGTGATCTTAAATGATCAGCTTTGCAGCCAGTATCATAGACTGATGAGAGTACTCTCTTTTCGGGAAACATTGAATGATGATGATAAGATGTCAGTCACCTATTATCTTTTACTTCAGGATCGTATAAAAGAAGCCCTTGCCTTTTTTGAACAGGTCAATCCGAATAACCTGGATACGCGAATACAATATGATTATTTTAACCTGTATTTGGCCTACCATAAAAAGGATTTTCAGACTGCTTTGAACCTGGCCAAAACCTATGCAGATTATCCTGTTGATCGCTGGCATAAAATTTTTGCCTCCGCAGCTGAAAATTTGCTTGAGCTGGTTGGAGATATAAAGGAGGAAACTGCCGTTCTTATCGACGAAAAAGATCACACGGAGATTCATACGAAGCTTGCCGCAACTGAGGCGTCATTTGATTTTAAAATCGAAACCCGTGCCATTGCTCTGAATTATCAACATATTTCTGAAATTCAAGTAAACTATTATCTGATGGATATAGAACTTTTATTTTCCATGAATCCGTTTGTTAAAGAAATTTCAGGCAATTTCTCCACCATAACACCCAACCTGGCCCAAACCATCCAATTGGACACTGGAAGAACCGAGCAGATCTTTGATTTACCAACAGCGTTTCAAAGCAATAATGTATTAATTGAAATAGAAGCCGCTGGAATAAAAAAATCTCAACCCTACTTTGCAAACTCATTAAATATTCAAGTCATTGAAAACTATGGCCAGTTAAAGGTTGAACAAAAGAAAACATTCCTACCGTTATCAACTGTATATATAAAGGTATATGCCAAATTCCAGGACGGAAACATCCGTTTTTATAAAGACGGCTATACGGATCCGAGAGGCAGATTCGATTACGTATCTTTAAATACCGATGAACTCAATCAAGTAGAACACTTTTCAATTCTCATCTTAAGTGAAAACGACGGCGCAATTGTCCAGGAAGCAGCACCGCCAAAGCGATAGGTGAATTATATCCAAAAGATCTTGTTGTTTCAAATCCATATCTTAAGCTAATTAACTATAATTAAAGAAGATTAATCCAAATCTCCCACTTGACAGTTACCAATCTGTTGTGTAATTCTTTTCTCTTCCAAGTTTGCAAAACAACAATCAATTCTGGAACTTACATGATAAAATATAGTTTATCGAAAACAGATAGATTGTTTTTGAAGATTCTATTGGTATTTCAACCATCAAATCTTTTTGGAAATCGGATGGAATAACAAAGTCAACTGGATATTTGATCTTGTTTATCGTGTTATTTTGTCCAACAAGCACAGTGAGTATTAAAAGCCGATTTTAAAAAACTTCGTCGAGGTTTTCGCAGCTTTGTTTACACCCATGTTACAAGCCCTAGGGATCGAAAAAAAAAATTTTCATATAATCTGTTTTCAGAAATCCTAAAAACACTGGACATTTTGCAAACCGAATGTGGACTAATTTTAGCCGACCCATGAGGATCAAAAATTGAAAGTCAGAGATCAGAATGATCCGACTAGAAACTTTTAAAACTGAGGGATCACGAGGAGAGTTGAATCAAAGGCAGATTTGATCTCCTTCCTTTCTCATGATCCAAAATTCAATTATGGAGAATATTATGAAAAATTTAATTCAAATTGTTGTTTTTGGACTTACTGCGCTTTGGAGTACGTCCGCGTTCTCTTTAAGTGCAGATAGTCAAACCCTAATCGACAACTATTTGTCGACTCGATTCACGACGGTAGTTGAAGTTTCTTCAACTATGCAAAGTACTATTGATTTCGAAAAATTCAATAGTACTTTTTATATTTATAGCCCAACTGCTAAATGTGTTGTGAATGGGGTTAGTTATGATAATAGTTTAACTGCTGCTGGGTGCATGCTATTAAGAGATAGCTATGCACATTTTATTTTTGCTAAAAAAAATCTACTGAATGCAGCTATCACCGATCTGGAATTACGTGCTATCCTTGACACGATTCTCCGTTAAATTTCACCTTTTTAGTCATCGTAGTTGGGTAAGACCAACGTGATGAACAGTAAAACGGAGGCATAAATACAAGAAACCCTCAATTTATGCTTAAAGTTCACTTTTTGATAGCAAAAAAGTAATTCTAAGCATTTCCAATTCGATAATATGAATGTTGAGGTAAAATTGGGGAAGTATGGCCGGTCCTAGAGTGTGCATTTTGTATGTTTTTGATACTTTTAGTTCCTTCAGTTTTTTATCAGACGTTTTTGGGTAAATTATTGTTATTTAAAGACAAATATATTTATAGTTAAAGAGCAGCCCTAGGTTCGGTTCGATATTTATTTTCTAGTAGACCTAAGCTAAGTAGTCAAAACATCTGTTGTTTAATAGTAATAACACACATTTATGTTTAGAAACTCAATTTCAATATGAAAAGGGGCTTCTAAGAAACTTCAACATTGTGTCATTCAAAACAATAAAAAACAAACAAAAAGGGGAAATGTCATGTCTGGTGAGAGACATAGGGTTAGTCGTTGTTTAGTTAAAAGCATGGGATGCGTGTGTGCTTTTTTGGTTTTAGTTTTTGGCAGCGTGGAGGCCGGTGTTAATTCGGATGGATCGTATGGCCATTATATTCCCATTAACATTCCGGCTGGAATTAATGGGGTGCAGCCCGATCTTGGGGTGGTATATAACTCCAATTCCGGCAACGGAATGTTGGGGGTTGGATGGCGATTGTCCGGGTTACCACGCATTTCACGCATGAATTATGGCAGCGGCATTAACTATGATGGACAGGACACTTATGTTGGGCCAAATGGTCGATTGGTCGACATCAGCGGTAGTCGAACCCTTTTTAAAAGTGAGCAGGAAAGCTGGAGTCAATATGTTCCCAATACCAGTACTGAACCAGACCACTGGACAGTGGTTGATAAAAAGGGGAATACC
>JBFFHJ010000062.1:0-45843 GCA_041556995.1 bacterium | reverse complement strand
CCTGGAGATACTCTAGTATTTCAGAATGGACATGATTGTAACTATGTTCTTCCCAAAAAAGTCTGGCTTCAGGATCAGCAAATTTGAAGTAGAGTGCATAGGATGAACCCAATCCATAACCAATTAGCGGTGATGCCTTGATAGAATTAATCGCTGCCTGCCATGAAACATATCTACCGGCCCAACCTCTTAGGGTAAAAAGAGATGCAAATCTCGGAAACAGATCTGGAAATGCCACTATTAATGCAATCCCAATAAGTCCAATTATTGCCAATATAAATAGCAAGATGAATACTCTTTTACGCCATATTGGAGTTGTAAAAATAATGGCAAAAAGGACAATGACAATCCCCAATCCTCCCAATCCACCAACCCAAGCTGCTCTTGTTTGGGTAATTAAAAGGCTTATAAATCCAAGAATAAACACACATAAATAAAACTCGTTGCTATAGGAAAATATAGCTTCGGATTGATTTTTAGATGGTTTTTTAGTCAAAAAATCAGGAAACGAAAAAACTAAAAACAATGGTAAAATCACAACCAAAAAACCGGCAAAATAGTTAATATTGCCGAATGTGGACTTCACCCTGGCAACTGGCAGGCTATTCCAAGCCAAGGGATGAAAGCCGATTCTTTCAAGAATCGCTAACCCTCCTGCATAAATGATAGTGCATCCAATCAAGATGAGGAATGGAGATAAGTCTTTCTCTTCATTCGCACTTCGATAAAGATAAGCCACCCAAATAATCAGAATGAGATTGGAAACAAATTCATACCGAAAATTATAATTATAAACACCATCAGACCAGAAATAACCCGGAATGGTAGCGAGAAGAGGAAGCAACAAAATGCCTATTTGTTTCCAAGGAAACTTTTTTTCGACTGTTTTAGGCAAAAGTAAATCGCAAATAACAGCAAGAATGCTTACGAGCAGGATAGTAATAAATATTTTATAGCTGTTAACTTGATAGAAAGTATAGAAGGCAAAAAGGTTTACTCCCCAAAAAGCCAGACCCGCAATTATCAAAGGAATATTCATTTTAAGATGCTATTTGTCTGAAAAGTCAGTATGAAAATAAAAGAATCAGTTCATCTATTTTGTATAATCTTTTTGATGCGTTTTGGAAAGATCTGATTTGGTACTATTCAGATCAGATCCAAGGTTTAAATCGACTATGCGAGATGATAAAAATAGAATACAGTTTATAAAAGAGAGTTTTTTTTAGTATGGGGCTGAAGCAAATCCCCTAAAAGGTCTATGCTTACATCCGACTGTAATGATTTCGCATTTATCTTATGTAGTATATCAGAGCAGAGCATAAGCTATAAATTCTTAAATTCTTGCAATGCATCTGTTTTAATCTCAAGAACTGAAATCACTCAAGTGTTTCATATATTTTGCATGACCTCTCAAACCGTTATACGTATCTTACTGTCAGGTAGATTAATTTCAACCTAAAAAATCATTCAAATATCAATTTCATCAGATTTTGATTGACAGAATTTTTACGGTTCAATATTGATAACCGCGCTGTAAAAAAAAGATAGGTGCCAGAAAACGGATTAATATTAAATAAATGGTTTAGTTTTGATTGAAACCGTCTTCCAGCTTCTTTCCAGGGTAGAAGGAACTATTTCAGAATCACAGATAAGAAGAGCAGTTGGTATTTCTTCTCAACAAGATACTAAAGAGCTTAGCAGATTATTAAACTCCGACAAGAGATTTGTCTCATGTCCCGATTTAAAATGGAAATGTACTCCATTAGAGGATTTGATCGCAGACAAGCCAATTAAGGACGTTACCTTTGTTATCACTGATATTGAAACCACAGGATCGATTCGTGGTAAAGATAGAATCATTGAAATCGCGGCAATAAAGGTTCGAAATGGAGAAATACTGGGTGAATTTGAAACATTGGTTAATCCTCATAAGAATATTTCAAAACAAATCAATCGATTAACCAAAATAACCAATGAAATAGTCAAAAACGCACCTACTATTGAAACTGTTTTACCGGATTACGTTGATTTTGTTGATCACGGAATTTTTGTTGCACATAATTCGTTATTTGATTTTTCGTTTATCAATGCAGAGACAAGGCGATTAAAAGTGAATGAATTAAAGTCACAAACTGATATATGTACGTATCGAATCGCAAGAAAATTGTTGCCCGATGTAAAAGCAAGAGGTATCAGTGGATTATCTTTATATTTTGATTATCAAATGGAAAATCGACATCGTGCTATGCCGGATGTTTTAGCTACTAATTATTTCCTAAATAAGTTCCTGGAGCAACTGAACGAACGAAACATCACCACTCTTCACAAACTAATTGAGTTTCAGAGAGATAAGATCAGTAAAAAGGAATTAAGAAAAAAAATGAGGCGACAAAAAAGGAAAACCTATCGTTCTCGAAAACGTTAGTAAACTTGTTGTACTATAAGGCACAACCCACTATGATAAATCTTTAATATTATGTCCAATTCAATCAATGAACGATCCATCAATAATCAATCAAACGCTGATAGATAAATTAGCAGAATTAAATCTTGCATCAAAAGAACAACTAGTCGATCAATGGACTCAGGCAGATGCGAAGAAGCTGTCTTTTAGGGAACAGTTATTAAAGACCGGAATCTTAAAGGACCAGGATTATCAGAAAACAACAGGAGAGATCATTAAAATGGAATTTGTTGATAAGATTGATCCTCTTCCTTCAGAACTGCATGAAAAATTTACTCGAACCATCCCTATTCGATTTGCTAAAAAATTTCTGTTTTTCCCGCATCGGTTTACTGAAGATCAACTGACATTTGCTGTCTTGTATCCTTGGCCAAACACAGCATATGAAGAAGCAGCCAGAGCTCTCGAACATGAGCATTTTTCGCTTGTTTTAGCCACAGAAGACGTCATTTTAGAAACCATTAATCAAGGATATGACAGAAATGCCAGTTCGGCTGAAGAAGCGGCCGAAGTGCTAGTTGATGACGCTGATTTGGAATATCTGAGCCATTTTTCTGGAGAGGAAACAGAGGATTTGCTGGATGTTGAAGATGAAGAACCAATAAAAAAGCTGATGAATTCTATCATTTTCCAATCGGTCAGAGATGATAGTTCAGATATCCATATTGATCCAGGTCCAAAGGATACTGTGGTTCGAAATCGGATTGACGGTGTTTTGCATCAAATAACAAAGGTTCCAAGGCAAGGTCATATTCCACTTCTAAATCGTGTCAAAGTAATGTCGGGGTTGGATATTTCAACAAAGAATCAACCTCAGGACGGTAGAACGATGATTCTTCTGGCCGGGAAAAAAATCGACATTCGGGTTTCCATTATACCCACAGTTCATGGCGAGCAAGCTGTTCTCAGGCTATTAAATCAAAGCCAGGGAATCATACCTTTAAAGGATTTGGGCATGACGCCTCAAATGGCTGCTCAAATGGAAAGTCTTGTTCACCAACCCCATGGGATTGTTCTGGTCACCGGGCCAACCGGATCTGGAAAAACAACCACTCTATATTCCGCTCTTAATCGAATCAATGCCCAAGAAAAAAACGTCGTCACTATCGAAGATCCAGTAGAATACCGTATTGGTAGTTATGGCCAAATGCAGGTTAATGAAAAAATTGGTGTGACATTTTCCAAAGGATTACGGGCCATGCTCCGTCAAGATCCTGATATCATTATGATTGGCGAAATGAGGGATACTGAAACAGCCCAGATTGCCATTCAATCGTCGTTAACAGGACACCTCGTATTAAGTACACTCCATACAAACGATGCTGCATCCACCATCATACGGATGATCGATATGGGAATCGAACCATATTTAGTCAGCAGTACAGTTACAGCAGTTTTAGCTCAGAGACTGGTTCGTAAGATCTGTCCCCACTGTAAAGAATCATATGCTGTTAGCTGGAGCGAATTGAAAGCCTTGGATTTAAATGGAATTGTAGAAAAAGATGATTATTCAGGCAAACTATGGCGGGGAAAAGGTTGTAGTCAGTGCTTAAATACAGGTTATCAAGGTAGAGTCGGGATTTTCGAATTATTACTGATGGATGATGCCATACGTCGAAAAGTAAATAAAACCATTGACGCAACAATTATCAAACAAACTGCAATGAAGTCAGGTATGAAAGGTCTCAGATTTGATTGCGGACAAAAAGTTATTCAAGGAGTAACATCAGTTGATGAAATGTTGCGAGTCATTATAACTGAGCAGGAAGCATAGCCGACTTATCCAATAATATCATTTTAATAAAGCCAAAAAATCTGCTTTTTCGAGGAATAAATAATATGATCAAACGAGCAAATTCTCAAAAAACAATCTTCATATTTTCCAATTTTAAGCTCGTATATAAAATAATCCTTACATCTGGATTGACCATTGTAGGTGTTATTGCAGTCTTAAATTACTTTTTTTTACAGGATCTGGCCAAGTCAAGAATCAATGAAATAAAAGAAATGGCAAATACAACTTCTATCATTGTTTCTGAGTTGGCCTTATCTGGATTGATCAATAGAAATCAAACACGTGTCATTAAAGCATTAGACGAATCAATAACTGTAGCTAATAAACAAGAAGGTGGATTTCTACAAATTTCAGTGATTATGTACCCGAGCGGATTTTACTATGCCTCCAGCAATAATAATCTTTTAAACAAAAAAGTCCATCAGAGTCTTTTAAAAAGAATTGAAGCTAACAATGAGTCTGAAACAACTGTCGAAAAACTAAACTATGAATTCGATAAAAAAACCATTCCAGTTCTTCATTTTTTAAGAAATATTACCATTATGAAAAAAGGTGAAGAATCACGTGTGGCTGTTACTCAGATAATATACAATTATGAAAGTATCCTGAATCAAACGAGACTAAATCTCCTGCTGATTGGCTGTATACTGTTGCTATTTGTTATCGTGTTTTCCCTATTGATACATTTGCCTTTCTCAAAAGTTAACAAACAACTGATTACGGGATTTAATCAAATTGTTCAACGGAATTTTGAGTACTCATTAAAATCAAAAGATAATAGTGATATCGGATTCTTATACAGAGCTTTCAATCGAATGGCAGGAAGCCTTCAGGAATATTTTGTAGAAAGGCAACAATCTAAAATGAGTTCGGTGTTCAAAAGTCTAGATGCTTCCAGCTCAGCGGCTGAAGCTGCCTTGAGAAAAACTGAAATCACCTGTTTATGTGCAAGAATTCCAGGAATCCAGGCAACCATAGAAGACGATACATTGGATTCAGTCACTGAATCGGTTAATCGTTTTCTGGAACCTTTTGACAAAATCATCCAGGAATATGGTGGTCAAGTGATCAAGATTCTTGGGGACAAAGTATATGTCTTATTTGAAGGTATCAATGGTATTGATAATTCAATACGCACCTCATTAAAGATTAGCCAGCAGTGGCACACAATTAATCATGAAAACAAGGTATTGAATCGAAAACAACTCAGTTATGGAATCGGTTTGCATTCAGCAGTAGGTGTTGCCGGAACGATAGGAACTGCATCATTAAGTTACACGCTGGTTGGAAAAGCCGTAAGTATCGCTGAATACTTGTGCGCATGTGCCGGTAAGGAAGAGATTCTGGTTAGTTCATCTTTGATGGATAAAGCAAGCGGCACCTATCAACATCAGATCATTACAGAATTAAAACCAACAGATCTGTCTGATGAGGAAGAATATTTGGTTATTACAAATAGACAAACCAGTGATGAACTTCTATTCGGAGCCCAAGCCCGCGAAACGGATATCACCAGTATCAGCATTCAGGGTTTTGAAAACGGACTGGGGAATAAAAGACGTTCAACTATCAAGTCATCTGCTATGGAAAGCGAAATATCCGGAATTAGTGGCAGTTCCGTAGATTCATCCATACCGGATATGTTGGAAGAAACCCTAACGTCAGCTCCGCTGGATTCTATTTCTCTTGAAGAGCCAAAAGCGAGTTCAAAAGATAAAAAACCGACCGAGAAAAAATCATCCAAAGAAAGTACAAGAAAGAAACAGTCGTTATGGGATGAATTTGATGCTGGAAAGCCTTAAAAATAAGAGGCTTTTCCTGAAATGCCATAAGCGACAATCCCAACAAGCTCATGTATAAACTTATTGGTTCGTGAAAGTGCATCCGATGACGGTAAAAAACTGCGGAAATCAGCTATCTGATTGGTCGCTTCATAATCAACAGGATAAATATCTACTGTCAAACCCACCTTTCTAAAACATCCTTGAGATCTAAACATGTGAAAGGCGGATGTTAGCAGGAGAATGTTATTGAATTGATGTTTTTTGATCAATGCTTCAGATTCCACAGCATTTTCATAAGTGTTTCTGGAATCAGCATCAACGATGATTTTATTGTGATCGACGTCCAATCCGAGAGCAAATTGTTCTAAAAGTCTGGCTTCCGAACGCCCCTTTGAAAACAAACCACCATCCCCACCGGATAGTATTAAATAATCGGCTTTTTCTTTTTTTATTAAGTCAATCCCATTTAGTATTCGATCAACAGCACCGGAAAACTCAATTTTGTTTTCCGAACTTGTATCGAGATTAACCATTCCACTTAGTACAACAATGGCATCATATTTTGTTTTCAGCTGTGATGGACCCTTGAGATGTTCCAAGGTATACAACAGTTTGTGACTGATAAAGGGTGTTGAGATCAGATATAGAACAACAAATACACACAAAGCGAATAATCGTTGTCTTTTTACTTTGAATATTACAAAAAAACAGATGACCAGGATAATAAAAAGTGGATCAATTAAAAATGTTACTATTTTTGATAAAGAAAAAAACATTTAACCTCATTCGTTTGAAAATTCACAAACTTTTTCTTAAGAATTACTACCATCCATGGTTTTGTGATTTTTATTGTTAACACACTGACAATACTATTACAATGCTGGCGTTACTATATTAAGTAAAATTTTGACTTAATGAAATCAAATCAACTTTTGGAAGAAATTCATTAATCATAAAAAAGGTTAATCTCAGGGGCCTAAAAAATAAGTTCACATTCTGTTTACAAAATGTCCATTGTTTTCGAGACTTTTGAAAACAGAATGTGAACTTATTTTTTTACAATCCCTTAGAAGAACAGTGTCTTTAGATTGGCTATTCTAAACAAAGCAGCTCTTTTAAAGCAATATTTTCATCACCTGCCGTGACAGGTGACAATGTTGGACTGGTACTGTCGTCAGTGCTATCCGGGTTTTCCAATGTTAAAACACCAAGATTTCTTAAGGTGGTTCTGATACCTGTTTTTGCATTTTTGTAAAAACCGCTATCATTTGAGGCATCTATAGAGTAAATCAATCTGGCACTAAGATTGTCACACACATCAGATGAAAGGTCGTCTCGACAATCTTGTATTATATTTGCACTTGTCTCTGTTGAGTCGATCTGGCTTAATTCATCAATGCTGATTGTATTATAATTCTGTAGTGATCCGCCAGATAAATCCGAAGTTTCATCAAAGGCATAATGAGGGGCATTTGTTATGATGGTTGTAAAAAGATCCAAAACCTGTACTGATTCATTATTGCACGTCCCACCATTGTCCATTTCATCTACTGTTTCACTGATGTTTTCATAAAAATCGTGATCTTCTTCCACACCTAATGATGCCAAATCCTGTCTTAACAGATTTGTTCTGTTAGTATACAAACTCAGAAAATCCAAAGGTTCGGTTACATCACTTTCCAAGGTTCCATCAACGAACAATTGTTGTAAATCTTCAACTTTTACAATGACCGAAAGCGAGGTCCAATTGGCACTGTCGCTTATCAAAGCGACAATTGAGCACGACGATGAAGTGTTATTCCAAACACCCTCAAAGTATGGATCTGCTTTACAATTGTCAGGCGAGGCGTCTTGATTGTATAACCAGGCATCACCGGTGGAATCGATTATTTGATAAATGTTTAAAGGAACAAGTTCGCTTGACCCAACTTCTCCTGACAGATCAATCTTACTAAAACTTTCATTTTCTGCATCGGTAATTTCACCGTCTAGATTGGCATCCATTTGACAATATGTTTGTACAATAATCTCGCCAAGAGTGGCAAAAAGAGAAATCTCTGTTTCAGCAGCCGTACGTGCTGATGCAGAAGGTAATGTACGAGTGAAATACTGTGCATTCAGATAGTGTTTTTGATAAATTGAATTATAACTCTGGCTACCAAGAGCATCACTACCGGTAGTAGAGCAACCACTGGAAGTTAATCCAAGAACACCAGGAAAGTCACTGTCCGCATCCTCTTTCATAAATGCTGCAAATAAGAAGCCAGCCAAACCTAATTCTGCACTCCCTCGCTCATAATTGGAGCACGATGAATCATCGGCTACTGATTGAAATTCATTATTATCCAGTCTAGTTAAACAACTACTATCTTCCTGACCTTCCGAGCACCCAAAAAAGATAGGACTGGCTATTAATAAAGCAATGAAACCAATAACATGAAATAGTATCCGAATAGAATCTGTTGTTTTTATGTCTTTATTATTTTTCATGGTTGTCACCAAATCTTTAACAGTCATTATTATTAGTATATTGAAATGTTAGTCATTTCAGAATATAAACCTGAAAAACGTTTGTCTCATTGGTTCGTGATGTCATCAGCGGATAACTGTTCACCACAGAATGCTGTTATGGGTTGAATATTGCCCGGTAAACGGCTCAGACCATTTCGCTTTTCTTCCGGTGATGTTTCACTCATTCCAGAAAACTCAGTTGCTTTTGTTTTGGCTAGATGGCGAGTTAAAATATCAAATTGGATCTGCAATGGACATACTTTTGCCTCGATTTGTTCTTGATAATACGGTAAACCACTTAGCATGGCATTAAGATAAAGTCTCTCGGCATGGACATTTAATGCATTTAAAAATCCCGTTTCCAACGCTTCCAGAACCGGTTCAATATCAGCTTCTTCCTGATAAAGCGTTGGATATGCATTTGCACAAATTTCCAATATTCTGTCCAAGAGCCATGGAAAATCCTCATTGCCGGATTCAACCATTTCCTGGAGTCCCATTGCCAGATCATCCGGTTCAGACAATGTATACCCGTTTTGAAGGGCTTTAATTATTATTGGAAATACGATTTCCTTTAGTTCAAGCGTTTTTTCCGACGTATCATTCACGCTGGAGAACATCCAATCCGATGGAATCAATTTATTGTCTTTTTTATTCGTAGAAATTAAAGTCCCTTTTTCTAAAAACAGCTGAAGTTCAAGAATTTTATTGGCGTTATTGTACCAAAAAACGTTATTACTGACGCTTTCCAAGTATTGGTACTTTATTTTTGGTAGATAAGGCTTTTGAGCAGAATTCTCAGCTTTTACACCGGTTGAATCCGGTGTTTTATCATCAAGCTGAGTGTTAAAAACCGAATATTCTCCCCTGATTTTGTTCAAAGCAGCAACAACAAAGACTTTAACCTCATCTTCAATTTCTTCGGATTTTCCCCAGGATTGTAACCAGGTTTCCTGGGTATCTTGATCTTTGACATCAGGTATTTCTTCTCCTAATCGAATTAATGCTAGCTTAACAATCGGTAATACATCCGGTATCTGTAACCATTCATCGACTCTTTCCCAAAGATCTCTTTTCCATTTTACCTGATCATCAGCATCACTTTCCTCACACCCCTGTTCGGATTTTACCAAACAAGTTACCGGATTTGTTAAAATGTCCCGAAATGCATTGATTGTTTTGTATTGCAGGTATTCGGGAAGATCTTCAAAATGATCCATTAAAAATGTCAACGCCTTTTTTCGGGACTTTATTTCTGGATATATAAATTCAAACTGTACATCATCTGAGAACAAAGATCTGTTCTGAATGGTGTATCCAGATTTTGCAATAACGATATTCTTTTGAGCATCGATAACGGCAAGTCTTAAAGCCAAATCTTCGTCATCTTCGAGAATTGAAGTTAATCTTGAATAACAACTGTCTTCAATGCCCGAATTATCATTAAAAGCCGCCAGAAAAACCAAGGCTCTGACTGCCATTTCTCTCTTTCCAATGTCTTTCATGTATTTTGACATATGCCTGAGAGCTTTCAAAATTCTATATTGCTCATGGGTTGCTCCCTTATAACCAATGCGTTTTAAACCTTCTATCGCTGCGCTAAGTTCTTCATATGTAGCACTCTCGTTTTCAAAAGCCAGATGTGTTTTTCGAGCCTGGTGAGTGCAGTTTGATAATAAGATCAGTCCCAAAATCAGCAGCATACCAGCATAAATTGATTTCATCATTTTTCCTTCAGATTTTTTAAAAATTGATGGCTATTTGGACCGAATGTCGTTTATCTTCTACATCACCAGCAACAGTGCCGACTTCTTGCGACCAACTGGCATAGTCTAGTTTTAAAGGCAAAAAAGGTGGATTCAGAGTAAGTCCATATGTGAAATAGGGACCATTACTTCCGAATCTGACAGATAATGCATGATGACCGTTACTTCGCTTAAAAGCGCCAATTTCCATACCCATTTTCAGATTTCTCTGATAACTTGTTTCTTCAGTCGTTTCTGAAGTCAGATCAACATAATCCACTGCCATGATGATATCGAAACCAGCCAGTTCTGATTCTGTGGCAATTCCGATATCCATGGTCATCGGCAATTCTCCTGAACTCCCAAATTCCATACTGCCAATATTCCTGACAACAAAACCCAGTTTGGTTTGTAAATTATAAAAGCGGTTCAAGTGATATATAAAACCAATGTCAGGGGAATACGAAGATTCAGTTTTCATTTCATCCCTGAGGTTATCTTCAAAGTCTTCATCTAAATAATCTGAAATATAAATAACTTTTTGAATACCATTTCTTTCTATCAGCTTAACATTGAATCCAATATCAAGTGTTTCATCTAAAAAATCAAAGGCTAATCCACAAATCACTCCCTTCTGAACATAAGCAGTAATATCCAAAAACGGAACCGTTGGATTGTGTATCGTAATGTCAGCTAATGCGCCACCGAATACAGCATATCCCCATCCCGGCCCTGAAATACTAAACACTTCGCTATTTACTTCTGCATATAATTTCTTTCCGATCAACTCCCCAATAAATGCAGCTTGATCGTCAGTATCTTCTTCGGCCAGATCGAAATAGTTCTGGCTCATTGTTAAATCGACAGTGGCAATTTCAAAGATATGTTGCTGTAACGACTTCAATCCCGCTGGATTATAAAAAAGTGCACTCTCATCGTTAACTGCTGCCGTAAAAGAATTGCCCATGCCCAAAGCACGAATGCTTTGCCGAAGGTGTTGGGGCTCATCACCGAATGATAATTGAGTAAAACTGCAAAACAGAGACAGAAAAATGATGATTAGGAAGCTTAAGGAGTAAATGGATTTAGATGTGTCGCGTTCTTTGAAGGCATTTATCATAAGAGTATTTTTAGCAAATTAAGTCGATATGATTAAATATGCAAAATATACCTCTTTCCATTTTTAACCACTGCACGACAATAAGGTCGGATTTTCCCCAAAATTAATGCCGGTATTGAGGAAAAATCGACGAAAATAACAGACACTGCATTTTTTGACTTGCATATTTAGTATAATCTAGCCTAAAAGTCAACGTTTCAACTTATTGTTTTTATTGGCAGGATTATACAGTATGGCAACATTATTAATAACACTAAGTTTTTTGAGTTCTCTGCAAGAATTATACATATTGATATTTGTTTATAGATTCATTTAACTGGATAGTTGAAATGAAACCTTTTTACTATAATAATATCACAAATAAAAAAGGGTTATACATTGATGAACTGGTGTTGAAACGTTAAGACAACAATCATTAATGAAATTAACAAATTTAACTGGACATGGTTTAAAAGGAGGTATTTCATTGAGTACAAAAACAGCTTTGTCAATTGCTGGTTTTGATCCATCCGGTGGCGCCGGATGCCTGGCAGACATTAAAGCATTTCATGCCCACAAAGTTTATGGTTTCAGCGCATTGACAGCGATAACGGTTCAAAACTCACAACAGGTTTATGCGATCAAACAAGTTTCGTCAGAAGTTGTTTACAGTCAATTGGTTCGGTTATTTGAGGATTTTAAGATAAACAGTATAAAAATCGGTATGCTAGGTAATGAAAAAATCGTCGAAGTGGTTATTAAAGCGATACAGCAGTTTAAACCACATATCATCGTTTTAGATCCGGTGATTTTCTCTTCCAGTGGTCATTTGTTGTTATCGGAAAATGGACAAACAATGATGAAAACTGAACTGATTCCGTTAACCACTGTAATAACACCAAATTTGTCGGAAGCAGAGATCTTGTCAGGAAATAGTATCCGCTCAACAGGAGATATTGAAGCAGCAGCTCAAAAGCTTCTGGATCAAGGCGCAAACAATGTGATTATTAAAGGCGGACACACAGAAAACAACGCAAATGACTTCTTTCTAGGAAGATCCGGTAATTTTTGGATGGAAGCGGATCGAATCGATAATCGCAACACTCATGGCACAGGTTGTGCTTTTTCGTCAGCTATTGTTGCTAACATGGCATTGGGGAAAAACGTAGAAGCGGCTGTTAAACTGGCCAAACAATATGTGAATAGCATTATTTTGAATGAATTGAAACTTGGAAAGGGATCCGGTATGCCTCAACATTTTTTTTAGATAAGATAGAAGAAAAACTCAACCTGGATCTAAAACACTTCTTTTACTTTTATAACAGGCTATGCAATAAAACAATGTCAGTTTATATTCTGTAATAAAAGGTGAAGCCGATAATAACACCATCCAAAGTAAGTTTCACTGTTTCGCCATCTCCTTTGTCAAATGGATCGTTTGAAGTCGAAGCGTATGCGCGCATGTTTTTAACCTCCGCCATAATACCACCTCGCTCGGCAACCTGTAACTGAACACCTACTATTTGGTAACTTAATGCACCATTAAAGGTTGTATAGTGTTTTCCACCACCCAGCTTATTTGTATCGAAATCACCGAAAACCAATCCAAGACCTAATCCCAAATAGGGTTGCAGAAACTCTTTGAAAGGATTGATAAAAAACGTCCTCAAACTAAAACTCGCCAGAAACAAGTTCATATCGATCGAAGATCCGATTACATCTTCATCACCGGAAAACATGGAGTTGGAAGTTGCTCCAAAATATAACAATTCAGCACCATAGGCCCAAGATGGAAGCAACTTAAAGTCCAATGAATTCAAATGAATCCAGGTTAAGTTGGTCATTGATGATCCGAGAGGATTTCCATCAATAAAAATGCTTTCTCCTGAGAATTGGTAGTATAGATTATCATTCAATCCATAATTCAATATACCGGTATTGAATTGATCTTTAAATCCAGATCTATCAACCATCGCCCTGGTTCCAGCATTTACTGCTTGCTGGCCAGGCTGGTCGCCAATCGCATCAACATACGCATCATTGGCATCAATATAGTTGACATCTTGCGCATATAAATTACATGCAACGACTGAAGAGATCATCAGCGAAACAGATATTGCCAAGATATAGTAGTTATTTACAATGAAGCTTAGTCGTTTTTTCATTACCTTCTGATAAACATAGTATATATAAGCTATTGGTCGATTGATGGTGATTGATAAAAATTAAATAAAATGAGCCCTCATAAACAACTTGTTTAACCTCTTAACTGTCACTATTAGTTGGTGATACCTATAAAATTAAAATAATTTTTACCCAATCACCGTAAATTCTTTTGGCACATTAATTTAAGACCATCAAATTGAAAATATAGATGATTACTGTAATTTTCGAAAAATTCGTTCAAAACGATAACCTCCAAAAATGCTTTTGTTCGGATCATGTGACCAAAAAATAACTGCTCCTTTCCCTTTAACCGTGCTTTCATCCACAAAGCCCCAATATCGACTGTCTTTAGAGTTTCTTCGATTATCTCCCATTACCCAGAGTTTTCCCTCCGGAACAAATGTTCGTATTCTTTCTGGTGGTGTTAGACGGCTATCATCATAATAAATATATTCTCCCTCTTCCTGTTTTCCGTTAATGAATACAGTTTCGCCGATAATCTGTATTTCGTCACCGCCAACGGCTATAACTCGTTTTATAAAATCAATTTCCGGATTTTCCGGATAGGGAAATACAACAACATCATTTCGAGAAACTTTGGAAGTAAACAGCTTGTATTTTGTAAAAGGAACTACAAATCCATAGGCATGGCTATTGACAAGCAAGTAATCACCAATCTCTATTGTATGAATCATAGAACCGGTTGGAACTCTGTATGACGCATATAACCAGGTTCGAAAAATTACAACTACAATCAGCACAAAAAAAATGGCTACAACCCATTCACGGATGGCTTTGTTTTTTATAAATTGTTCTAGTTTAATCATTGTTGAACCGTCGCTTTTGAGAAAGTGTGAATACCCATAACGTTTTTATCGACACCAGGAAGTCATACCTTGTCATTTGTTCGGCTGTCTTTTCTGCCGAACAACAGTGTCATAAATTCATACAATTCTTGGATTTTAAACAAAACAGAAAGAATTAACATGCTTAAGATACCGGTAGTAATCAGTAAGATAACGTTCAATAAATTGGAAAAATTGAAAAGATAAATCAGTTGTTTAAAATGCCACAGACTTGCCAGCAATATCAAACTAATAATAATGTTTTTCAGGATGTTTTTGTTCAAAATGATGGTCAAAAATCTTTCAATCGATAGTTCACGCAAGAAAAATACCAATAACGCGGTTTGAATAATCTGACTGATTGTCGAAGCAAGCGCAATTCCCAAATGATCCATCTTTTGCGAAAACCATAAAGCTCCAATCAAATTGACTAATAAAACAACACCCGCAATATGAACAGTTCTTTTTATATGTTTTTTTGCTTGGTAGCAGGTTAATAAGATTCTGTTCCAGGAAATAAAAAGTAATCCGATTATGTGATATCGTAATGCACCGCTTGTTAATATTACCGAGTTGTTATCAAACTCCCCTCTGGCAAAAAGAAGTGTGACAATGTCTTCGGATGCTACTAATACACCAACGGTCGCTGGAAGAGTGATAAAAGCGATTAGCCTGAAAGTCTCCTCCAGGTTATTTTTAACTTCGTTGATTCTGCCTTCTAAAAAAAGATGGGAAAACCGAGGAAGAACAACCGTTGTTATTGACACAACCAATATCCCCAGTACCAGTTCCAAAAGTCGATTACTAAATTTTAAAGAAGAAATTGCCCCTTCGTTCAATGTTGAGGCGATTAGATTGCTGATAATGACATTGATCTGATAGATTCCAGCACCAAAAATCGTTGGTAAAAGTAAGACAACTGCTTTTCTTAAATACGGATCACTAAGCCGAATAGCAATGAAGAATCTGAATCCCAGTCTTTTTAAAAAAGGCACGTGAAAAAACAATTGAATGAAGCCACCTATTAAAACACCAATTGCAAAACCATATGTTGGATTATTAAGCCGGGGAGACAGTATTAGGGAGAATGTAATAACACTAATATTCAATAAAACCGGCGTCAATGAGGACACCCAGAATATTGAAAATGCATTCAGTATTCCCTGACAAATGGCAGTCAGCGATATCAAAATGATATAGGAAAACATAAACCGGGTAAGAAATACCGTTAAACGCAAAGGTTCATCGGTAAATCCGACAGCAAGAACATATTTAACGATCCAGGGTGAAAAAATAACAAAAATACAAGTAATTACCGTCAGAAAAAAACACAAAATCCAAAAAAAGCTCTGAGCAAAAATTAACGCTTTTTTTTCACCTTCCTTTTTTTTAATTTCACCAAACAATGGAATAAAAACATTAGCCATCACTCCTTCAGCTGTTAGTCGTCTAAAAAGATTTGGCAGTGTAAATGCCAAAGTAAACGCGTCGCTGTAGAAACTGGTTCCTAAAAAGGAAGCAATCACCATTTCTCTAATCAGTCCCAAACTTCGACTAATAGTGGTAATCAGCCCGATAATCCCTATGGACTTAAAAAATCTCTTTTTTTCTTGGAAATGGGTTTGGACCATGAAATCAATCAGTACCGGTTTATCAAGGTCTATTAAAAATCGTGACTTGTTTCATCTATTCAACATCTTTTCCAGCTGTGGTCGTTACAAGCTTACCATGTTTGACCCCTTTGGTTCCGATCAACTCATCCGATAACCGTTTTATTGTCTCTGGTTTTCCTTTCACGGCTAGAACTTCCAAGCAATGATGGGCATCCAAGTGGACATGCATGGCTGAAATGATATTGTGGTGGTAGGCATGTTGATGCTCAGTCAGTTTATCAGATAATTCACGAGTATGATGATCATATACCAATGTCACTGTCCCAATCGTCTCTTCATCACCTTTTTCCCATTGCTCATTCACCAGGACGTTACGAATTAGATCACGAACGGCTTCAGAGCGATTTACATAGCCTTTATTTTTAATCAAATTATCAAAACGTTTAAGTAAACGTTCATCAATAGAAACACCAAAACGTATGATTTTTGTCATAAACTCCCTTCTGTTGAATCAATTTTGTAGAATTTTATTCAGTAATTTCAATATTTTACAATGGTAATATGTAACGAATACTGGAAAAAACAGTGATGATTTTTGGTGAAACCGTACTTAAACCGTTAATACAACCATACACCAACCGTCAATGTAGAAAAATCGCAGATTTCATATTTTGCACAAGTTCATCTTGTTTTGATGTTTAAATTCTATAGATTCATAATTGATCAATGCTTGATTTCAGGATGGATTTATATTCGATACAGCCATTTGAAAATTGGTTGTTAATAGCAAGTTTTATTATCAAATAAAAACAATATTTTAACAATAATCTGGACCTGTTCAACAAGATGAGGGTATTTATATTGACATACATTTTACATTTTTTTATATTCTTCGTGTTATGTTTTTTATTTTAGTAACACGTTAACAAAGGAGAATTTGAAGATGTTAAAAAGCAAATTTATTTTATTGATTATAATAGCTATATGTATTGTTTGGCAGCCAGTAACGGCGCATTTTGGAATGTTGATTCCGTCCGATTCCATGGTTATGCAAAAGGAGGACAAAACCATATCTTTAATTCTTTCTTTTTCGCATCCTTTTGAAAATATTGGAATGCCTATGCAAAAACCACATTTATTTCAAGTCCATCAATCAGGGAAAAAAATTGATCTGCGTAAGCATCTGCAACAAACATCTGTTATGCAAAATGTTGCATGGAAAATGGATTATAAACTACAACGTCCAGGAACACATGTTTTTGTTATGCAACCTGAACCATACTGGGAACCAATGGAAGATTGTTTTATTATGCATTATACCAAAACCGTAGTAGCAGCTTTTGGTGATGACTCTGATTGGGACAAAGAGATAGGATTAGAAACAGAGATTGTACCTTTATCAAAACCCTTTGGGCTTTATACGGGAAATGTTTTTCAGGGTATTGTCAAACTAAATGGAAACGTTGTCCCTAAGGCGGCAATTGAAGTTGAATACTACAATCAGGATAAAAAATCTGTCGCTCCAACGGATTTGATGATTACTCAAACAATAAAAGCAGACCAAAATGGTCTTTTTACATACGCTTTTCCCCGTTCTGGTTGGTGGGGGTTTGCCGCACTAAATACAGCTGAATACAAATTTAAGTACCAAGGTGTTGAAAAGGAAGTTGAATTAGGCGCCGTCATTTGGGTAAAAATACATGATTGGCAAAAAATGTAGATTAGCCTTTAAAACAAATCGATATAAGTGCTGAGGATTTATGCACATTTCGGAAGGGATATTATCGGGTGAGCCTTTAGTAATAGGAGCGGCACTTGCAGCCATTGGAACTGCCATTGGCTTGAGAAGTCTGGATTATGACAAAATCCCACAAGCTGGAGTGTTGTCGGCATCTTTTTTTGTGGCGACTTTGGTACATGTCCCGTTGACCGTTACCAGTGTACATTTGATCCTGAACGGATTAATAGGGATTATTCTAGGTTGGGGGGCATTTCCAGTGATCTTAATTGCCCTAACCCTGCAAGCAGTCTTTTTTCAATTCGGCGGGTTGACAACGCTGGGTGTAAATACAATCATTATGGCGTTACCGGCAGTTATTTGCTATCTGATATTTAAGAGTATAATTCAAAAAAATACCAAGATTGCAATAGTTGCAGCATTTATATGCGGCTTTTTTTCTGTTTTTCTGGCCACTTTGCTCATGGCTTTTGCCCTCATGCATGCAGGAGAAGCATTTTTAGAAATAGCTTATGTTGTGATCCTGGCTCACTTACCGGTCATGATCATCGAAGGTGTTATTACAGCTTTTTGTATCGGTTTTCTAAAAAAAGTACAGCCTTTATTGCTCTACCATGGTTTAAACTCAAAAAACTAAAGTGCAATTAGTATATTATGATGAAAAGAATTAGAAAATTGGATATAACCAATAAACACACATTTATTTTATTGATATTAGCTGCATCTTTTATCATTAATGTAAAACCGGTTTTTGCCCATAAAGCTACGGTATTTGCCTGGATTGAAGGGGAAACCGTTCATACACAAAGTAAACTCAGCGGTGGTCGAATAGTAAAAAACGGCGAAATTTCTGTTTACGATGACAAAGGAAACCATCTGCTCTCTGGGAAAACGAATGTTAAAGGGGAATTCTCATTCAAAATCCCCCAAAAAACTGCTTTGAAAATTGTATTGGACGCTGGATATGGGCATAAAACTGAATGGTACATTCCGATTGAAGAGATCAATCCAGGAAGCAATAAAACGCCTTACGACAATCCCTTACCTCATGGAAATCTAAAAAGAACTCAAAAGGATATCCCAGGGGTCATGTTACAAGATAGCTATCACCAAGCTGAAATCGAATTGGCCATGGAAAAGATACTTGATCGAAAACTTGCTCCGATCCATAAGAAAATGGCCGAATTCAGTGAAGACAAACCATCAATAACTGATATACTTGGTGGTATTGGATACATTATCGGATTGGTCGGTTTGGCTTCGTATATTAATTTCAGAAGAAGTAATTATAAAACACCAAAGAAATGATCCACGAAACATTCGCATCCGGCAACTCACTTTTCCATCGCTTAGATCCACGTTTTAAAATTGTTTCTTCAGTTGGCTATTCATCTTTAATTGCATTCTCATCCCAGTTTTTGACCTTGTTTCTTTTTCTTGGAATTTCACTATTAATGGTTTTTATCTCAGATCTTAAGATCTCTCAAGTTGCAAAACGGATTGTTTTGGTTAATGGAATGATCTTTTTTTGTTGGCTCGTTTTACCGATAACTGCCAATGGTCCATCTTTATATGATTTTGGTATTATTAACATTAAACAACCTGGTATTCTGTTGGCAAGTCGCCTGACACTTAAATCCAATGCAATTCTCCTGGGTTTAATTGTGTTAGTTTCCACGTCGTCGGTCGCCTCACTGGGTTACTCCATGGAAAACTTGTTTTTTCCCAAAAAGCTAATCTTCCTGCTCTTTTTGACTTATCGCTACCTCTTTGTATTTGAGCAGGAGTACCAAAAGCTGATAACGGCTGCTAAAGTACGTTGTTTCCGACCTGCAAACAACGTTTTAACATATAAAACGTATGCATACCTTATAGGTATGCTGTTTGTCCGGGCCTCTATCAAAGGGGACCGAGTTTATCAAGCCATGCTATGTCGCGGATTTAACGGCAGATTTCATACCATTCATGAATTCACCACTTCATGGCGAGACTGGCTGTTTTCAGGTTGTATGATAATAATTCTTATTGGACTGGGGATACTGGAATGGGGAAGAATAATATAGTTTTCAATCTTAAAGGATTAACATTTTCGTACCCAGGAAAAGATAATATCTTTAAAAATCTCAACTTCACCCTGAAGAAAGGAGATAAAATTGGATTAATTGGGGATAACGGGAGCGGTAAAACAACCCTTCTGCATACTATCATGGGGATTTTGAAGCCGACTGAGGGGCAAATATATGTATTTGACAAAGTCATTATCAACCAACAAGACTTTTTATTTGTACGTCAATGTATAGGGCTTCTTTTCCAAAATTCCGATGATCAACTCTTTTTTCCAACAGTATTGGAAGATGTTGCATTTGGCCCATTAAACCTGGGGAAAAAGCCAAAAGAAGCCCGAAAAATAGCCATGCAAACATTGGCCGATCTAAACCTTAACGGATTTGAAAACAGAATTACTTATCAATTATCAGGCGGCGAAAAAAAGCTAGTGGCATTGGCAACCATCTTAGCCATGCAACCACAAGTATTGCTTCTTGACGAACCCACCTCCGGGCTTGATCCTGCAACCAAAATTCGGTTATCAGAGATCTTGGGTAAACTCGATATAAGTTACATTATAGTTTCCCATGAATATGACTTTCTAATAGAAAATACCAACAAAATATATAGTCTTAAAGACGGTGTAATAACATACCACAGCGAATCATCAACACTTCACAGCCACTTCCACAGTCATCCAGCAGGTGAAGTCCATCACGAGCATAAGCAGCAATAATCTACATCGGAAACGATTTTCAAATTATTGAACCACTATATTCGATAAGCGTCTTTACATTTCTACCAGATCTATGGAAAATCATCTAATAAACGAAAGATGAACTGAAATGAGACTGCTATGAAAGAATCCAAATCCCAAATTTGTTTTACTATTACTAAGAATGTCGATTGTAGATTCCTTCTTTCATTGCCAACCGATTATGATGAATCTATAAAATCTGGATTTCCGCTTTTGCTTTTTCTTCACGGATCAGGTGAACGAGGATCTAATCTAAACCATGTAAAAAAGGTTGGAATTCCGCTTTTGATAAAAAAAGGAAAGGAGTTTCCCTTTATTATAGTATCACCCCAATGCCCTGCCAATGAACGGTGGAGCCCGGACATATTAAATAGTTTACTCGATCATTTGGTTGACGAATTAAATGTTGATAAAAGTAGAATATATGTAACCGGTTTATCAATGGGGGGGCAAGGTACCTGGGAAATGGGGAATCAGTATTCGGAAAGATTTGCCGCTATTGCTCCCATCTGTGGTTTTTTTGTAATGTTGGATGTGAAACGATTCAAGAATCTACCAGTTTGGTGTTTTCACGGTGCTATGGATAATGTAGTACCTGTTACGGATTCTATCAATATGATAAAAGGTCTAAAGAACGCTGGGTGTAAACCGCTATTGACAATCTACCCGGATGCCGATCATGACTCATGGACCGAGACTTATAATAATCCCAAGTTCTTTAAATGGCTTTTAAGTCAAAAGAAAAAGAAGAAAGACTGAAATTCAAAAATGCGGTGGATTGGAGAACATCTTTTGTTTAAAGACTTTTTAGTCAACTCTACAATGTTGGGTTTATAAAATAAAAATCAAGCAATAAGCCATACTTCATAGTAAAATGTTATTAAAAAACAATACACTGAATAAACTCATCACTTATTCGATGATGATTATTGGCTTCTGGGCATTGGGGGGATGCACCTCCATCTCACCAGATAAAGGAATATTTGCATCAAAAAAAGTGTTTAACAAGGAATTTCTTGGGAAATGGATCGTGGAAAACTCAAGTGCCGAGTTTACAATCAAAAATGAGAATGGAAAGGTTACAATTCTGGGTTGGGACTTTGAAGATCAAGAGGAATTCAATATATCAGAAATAACCTGGGACTCATCATCCATTGGCGGAACATTTGTTATGCCGTCAACACATCATAGAATCAGAGTTAAATTGATTATTCTAGATGTTAACACACTTCGCTGCCAATTTAGTGGAGATGCATCTGGAGAGACAACGTGGTATCGAAAGAAAAACGAGTGAAAAATCAGTATTTATCATTGCTTGTGTCTGCTGTGATGTTTTGTCTTGCAGCCTGCTCAATACCATCTCCCAAACTTTCACAATCATATCTTCCAATTGATTATGATGCTGATTCTATTCATTGGCCTCATAAAACAACAAAAGATTCAATTGTTCAGTACGTTCCCATCAATCAAAATCCAGATTTAAATCAAAAGGTTATATCCTTCTGGCGATATAGTCAATTCAATGACCTTTATTCCAAAAATCATCCGGTAGTAAAAATTAACAGTCGGGATATTATTACTCTGGATGAATATTTGGATTCTATTTTTAATATTTATTTTGTTTCGATTACCATTGATCAACCGTTATCCAGGGAAAAACTGACAAAAATAATAAGCAAAAGGATTGGCTGCCAACCCCTTTCAAATATTGAAATCCGTTTTTCACTTAATCTTGACGCCGAGATCGCTTTTCCCAAAAAGTCACTGACGATGCTGGTAATTTCTTCGCATGAGTTGCTATTGCAACATGGAGCCATACCGTTATATCCCAGGATTCTCTCTACATATTTACAAAAAAAATACAACCTGCCGAAATTGAATATTATTGAAAACAGCAATTTATTTGCCACAAGAAACGAAAATATAGTATATTCAGCCAATAAAAGTGGGTTTATATTTTGTACTAAAAGAGAGGCATCACATTTGAATTAGAGAACTGCTTTCGCTGATCAAAAACTTGTACCCAAAAAACACCATGATTCACGGCAACTAGCTAATCGACAAGGTCTGCTATGGTATTATTTCCCGGATATTTGCACCTGGAAAAGGTGCACGAATTCCAACAGTCTATTATTTATCGAGCACAAAACGAACAAAACAGTCAACCGGTTCTCATTAAGCAATATCAAAAAGAGTTTTCCAGCGAACAATTATTGGAGCTTGAAAAACAAGTTAAAAATAGTAAGTACCCGGACCCGTCTTTGTTCTTAAAACCCATTGACTTTTTGAGTCATCAAAACAAAGCGGTATTTATTTTTGAAGATACCGGTGCTATGTTTCTGTCCGTAATTTTGGTACATCAGTCCTTAAACATTCTCCAGTTTCTTAATTATGCCATTAAAATAACCCAACACCTTGGCGCATTTCATTCAAATCAATTCATTCACAATGACATTCGTCCACAAAATATACTTATCGATGAACGAAGTGGTGACATTAAATTTACCGGTCTTAGTCAATATAAAATATCCGCCAGCAAGTCCGATGAAAAAAATCCAATGACATTAGGTGAGGATATGTTTATGTTCACTGCACCAGAGCAAACAGGTAGAATCAATTGGAAAGTGGATCAACGTAGCGATCTCTATTCCCTTGGCATAACGTTTTACCAAATGCTTTGTAAGCATCCACCATTCAGCCAGGAAGAAACACAAAAGAGAATTCATAGTCATCTGGCTGTTGAACCAGCAAGTATTTTGACGATTCATGACGATTTACCGGTAATTCTCGATCAAATTGTTTTAAAACTCGTTTCCAAAAGCTCAGATGACAGATATCAGAGTGCTTTTGGCTTACAAAAAGATCTGGAAAACTGCCGTGAGCAATTTAAAATATATCAAACAATTAAGCCTTTCGAACTAGCCCAGAATGATAACATCGAACGATTCCATATCCCATCCAAATTATACGGTTCACAATCCAATATCGTTTCCCTGATTGAATCTTTTAATCGAGTCTGCACTGGCAGTGTAGAAATGATGATTGTTAAGGGTAAGGCCGGGATGGGTAAAACAACATTAATCAAAGAACTATTGGATCTGGTGGTGCAAAAGGGTGGATATATCGGCCAGGGAAAATGCGAAAAAGAATATAGAGACACGCCCTATTACTCATTGATTCGAGCATTTCAACTGCTGATAAGAGAAATACTATCAGAAGACAAAATCAGGATAGAAAAATGGAAAAAAAGGTTTTTGGATGCATTAGGTCATAATGGGCAAATGGTTATAGACTTTATCCCGGAGCTCGAACTGATCATCGGTCCTCAACCCAAGTTACCTAGGTTAGATGCTGACGAAACCCAAAATCGATTGATTCACATTTTTCGAAGATTCATTCAAGCATTTACTCAAGAAGGAAATCCCTTGGTGATTTTTCTTGATAGCTTTCATTGGGCAGATTTAGCAACCATTCAGCTCATACAAGCGTCTTTAAGCGATATTAGCAGTCGTTATATCATGTTAGTGATTGCTTATCAAAAGTACCTAATCAGCCATTCCCATACATTTTCCATCACCCTGGAAGAAATAGCCCAATCCGGTACACATATTCAAGAAATACAAGTAAATCCGTTGAACCTTAATGATATCAACTTACTCATTGAAGAAGCGTTAAGTTTTAAACAGAATTTTCAGACTCTTGCTCAATATATTTTAGACACCACAGAAGGAAATCCATATTTTGTAAAGCAATTATTAAAAACCCTATATGACAAAAAACTAGTCGCATTTGATCCCATAAAAGGGCAATGGATTTGGGATATTAAACAGATTAATAGAGCAAAAATTTCAGAAGATGTCATTAAGCTAATAGCTGATAAGGTCCTTGAACTGGAACCTGATGCAATAGATATTTTAAAATTGGCTGCATGTATTGGAAACCAATTTGATTTGAAAACACTTTCCATTGCGGCTGATCAAGATGAACAAACTATAATGGATTTGTTAAAACAGCCAATCAAACAGAATTTAATTCAGGTAGTACACCGAGGATGGCGATATCCATACAACAGCCAAATAGCAAACGATGATTCTACTTCGGAAAATGAAAAAACTTTTCAGTTCACCCACAGTAGAGTTCTGCAAGCTGCTTATTCATTGTTAAAGTCAAAGGAAAAAAAGTTCAATCACCTGCTCTTGGGACGGCAGCTGTTGAAAAATACACCGCCCGAACAAATCGATCAGAATACATATAAGATCGTCAATCAAATGAACCAGGGAATTCAGTTGATCAAAGGGCAGTCAGAACGACACGAGTTAGCAAGATTAAACCTCATGGCTGGTTTGAAATCTAAAACGGCAGCAGCCTTTGAAACAGCCTGGAAGTACTTTTCACTCGGTTCAGAGTTATTGTCGGTAGCCAGTTGGAAAAAAGATTATAAATTAACCAAAGAACTCTACCTTAAACGTTCTGAATGTGAATATTTCATTGGAAACACCGATGCAGCAGAGCCTATTTTTGATCTTCTTTTAAATCATGTAAATAGCAATAGTGAAAAAGTAGAAGTTATCAACCTGAAACTTAATCTTTATATAAAAAACAATCGATTGGAGGAAGCTGTCGAAATTGGGTTAGTCGCCTTGCAGACACTTTTTAAAGAAAAAATTCCACCGAATGATGCAGAAATTACCATTGTTTCACAGGTAAAAATGCAGGATATTCAAGCAGACCTTCAAGAAAAGAAAATCGTAAACCTGCTTTACCTGCCGGTGATGATCGATACAGATAAAATAGCTGTCATGGAACTTATTACCAACATTATTCCGGCGGCTTATATTGTTAAGCGAAACCTTTGGATTCTGTTAACTCTAAAAATGGTAGAAATAAGCCTTGAACATGGAAATGCAAATAGCTCTGCTTTTGGTTATATGAATTATGCGGTTATTTTATGCTCTGGTTTGCAGGATTATAGCAACGGATATGCAATGGGACAGGTGGCATTAAACCTAAATAACAGGTTCAACAAAGTAAATCTTATCAGCCAATTAAACTTTCTTTTTGGTAGCTATATCGGCCATTGGAAAAATAAGGCGGAAGAAAACCTGACCTATCTGAAGCGATCTTACCAGGCAGGAATTGAATATGGAGATCTTTTAAGTGCCGGACTTAGCGTGGATTTCCTGATGAAAACCCACATTATAATTGGATCTCCTTTAGAGGAAATTCTTAAAGAAATTAAGAAGCACCAGGATTTTGTAGATCAGCTGAATAATCGAGATTTGGAGAACGTGCTAAGGATATCTCAGCTAATGATGGTATTGCGCGAATCACCCCCTGATAGCGATAGTTTTGTACCCGGTGCCAATCAATTGGATGAATTACTTAAATCCATCAAGCAAACAAAAAATACACAGCTATTACAATGGTATTATCTTATAACAGCCCAAATTCATTACATTTTTTATAATTATAAAACTGCACTAAAACTAATCCAGGAATCCGATAAGCTCATTGCCAGTTATTCACAACTGGCCATACCGGAACACTATTTCTACTACTCAATCATCATCATCGAGAATTATAGCTCGTTTAGCGAAGAGGAAAAAAAGCGTTACTGGGATATTTTAAAAAGCAACCATCAGAAACTAATGAATTTAGCCCTTGATTGTTCCATCAATTTCTCAGATAAAGATTTGATTATTGCAGCATTAATGGCCAGTGTTTCAGGAAACTACATAAAGGCTAGTGACCTGTTTGATGAAGCTATTGCCTCAGCGCATGAAAACGGCTTTGTCCAAAATGAAGCCATTGCCAATGAATTGGCTGCCAAATATTTTCTCTCAAAAAACAAAACCACTATTGCCCAAGCTTATATTAGAAAAGCATGTCGTGCATACATTAAATGGGGTGCTACTGCAAAGATAAAGCACCTGGAACATTGCTATCCTATGCTGCTAATTAAAAGACAGCGTTTTGATGATGTCGTGGAAATTGCAAAAGATTCGAGTAAGGTGTCAATATTTTCAGATTTATCAACAATTGTTAAAGCATCACAGGAAATATCAGCTGAGATAGTTTTGGAAAAAATGATTGATAAACTTTTAACCATGCTTCTTGAAAACACAAATGCACAAAAGGGATTTTTTTTGATTGAAGATGACAATCATCTAAAAATTATTACCGAGGGAATAAAAAAGAAAAGAATAAAAATCATTCAGCACTCTGTTCCGTTAGAACAGTTTGAACGAATTGCCCAAAGCGTTGTTTTTTATGTCATAAGGACGAGAAAACACATCGTGCTGGATGATGCTAGCAAAGATGGAATGTTTGCCTATAACCGCTATATTAAAGAAACTAATCCAAAATCAATTCTCTGTATTCCTGTGATAAATCATGGAAAACTGAACGGTATCCTTTACCTGGAAAACACACGCTCCGCAAGGTCCTTTTCTCCAAAACTAGTGGAGTTATTAAATCTTTTAATTTCTCAAGTATCGATATCGATTGAAAACTCTATGCTTTATTCGAGCATGTCAGGCTTAATGGGAGAGTTGAATACCTCTAAGGAAAAACTGGAAAAGCGAATTCAGATTCTTGAGCAAGAATTGGAGAGTAAAATTGTTTAGAATACCATGGAGGGTTAAATCATCAAATTCTTGCGTTGTTCGTCGATCATTTTTTCAATCCGGTCACCAGAGGACGTACCCGATTCTTGAAACATATTTAAGATTTTTTTTCCTATATCAAACCAAAATATTTTTCCCTGCTCCACCAGCTTAGAAAGTTGCGAAGTATCAGCGTCAACTGTCCAATTCTTATAGGCAGAATACAATTCTGGAAACAGTTCCTTTCTCATGTCGGAAAAGTTGGCAAAATAGAAATAAAGCGATGATTCTCTCTCTTCAGAAATGATAAAAGGGAGGGTGGTCATACAGTCAACAGCCAAATCTCTAACGGCTCTTATAACGATTTCTTGCCTTGAATGAGCAAAATCGACAACCATTTCGTTCCACTCTGAACCATATTCCCTGTTCAACAACCCCTCTCCAATTTCATGCTGGACTAACGTCTCGACTTCATAATCTGTCATTATTTCAAGAGCCTTGTCAGGATCATGCTCAAAATCATAAAAAGCCAATGCCCTTTTCATTGGATTATCGGATTTGCTGAAGCTCCATTCGTCATACCTGGCCCAAACAAAAAAACCCAGAGCTTCCTTACGAACAAAAATGGTATTGTCCTGAATGAACGCCAGTGGCCCAAACAGTCCCCTTGAGAATTCTTCTGATGAAACAATGATTGAAAAGCCAAACCGTTTTTCCAGACTTTCTAGTTTACCCAGAAAAAACAATGGAATACACCCATATCCCAATCCTCCGCTGTACACAATATTGTCTTGAGTAAGAGTTTGATTTATCAGCTCGGTATCAAATGGATCAAAGTTTTTATCATCCAGGACTATTTCATGAAACGGGTTTCCATCTATTTTCTCCCAGTATTCTTCGATCCCGGATATCCATTCATGAATTTCATCATTTTGAAGCTCCGCTGTTAAAGGAATCTTTTTACGCCAGCGGTAGTATTCCCGCATTTTTAACAAATAAACACATAATCCATAACTTTGAGCATATTTGGCATCTACTAAATCACAGTTTTTTTGTACTGTTTTTTGGAGACTTTTGATATCAAACATGAATTGAAGTAAATTGAGGTTGGAAGTATATTCGAAATATGAATTTCGAAAATTGAAAAATATGATGAAAAAAAACTTCTTAAAATCAAGTTTTCAAAAAAATTGTATCAATTATATGGAAGTTCAACAACTTACAGATTATATATAAAAAAGGTCAAAATGTCATAGCAATATAATGTTAACCCAATTATCTCTTTATCCCAATAGTAAATTACTTGATGACACAGAACAAAGTAAAATGTGAAGGGGTAACAATTGTTTAATAGAGAAGTATACCGAGAGGGAATTAATTCGAAGATTAACTCCGGTGAAGAAGTATATAGATGCAAACTGGTATCATCAAAGGGATTTGGGGCCCCTGTTGCCGACGAAAGAGCTAATTGTAGTCATTTACATGATATCGGAAAATCCAATTGTCTTTTATTGAGAAATATGGCCTGGATATTTCCAATCATTTTTCTGTAAATAAAAACTTTAGAAAATCGCTCTTGTTGGATAAATCCAATAAGTTTACTTTTCCAGTTTTCAATCCTAATCATCAACCATCAAGAAAGGTTGCATAAGTCATCTTTTAGACCTTTGCAGATACTAAACTGATATATCTCTTCCCAAATCTTCTAACGATTCAATTCTTTCCAAGCCAGAGTTACCGTTTCATATGCTCTTTATATCAAAAGAAGCGATATGACTGATACCGTTGATATTACACTGGCTGCAATCACAGCATCTACAAAATCCATATTTTTTTTGATATATCCATTGAGCGTCGGATAGCTCTTTGTTGGCAGAACTAATCTTACTCGGGGATATACTCCTGCCCAGAAGTCTTTTGGGGATCAAAGATAAACTCCTGGTACTGATTCCGGTTAAAAACATCAAACTCAAATCATCCACCAGGGCTTCTTCCATCTATTGACTTCGGGGAATCACCTTTGTCTGGAACTCGCCTTTTCGATCTCTGGGAACCTTGACGGCTACTTTCCCAATGTCTTTTAGAGTGTACGATCTATTGTAGCTTCCGTTCCAGTGGTTTTGATTTTTCCCCTTCCTTTGATAGCGTTTTCTCCCCAAGAACTCAGTTAACTCCTCTTTCATCAACCCTGTCAGATATCTCCCGACCGACTTTCTGACATCGTAACGAATCGCCTGAAAAAATTTTGCTGGTTTCTCCTGAATGTCTTTGATAAAACTCTGAATATCGGGTAAATTAATTTCTATCTTCATGGCGTTTTTCCTTTTGAGTGATTGTTTTGGTCGATAATCTACTCTTAAAGGAAAAGCGCCTTTTTTTTAACCCCAAAATCCAATTTACACATTAATTATTACACTACCTTCAAAGTTTGTGGGAGATAGAGGAAAGATCATTATTTCAATTAAACTTGCCAGCAATGATGGTTCATTAGATAATTGAATTTCAGACAAGCGTAATAGTAGAAGACGAATATGAAATGTGTCACTGATTCAATAAAAGGAAAAAATAGAGCAAGAAACAAGGATAGAACCCTGGTTATAGACTCTCATAACTTCACTTTGTTCGCATTGTTTGACGGTGTTAGTTCAGCAAAAGATGCAATTAAAGGAGTTCAGGAATCAATTCGGTTTTTAAAGAAAAACCATCTTTCATACCTCAAAGACTCACTTCCAGAACTCGACCGATTATTATTGGACTTGAATTTGAAATTAATATCATCAAACCTTGATGAACCGTTCACTACTTGTAGCTTGCTTTTGATACCTCAGGATTCATCAAAACCACTACAGTTTTTAAACATTGGTGATTCAAGGATTTATTCAGTTACAAGACAATATTTAAAACTGCACACTAACAAAGGGCAATCAGAGGTTTTTAAAAATCAACTCCTAGATTATTTAGGAAAACCCGATTTAGATCCAAAGAACTTGAAAGTTGACACTATACAACGTGCTTCTGAGGATTTTATCATTTGTTCTGATGGATTCTATCAACTCATGGAGAGCCATAAACAACAGTTTTTCAAGATATTCCAATTTAGCTATTTAAAAAATCTTCAAAAAGCTATAAGGAAAGAAATATCAAAGAAAAACACTGATGATGCCACCTATATATTTGTGAAAGCTTCCGATGTTTAAGACCGAAAATCAGTTGGTTACAAATGTATCAAACCAGATTAGAAAGCGAGCAGAACACTTGCCTGCTTTTCTGAGAAAACCATCTCAGTGCTTATTGAATGAGGTAAGCCTAGGTTATGGTGTTGCGGACATTGTTGTGGCTGATAAGGCTGAAAATCTCTCAAATCGCACACATGTATTAAACGACTTTCAAGTCTTGTTGTTTGATTTGATTCTAGACAATCCCGGAGTCTCATTGAATTGCATTTCCAGCATTACAAGAACATCAGCTCAAAAAGTAGAAAGTAGTTTAGATACCCTAATTGGAGAGAAATTCATATCATTGCAGTCCAGATTTTTCTTCCCTGAAAGGAAGTATGAAGAAATAGCAGCCAAATCCGTTGCTATCGAAGCAAAACTTAAAAACTGGAAACGAGCTTTACATCAAGCCTATCGGTACAAGTGGTTTGCTGAAAGAGTGTTTGTATGTATGCCTGAGGAGAATATTGGACCAGCAGTTGCGAGTATTAGCAAGTTCAGAAGGATGAAGGTCGGCATAATAGCAATCAATGCCGATGGTGATTTGAAATTTATATACTCTCCAAGACCGTCACAGCCCATCAATAAAAAAATGCCAGTACTGCTAAATGAAAAACTAATAGCTACGACTGATACTTCCTTAAAATAGCGTCCCACGTCCCCAAATGATAGTCACTGCTTTCATCATTTAGGTATACCTTAAACTCCTCTTCCAGTCTTTGATATAAAGATTTAGCTTTTGATATCCTTTTAAGCAAAAACTCAATTTTAAGGTTTTGGTCTTCCAGCTTATCTATTGTCGACAGCAGTCTTGATATCGACAATAGATAGTTCTTATGAACATCTGGTTTATGTGTGTTCCATGGGAATCCATCCTCTAGTATTATATCGGAGAATATATTGTCGTTATTGGCAATAATGCCTAGACAATTACTAAATCTGAGGTTGTCCAGTTCCTGAGCCTTAACAAAGTTTAATAAATGCTCTGAGAAATACCAACCCTTTGAGGGTCCCCCACCAGTATCTTCTGTAAATCTTTTAATATCGAAGTTCCTTAAATTCTCATAAGTTCCAATAGTCAGGTAATCAATATCACAAAGACTACTGAATATTAGTGCATCCCAATTGGCATATCCATAAATAATCTTGAATCCTTGCTTCTTTAATACTCTGAAAATCTTAATCAGATGATGATAATAGTTATAGTTTATACTGATTTTTTTCTTAAACTCAGGTTTTGCATCGCACACGATATAGTATCCATCAAAAGCAATATCCATATCGGTTTCCCATCAGGCTTGATTATGATGTTGAGAGGCTTCAAATCTCTGTGCACTTTTCTTTCTTTCCAAATTGGAGTCATAATATCAACCAAATCCCTAATAAGTTGGCAAATCTCATCATTTTGGTTTTTATATTTGGCAGATATATCATTTAGGCATTCTCCTTCAACATACTCTTCAACTAATGCCACCTCCTTTCCTGAATGAATCACTTCAACAATTTTGGGTATTCCTTCCAAATGAGAGTTTTCCATGTAAAACTCTAGCTCTCTCTTATCCCTTTCTCCAAATCCATAGCGAAATAGCTTTATGGCTCTTTTTACACCTTTACAATCAGCAATAAAAACATATTTTTGACCTCCTTCAAAAGTTTGATAAACCTTGGTCACACCAAGTTGTGACTTTAATTCAGTCGGCAAAGACAGTTTTGGCTTCATAAATTTCATCAGTTGATTCAGTGATAAGGGAGATAAAACATTGCAATACTACAGCTTAATAAATCGAATGAAAAGCATTGTTTTAACAATTTCTAATTGCAGGGAAACCTGATTATTTCAAATACTGATCCAGCAAGAGTGAATTGGCATTGTACTGGCAATCAGGTCTGTCATGTTGCAGGTACAAATCTGGTGAAGAACTGAAACTTTTTCGGGGATACCAAGGGGAGTGAAAGGAACAAATGGCTGTGATGTGTGAGTGTCCGGGTTGTCGCTATCGTAATAGTATCAAGAACAATAAATGTAATCGGTGTGGGTATTCAACAAAGCTGTACTGGAGGGAGAGATTGAGTCCAATCCATCTCTGAATGTAAAGCAACTCCCAGTGGACAACATCCGGGAGAAGACACTTACATTTACAGAATTTAAACGGTTGGCAGCAGCCTGTCCTGATTATCTTAGACCGATTGTCACTATAGCTTTCTTCCTATGAGGAGGAACGAGATACTGACATTAACATGGGAACAGGTTGATACGAAAAGAGGGTTCCTGAAGGTGTCATCCAAGATTGAGAAGACAAAGAGTGGGAGAATCATCAGACTGCATCCCAAGGTAGTTGAAATGCTAAAGTCAATACCAAGAGGAATCGGGTCACGCAGAGTCTTTCTCAAGGGGGGGGGGGCTGTGAAAGAGTTTCAACGTGATTACAGGCAAGCGGTAAAAGATGCCGAGCTGGGTGACTTTACATTCCATGACCTCAGACATTGTGCCATCAATAATATGAGGTTGGCTGGAAATGATTACTTCTCCATCATGGCTCAATCCGGGCACAAGACAATGGCTGTATTCAAGCGTTATAACCTGATTTCCAATACGGAATTAGAGAATACAAAATGGCTGGATGAAACCGATGAAATTACGGCTGATGTTGACCTATGTGTTGACCACAAGGAATAACTGAGGTGTGTTGTACTGCGTAGATGCCTGAAGTGTCTTGGCATCCCCAAGGGGATTCGAACCCCTGTCGCCGCCGTGAAAGGGCGGTGTCCTAGGCCGACTAGACGATGGGGACACCTTTTGGACTGGTGAGCCGGATGGGGATCGAACCCATGACCACCTGGTTAAAAGCCAGGTGCTCTACCTACTGAGCTACCGACCCATGTCTCATCGAAATTATTCCCCCAGCATATAGATAAATTTTAAGACTGTCAATGGATTTTATTACTTTAACTGATCTTTTTAGAATAATATATTAAGCCATTGAATACACAACATATTTGGGCTACTCTAGGCCATTAAAGCAACAAAATCCAATATTTTAAACATTTTATTTTCTAGCAATGGTTCCTTTTTGAAGCACTGCTTTGTTTAATAAAGGTAAATCAACTAATTACTTATGAATTGTCTTCCCAAATGATTTAAGATCTTTTGCTGCTTCAACGATTCTTTCCGACATGCCTATTTCAGCTTTTTCATTATAACTGCGAGGATCATAAAACTTCTTATTTCCTACTTCGCTTTCAACCTTTAACACTGCATCGTAATTTCGAAACATATGATCTACAATAGGTCGGGTATATGCATATTGGGTGTCTGTATCGATATTCATTTTAATAACTCCATAGTCAAGTGTTTCGTGAATATCAGACAATTCAGAACCAGATCCACCATGGAACACTAAATCCATCTTTGCTCCATCTCCATATTTCTGTGTTATCACTGCTTGTCCATCTCGAAGAATGGATGGTGTTAATTTTACATTTCCAGGCTTATATACGCCATGTACATTGCCAAAGGTAGCAGCCAGCATAAAACGTCCGTTTTCAATCTTAGATAGTTGCTCATAAACATACATCATATCTTCCGATGTAGTATAGAGTTTCTCCGAAGGGGTATTTTCATGACTGACACCATCTTCTTCACCACCGACAACTCCAGCTTCAACTTCAAGAATTAACTGCAATTCCGCGCACTCCTGTAACAGCGGAATAGCAATTTTTATATTTTCTTCCAAAGATAAATCTGATCCATCAAACATATGGGAATTAAAGAGATTTGGCATGCCGTTTTTTCGCCTTTTGCGCGTTTCTTCCATTAGTGGCCTGACAAAGGTATCCAGTTTATCGGCAGTACAATGATCGGTATGCAAAGCAACATAAATATCGTAGTGATCCGCTACAAGATGGATATGCTGAGCAATGGAGATAGCTCCCAATGCCATGTTTTTAATACTCGAACCTGAGGCAAAAGCTCCCCCTCCTGTTGAAACTTGAATAATTCCGTCAGACTTTGCCTCAGCCAAACCTCTTAATACAGCGTTGGCGGATACTAAAGAACTTACATTGATCGCTGGAAAAGCATATTGATTTGTTTTTGCATCATCAAGCATTTCGCAATAGGTTTCGTAATCTGCAACAGGCATGATATTCTCCTGAAAAAAGTTTATTTAAAAACAATATAAAACCAAGTCAATGCTCTAATTATATATTTATGTCCCAATTAAGTATAGTGAATTTAGAATTATAAGCCAATCGAGCGTTTGCCTTAATGCACGATACCAATTATGATGACACATACGGATTTTTGTTTAGTTTTTATAGCCAATAATCACAACAAATTCAACACTTAAAATCATCGATACGATACATATGGAAATTCAGAAAAATCAACTATCTCAGCTCCAACCGACAGAAAAACGTCAACTTTTGATAGAAGCATTGTCTTACATCCAAGAATTTCAGCAAAAGATTGTCGTTATCAAATACGGAGGAGCTGCAATGGTTCAAGAACCATTCAAAGTTTCTTTTGCAAAAGACATCGTGTTGTTGAGATCATTGGGCATGCTGCCGGTGATTGTACATGGTGGTGGACCGGAAGTGACAAAAGCCATAAAACAATACGGACTTGACAGTAAGTTCATCGATGGTTTAAGAATCACTGATTTATTGAGTTTAAAAATCTCAGAAATGGTATTGTCAGGTACAGTAAACAAGGAAATTGTTGCCAATATTAACGCCCAGGGAGGGTTAGGTGTTGGCTTAAGTGGAAAAGACGGTCGGCTGATTCAAGCAACAAAAAAACAGCACCCTGAAGCTGATCTGGGCTATGTCGGGGAGATTGATGAGATTAATCCGAAATTGATTCACAGTCTGATCGACCAAGGCTATATTCCAGTGATTTCCCCGATTGGCATGGGCTTAGATGGAAATACCTATAATATCAATGCCGATACTGCTGCTTCACATATTGGAGTAGCACTGAATGCCCAAAAAATAATCTTTCTGACGGATGTTAAAGGGATTATGAATGATGATGAATTGATATCCGAAATCAATCAACAGGAAACACGCAATCTAATAAATAATAAAGTCATTTCAGGAGGAATGGTGCCAAAGGTGAACGGCATGCTTTATGCGCTTGAAAACGGTGTCAAAAGTGCTCATATTGTCTGTGGAATGGATCATCACGCAGTTATATCTGAGTTATTCACCATTAAAGGTACTGGCACAAAGATTAGCCAGTAAAGACAGTTAACCACCACCAAAAGGTAAAAAACAGAATACTTCATCGCCTTCTTTTAACCTAGCACTGATTTTTGCCTTTTCGCCATTGATAATATAGGAAATGGGTTGATCAAAAGGCAGATCCAGCTTCTTAACGACATCTTTAAGCTTTATCCCTTCCTGTACCTGCATATCGGTTCCCCTTTCCGGATCATACCCTTCGACATTATCCAACCCAGTCAAAAGCTTGATATTAATGTTAACCAGTTTCTTTTTTACAAACATGTATTGATATTTTATTTTTAGTTAATTCTAAATCTTCGACAATTCAGTTTAAAAGCAGGTTAAATCATTTCCCGAGATTAGTTTGGAATCGGTTTATATTCCAGGATTTTTGTATCAACAGCAATTCTGGTATGGGGCATAATAACCGGAACATTTATGAACAGATTTACGACACTGTTTTTCAAGGTTGTAAAATCTCCTTTGGATTCGTAAAAAAGCTGTATATCCAATTCATCCAAACCAATCGGATATTTTCCCAATGTGCCTTCAAAAGAAATTAGATTTAGTGTATCCACACTAAAAAAGATATTGCCTTTGTAATGTCTCTCGGTCCTTTCTCTTGGCATAACTTTAATTACATAGCAATTGTTTCCTTTTATCATTTTAAAACCGACAACTCTTACATCAAATCGCTCTTTTCCTCTTTCATCAAAGATATGATACATGAGTTCACTCTCATATCGTTTATATTTAGATACTGGTAATTTTTTTCCGTTTTTTTCATATTCCAACACTTCAATGATAGGTTCTTCATAAAAGTAACTCTTTTCCAGGTAAACAACACGTTCTGTTTTTTTGACTTTGCCGGTTTTTTGATCAAAATAACGAGTGTATTTTTCTCTTTTTGTCTCAACTCCTTTATATTTCCTGTAAAAATCTACATATTTTTCCCTAATTCTTTTAACTACCAGTTTGGAAACTTCAGATGTTACAGGCATATTCTCTGCGGGTTGGACCACGTATGGGGCAAGTAGAAAGGTCAAAAACAATCCGCATAATTTACATAAAACTCTTGATTTTTTCATAATAATATTCCACCCCTGAATTGCGAATCCATTTATACATAGAAACTATTTTATAAATTTCCGCTTGGCTTGGACTAGTGGTTAAACCATCAGAGAAACGTTAATTAGATTAGGCTGTTAAAGATTCTTAAATTACTGACGCATCATTTTTACCAAAGAACAGTTATCACATCCCTCATAAAAACTTCTACAGCAATCATCGTGTAATTGGATTAATCCTTGATAATAACTTAAGTTATTTTTGATAGTTACATTTTTATGTATTTGAAAAAGTCGTTTTTCCATAAATTTTGTTTTCCGGTTCGTTCCTTCGGAGGGCAACGTTAAAAACAACGTTAGCAGTGTCTTTTCCAAATTTTTATCTTTATTGTATTTCGACCAGGCAACGAAAAATGGAAGAATGCTATTGACAAAAACAACCAACTGCCGTTGTTTACCAACCAATTTGGTTTTTGTAAGTTCCCTTTGTTTACTTGTAGCATAGATTATGTGATTTAACGGATCCCAATCCGGCTGAGGAAACATTTGATCCAAAGATGCTATAATCGTTGGTTGTTTTTTTTTGTTTTTTTCAATCGCCTTCTCACATTCCAGTAGAAAACTTAACCAGGATTTAATCAATCCCTGAAATTGAACTTTTTCCAGATGATAATATAGCCCGGTTAATCTCCGTAATGGATTGTTCAAGGGACGGCTGGGTGTTTTCGGTCGAATTTTCTGTTGCCGATTTTTTTTACCCAGTTGATTCCAGAATTGTTGAAATGCCGTCCATTCTCTTCTTAAATCGTCATGTACTTCGTGTGGATTTACCTGGTTAAGAATATCTAAAAACCCTAACCAACGACTTAAAATCTCAATTCGGCTTTGGCGGTAAAGCCTCTGAAAAAGCTTTTTAATGGCTGAGTAGGGATAGGCATATGACAATTTAACAAAACTGTCAGAATAAGCCGAATAACCGAATGATTTGCATATACTAGTAAACAGGAGGTCCTCAAGTTTATAATCAGGAGTTTGTTTTTCAAACTCATTCAGGAAAAAATTCGACTTATTAAGCAATCTTTGTTCGGAAGCCTGAAAAATAAGATTCTTCACCTTTGGAAAATTTTTATCATCCAAATATAGCCCACAAGCCCCAGGAAGATCTTGCATGTCAGGTTTATCCGCTTTATTATAATTGTACCATAATGTTGCAAATTGTTTTTGTCCCAAATGGAGTGCCTGCACTGTTTGCTGAATTTGATTTGTTACACGACTTTCCCCTTTCTGCAAAAACACATGAAGAATAACCTTGTTATAAACCTGGTCTTTATGGTGCTGATGATCATTCCAAGCAAATTCTTCTACATGGATCTCAATATCACCGAACAACAAGTTATCATCAATTAGAATTTTAGCCTCTTTAAAATCGGGTCCCCATCCTTTATTGTACCAACCTGGGGAAAGAATTTTTAATTTTCTTTTGTCTTCAGTATACAAGTCAAATTCTTCAAGTCCTTTTGTTCTCCAAAGATAATGAAGCCACAACTCGGTTATTTCAGTATTGATTTTAGGTTCAATTTCGAGCATGACCATATTTTCAATGCATGATTTACTAAACGGGCAAGATCTGAGTAGTTCTAAAATTGGTTGCGCTTACGACGCCCACTTCACAATTAAACTGTATGACAATTTATAAAGAACGAAATTATTACAGAATCTGAAAGGAAAAAACAATCGATAAATTATCGATGAAAGCAACCTTGATTTATGAATATCAATCAATGCTAATCGATATCAGACAGTTATAATGAAAATAGTGGAAATTTTGTAAAAAATATAATAAGAATAGTTCACCGTTGGTATTAATCAAATTGGAAATTATTCTATAAAATAATAAACAGGTGTCGCTGGAGGCTAATTTCTAATTAGGTTGAATGACTAGAAGTAATTATGCAAAATAGGAAAGTACTTAAAATTAATAAATAATATATATGCTTAGCAATACTTTGACAATCCTTTTGATCCCCCAAAAACATGGGAAAGTGATTCGATTTGAGTTGTCTTCTCTGTTTGTAAAAATCACACTCCTTACGGCAGTTATTTTTTTGTTGGCTTCGGCAACGATATCAGTAGATTACTTTATCAAAAGCAATCAAAATAGAGATCAGCGGAAAATTGAAAAAGATATTATACTTCAGGAGTTTAAAATTCAGGAAATCAATAATCAGTTATCCAACAAACGGCAGCAGCTAGAAAGTTTTGAAGAGTTTGATAGAAAATTGCGTCTCATAAGCGGATTATTGGAATCTACCACACGAATTCGCTACATCGGCGGAAATGGAGATTACCAGAACAGTAATGAAGAGAATGAATTAAATATAAAAATCCTTTCAAAATTGAGAAAACTTGATCTTAATACCAAATTAAGGGAAATCAGTTTTTTCCAATTAAGAGCGAATTTGCAGGAACGAAAAGATATATTAGCCAGAACACCGTCTATTGCCCCAACAAAAGGACATATTTCCTCTTGGTTTGGTAAACGTAATGATCCATTTACCGGAAAAATAAGGTTTCATAATGGAATTGATTTTTCAAACAGAAATTCTACGCCAATAATTGCACCGGCAGATGGTGTTGTGGTTAATACGTATATCAATGGAGGTTTTGGAATGTTTTTGGTTATCAACCATGGATATAACATCGTGACGAGATATGGTCATTTATCAAAATATGAAGTTAAGGTTGGGCAGAAAGTTAAACGCAGAGATTTGATTGCACGAATGGGAAACAGCGGCCGCAGTACAGCATCTCATTTACATTATGAAGTGCTCGTTAATGATCAATTCGTTGACCCTGAAAAATACCTCTTGGAGTAATCCTGAAATTTGATTCTCTCGATCTATTTTAATAAAAATAGTTAAACGATAACTTTCCTCCATAGAAATATATCGTTTAATTTCCCCCTCAAGTTAGGCATTATCTGCCTCTTAATATAGTTGGACACCCTTCAGATAAATTTGTTGTCGATAATTCTTTTACTAACCGGCAAGTGGTGTAGAGAGAGATTGATTCACCGGCATCAAATCCTTGATTTTAGCTTTTTGGGTGTCATCCACCTTTATTTGAAAACTGTGATCTCCTTTGCGGCGAATACCGATAAGTACCAGTCGTTTCTTTTTGGCATCTTTCATATCAAATCCTTCGGTTTCCCTTGTTTTAATGTATGTTTTTTTCAATTTTCTGTTTTTTGATGAAAACATTTGCTTTTGAGCCAAAAAACATCTTATAAAACCAATTTGCAATTTATCTGCCACTTGTCCAGAAACATATCAATAAACGATAAATCAGAATTGGAAGGAAAATAAAAGTGAACATTTGTATTCTTGTTTAAATAAACCCATTTGTCAATAAAAAAGTGAACATTTGTATTCTTTTTGTTTTAAAAATCGGGATCACATGTCCCACATCTTTTTTCTAATACATTGTTAAATATATATATTATATTCTATATCAAGTCCAACATCGATTTATACTTTGTTACGTCTGTTTTTGTACTGAAACATAATAATGGGTACTATAGATACTATTATCCAATAAAAAACAATGAAATACCCATTTAATTTCCACTCTGACCTCCACAACCATTGAGTATTCATCTTATCATTCCAAATTAACAGTTTTTCCCAGATTCGACTGATAATATTAATAACTGAATAAAAATAAATCTCCCCAGGTAAACCATGGCAGAAATAACCAATCAGTGAATAAACAAATACAACCAAAAAGATAGGCAACAATATGAAGGTTAAAAATGAGATATGAATAACATTATTAATAACGGATATAAGAGAATGATATGGAGATAATTGTTGAACAAGCGGGAATGTAAAAATGAATAACCAAAAACTTATCATCATAATGGATATAACCGGTTTTAAGAATCGTATCCAAGTTGAGTCTTGATATCTCCTTTGCGGCAAAAAGGGCATAATCAGAATGATGCCAGCAACCGACATAAATGAAAGCTGGAAAGAAATCTGCCCCATGGCATGTGGCTGTTCCAAAAGAATCAAAATAGCCACACCCATCAGAATGAACCAAGGCGGTTGCCAAGGTAAAAAATGCTTTACAATGACCCACCATGTCAACATCATCAGAGATCTTTTAGCTGAAATCGGCATTCCTATGATGGTTAAAAAGCCAAAAATCAAAATGAGACTTGTGATATCAACAAGTAAGATTCCATATCCCTTCTCCACCCAAGACATGGGATTAGCGATCAATAGACGTAAAAAACCAGAGATCCACAAATAGATGATGCCGATATGCATACCGGAAATGGCAAATATATGCATTATGCCAAGGTGTTGAATTCTTGTTCTCCAATTCTTGTTTAAATCACTACGATCTGCCGTCATTAAAGCTTTAAATATCGCTAAAGGGAATCCATCCAAGTAAAATCTGGCTTTTGATTGAATATGAACAAGAATCCGACTGCGGTTTAATATTCGCTTCTGCTTGCTTAAATTATATACTTTGAACCCCTTTCCTTTTGTTGTTACTGACAATTGCCATTGATTGACTTTTTTAATATCAACATTTGAAATTTCGATTCGATCACCAGCTTGAAACCATTTTTTAATCTTCTTTTTTACTTCAATGGTAGCTGATGCCCAATAAACGGATTTTCCTTTGCACCAGATTTCAACTTTACTGAGATTTAAATTATCATGTATTTTTAATACATCTGTCTTGGATATGCCGGAAAAATGGTCAATCTGTTCAGAACATACCTCCGGGATTGTCCTAAATGGCAAAAACCAGGAAAGATTAAAATAAAGTAAAAGAGCAGTGGAAATTATGGCGACGGTTCTCCAACTTGATACATAAAAACCGATAAAACAGAAAAACAACTGAATAAGACATTGAATGATCCACCACAAATGAAAATCAGTGAAATACAAATTGAAAGGTAGTAATAAAAGAAACAAAAAACAGATTGGATTGCGGAAGAAATGGCGGATTTTTTCAAGCATAAAAGCAAAGAAACTATTTTTGATGTCTAAGGGATCTTTATTCGTTCACACAATATGTTTACAAAGACCCTAAAAACCAATGGACATTTGTAAACATATTGTGTGAACTAATTTTTAGCCGACCCTAAGGAAGCCAGTGACGATCAATCTGTTTTTTGCCTTTAAATTCCTGCTGACAAATTTGGTAGAATATATTTTCCAAGATTGTTATGGCTTCTTTTGCAGAATATTTTATCTGAAGGTCACACTTTGATAAGTGAACAATGATGTTTTCAAGTTCTCTTAACGTAAAGTTATCAACCTGCTGGACGATCTGTTTTCCGATCCACGGATTAATCTTCAAGCTATTAATGATCGTTTTTTCGGAAACTCCTTTGTCAATCATCCAGGCTATTTTGAGCAACCTTCTAAACTGTGCAACAATAAGACTAAAAATGCTTACAGCATCGGTTATGTTATCTCTTAAAAGAATTTCAAGACACTCAAGAGAGTTTTTTAGTTCTTTTTGTACTAAAAATCCAGTAACTCTGAAAACACTAAATCTTTTTGAATGGCTGACATTATGAATAAGATCTTCTGGTTGGATTTTTCTATTATCCTGGAATAATATTGATAATTTTGTTAATTCCATATCAAGAACGGAAAAATCGGTACCAGCTATTTCGATTAATAAATCAGCTGCAACGTCATCAAAAATTAAACTCTTTTTCTCAGCACGATTAATAATCCATGAAACAGGTCGAAAATCATCATATGCTATTGTTTTTTTTATAATTTTAGATTTCTGGGTCAAAAGCCCAAAAATCTCTTTATTTATTTCCCGAGGATTCCGAATATTGGCAGTTAAAATAAATTCCACCTGTTTGGGATGGTCGTTCAAATAGTCTTTTAACACCAATTCAAGACTGTTGCTATTTGATCTATAGGGCTGAATCTTTTCCTCTTCGTATTCAAAACTAATGTTTCCTTTTAATCTGTTTTTTAAGTATTCAGTGATTTGTATTGCTTCCTGCCCCCCCCCTTTATTAAAAAAAATAAGTCGATTTTTCCAAGCAGGGTCCAATTCTATATAAAAAGATTTGTCTCCCAAATGAATTATTTTGGTGACAAACTGACCCGCTGTAATATGATGATGAGTTTCGACATGATCAGTCAGTGTTTCCGCATCAAACCAAACCATCTCATTTTCCATCGGAATTTTCACAAAATTGATTTCCTGTAGTTTCTTTTTTATCGGCTCAGTTGGTGTTTTTTTTAAGGGAATTTTTTGGATATTGTATAAACACACAATAATGACAGGTGAGAAGAATGATACTGTCTCGCATGTACTTTGAAACTCTTCTAACAGTTTTTGTGATTTACTTTGGTCGCTGGCAAAAAAATCTTGGGAATTAAAATGAAAAACAGAATTGTCTAAATCAACTTCCGATTGCAAAGAATGAATCAGATGATCTACCTCCTCGTCAATCTCCAGTTGTTGATTACCATAGATAAAATGGATATGTTTCATGAGTACATTGGTTGAATTAATTTTTTATTTGCCGCTATGCTGCTATGCTGCTATTTAGTTATATTCAATTGTTGCAGTCCAAGTAAAGGCCAAATACTAACTAAATGTTATAATAGAAAAAATCGTTTTTTCAGGTCAAACGTATACCCAAAAACCGTACATTCCATTTTGTTTGTTGCGAGTGCATTGTGGCAATATAATTTGCCAAAAGCACTATCATTTTTTAAGAAATACAGTTACAACATCAGAAAAACCATTTTCTGATGACTATTAAGTAGTTAACAAACCACTACCGGTGTTCAAGATCCACTTCTATAAAAATGTGTATAGCATTTATACTAATGGTTAGTCCGGCTACCTTGTATTGAAGTACTGTTGTTTTAAATACTAAAATTCGATGTTAGAATGACCAGTATACGTAATAAATAAAAACCATGATTAAAAGCCTAGAAAGTAAAAACAGCAATTCTGCCTCAATGGGAGATGACTTCCTTGAAATGAGGTTTGATCCAAAATACAAAAAGATTTTCCAGGCAAAAATCGAATCAAACGAACAATCTTCTATTGGGCGAAGTTATTCAATTCCAGTGATGTTTTTAGGAAACTTTGATTCAAAAACTCAAAAAATTATTAAAAATCTTGTCAGCCGAGTTTTTCAGAATGCAGAAGCTTTCGATCTGAAATTAGTACACTCCGATCCTGAAGTTCATTTTTATACTCTTACCCAATGGAAAAAAGAATCAGCAGCAGCAATCAAGAAAAGAATTTCCTTGCCGGCATCAAAAATAATTCGAAAAAACTCCGTCCCAATCATTCAACTGGTTATTCCAGAGAGAATTACAACAAATGAGGTATTGATCAAAACAGTTCGGCTTCTTTTTTCAAAATTGTTTGGTAAGTTATTTTTTGATGAGAAGATCTCCCTTAAACCAGCTTACCGATTATTAACGTCTAAAGCGGAAGACATCAACTTTGATTTAGAGGAAAAAGCTCGTTTCTGTCGTCTTTATGATCGTTTTTCGAACTCATTAGAAGCTGAGTTCGTTAAACTAGGAAAACAGTTTCGGATTAAAGGGAAAAAAGCAATTGAATTTGGGAAAAAGGAATACTTCAACCTCCTATTAACTGAGGATTCAACTATCAACCCAAAATATGTTGATCTACTTAATAATTGCTTTCTTGAGCATCACTCCAAAGCGAGAGACAATCCAAATGAATTTTATTTGCAAATAACGAATCGAATCTTCAACTTCTTGCCACAATCGAATGTTATATTACCCCATGAATTTAAAAGTTTTTTATCACTGAAAAACAGACAACAGTGGGCTTTGTTTCATGCCTTGGACGAAAGACTGCTATTTGTTAAAAACACATACTATGATTTACAGGAATGCTATGAATATTTAAATACAATTTCATCTCAAAGCTCAATAGATTATGCTACATCTGATTATTGGATCAATACATTGAATAATAGAATGATCCAATTAAAGAAAAAAGGATTGGTCAAACTTTTTTTAATTGAGAATTCTTATCTGTCACCCAATCAGAGCAAGGAGTCATCTGAATTCCCACTTTGGATCTGGCGACATCGTCTTTTTGAGAATTATTCGAAAAATAGTCCGCCTGAAAAAACGATTAAAAAAATTACTGACCAATATAAGAACTCAATATATCAAAAACTGTTTGAAGCGTCTTATCGATCAATTCAATGTTTAAAACAGATGCAAAAAAACCATGCTCTATCGTTTTTCCAGAGTTCAGGACACCAGCGGATAAAGACACTCATTGCTTGGTTTAAGATAAATAATCAAATACTTATAGACATAATGCATGCTTGTAAGATATGTATACATATTTACAAACAAGACGATAATAAACTTGATCATTCAGATAACATCTTGCGAAATTTTGAGCAGGGATGGTCTTATTTTATTTCATTTGCCTTGATTCATCAGTATTATTTAAATAGTCAAAATCACAATAGAAAAAATGCCAGTAAAGGGAATCAGTTTTTCTCTCTAATTGAAAAATACATAAAAAATAAATTCTTGAATCAGCCACCCTTTCAAATATCTGGATTATTCTTAGAGATATACAAACAAAAAGACTTCAACCTAAGGGAACTCATTCGCTTGATCATCGAAGATACAAAAGCATTGGATTTTTTTGTTCTCAACCAAAAAAGACTTTTTGATAATAAAAAAGAAACTGTTGAAGAAATTGTTAGAAATCACGCTTCCAGTGTTCTACAATGGCAGTCACAACATGATCGGTATAAAATCCGTAAGGATGAATTGAACCTGTTATCCAGATCGACTGATAGTATTTATAAATAAAATAATTGTAAAACATAGTTCTTTTTTCCCAAATTTGATATAATTCATTAAAAAACAATGCTTTAATGGTGAAATCCCAAAAAATACCTGTATTCTTAAATGCAACATCATTCAAATATCTCTCCGGTTTATATCGACTGCCGTCAACTAGGTGGTAGTGGAATTGGAACCTATATAGAAAATCTTATTCTCAGTTATCAAAAACTATCTCCAAATTATCCCATTAAACTCCTGGTCCGCAAACAACATATAGATACAATCAAATCGTACAACACATCATAT
>JBFFHJ010000061.1:0-46920 GCA_041556995.1 bacterium | reverse complement strand
GTCCAACAAGAATTCTATCACAATTTTCGCAGTTTCAAGAATACCGCGACTTATCGAATAATTATGTCAAGGTTTAGAAGATCCTTTAAAATTAAGCTTCCGAAAGCAGCATAGCCGTGGAGAACTCTAAACTGTCAAGTTTTAAAGAAGATACCAATGAATCCAAAACTGTTTTAAAAATGTAAATAATATGATGCCGGTTTTCTGGGTGACGATGGATCATGTTTTTACAAATTTATAGATGCCTTGATCGTAAAACAAATTTAATTCACATGCCTTCGTAAAAGAGGCCTATGAACGATCATTTATATCTGATTTTAACAACTAAACAAATATCTAAAATCCAAATCTTTTAAATCGTTAACTGGTTAAATCTATAATTGACCCTGTTTGTTTTCTGAGTCTCCAGATCAATTACAGATTTAGCCCATTATTCGTTTTAACTCAATTCAAGTGAATACCCTATGCCAACGTATAATAAAGATGCTTTCAGAGCAGTGATGACCAGTGGTTCCAGTAACATGATTGAAACAATGTTAATAAATGTAATTTATGAGGCAAATGTTCCTGAAGGTCAAAGGGACGAAACGTTATATCTTATGAACACTCCAAATATTGTGTTTCCTGGTGAAGCTCCCAAATTTAAATTAAGTTCCAATGCAGTAATAGCGGGAATAGGAGCAGAAGAATTTACAGACGTACAACCGGTGCCTGTGACACAATTTGGAGATTTTATGACCCATTTCTACGGTGCGCCCCCTGCTCCCGGTGCTCCTCCTGTTCCTGTCCCTCCTCATCCTGGTGCTGCTTTAGGTCCCTTTGTTCGGTTAACAGGACGAGGAAGTCAGATTATGGTAACAACCCAATTATCTGGTTGCAGCATCGTAATTAGACCACTTGGAGAGGATTTTGAAGTGGCTCACCTGCAACGTTCTCCATGGGGAATTCCTTATAACGGACCGCAGATGGCGAATGAGTTGAAGGATAGAGTGACAGCAAGAGCAGGTATTTTAGATGGTGCTTTCATTTATGGGGCATTAGGCCCTGGAGTTATCCCTGTGCCTTTAAACCCTGGTTATGATTTTATCAATACAACAGCTAATGTTATCGCTGTACGCATTACCGGAGAAGGTTGGAACTTTTATTCACAGATTAGAAACGGATTTATTGATGATAATGTCAGAGAATTATGGAGAATCTACCCTGATAATCCTCCCGTAATTTTATACCCGACACCTTGATTTTTATTTACTTAATTTTACAACAAACTCAATATTAAAAAAAATTGTGATGACTATAAATGAAATTCGCCAAAAATTAACACCTCAAAATGGGACTGTAACCATTGGGTTACATACTTTGGAGTCAAAAGAATTAAGTGACCTTCTTACTACCTGTAACCAAGGTAATCCTCTCGTTGTTACCAAAGCAGCACTTTCTTCCGGGAATAATTCAGATGCTGTTGTTTTGACAGGAAATACAACCTTCATGGGATTTAATTATAAGCTTGTTGCTACTTTTAGTGTTGCCAATGAAGGTAAGGTTGTTTCGTTGATTGAGCTTAAGACAAAACCAGGGTGGCGTTTTACTCAAAGTTTTCCAAGTCAGTTGATCAGCTCGATCGATCTAAGTGACTCCACTATAAATTCATGTCCTATTTTAGGAACACTTCAATTCAATGACGCGAGTTTTTTTCTCTCCAGTGAATCGCAAACTGTGCCAGGTGTGAATATCGATGTTGATTTTGGCTTAAGTTTTAGAGGACATTTATTGTCAGAAAGTATTTCAGGACTTGCGAATTCAATGCTGGGGTCTGATACCTTGTTGTTAAGTGGTCCGATTATATTCCCCATCGGAAAACAAAAAAAACCTCCATTGCCTAACTTTGAAATCCCCGGAACTGAGGGAACAAACCTGACTGGAATTATTTTAAAAGCGTCTTTAGAGGATTTCACATTTTTAGACTCACTTAAACTCATCAATCGGTATCTCTACTTTTATGATCCAATGAGTGAAGATCTTGCACTCATTAGTGGTTATTCCCCTGCCATTTTCATGAAAGGAGATATGCAAGTGAATGGAAGCACCATTGCAACCGTTGTAACTTCGTTTCTACAGGGAACACAAGCGTTGGGATTTTCCGCCTCCCCCAAGGATCTTACTATCAAAAAGGTGTTACCATTGATGGGATTACAGGATTCATCAAAATTAACAAAAGAGCTTCCATCTTCACTGTCAAAAGCGACTAAAGCACTTGATACACTTGGTTTAGAAAATGTTTCTCTGGGAGTGATTGCTAATAATGACGTATTTGCCATTGAATATATTGGTGTGACTGTTGGGATGGAAAAATACAAATTTCATCCTTTTAAAGACTTTGAAATAAAGAATCTTTCGATAAGCTTCAGCATCGGTGATCCATTTTTAATGTTAGGTTCTTCTCCCACGTTATCCACCAATATTGGAGGGGATTTTAAATTCAATAGTGTCACACTGGAAGCCGGTATGGCTATTTCCTCCACAACCGCCCTTTCATTACAACTGCCGGAAAATCAAACACTGCCGCTTTCTCAAATCATTGATAAGTACGGACCATCATCGGTCGATTTTAGTGACGTAACTGTCGATAATTTTAATATGTGCATAACTTCCGATTCTTCATTTTATCTCAATATTTTAATGGCGGAAAAACCGGAATCCTGGAAGATTTCCGTAGGAAAAGCAGAGTTTACGTTAAGTAATCTGGGGTTATTATTAGAACAATCAGGAGGCAATCGAACCGGTTATTTTACCGGTTCGATTGAATTTATAGATGATCTTAATTTGATATTTACCTATTCAATCCCTGGAAATTTTTCCATCCAGGGGGTTCTACCCAGTCTGAAATTGTCGGAGGTTGTCAAAAAGCTGACGGACGCTTCGGTTCCACAGGATTTTGATATCACATTGGAAGATTCCATTATCCAGATGACAAAATCGGAAAGTGACTACGAATTCATATTAGGAACAACTGTTGAAACATATGGGACACTTGCATTCGAACTGATGAAATCGGGAGATAGCGGTTGGGGATTTGCAGTTGGCATTGCCTTAATAAAAGACTGGAAATTATCTAATTTTTCACATGTTTTATCACCATTTGATTTCCTCACGTTTAATAAAATGGTCCTTGTTGTATCTTCAGTAAAAGATCCGAGTTTCACCTTTCCTGATTTCTCGAATATAAATATGCCATCCCCTCCAATCCAACCCACTTCCGCTAACATATCCATGAATTCTACGGGGATTGTCCAAGGAATAAACTTCATTGCGGAGATGACGTTTGATGGAAAGGATGAAAAAGGTACGGGAGCAGTTATTCGGATTCTCAGAGCGCTTCTTGGCATTTCAGAGACGACTTTGGATATCGGACTCAAGATTGGTGAGGATCCAGTCAACTCGTTATTATCGGCAGGAATCAAATCTGATCTTAACGATAACACTCATTTTACCGGAGACTTGCAGGTTCGACTTCAGACTGATGAGCTCGATTTTGGAGCGGTCGTTACCGTTAGTACAACAGTTCATGAGCAACCCCTATCGTTTACGGGAGAAGTGTTTGTCACGGAAAATGGCGGATTTTTGGCCGCATCGATGGATGGCACCTGGAATAAAGCCTTTGGTATTAAAGCACTCACTTTGAGCGACCTGGTCTTTATAATTGGCGTGGATCTGGATCTTGTTCCAACGGTTGGCATTGCAGGTACTATTGATTTGAAGGGTTTTCAAGGATCGCTGGCCATCTTTTTCGATTCGATCAATCCTATAAATAGCTTACTGGCAGGGAGCACCAGTGATATCAGTTTAGCTGATATTTCCAATTTATTGGCCGGCAAAAGTGTTCCTAAAGAATTAGACGAAATATTAAAGCAGGTTACCGTTCAGGGAGTGGATCTGTTCAGCACCAATGAGACAGATGTAATAACGGATCTGGACAACGAAACCATTTCTCCCGGCATTGTTGCCATGTTTAAGAATAATGGAAATATAAATATTCCTTCTGATCCTCAAGATATTTTTATTCACCGGGCAAAAAAGGGAAAATTATGGTTTCTTACGGACAAAACAACGCTGAACCATTATACCATTCGGAAAGATTCTGAATCGGGTAAATTGAACGTCAGTTTACAAGCTCAACTGTTTATTTCTTTAGATGGAAAAGTAAACTTTATAAACTCTACGACTGGCACACAAAATAGTTTTTTCCCTGGAGTTCATGTATCCGGGAAAATTGATTTTTTTGAGTTTGAAGCATCTATCAACGCAGAAGTTCAATTAGACCGGGGAATTTCCATAGAAGCAGACATGTCCAAGATTGACTTGTTTAAAGGACTGTTACAAGTCTCAGCCGATGACAATTCTAAAAAAGGACCCAGGATTTCTATTTCCACTTTCGATCAACCCAATGCCAAACCAAAGTCCTTCAGAAAACCTCATTTTTTTGTATCGGGGAAGCTCCAATTTTTAGGATTGATCCAAAAGAGTTTAGAAATTGAAGTGACAAAAGATGGATTACAGTTAGATTTGAACGAAACAAATGGGGATACTGGATACGATGTGAATTTCACGATCAAAAGCTTAAGTCGTTTTTCAGGAGGAGGGGACATTAAGGTCACTGTCTCAGTGACAATACCGTTAGGAAATTTAGGTAGTATTCCTTTAGTAAATACTAAAATTGAGGCAGATCTTATCATTTTCAGCTCCTCTGGAAAAAAAGATTTAAATTCCGATTTTCAAGATAAAATAAAAAAAGCCGGTAAGAAAATAGATTTATCAACTGGAAATAAGAAATCCCTCACAGGGATTATTGATGGTGAACTGGACTTGGGGGCTTGTGGTCTTGATCTTGGAAAATATGAGCTTTTATTTGAACTTGATGTTGACACAGAACCTTTCAAAAACCTTCCTTCTTTAATTGAAAATGAAGTTATAAAGCTTGGCTCCAGAATTGAAAAAGATCTTGAAAATGATCCTGTTAAATGGATTATATCAGCAAAAAATGAGGCAATTAAGGGGTATGAAACACTAAAAAATATAGTCGAAAACCTCGCATCACACTTTGACAAAGATGCAAAAGAATCATTGAAACTACTAAAAGACGCCGGATATGCCTTAAAGGATGTAGCGAAGACGCTAATGAACAAATTTAACAAAGAAACTCATGATATGGTCAGGTATGCCAGAAAAATTGGCTATCAAGTGGATGATATTATTGACGTGGTCAAAAATGATTTTGGAAAAGATGCTAATGAGGCGATGAGTGTTCTCAAACGAGGGGGATATGAAATCAAAGATATTGCCAAACAATTTAAAAAAGAATTCGATAAAGGAACTCATGACATCGTTAAATATGCCAGAAAGGCTGAATATGAAGTGGATGATATTATTCATGCTGTCAAACATGATTTTGGAAAAGATGCCAATGATACGATGAGTGTTCTCAAACGAGGGGGATATGAAATCAAAGACATCGCTAAACAGTTTAAAAAAGAATTCGATAAAGGAACTCATAACATCGTTAAGTATGCCAGAAAGGCTGAATATGAAGTGGATGATATTATTCATGCTGTCAAACATGAGTTTGGAAAAGATGCCAATGACGCGATGAGTGTTCTCAAACGAGGGGGGTATGACGTCAAAGACATCGCTAAACAATTTGTAAAGGTGTTTTCTGTCAGCACCAAAGAATTTTCAAAAATTGCAAAAAAAGCGGGTTATGAAGTAAAGGAAATTGGAAAGACGCTTATCAGCGTCTTCAGCAAAAGTATAGATGAGGTAAATAATATTTTTGGAGATATTGATGGCGTCTTTGAAGATGGTTTTAATGAGATAGAGGATATTTTTTAAAAATAATGGAATTGGATAATCAATATAATCGTAGCGATAAGTCGGATAATCGGGTCAACTCGAAAGCGCCGGGATGAGACGATTTGTCCATTCAAAAAACCAAAAGCGTATGGAACATGAAAGAATACTTGTTTTGGTAGATGGCATACATGGCTTTGGAATTGAACCGCTGAATCCTATCAAAGATTTGGGATGTAACTTTTTTGAAGCAGGAACGTATAAATATTTTTTTGGTTCAAGAGGGACTGGAATTGTATGGGCCAACTCTGAAGCATGGAACTGCCTGACACCATTATTGTTTCTTTTGATGTGGAAGCCTTTAGGCCACATGGTGAAAAAAAGAGTATAAAGATGTTTTGGTTTTTCTCTTTATTGGCTTACTTAATCCAAAACTTGAACGAAAATCGAGAAATATATTCTCGATTAATAAAAAATTGAGCTTTTGGTCCGCTATCGGTCAGTGGCTTGAAAATACTTCCATTGTACCGTTTTTATTCATACTGCGAACTTTGTAAGATTGATAAGGTGAGTCCTCCATTCCGGGTGATCCTCCTGGCATACCCGGAAGAATCAATCCTTTTATGTCTGTTTTTTCTCTTAATAAACGCTTGATATCTTCTGCTGGAATGTGCCCTTCAATAAAATAGTCTCCTATTAATGCTGTATGGCACGATGCAAGATGAGAAGGAATTCCTTGCAACTGTCTTAAATCATAAGTGTTGCTTGTGGCAACCAACTTTACTTTGAAACCGTTTTTTCTGAGATGGGAACCCCATCCTCGGCAACAACCTCAACCAGGGCTGTGATAAACGGTGATTTTGGGTTTTTCCAGGATGGATCTTTCCAAAGAAAAGACGGTCATTGGAGAAACGATTACCATAAATAATGAAGCACTTAACAGGACCAGCAAGCCAAAACGCCTTATTATCATTTGATTACCTTTGTTAAAAAGTTAAATAAACTGTCAAATTGTATTGCGAAATACCAGTCGGATACTCTTGATACGATTTATTGGAATTTTGCCTCTTCAATTCTATTACACCCAGACATCTCATTTTATTTCAAATAAAATTGCAATGTTAAAAGAACTGAATGAACAGGAAAATTCGAATGCACTATCATATTTGACGATTTTTCGTCTTGTTGACGAACGTGCTGCACAAAAGCAGTGAACAGAATATAAGTCAAGATACTTCAGATTCTGTAAATAAGCTCTTTTGCCCTGTTTTATCCTGTCATTGAAACCGGAACTATTTAATCTTGACAAATCTCAATTTTACTTTACAATTGTATGCATAAATCGACAATTGTAAAGTAAAACATCCAATGAAGAATGGAATTTGATTGTCTGGAGAATGTGATTATTTGATTTCGATGCAAAAAACCAGGAAAAGCTGTTGAATGTTTCGGAAGAGACCAGACAACATTGGCTTGACGGAATATAAATACAATCAGATGCATAAAATCGAATCCAATCATCAACTGGTAAGAATATGGTAAAAAAATATCTATTGGGAATTGATGCGGGGACGTCAGTGATCAAGGCGGTTCTGTTCGATTTTTCAGGAACAGAGATAGGTTCCGGTTCACAAAGGGTGACGACCGATACCCCCTCCCCCTCATGGGCTCAACAATCTCCTGAGCTCGTCTGGCAGGCTACAGCTAATGCCATCAAACAGGCAATTGGACACGCTTCAATCTCCAGTGATGAAATTGCAGTTGTTGGGCCTTCCGGCCAGGGAGACGGGGCCTGGATGATCGATAAAACAGGGGCGCCCCTTTCTCCAACTCCCCTCTGGAATGACGGAAGGGCTTCAGATGTGATTTCCACCTGGGAAAATGACGGTATTCTGGAACAGATATACAAAATTAACGGAACTCAGCTTTGGCCGGGATCAGCAGCACCTATTCTGACCTGGATGAAGAGAAATGATCCAGACAGGTTCTCAACCATATCGACACTTTTTTGCAGCAAGGACTGGATAAAATACAAGCTGACGGGAACTGTAACAACTGACGAAAGCGATGGATCCATTCCGTTTTTGAATTTGGCAGGCCGTAGCTATGATGACGATCTCCTGGAACTAACCGGGCTTCAGGAAATGAAGCCCAAGCTCGCAAAGATTGTCCCCACTCATGAAGTTATCGGTGAAGTGACGGCACAAGCTTCCCGCGAGACCGGCTTAAACCAGGGAACGCCTGTGGTTTCAGGCATGATGGATGTCGCCGCCAATGCCATCGGGGCGGGAGTGATTGAGGCAGGACAGGCTTTGTCAATTCTGGGAACAACATCCATGAACATGGTGGTTTTAGATAGTGCTTCAACCAAACCGATGGGAATCGGTGCAACAACCTGTCATGGTGTAGCAAACAGGTGGATGAGAATTCTGGGAGCGATGACCGGAACTCCTAACCTGGATTGGTATATTGACGCCATGGGCGCCTCACTAAAAAAAGAAGCCGCAGCAAAAAAACTGGACTTGTTCTCCCTTCTGGAGAAAGCCGTGGACCAGTCCCCTATCGGATCACAAGGTGTTATTTTCCATCCATTTCTTCTCGGGGAGCGCGCACCTTTTGTAAACTCAAGCGCACGAGCCGGTTTCTTCGGAATCCACGCAAATACTACAGAAAATGATTTGCTACGCGCCATTTATGAAGGAATAGCATTATCTTCAAGGGACTGTTACGAGAAGGTGGGGGCGGATCTAAATGAAATCACGCTGGTTGGAGGCGGTTCCCGCAGCCGAATATGGTGCCAGACACTGGCAGATGCCGTTGGTTGCAGAATGCAAGTTCCATGTGGAAGCCAGTTTGGAGCATTGGGAGCAGCCATTGCCGGTGGCATTGGAATCGGGATTTATCAGGATTATGGCAGTGCTCTGGAACAATGCCTGAAAATAGAGCAGGTATACGATCCTTCCCTAAATAACAGCAAAAAATATGATGACCTGTATCGCCTATACTCTGACCTGATCTCCCATATGGAATCGTTTTGGGATGATAACCGACAAATGATGGATAACTGGAAAATTCAGCAAAACAAACAATAAAAAAACAAAAAAGGATAAGAGAGGTGTTGTATTCTTAAAAGATGTATCTACTCAGCGTCTCAGCGGACGAGCCCATTCAAAAACAAAAAGTTAAACATTCATTCATACTTTCATGCAGATACTTGGATGTATAACTTAAAAGTGAGCCTCGCCAAGAATATTTTAATGTAGTGAATCGTCATAAAAAAACTTTTGTATCTGTAAAACAGATGTTTGGGTAATCAAACACAAGAGGTAGTGAGCATGAAAAAAATGATGAAAGCAGCAGTTTACTATAATAACCAGGATATCAGAATAGAAGAGCACCCGATTCCTGAAATCGGCCCCGGAGAGATTCTGGTTAAAACAGCCGCATGCGGACTTTGTGGTAGTGAATCCATGGAATGGTATCAAATTAAACATGCCCCAAAAATCATGGGACACGAAGCGTCCGGCACAGTTGAGGCAGTTGGAGAAAATGTAACTGATTTTAGAGAAGGGGATCGGGTCTTTGTTAACCACCATATTGGACGCATTCATTCTCATACGGCGCTTAGGGGACATTTCACCTGTGATCCCTACTATAAAGAAAAAAACCTGAATCCAGGCACCATGTGTCAATATTTTAGTGCTTCTGCCGAACATGTGCTGACTGATACGCACATTATCCCTGATCATGTTCCATTTGGTGTTGCAACCGTGATTGAGCCTTGGGGGTGTGTCATTGGTGGATTGAAAGTGGCCGGGATTCAACCGGGTGATACTGTGGCAGTTGTTGGATGCGGTTTCATGGGCCAAGGCTTTGTCCATATGGCGCCGCTATTTGGAGCTGGAAAAATATTCGCACTGGATTTTTCCGATTATCGTCTGAATAAAACGCTGATCATGGGTGCCACACATATCATCAATCCGCAAAAAGAGAACCCGGATTCCAAGCTGAAAGATCTAAATCATGGTCGACTTGCAGATGTTGTAATCTCAACAGTACCAAATACTAAAGCTCTGGAACAGGCCCTTAACCTGATCGGAGATGGAGGGACCCTTCATATCAACGCCCCCCCGGCACCTGACCAGAACTGGCAAATCAATCCGTATCATCTTTATATGAAAGAGATTACAATAACCAATAAATACTCTGCGGACCACAACGATATATACAGTGTACTTCGCTGGTTGGATGCCGGTCGCATAGATCCGGAACCGGTTATCACACATCGTTTTGAACTGGATAATACACCGGAAGCGTTCAAGCTGCTTGTTAAAGCAGATAAATCCATCAAATCTGTTATTTACGCAAATGGTTTTCTTGGTGAATAGTTGCTGTAATTAACAGACAAGAAACCAAAAAACCATGCCCGGGTACAGGCAAAGCAAGGAAAATGAGTTGTAGCCGGACATTAACCCACAAAAACATAAAGGGAGAATTGACCATGTTATATCCGGAATTAAGGAAAGAAGTCTGTTATATGAATAAAGAACTTCCCAGGCAAAACCTGGTAGTATGGACCGGTGGCAATGTCAGCGGCATTGTTCGTGAAAAAGGACATATTGTTATCAAACCAAGCGGTGTCAGTTTCGAAGAGCTCACACCGGAAAAACTGGTTGTCATCGATATGGATTGTAAGCTCGTAGAGGGGGACTATAAAACCTCTGTCGATTCCGGCGTCCATGCCTATGTATACAGCCATCGCCCGGATATTGGCGGCATCTGCCATACTCATTCCCCCTATTCATCCAGTTTTGCACTATTGGGAGAGGCAATCCCTGCCGCAACCACTCCTATCGGGCATCTGTTGGGTAGAGATATTCCATGTACGGCGTATGCCAAACCCGGATTTGTGGACACCGGCAAAGCCATTATCGAAACAGTCGGTGATGGATCAGCAGTACTGGTCAAACGCCATGGTGTCTTTACCTTCGGAGAAACACCAACCTATTCTGTGAAGATTGCGACATACCTGGAAGAAGCCGCTCGTACTACTCACTATGCCATGATGAGAGGCAATGTCACTTCCATGTCAAAAGAAGAACTCGAACGGTGCTTCCATTTTTATGCAACAGAGTACGGGCAATAAAAGACAATTTTGAAACCTTTTGACCAGGACGTGGAAATGCAAGAAATCAATTAGACATTTGTCGATATTCCCAGTACAAATGTAATTTTAATCACTATAAATCTGGCATCATTAATTCAACTACTGAAAAATGAAAAAATTCGATGCGATTTTCGTTGGTCTGACTATACTGGATATATCCGGCAGGCCGGTTTCGGCCATACTAAAGAGTGGAGACGTTGGTTTTATAGATGAAGTCAGGTTAACCCCTGCCGGCACAGCTGCCGGGGCGTTACTGAACGCCGCTAAACTGGGCGTAAACTGCATTACTGCTGCCTGCGTCGGAAAGGATGAAAAAGGATCTTTCATTGTTAATGAATATAAAAAACTAAACATCGATTGTTCCCTTATCCAGGAAACCTCCAAAGCGTCAACATCTTCAACAATTCTTCCAATTGGCCCCAACAGTGAAAGATCCGTCCTGCATTGTCGTGGTGCCTCAGACTATCTGTTTATTAAAGAGGAGGACTTTGATACTGTCTGTAATGCTCGTTTCCTGCACCATGGCGGAACCGGATTGTTGAATGCCATGGACACACAATTTCATCCGGGTGGTGAGAACCAGAGTGCCCGGCTGATGCAACATGCCAGGAAAAAAGGATTAACCACCAGTTTCGATTTAATTGCACCAAATGAAAATACAATGACCCTTTTGAAACCGATGCTGCCGTTTATCGACTATTTTATGCCGTCTATGAAAGAAGCTGAGTTTTTATCCGGCTATAGGAAACCCGAAGATATTGCCGCCTGTTTCCTGGATCAGGGTGTCGGTGCTTGTATTTTTAAGTGGGGCAATCGAGGATCATATATCGCAACTTCTGATACAAGCTTTCGTATGCCGGCGTTTAAAGTTGATGTATCAGATACAACCGGATGTGGTGATAGTTACTGTGGTGGATTTATTGCAGGCCTTTCAATGGGCTGGGATCTGGAAAAATCCTGCCGGCTTGCCACTGCCACGTCCGCCCTGGTAGCCACAGGATTGGGTTCAGACGCTGGTGTGACTGACCTCGAATCAACGAAGTTATTTATGAACACAGCGAGACTATTAGAATAACAAAATATGACTGATCAAACGATAGCAGCTGATAAGGCCGGACGGCAACGTGGAGATTACCAGTTGGCCACAACAGCCATTCTCTATTATAAAGACGGATTGACACAGAATGAAATAGCAAAACGACTGGGAGTTTCTCGTGCCACCGTCATCAACTATCTTCGCCTTGCACGGGAAAATGGCATTGTCGATATACGGATTAACGGATCTTCTTTTTCAGCAAACAACCTGGCCAAGGAACTAAAAAATAAGCTTGATCTGGAGGACGTGTATATCGCTTCGGTTTTTGATGATGGTTCTTCAACGGAAGCAGATGCGGAAGAATATTCCCTGCGACAGGTGGCCCGGGTTGCAGCTATGGCATTATGCGAAATTGTATTCCCCAATGATATCCTGGGAGTCGCATGGGGTAAAACCATCCATACGTTGGCAGAAGAGCTTCCTTTACTCAGCAAACCCGGACTCAGCGTATATCAACTCATCGGATCGATGAAGTCACCACTGCTGATTGCAGCGGAAACCTGTGCCATTAATATCGCCAGACGATTCGCAGCTGATTGTTATACCCTTCATGCTCCGGCCATCCTTTCGACAAAAGAACTGGCAGAAGGATTGCGAGCAGAGCCGATAATTAAGTCCCAACTTGAGCAATTAAACCGCATGAATCGGACACTTTTTTCTGTCGGATCTTGCCTGGCAAGAACCCACCTGCTTCAATCCGGGATTGCAACCGTCAAAGAACTGAAATGGTATATTAAAAATGGTGCGGTGGGGATTATTTGCGGACGATTTATTGATGCAGCAGGGAAACAGGTTATAGGGCCGCTTGATGAACGAATGATTGGAGTGACGATTGAGCAGTTGCGAAACGCTGGAAATGGGATACTGGTTGTATCAGGCCAACACAAGATTGAAGCAACAAAGGCAGCCATCTCAGGTGGATTTGCAACACATCTTATAATCGATGAACAAACAGGCAAGGCCCTGTTGAAAGAATCAAATTAAAATCAAACCCTTGATCAAGAGCCTGGCGCATCTCCCTGATCCCATAAATAATAAACCGCCCTTTCTCTTCATAGGAGATATCCTCAATCTGGCCAAGGATAACATCTTCGATATACCGGAAGGTACAACATTCCTTGGAATTTCAATTTTCTGCTCCAGAGCAATATCTTCAGCACGTTGTTGTGCCTCTCTCTCACTCTGGGCAAAAACCCGATAAAAAATTGAAAATCTCTCCATATTTGCCATTTTCCTAGTAAGGCTAAAGTGCTTCTGCTTTTACATTTGAGTGGACCGCTTCAACACGTGCCGCATCAAGGTCATCTTCTGTCACACCGGTTGGTTCTCCAAGTAACTCATCGACGGCCTGTACGAGTGCCAGAGCATCCAGCCCATAATACCGCATCAGGTAAGCTCTGGAGCCACCATGTGCATATGTGTCCTTTAATCCAAGCCGTATCAGCTTTTTGCCAATCCCTGCATCCGTCATTGTTTCAGAAACCAGTGACCCGATACCACCTGTTACAACATGATTTTCCAGGGTGATAACACCGCCTTTGACAGATTGAAGCTGGTCGAGCAATGCTTCGGCATCAAATGGTTTAATTGTATTTATGTGAAGATGGCGAATTGAAACACCAACACTCCTAAGAGCATTGCGTGCCCGCATAGCCTCTTCGGTTGAGATGCCGGATGTTACAACTAACAAGTCGTCACCGTCACTTAGTTGCCGCATCTCACCGACTTTGATGGGTGTATCAAATAATCGAGGTACAGATCCTCGTAATACACGACAATATACCGCACCATCAATTGAATCCGCTGCCTGGCAGATCGATTCAACTTCAGTTGCATCACCGGTTTCCAAAATTGTCATGTTTGGTATGGACCGCATCACTGAAATGTCTTCAATAGCCTGATGTGTCATACCACCAGGTGTTGTAATACCCGGCAGAAACCCCATCAGGCGAACCTTTCTCATTGGATAGGCAACGGATGCCATTAACTGGTCATAGGGACGTCGGTAGATGAATACAGCGAATGTATGAATAAATGGTCGATACCCCGCAAGACCAAGGCCGCCTGCGAAGCTCAACATGTTTTGTTCCGCCATTCCAAGCGAAATAAATTGTGACGGATGCCGATCTCTGAATTTATCAACTTCGCAAGAGGAAGTCAGATCGGCTGAAAGACATAATACATCTGGATTTGCAACCGCATATTTTTCAAAGGCAGTCGCATAGGGACGAGCAACAAGTTCAACCATTTGTTTTCCTTAAGATAAATTCAAAAACTACGTTTCATAGTCAATCGGATCAATGCCCAGTTCTTTAGCAATGGCAATATTCATTTCTGATCGCTCCTGGGGTGAATTAAAACGAACATAATGCAATCGGGGAAATCGCTTTTCAAGAAAACTCATCCCTTTTGTCGGGGAAGAATGGGCGATGATGATTAATGGTCTTCCTTCATGCGATTCTTTCACTGCCTGTCGCATGGCGTTAATATCATGAGCGTCAATTTCAACAGCAACAGCGCCGAATGAGTGAAGTTTTCTGGCGATATCACGAACGCTCATCACACTGTCCATCGCTCCATCACACTGTTGTTTATTAACATCCATGATGGCATACAGGTTGTCGATATTATGGTGAACAGCAGCCTGGACCGCTTCCCAGGTTTGTCCTTCCTGTACTTCACCATCGGACATAAAAACCCAGACGTTTCCGGTATCACCTCGCAGGCGACGTCCAAAGGCCAATCCGGCACCAGTGGACAATCCAATACCCAATGTCCCATTATGAACCTCCATTCCCGGGGAGTGTTCGGAACCGATCATTTCTACGGATGAGCCATCCTTATTGAACATCTCTAATCCCTCCGGTGCCATTCGCCCGACTTCTATCAGTGTGGCATATGCAACCAGGGCGTAGTGTGCCGGGGCAATTAACAATCGGTCGTATTCCGGTGAGACGGGACCATTATAACCTGCACCTGTTCGATATTCCGTATTTTTTGCAGATGGAACCCCGGCAAAAGCAAGTGGAATTTTGGGCAGCGTTGAATCACCGATATTCAGTTGTTCATTGTACAACCAGGCCAGTTGATCGGCAGAAGAACAAGCCTGACTCAAATAACCTCCGTTGTTCTGTATGGAATATCGAAAAACACGACGCCGAATTCCCAGTGCAACCGCTTCTGTTGTATTTTTACTTTGCATTTCAAATTACTCCAAAAATGGGATGATATATCCCTATCGATAATCATGATGTCCAATCAGGTTCTTTTTGCTTAAATCATAAATCATCGATGCTGTATTTATATTGCGTTTATGATGGAATCCCAGGTCAATTAGCGTTTAAAGATAAATATTGGGATTCGATTCTAATTGAATGTTAATGGAAGAATGGGCAGTGACAAAGTTGCATTGAACCTGCACCCCCAAATCCGAATTAGATTTTTTTCCTTAGTTTTTGTTGCCAGACAGAGATAGCCAGTGCGCAAACAAGAATGATTCCAGATAAAGCAGCTTTTAAGTTAAAATCCAAACCCATCAGGTTCAGGCCGTTGGCCACCATTCCCAAAAATAGAACACCAATCAACGTTCCTGGCACATTCGGTCTCATTCGGGGATGCATGGACGCTCCAATGAAAACCGCTCCAATCGAATCCAGAAGATATGTATATCCGGCCAGTGGAGTAAATTGTCTTAAATTGGCTGATAATATTACCCCACCAATCGCACAGGTCCCGGAACCAACAAGAAATGTATAAAAAAGATATCGGTTGACATTGATACCAGAGACTAGAGCTGCACTCTTTTGCAAACCGATGGCGTGAATCCGTTTTCCCAAAATGGAGCGTTCCAAAAAAAGAAAATAGAGAATAAAAATAATGAATGCGATAACAATTTCAGTCGGTATCCCGCCTATATTTCCCACCGCCAGGTTGCGATATTCCACTGCAACACGACGAAAGGAAATCGGTCCGCCACCATTGGTGTAAATTCGCTCCACACTGCTACCAATAAAGAACGTACCCAGAGTAGCCAAAAAGGGACTCACTTTCATGTAAACAATTAGGGTCGCATTCAACAACCCGATCAAGACACCGCCGATCACCGCAACAAGAATCGCCAGCTGCCAGGATACACCATATTCCTTCAGTGCAACCATCGCAAAAGCAGCTCCAAAATCCAAAGCGACACCAATTGAAAGATCTATTCCCCCGGATGCCACAACCAGCGTCATGGCCAAGGCGAGTATCAACAGGATTGCATTCCCCTCCAATATGTTCACAAGATTTCCAACTGATAGAAATGCATTTGCTTGAGCTGAAAAAAAGACAAAAAAACAAACTATAATAATCAGAAATCCATATTTAATTAAAAGATTACCCAGATGAAATTCACCGGATACGGCATCGACCTTTTTAGTAGTAACTGTACTCATGACCGTTCACCCCTCCTTTGAATAGCCGCTGTAGCAACAACAACAAGTATCAACGCGCCTTTTATGCCTCCTATCCAGAATATATCGATTCGCATCAGCGCAAAACCATTGGAAAGCGCATTAACAAGCAAGGCCCCCAATAACGCACCCCAGATCGTTACAACTCTTCTCGGAGAGAATGCGGCACCCATAAAAGTTGCCAATACCATTTCAATCAGGAGTATGTCTTCAGTGCCAGGAGAGCTGCCGGAACCACGAGCAATAATTGTGACCGAGGCGATTGCGGCTGTCACCGATGCAATGAAAAAGGACTGGACTATATATTTTGCCGGTTTCAAGCCTGAAATTTCAGCTGCACTCCGACTTCCACCAACAGATTGCATTCGCATTCCCCACGGTGTCTGATGGATCAGGAAAGCAATAATCAGAAAAACAAGGATCATGATAACTACTGAAACAGGTAATCCCAGAAAGCTGTCATCCCTGATGGCATTAATAAATGGATGATTTACGTTAATACGCCTGTGAGATGTAATCAGCTTTGTGATACCAACTACTGCAACCGAGCTGGCCAGGGTTGCCAATAGAGGTGTCAAGCCGACAATAACAACCAGAAAAGCGTTGACGATACCGACAGCCAAAGCTGCCAGTACAGCAACAGTAAGTGCAGTGGGCAAACCAACGTTAAACTTAACCAACAAAACACTGCAAATCGCCGCTGCCATAACTGAACCTGCCGGAATCGACAAGTCAATACCCCCAACAACGACATCATCACCACCGGTTATGACAACCGTAGCCAAGCCGAAACAGATTATCGACAATGGCACCGTCTGCCGAAAAATGGTCATAAGATTTTGCCATTCCAGAAAGTAGGGTGCAAATATGGCCATATAGATTAGAAGAATACCAAAAAGAATTAGTGGCCCTTTATCCAATAAAATTTTTGCAACCATTTCCAGAAAACTCCTGGATAAAGCAGATCTGTTGTCACCAGGTGTTACCTTTACTGAAACTGATGATTTCATCTTGTCACCCCCTGGGAAGATTCACTACCCGTAGTCAGGGCCAGGAGTAAATCCAATGTCATATTGTTTGTTTCCAGTGTCGTAACCACCTCTCCACGCAACATTACAATCAGGCGATCACATAATCCCAGGAGTTCCCCCGGATCACTGGAGGAGATCAGGATACTTGCACCGTTGTCAGCTAAATCCTCAATTAGCTGATAAATTTCAACTTTCGCTCCAACATCGACACCAACAGTTGGCTCATCAAGAATAAATAGTCGCGATTCAGTCGCTAGCCATCTGGCTAAAACAGATTTTTGCTGGTTGCCGCCACTTAGATATTGGACAGTTGTTTTTACGTCTCGGGGTCGGATATCCAGTTTTTCAACTTGTTCCTCGGCTCGTTTCAGAGCAACCTGCCTTCTTTCAAATCCAACAACGGCAACATCTGAAAGGGAAGCCAGATTAATATTATCAGATACGGACATTTCCAGCACCAATCCATCGTTTCTACGGTCCCTTGGTACGAGTACAATTCCATTATTAACTGCTTTAACAGGAGAAGATAAGCGAACATCCATGCCATCAAATGTCAGCGACCCCTCCGGCATTTGGCGCAAGCCATAAAGTGAATCAATCAGTTCTTCACGTCCTGAACCAACAAGGCCCGCAATACCAACAATCTCCCCGGTGCCAAGCTCAAAGCTGATATTTCGAAACTTTTCACCATCTCCCAGGTTCCTGGCGATCAATCTGGGATTTCCGATCCTGTGCTTCTTTTCCGGATAAAGTTCCTGAATTTCCCGACCAACCATACATTCAATCATTTTATTAGCGTGATCAGGTCCCACTTCATCAAGCACTGCAACATTTTTACCGTTGCGAAAGACAGTGACACGATCACAAATTTCAGTGATCTCTCCCAGGTAGTGAGAAACATAGATCATCGAAATGCCCCGTTTTTTCAACCGTCGAATTGCCTTGAAGACCTGTTCTATCTCATTGGATGCCAATGGTGCAGTGGGTTCATCAAATACAACCATTTTAGCTTGGTCATCAATCAGTGCTCGGGCGATTTGAACGAGTTTCCGCTCCGCAACTGTAAGATCTCGGATCAGACGACGGCTATCCAGGTTGGCATTTAGTGATTCCGCTAAAAACGCCTCAGCCCGTTCGCGCATTTTACGTCTATTGATCCCCAACCAGCGAGTTTTTAATTCCTGACCCAAAAATATCGATTCCGCCACTGTAAAATAGGGGACAAGATGCAACTCCTGGTGAATAAACCGAACACCCTGTTCGTGGACTGTCTCCGGTGTGACAGCTTTGATCTCCTGTCCGTTGATATACACATTACCATTATCATGAGTATAAACACCTGCAAGCACCTTGATGATAGTGGATTTGCCAGCACCGTTCTCACCAACAAGTCCATGAATTTCACCTGGCTGTACCGACAGATCAGCGTTACTGAGAGCTTGAACACCGGGAAACCGTTTATCTATGCCAGACATTATCAGGCTATAGGATTCAGGCGACACATTTTTTTTTGTAGTAGTCATCTCAACATCATTCTGATTGAAATTTGACCAAAGGACGGATAGTCACCGCGTTCGCAGTCATACAAAAAAGATCCGGTACGTTCGGACTTCCAAGATATTTAGAACTGTCAGCCTTAATTACGATGAAGGCTGACAGTAACAATGGCACCAACTATTTGTATCCAAGCTGTTTGAACACTTTTTTAGCCGCATCCTGTCCATCGACAGGCAAAACCGGAACAAATGTTTGAGGCAACAGTTTCTGACCGGCAAAATAACGTGCAACATTTTTTGCTGCTGTTGACCCAATCAAACGAGGCTGTTGTGCAACATTTGCTGCAAAGGGTGTATTGTCTTCCATCATAATTTCAAGCGTATCTGGCCCTGCATCCAGAGCTGTGACAATAACATCATCTGCCCGACCGGCTTCTTCAAGTGCCTGAACCACTCCAATTGCAGGTTGATCCCAACATGCAACATGAATGGCGTCCAGGGTTCCAGTCGGATATTGACGCAGCAATGCCAAGGTCTTCTTTCGAGCATCTTCAGGAGCATTAGCAAACTCTTCAGCTAGTTCCGGCTGAACGATTTTAATATTCGGATAATCTTTCAAGACATATTTCCACATGTCATAGCGCGTTTCACAGATCCGCAGCATTCCGGAAAATGCATTGAATACAGCTACATTACCTTTTGCTCCCATGGCATCAGCCATAAAACGACCAATCGTCGTTCCCATGTAGTAATTGTCGGATGTTGTATTATTAACACCATTTATAGAGAGGTGATCAACTGTAAAAACAGGTATTCCTGCTTTTTTCAACACTTTGAATTTAGGCTCAACTGCGCCGTCGCCCAGAATACTAATTACAGCGTCGACTTTACGAGAAAGCAGTATGTCATGGTTATCAGCATGAACCTGGTTATCTCTTCCGCCATCAACCGGCATCGGGTTTCCACCAAGTTTCTTGACCGTGTCAATCGCTCCGTTAAATGCTTCACGATCCCAAAAGTGCTGTGTCCCAACAACGGCGATTCCCACTGTTTTTCCTTTTAAAGACAGTTTCTCAGCTTGAACCAAACTGGTTCCGGCACCGCACATCAGGACAAATGCTGTTCCCAGAACAGTGATTGAGCGTAACCTTGACATAATTGAGCGCATAACTTGATGCGTTTTCATAATTATTCTCCCTCATACGCCTGCCTGAATTTGCGTGGCAGTCTGTTATAGAAAGTCGAACAGTGAATGTCCGGTTGTTTTTCTTCGGTTCAGACGGCATCAAGCCATCCAAACTGAAAAAAGAATATCAGTGCCGTGACTATATTTGGCAATACCATGCTTTACTTATGTCAATTGATTTAACATATGTCAAGTTGTTTTTTGAAAAAATATCCCACTCCTTTTCAATAGTTTACCAGAGGCGTTATTGTTATAAAGAAGAATTACGACCATATGTCTCTGTATATTGCCTTGGGAAAAGAACGCATCTCCTGTCGGTACGCGGATGATGTTGGCATTCATATAACAGTTAAGCTGGGTTGTCTCCGCAATCTGTGCATGGATAACTATCTTTTCTATTTTAAATGGGATGTTTATAATGCACTCAGAAAATTATGTATATCAAGAGTTGTTTTATCTTGTGAATCCTGGATGAAGTTAAAAAGAGCTGTTTCCGGCTCTGGCTAAACAATGAGGGTAAGGGGCAATCTGTCCAAAAACTGGATAATGGGTGATTCTCCTGGGACTTGAACAAAATAAACACAACTTCTCCAGATTTTCAATTCGTTGAGCACCTTCAGTGATGTTGATGAAATATTCAGACTAAGTAGTTGCAAGGTTTATCATAGTAATAATTCGAATTTTGCAGACATATTGCCAAATAATGAAAATTGCACTAAATTCCAATTGAATTTTGAAGAATGTAACAGTAAGCTATAAAAACGTTGGGTTAGAAGAACTAACATCAGCAAATAATTGGTGACCGTATTATTTTAAAGGTCGAGGGTTTAATAAATGAGATGTAGGAATAAATTATTAGAAAAAGGAAATAAACAGTACAGTAAGTAACGTTGTTACAAGCAGTGCTCTTATGTTGATTTTTATGCCGCATATGACGACTAAATGTACTTGCATAATGACACTATCTATCGGTAACGATTAACCAAATCTAAAAATCACACTCCATAGTTTCGCTCTTGAAAAAGCGACCTTACATTATGTTTCAAGAAACCGGAATCCCGATTTCAGGAGATCGGAATCAATTAATACTTGAGCGAAACAAAATCGATTAAAACTCAATAACCATATAAAACAACTCACATATTTTTGGGTAAAGCCCCTAAAACATGAGTTAAAGGAAAACCTGTATCCTCAATCATCTTAACTATGCTTCACAAAAAACTGGAAGAAATATCATTGTCATAGCATCATGGATAAAATAATCGTCAAACAAACAAAAATCAGAAGGAACCTGGTGATAGCGTTTTTAATGATATGTTTATTCTCCTTTATATATTTCACTTTTTTTAAAGAGCGAACTCGATCCTTGATGATAAATAAGGAAAATATTGAATTGTATACAGTAAAAGAAGGTGAATTTATTGATTATATTAACGTTTCCGGCCATATTGCTCCAGGCAAAAGTATATATGTGGAAAGTTATGAAGAAGGGCGAATATCTGAAATCTTCACCCAAGCAGGAAATGTATTAAAAAAGGGAGATAGAATTGCCAAACTAATAAATACGGATCTGGACGAAGAACTATCGATAAAAAAAGCAAAAATTGAGGAAAAACGCAATGAATTGGAAAATGCTCTTTTGGATTTAGACAGAACAGATATTAAAAATAGAGAGACACTATTTGATTTTAAACATGATTTTGAAATTCAAGAAAGTGATTATAGCATTAAAAAAAGACTATTTAAAATTGGCGGAATCCCAAAAAGCGATTTTATCGAAATTGAGACCAAATATCTTTATTTAGTCGGAAAACAAATGTTTTTAACAGAAACCCTGCAAATTGATCGCAAACTCAAGGAAAAAAAAATTGAGCAAATCAGGTTGAGCCTTACATTGCTGGAACTGGAAAAAAAGACCATTGAATCCAAAATCGAGAATTTGATGATAAGAGCCGCTGTTACCGGGCAATTAACAGATTTTGAGATAGTAGTCGGCGAAACTATCAAAGCAGGTGGACGAATCGCTCAGATTGACTTGACCGAAAGGCTTAAAATTAGGGCCAAAATCGCCGAGTATTATCTCGCACGAATAAACGTCGGTAATCATGGTTCATTTAGAATGGATGATGCGGAATATATCGCCGTAGTTTCTAGAATATCTCCTCAAGTAAGAGATGGTATTTTTGATGTTGATTTTGTTATTAAAGATAGGATTCCAGTAAAACCACGAATCGGACAAAGTGTTAATATTAAATTAAGCTTAGGAGACGAAATAATCGAAAGCACTCTTTTGCTTATGAAAGGCCCTTTCTGTGAAACATCAGGAGGTAATTGGGTATACCTTTTAGATCAAGAAGGTAAAAAAGCGCTAAAGAAAGACATTCGGATTGGAAAACAAAACACAAGGTTTTTTGAGATCTTGGGAGGATTAAATAAAGGCGATAGGGTTATCATATCGTCTTATGAGCCATATAAAGAGATTGACACCCTTACTCTTAGTTCAAACCAACGTAAGAACATGCGTGATGTTATTAAAGTATTCAATTTCCTGGAATAATATCTTGGAAAAACGATACACGCTTTTTTATAATCGCTGCATTGATTTGTACAGAAGAAGGGGGTGTTGAGAATAACAGTAAAATGGCGTTATATTATACTGATATCATACCAGTTACCATTCAATTGCTCTTCATATAATATAAATGTTACCGACAATCGCAGGAATCACCACAGCAACTACAACCACCGCCATGTAACAGTTAAGCTGGTTTTCTCCGCAATCTGTGCATGGATATCTATCTTTTCCATATTAAATGGGATGTTTATCAAAAAAATTGAGCAATTTATTCGCCGGTCTTTTGTTATAGTTCGCGGTTATTCCTGACTATAAATAGCAGCTTAACTGTTACGTTTTTCCCGTAAATCACTTTAAACGATAAGCATTGTTGCCTCAAGCGTTCTTAATAATCTTTCCATCTAATAAGCGGATAATTCTATCACTATACTCAGAATCCTTTTCCGAATGGGTGACCATGACAACCGTTGTTCCTTCCTGATTGAGATTATCCAACAGTTTCATAACCATGGTTCCATTTGAGGAATCGAGATTTCCGGTTGGTTCATCCGCTAATATTAGTTTTGGTTTGGCGATTACAGCCCTGACTATCGCCACCCGTTGCTGTTGGCCACCGGATAATTGTTGTGGAAAATGGCGAGATCGATTTTGAATTCCTATTTTTTCCAATGCCTGGAAAATCCTTTTTTTCCGTTCCTTGGCAGGGACCTTTAGATAAATTAAAGGCAACTCAATGTTCTCAAATATCGTTAATTCGTCTATAAGATTAAAGTTCTGAAAAACAAATCCAATATTTCCGCGACGTAGAACTGTTTTCTGATATTCCGGGAGACCGGACACTTTAATTCCATCAAAGTAATACTCACCTTTAGTGGGACTATCCAACAAACCCACGATGTTTAAAAGCGTGCTTTTTCCGCAACCCGACGGTCCCATGATAGACAAAAACTCCCCAGTCCTGACTTTGAGGTCAAGATTATTTAACGACGTAGTTTCCACTTCTTCAGTGACAAAAACCTTGGTTAGATGTTTAACTTCTATCATATATATTCCTCTGCAATAATAACTTATTCGTATCGAATAACATTCACGGGATCGTCAAACACCGCTTTGAATATGTGATAACCGACTATAATGGCTGTGAAAGTTAAAGAAAAAATAAAGCTAAAAATTAAAATTCCCACACTAAATTTTATCGTATATGCGTATCTCATATATCCAAAAACAAGGTTGATCGCATAGTATGATAAGGCACAACCGGTCACGTATGAAAGAACTGTTATCACAATGTATTCTTTGTAATGCAAATAAACCAGTTGTTTTACGGAAGCCCCCAGGATCTTTCGGATAGCTGTTTCTTTCTTCCGATGCCTCATCCGAAAGGTAACTACCGATAAAAGCCCAAAGCAGGATATTAACAATGCAACACCGGAAACCATTTTCATGATGGAGTAAAATACGGAGCTGGGTTCCAGGAATTCATCCAATTTCTCTTGAAATGGTTGAACATCAAAGGGTTGGTTTGGAAACACTGATTTCCAGATTTCTTGAACCTTTTTTATTGTTTTCTTTCTATTTTCAGGAGCTATCTTGAAAACTATAAAGTCACAATCTTTCAAATTATTATACAATATCATCGGTTTTAGTTCATAAACAGGGGTAGAATGAAAATCTTTGACAATCCCGATAACTTTCAGGGGAGGATGACTGTCAATTATATCCCCAACCCCATAGTGATAGGTCCGTTTCATTTTTTGATTGATAATAATGAGCCGGTAAGGAGAAGTTTCATCGGAAAAGTCCGTCCCTTCAATGATTGGTATATTCAGAGTTCTAAAATAGTCCTTATCCGCAGTAATTCCGTCCACGAACAATATCTTATTTTTGACCTTAATACTCTGGTCATATTTTCCGAGCATTGGAACAAATTTAGACGCTGTGACGTCTAGAACTCCCGGAACACGTGTAAGCTCGTTTTTAAAAATTCTCATTTTTTCTATTATTTCGCTTTGTCCATTTATATTGGTTAAAAATAAGTTATCCGTTTGATACCCGGGATCAAAGAACTTTAATTCCTGGTTTTCTTTATGGACAAGCAAGGTGCTTAATAGCAACGTTATGAAAATTGTTAATTGCATAAATAAAAAAATCCACTGGATGATTTTTCCTTTTTTTGAGCGTGATTGTTTTAAATTCTTAATCGGTTTCAGATTTGAGAGAACAACGGATGGGTAAATGCCTGATATAATACCCAGCATGATAGCAAATAGCACTGTAAAACCAAAAAGTTCCAGGTTTTTTCCATAATCAAATCTCAAATCACAGTTCATGATGGAATTAAAATGCGGAAGCAGAAATTGAACGGCAATTAAAGAGATTGGTAATGCTATTATGTTCAATAGAATCGATTCCAATAAATATTGAATTCTAAGCTGCGTTCTAGTAGCGCCGAGGACCTTCCTTATACCAATCTCTTTCGCTCTTTTACCGGACATGGCCGTTAAAATACCGACAACATTAATCGAGGCACAAATTAAAACCATCAATCCTAAAACAAAAATAAGAAAAATATTAAACCAGACGCTTCCAGGATAAACATACTGAGACGCAGCTTGGGAAAATAAATGAAGGTCTTTTAGCGGTTCAGCAATTAACATGTTTTTTACATAACGTTCATCGATGGGTAAACGATTAACGAACTCAATCAGTTTTCGCTCCAAAGCCTTTTGATTATAACCCTCGTTTAGCTCTAAAAATGTTTTCGAGTGATATCCCCAGTACTTCTTTATTCGATCGGTTACATTGGGTTTGAGTTTATATGAAACCAACAGATTAAATTTAAATATGGAATTTTTGGGAAGATCCTCTAAGACCGCCGTTATTGTAAGTGACTTCCGCTCCCCACTTTTCGGGACCGTAAATATCAAACTTTCTCCGATTGGATTCTGCTTTCCGAAATACTTTTTTGCCGTAGAGGCGGTTATAACCACACTGTTTGGGTTTCTTCCGAACGTGTCAGGATTTCCAAAAGAAAATGGAAAATCGAAGACTGAAAAAACTTCAGGATCGGCGTAATGGACCACTTCATGGAAATTATTACGCCCGGATGTAATTATGGCTTTTGAAGCCGAATATCTAACAGTATGTTTTATCAGATTTGTAAAAGAGTTTTTCAGTTCATCGCCGATCTTGTACCCGACATTGGATGTATACTTAATTTGATTATCAGCCGCCCGACTTTTTCTCAATAATCGATATATCCGGTCTTTTTTCGTATGGAAGTCGTCATACGAGGTTTCGAACCGAGCGTAAAGAAACATGATTAATACGCAGGATATTCCCACTGCCAATCCGGCAATAGATACGAAGTATTCAACTTTATTTCCTGATATAAATCTAATAGCGGTTAGTAGGTAGTTTTTTAGCATCTAAAACCTCTTCCCAAGGCTGCTTACGTTTATTCATTATCAACCGGAGGTGATAATATATTTTTTCTTTGACTATATTTCGTTACATTATAATGGACTATCAAGTAAACCCGATAAATTTAACAAAGTTGATTTATTGCAGCCCCATGACGGAGAAAAATTACCCGGTTTCAATACAAAGATTAGTATTATTTATAGTGGCTATTTGAACTTAATTTGCCTGATAGATTTTTGTTAAATTCTTAGCTTTTTTATCATAATCAAATTCTTCCGATGTTTAACTCACATTTTGGCTTTTTTTTAAACCATTTGATTTAATCTAAATATCTGAAGAAACAGGTTAAATTCTATTTCTGTTTTGCAATTCATTCATTATAATAGTAAGTTGGCAGTAATATGCAAATCCGTATTCGTTTCAGCCAAGGGTTCCGGCTTTTTCGGCCCTGCTCTCTTCAAGCATCGACTCGGGTTCAAGTTTAAGCGCCTGGCTGAGGAATTCGGTTACCGTGCAGTCGATTTGATTTTTTATCGTCTCCAGCAATTCATGGTCCAACAGATTTTGAAATCGATCCAGAACCCCGTTAATGAGGGATTTGAACAAAACCCAAAACAGCGAGGCAAAGGACATCAGTTGCAGGTGATCGGCGATATGCTTTCGGTAGCAGCCGAAACGATATTCACCGTTCTGCATGTATATATGGGAAAACATCAAATAGCGAATAGCCGAAATATGAACGGATACATAGTGAACGGCATAGTTGCCCGTCTGTTCCTTTAGAAATCCCAAATACTGCTTGATCTCTTTGAAATATACCTCAATACCCCAGCGAAGGGCGTATATTTCAAGAATTCTTTCGGCGGACAGAGTGATATCAGTGCATAGAAAGAGGGCAAATTCGGATTTGCCATGATTTTTGGGTACACTGAAGACCAGCTTGACGGGCTGAATATTTCTTTTCGAAGACGACGATTCCGACAGATCCAGACCGACAACGATCGAGTAGGTATCCCAGGGAAGTTTCTGCGAGTGTTTGTCCGGGCCGTGAAAGTATCTGACCGAATGGAAGATGGCTTCTGCATTGAGATCGCGGTTGGCAAGACGGTATTTCAGGTTCGAGTTCTTCATCCTGAAGAGAGCAGTGGCCTCAACGTCCAATACGGCATTGATGTTGTCTTTATTGCCGAACCAGGCGTCGCCGACGACAAATTTTGCCTTGAAGCCCGATTTGATGGCATTACGGAGCATATCATGAAACATGGTGTTCTTGTCCGAATTCAAGGCTGTTTCATAGTCGCTGACAACATCGGCATCGGATTTGCGAAAAGGCTTTCTGCGTTCCACCGGTTTCGTGTCGCCGATAAAGATCTGGGAATCGATGGGTATGTAGCCTTTCGGAGAGGCTAGGCCCATTTCGAGAACCTGTTGGGCAACGACATATTTGTTAATGGTATGGTTATAGTGGACGGCAGAATCGTCGGCCTTTTTTCCGCGTCGATGCTTCAGGGTGTCGTCGAATATAAAGGCCGTATCCGGTTCGTTTTCGATATCGTTCTTGTGGTAGACCTTTTTAGCAAGCGACATCCTGAGCCTTCTCCAGGGAAGATCCTGACGTTTCTGGAAATCGTACAACACGCTGCTTCCGCCTTTGATGAATACGGAAATCAGTTTGCCGCAGAAGTTGGATATTGATCTGACTTCCAACAGTGGCCAGATGATAAGTGCAAACATGACTTGGAGAAGACCGTCTCCCTTTTGTTTGCGAAATTTCGAACGCTTCAGTATTTTTGCGAAACCGAGTTGGTCCATGGCTTGTTGCAGTAAATTGTCCGTCAGGTTGCAGGGTTGGCTTAAGTATGTCGTAACTGGAGCTGAGTTTAAAATTTTTCTGCTTGATTTTTTCATTTTGCTTCGGGGATGGTTGTTGGTATTTATCTGATAATAATAGCCATACGATCATTCCCGAAGCATTTTGTTAAGTTTTTTCAGTGATTTGCATCAATCAAGTCGTTGATAAATAGTCCCAAAATGTGAGTAAGTAAGTATAATTTTAACTATTAATCAAAACCATAAAAAAAAATATTTGGAGCAATTTGTTTTGATGTCTATTCGTATTTTAAAACATCCACCGGATTTTGGTTTGCAGCTCTATATGTACAGAATGTGATAATCAGAACGCCTACAAGTATAACTAGAAATCCGCCGGTTAAAAAAATGTTAAAATCACTATGTATCGTAAAAGAAGGTGATATGACACCAAATTTTCTAATTATAAAAAACAGGAGAGTCCAGGCAAATATACATGCAATAGCTGCTTGAGTGAGATATTGTTTAATAAATATATTGATAATCTGAAAGGATGATGCACCAAGTACTTTACGAATTCCGATCTCTTTAAAGCGTGAATCTATTTCTAATTTAACGACCCCGAAAAGTCCTAGAAAAGCTATTGAATAAGATATTATTGTCATCACACTTAAAACAAACTCGACTTTATTCAGAAAAGAAATCATTAAGTTTTCTTCGATCTTTGACTTTAGAAGAGAGTATTCAAAAGTAAATGTAGGATATATCTTATTCCAGATATCTTGAATCCGGCTCATGTTGCTGACTCTACTTTCAGTAGTTGATAACCTAACTGACATAAATCGAAGCTTTTGTGTATTTAAACAGATAATTAACGGCCTGATTTTGCTCATGGGATTAAAGTAGTAAAAATCTTCTGTAACACCTATAATTGTACCCTTAATATTCCAAGAAGGTAGTTCGATTTGTTTGCCAACGGCCGCTGTCCATCCAAAATGTTCCTTCGCGCTTTTATTGATTAAAAAGACACGGTTTTCAGGCAGCTCTTTTGAAAAATCATTTCCTTCCAGAAGTTGAATGCCATATGTCGATAGATAATCAGAATCAACCATCATAAAATTTAACAACTGGTCCTTAAATCTATTACGATCTAAATCATGTGATTTAATTGAGGTTTTGTTTACATACTTTAGAGCAGCTATAGATGACCCGGAAACGTTTAACACACCCGGAGATTTTAACAAATCTTGCTTTAGTTTTTTTAACCGTTTATTCATTTGGTTCGAATTAATATCCAAGATCACTATATCTCCGTTATCCCTCAAAATAGATTTTTTTAGTGAATCAATATTTTTGGAAAAATGCGAAGTGCAGACAAAAAGAGATATAGAGGCAATAAGCTGTACGATAAGAATTACTTTTCTTAAAACCTTTGATGATGCTATTCGTTTCCCTTTTAATACTTCAACTGTTTTAAGAGAAGATAGAAAAAATGCGGGATAGCTGGCAGATGCAAAGCCGATGAAAAGGGAGATGAGCAACAAAAAAATATAAAACCACCAGTTGTCGGCAAACTGAATAGTAAGGTTTTTCTGTACCAAATAATTAAACCCGGGTAGAAAAAGCTGGGCTATAAATACGGCGATAACGGATGAAACCAAACTGAATATTATGGACTCAAAAAAATATTGAATGATTAGTTCCTTCCGGTTTGCGCCCAATACCTTTCTTACACCAATTTCCTTAGCTCGACCAGTAGAAATAGATAATAGTATATTCATGGCATTTACACAAATAACCAGTAAAATTATGAAAGACAGTACTAATAAAAAATATATGATAATCAACGAAATAAATCCTTTTCCCTGAATCTTTCTTGAAAAATAAACTTCTTTTAACGGTTCAACATCCAGTTTAATTTTGATTGTTTCACTTTGAGTTGAAATATGATAAGAATTGTTAATTAGATTTGTTTTAAAGCTATTCATAAGAGTGGGATCACTCAATTGTACATAATTATTTATTGGTGTGTCCCACCTTGAAATATATTTTTGTCGTGATCCCTTTTTCATTTTTTCAAGAGCTTGGAAAAAAGTCTCAGTGGAAGTTATAAAATTGAAATTAAGGTGTGAGTTCTCAGGAATTTTAGCAATAACACCAGTAACAGTAAGAATATAAGTATTCTCTAAATACCTGCCGTTAAACTTTATTTTTTTACCAATCGGGTTTTGAGATCCAAAATAAGATCTGGCTATTGTTTCTGTTATCACTACTGAATTCGGATTAGCAAGTATTGTAGTTGCATTGCCTTTGATTAAAGGAAAAGTAAACATCTTTAAAAAATCCTGGTCAACATATAAAAGACCTTCTGAATCCTTATGGTATTGATTATTATACCCAAAATAACCATTTTCTTTCAAAACTCTAGTCGCATATTGTATTTCCGAAAAACGATTCATTAAAAACATACGTGCGGCTGCACCAGTGTACGAGGAATATTTGTACTCAGTATTCCGGTAGCTGGTTTTTTTTATAACTCGTAATATAGATGGTGAATTTTTATGAAAAGTATCCATCGTCATTTCGTTTTGAGCAAAAAGAAATACGATAATAGAACTGGCTATTCCTAATGCAAAACCAAAAATGCAAACAGCATAAGATATTTTGTTTTTCCAAAAGTTTCTAAAGGAGACTAAAATGTAGTTTTTTATCATTGGCTTTTTAATGAATTATCGAAAGAAGTCCAAAAAATCAAATTGACTATGCTGATTTAGAGATATCTTCCGTGAACTCCTAAATGATTCATAACTTGAAATGATAACTTCATCGCCAATCTCCAATCCTTGTAAAATTTCATAGTATTGTGTATTTTGCTTACCGATTTTGATACTCTGTTTCGTTGCTTCTGTTCCGTCGTGATTTAATTTGAATACCCATGATCCTCCAGAGTCCTGAAAAAACGAACCCTTTTTTAGAAGCAAAGTGTTACGTGTTTTTTCATTGTCCAATGCCAAATCAATAAAAACACTTTGTCCAACTTTCAAGTTTTTAGGAGTGTTGCTTAAGAATACCAGTTCAACTTCGAACATACCTTCTTTTACTTGTGGCGAAATATCATTTATGTATACTTCATAACGAATGTCGTCATTATTGATATACCCTTTATTTCCATTCATTATTCTTGTGATATAGTATTCGTCGACTTTTGCTCGGATTTTAAAAACATCTGTAATATCAATTTGGGCAATCATCTCACCTGTATCAATGTTTTCGCCGGTTGTCACATGCAGTTTGGTTAACTGACCCACAACAGGTGAGACAATAGATAGGTTTTTAATCCGTTTTTCGATTGATAGTTGCTCAATCTTAATGAAATCAATATTAGCTGCAATGGTTTTGCAATTTTGTTCTTTAAGTAAGTGGTCATATTTAAGAATATTTTGTGAATATACTAATTTATCTTTCAGATAATTATACTCAAATTTTATTTCTTCAAATTCAGCTTTTGGGAGTTGCTTAAGCTCATATAATTTTTTATTTATATTATATTTAATCTTGTTATCTTTTAATTTGTAGTCCAAATCAAGACGTTTTTCCTTCATTTGTGCAATACTTTGTTCGAGTTTCAATTTGGCATATTTAAGATCGTTAAGTCTCTCTATTATTTCCCCTTTCTTTAAAAGCAATTTTGTATCAAGATCTTCGCTGGCAAGCTTAACGATCAATTGATCTTTATTAAGGTGACTTCCTTGCTTCGAATAAATCTTAATTACCTTTCCATCTTCAGACGCTTGAATTGGTAATGTAATTCCTGGAATAATCAAACCTGTCAAATGTATTGATTCGAGAAAATCCTCCTGTATTACTTTGCTGATGCTTAATTCATTTTTATGTATAGTTGGAATAATAATTTGTTTACTACTGATAGCCTGATAAATAAAAACAGATATTACCACAATAAATGCCAATATATAATACTTTTTTCTATTATTTCTCCTCTTTACAATTTTATCCATAATGCAGCCGCCATATATTGATGTAAACAATACGTAAATGCAAGATAGTAATAAATGCAACTCTAAAATATTTTCTAAATATACTAAATGGACATAATATTACTATTTATGTTTAAGTATTACGTTTTTTAAATAATATATAATTGCTTTTTATTAGCGGTATCCCAAAATTAAATAAAAATAATACTAATACAAATAAAAAAACATAATAGAGTTTACTTAGGTCAGATTTTATAAGATTAATAAGCTTTAAAATACCGGTGAATAAAACAAAAAGTGTTACAGCTAAATATGATATCGACCAGACTTTAAAAATAGTTTCAGTTTTTGGGTTAAGTTGATAGCTTTTTTTGGGATTATATTTTTTTGAACCTATAATCTTTCTGAATGCATTCACAAACCAATCACGAGTTCGCTGGTGAATATTGACCGTGCCTGTTAAATCAGATAAAATCCAATAACCGTCCATTCTCAAAAGAGGATTTAAATTGAAAAGAATGCTATATATAACTTGACAGTTGAAAGTTCTTGTCATCATGCAGAACTTGATCCGGTATCCAGGTAGAAATACCCGGAGCTAACAATAGATTCCGGTTCAAGCCTGGAATGACGTCACAAGTATTTCAAAAAATTTATAGATACAGATATATACGCCGAAACTCTAAACTGTAGAGATATATAATTAGTTGAACTAAAATTCTATAATTATCTTGATTTAACAACATTGATTGTATAAATACTGTTGGAAATAATCCAACTAAAAAAATCAATTGAAAGTAAATACCTCCCAAGTCAGTCACAATTCTTTGTTTTTTTTGACAAGGTCCATGTCTGGCTTAAATCAGAATATAATACGGGAATAATTAAATATAATCCAATACCGACTTTTCTGGGTTTTGTATCAAATCGATAACAAGCAGTAATATGTCCAAACTCATGAGCTAGTAAACTGATTAAATAGAGAATAATAACAAAAGGTGAAAACCCATTTTGGTAACCGGAAACTCCATCTCTAATACCGATACTATAATTGCTTAATGAATAAAGACATATACAAATAGATAAAACAAATACTGCTGTAAAAAAAGACCAATTAAACACAATTGTGCATTTCATGGCTATACCTTCAAATAGCTTTCCATCGCACAATGGTAAGTGAAACCATATTCTACTATTTGTAAAAGATGCCATATCGACCTCTATTCCTTTTATTAAACCTTTAGGCCCAAATTCGTTAATTGTATATTTTTCTATATCTTCCGGTGAAAAATTAAAACCATACTTAGTTTTCATAAAGTTAGAAATTTGTTAGTAAGTATTGATACCATTAATTTCCTCTATCAGCAGTTTTAAACTTTCGGAAATCTTAAAATATTTACCGTTTTCAATACTTATAATATACATATTTCCAACTTCGTTCACATCGGCTAATGAAATAGTATAAGAATTAAGGGATGGCACTGAGGAATTCATGATTACTCACATTTTGGCGTTTTTTTAAGCCAGTTGGCTTGATTTAAACATCTGAAGAAATAGATTAAACTTTATTCTTATTTTTCGATTCATTCATTATAATAGTAAGTTGGCAGTAATATGCAAATCCATATTCGTTTCAGCCAAGGGTTCCGATGTTTTCGGCCCTGATCTCTTCAAGCATCGCCTCAGGGTCGAGCTGAAGCGCCCGGCTGAGGAATTCGGTTACCGTACAGTCGATTTGATTTTTTATCGTCTCCAGCAGTTCATGGACCGACATATTCCGAAATCGATCCAGAATCCCGTTAATGAGGAATTTGAACAAAACCCAAAGCAGCGAGGCAAAGGACATCAGTTGCAGGTGATCGGCGACATGCTTTCGGTAGCAGCCGGAACGATATTCACCGTTCTGCATATGTATATATGGAAAAACATCAAATAGCGAATAGCAGAAATATGAACGGATGCATAGTGAACTGCATAGTTGACCGTCTGTTCCTTTAGAAACCCCAACTGCTTGATCTCTTTGAAATATACCTCGATGCCCCAAGCGAAGGGCGGCGTATATTTCAAAAATCCTTTCGGCGGACAGAGTGATATCAGTACATAAGAAGAGGGCAAATTCGGATTTGCAGCGCTTTTTGGGTACACTGAAGACCAGCTTGACGGGCTGAACGTTTCTTTTCGAAGACGACGATTCGGACAGATCCAGACCGACAACGATCAAGTAGGTATCCCAGGGAAGTTTCTGCGAATGTTCGTCCGGGCCGTGAAAATATCTGACCGAATGGAAGATGTCTTCTGCATTGAGTTCTCGGTTGGCAAGACGGGACTTCAGATTCGAGTTCTTCATTCTGAAGAGAGCCGTGGTCTCGACGTCCACTGCATTGATGTTGTCTTTATTGCCGAACCAAGCGTCGCCGACGAAAAATTTTGCCTTGAAGCCCGATGATTTGATCGCATTACGGAGCATATCGCGAAACATAAGATATAAATAGCTCACAATATACAAGTATTGATAAATACACTATATCGGCATCGGCTATTATATTGTCGTTTAAACTCAAAAAATCCGTACCAGATTCTTAAAGAATCCAAAAACAGCAACTCGAATAAAACCAGTAAACGCAAAATGAAACGAAAACATTCCGCAAATACTTAACAGGGCACTACTGAGCATTTGAATTCATCATAGTGATGAATTCAAATGCTGCAAATATACTGCCAAATAGTACTAAATACTAATTGAATTTTGGAGATTATAGAGTAAGATGTAATAGTATCGGGCTAGAAGAACTAAAGTCAGTAAATAATTGGTGGCTGCAGTAAATTAAAATGGAACAATAGCCAGCGCAAGGCTTTACAGCCTGATTGAAACTGCCAAAGCAAATGAGCTTAATTCTAACAAATATTTGGAAAATTTATTCGAACAGCTACCATATGCCGAATCAGAAATAGAACTAAAGACTTTACTGCCTCAGCATATCAAGATAGACACATCCGATCAGGCCAGACAAGGTGAGGTAGAATTAGCGCTTACAGCGTTTTAGATAACTTGGAGCTGATGTCTTTTGCGTCTCTTCCATGGGGGTTTTTCAAAACCATCATTAGCGGTGTTCTGGACCCGTTCCGAAAGTTTATTGGAGAGAATCTTTTACAAAAGATAAAAGATCAGATTGATTGTACTGTAACTGATTTACTCAACCAGGCACTCCCTTGATCCTCAGTCGCTGTTTGAAGAAAGTAGGGCTGAAAAAGCCGGTGCACTTGACTGAGAAAAACACTAAAATGTGTGAATATAAATGAAAACATTATCTTGAGTCTAAATCAACAGTATCTGTTTAGGATCGGCTCAAAAATTAATTCACATTCTGTCTGAAAAATGTTCAGTGTTTTCAGGGCTTTTTCAAACAGAATATGTAAAGTTATTTCTTTAACGATCCCTTAGTTTCAATACAGTAGTTTATTCAAATGAAAAAACGTGTTGAATATCCTTATTGCTGATCTTCTTTTAATGATACCCATAAAACCTGATATCGAAATTTTGGGCGTAATCATCACTAAAAGAGGTTCCTCCTTATTTCAAACAAAAGCTCATTCTTCGTTTTTACTTAAACCTGAGGTGCAGGAGGAAATTCTATATCCTTAATCGTTCAACTGTTTATATCTTTTTTTAATTTATTAAATTGAAGAAAGGAGGAATCGGAAATATGTCATTAGTTTCCCAATTCCTGGAATCTCGGTTCCGGGAATTGGGATATCGATAAACAATTAGGGATAATATTAACTGATCAACACAATAATTCAGATTTGTTTAAATAGCAAATGAGCCTTAATTTGTCCTATTTATCGACATTTATCCTTTATTGTTCAATATATTTTTGATAGATGTCATATCTTAAGGAATTTTTTATGGCAAAATCAGGGAAAACCGTCGTCTTAAATATTTATTAGAAAAAAGTTAATTTGAACTGTTGAATTGTTGCTACTGTGAATTGTGTCTATTCTCTGCCAAACAACAAAATACTTTTGTCAGGTATACAGCAAGCATCACCCCCTACAGCAATCATATGTTCCTCGTTAAATAATCTCCATGAAATTTAGAAAGGACACCGGTTTTATCTTTGATTTCATATTATAATAACCATTGATTTACAACCGGTGTTGCTGTTTTTGAGTTTATGGCTTTTGATACATTTTTTTTAGTGCTTTTCGTGTGTTTTCATGTCCAACCAAGGGAACCATATGGGAAAAATACTTGTCATCGAAGATGATATCAATACAAGAAACAGAATCAAGAATATCTTTAATTCAACAAAGCATAAAGTACATGCAACCGACATAATAAAAAAAGCAAATGAAATTCTGGATAAAATAAGCATCGATGTCGTATTGTTGGATATTGAGCTTAACGGTGTTATGACTGGCATAAACTATATTAGTACCATTCGTCGAAAAAACATCAATACGCAGATCATAATGGTTAGCAAATATGACAACATCGAGAATGTTATTGAAGCTACCAAAAAGGGGGCGTTTTACTATTTGACCAAACCGTTTGATCCGCAAAAAGTCCTCTTGTTGACTGAAAAAGCACTTTTAATAAGTGAAGGTGAAAAAAAAGCCCATTTACTGGAAAAAGAAAACAAATTGCTGACTCAACGACTCAAGCTCTTCGAAAGCTCGAAAAAACATCAAATCATCAGTTGTTCACCGTTGATAAAAAAGATTAAATCACAACTCAAGCAAGTGATTAATTACGGAGCAGACAACAACATTCTTCTTTGTGGCGAATCCGGGTCAGGAAAAGAGGTATTTGCCAGATACATTAATAATATGACTGCCGATAAATCAAAAAAGGAAATACCTTTTATCGCCGTTAACTGCACTTCCATTCCCGAAAACCTTTTTGAATCCGAGTTCTTCGGGTATGAGAAAGGAGCATTTACCGGCGCCGACAAACTGAAGCATGGTTACTTTGAGATGGCTGAAGGTGGGCATATTTTCCTGGATGAAATCGGTGATATGCCAATGAATTTTCAGGCAAAATTATTACGGGTTCTTCAGGAAAAACAAATCCGGAAAGTTGGCGGTACAAAAGACATTTTATGCAATTTCAAGGTGATTACAGCCACCAATCAAAATCTAAAACAACGGATTGCAGATGGTTTGTTCAGGAAAGATTTATTTTACAGGATCAGTACCATTGATATTGATATTCCCCCGTTACGTAACCGTCCCGATGATATTCCACTGTTAACGGAACATTTCATCACCGAGATAAGCCAAAGGTTAAAAAAAGAGTTTCCACCAATTAATAAAGAGATTTTGGATGTATTGATGATATACCACTGGCCGGGGAACGTTAGAGAATTAAAAAATACCATTGAAAAACTCTTAATCCTGGGTTTTGACGGGGAATCCTACAAAATGGAATTCCTGCCAAAGACCATCACAAAATCTGCCGCCAACCAAATAAAACATAACAGTACTCGGTTAAACACAGGGGTTCACAAAAAAATATTAAAATTTATCGACGATATAAGAGCTGACATCAATGTGGATTACAGACAATTTATAGCGACCTTTGAAAATGATATTTTCAAAGAAGCCCTGGCATCCGCCGATAATAATGGATTGAAAGCCGCCAGATTGCTCGGCCTCAGCAAATCAACCTTTTATGCCAGATTGAAGATGATGAAGAATAAAACATCCTAATAATCGGAATGATAAAGAAGGTAACCGGTATAATACTCAGTAACAATTATCAAGAAAGAATGACAAATAGGTCATGCCTTTTAGTTACCGTGATTAAAGACAAAAAGTGTTTTATTCCACTGTCTTGATTAGCTTTTTTCCGATTCTTCCGGGTGGAAAAAAGTGAGCTGCGGATTTAATGTCACCGGTTAGAACAGAATTTAAGTACTTGATACAGATTATCAACCTATTAGCAAAACTTGGATCATTTTGATGGAGTGCTATTTTTGTTTATTATTTATATATGTATAAACAATTTATATTTGTTTAGATTACTTTTATAATGTTTATTTTAGTTATAATATATGTAATAAGTTTTATATATTTATTATAACTACTTTTTTAAAAATGTAATTTTCAAAAAAGCCTTGATATCCAGAAGTAATAATGGAATGAAAGTTTCCGAACTGCTCGACCTTAGCAACTCAATTTTCTATGTAAGATTGAATATATCAGAATATATGAAACTGTAAAACAGACAATAAGTCGAAAAGAAAGTATTGTTTTAAAAATTCCAAAGAATTCTATTTTTTGGCACATAACCTGCAAAAGTATTCTTATTCTAATGTTTTAGTTTTTATACTTTTTTTTATTGGAATACCTTTTTTCAAGATATTACTTTTTAATGTTTTAGTAAATATTTAGGATGACAAATAAAATAACTTATAAAGGAAAAAAAATAGTTTGATAAATAATATATGTAGAGTATTTACTATATCATATATAAACAAAAACTCTGTTTATTTCAAAATAGGGATATTATGAAAAACGATTTTCTTGTTAGAGAACATGAAAATAAGTAGATAAAAGGTTATAAAGTCCATTTCAATCTACAATCAAAGAATATTAAAGTGATAGGAAATTTATCAAAATACAACATTGCTTATAATATATATAATTTTAAATTGTATATACTTAGTATAATTTATTCAATATTTGAGAAATAAGGAGTTTATTATGTTGAAAAGTCAAAATACCTATGAAAAGAAATTAAGGGAAAAAATATTAAAAAATATTTCTAAAAAAGATGTTGAAAATTTTATAAATAGTAAAAAGAAAGAAATTGATTCAAGGGGGTTAATGTCTTATCCAATATGTGACGAAATTGAAAAAGCAGGTATTTCTTTTTTTATACATCTTTTTCATGTTTTGAATTCACCTTTTACAATTAAACACCCTCTCTATGACATCATTTTGGAAATAAATAGTCTCATAGGTCCCCGAATTTCCTGGCTTTTGTGTATAGGAGATTATGAAACCAGTGAAGTCGAATTAATTTTAAAATATGTAAAGAAAAATGATGTTGTACTGGAATTAGGTGGGGGAGTTGGTTTAACAACGGCTGTTTTGGCTACGAAAACAAAAAAAGAGGTTACTGTTGTTGAAGCAAATAAACAACTCTTTCCAATAATAGAAAGGCAAGTTGCTTTAAATGGTGGTCAATTAAACTTCGAATATGGATGTGTTATGGGTTTTCATAAGGAAGAACTTACTGATTTTCATATTCATGATGAAATTTGGTTTTCTAATGTTTTTACTCCTGACAATATTTCTAATAAAACGGTACAAGTTCCTGTTTTATATCTAGATAGTCTTTTAAATAAATATACACCAAGTGTTTTGGTGATAGATATTGAAGGTGCTGAAAAGGATCTTTTTAAAAATCCCCTTTCTTACTATCCTGAAGTCATAATAATTGAAATACATACATCATACTTTGGAGAACAAATCAGCTCAAATATTGTTTCTGATATATTTTTATTGAATTATAAATTAATCGACTTTAAGGGTTGGAATATGGTATTTAAAAGAAATATTTAAAATAATATAGAAAAAAGAAAATATTCATAATTGTTTTCTATCGCTTGAGTAATGGGAAGAACCTTGAGTGTTGCCTTTAATAACTTTCCGGCAATGCTTTTTCATGTCTAAAGCATTCCCTTTAAAGAATATTAAATAGATAATACAACAAATATGTTATGGCTGAATGAAAGCTACATATTTTCAAGGAAAATTTTTTGAGAAAAACTAACAAAAGCAACTCCTTGGGGAAGACCTATGGTTCTAGTTACCAATTTTATATTCTTGGAGAAATAAATTAAAATGAGATATGTATTTTTATTAATAGTTTTACTCATAGCCAATAATGTATATCCAAGTACAGATCCAATTCCATCTTTGAATTGTCAGCCATACAGCTTTGTTAAGCATCTGAAGAATCATGGTAATCAAATTGAACGTGATTATATGTTACGTATTATAAACCACCGAAAAAAAATAGATTTATTATGTTCCTTTGTTAGCTTGGACAAATTAAAAACTATTTCTGAGTCGATAGATCCAAATTTTGTTAAGAATAAATCATATAATTTTTCCGGTATACTCATAGAAGAAATAATCCAATCACTCGATATAAAAGAGGAAAATATGATGTTTCTGACAAAAGATAACTATATTTTTCATGATAAAACAAAAAGTGTTGTTGAAAACGGTGGACTAATTGCAATATATTCAAAAGGAGAAATAATACCAAACCGGTTTGGTGGTCCAATTAAACTTGTTTATGATAAAATAAGAGATATATCTGCTTACCCTTGGTATATACGAACAATTATATTTGGAAAAGGTTTTTCCAAAAAACTTGTTTTATCATTAGAGGATGGAAGAATAGATAGGCTTGATAAAAATGAATTACTGAGGCTTGTAAATCTTCCAAAAGTTGATATTACATTGAACCGTGGATATGATCCAAATACCAAAATAACTAAGCACGTTAACCTAAATATATTATCATTGAGAAGATTACTTAGTAATGAAAAATATATAAACTATAACAAATTCACTTTTTTTTCATTTGGTGGACAAACAAAAACAGTAGACGTCAATGATACAAAGGAACTTTATTTTGCCATATATAATTTGGAAGATGGATATTTTCCAGTTACAGGAGGACAATATATATTAGTACAAATTATTAATAAACAGGTATATCCATTCATCTATTATTTGGAGGGGGTTCAAATTGAGAGGCAATAGTAAACGTTTGTATATAAAAAGACATCCCTACTGGATTTTTGTTTTTATGTTACCTTTCACAGTGATAATTGTAATGTTGTTTATCATTCACTCAATCAAGCAGTTTTCCCAGGATAAACTTATTTCTGAAATTAAAAGTGTGGCAAATAATATATGTATTCATACACACGAATCATTACTTTTTGACAATTTTGCCCAAATTCAGGTTTTTGTTATCGATTCTGACCATATTTTTTTAAATAAATTAGATTATATTTATATTGTCTATCCTAATAATAAAATATATCTTTCAAATTATGAAAATAAAATAGGGGAAATATTTCAAAATGATCATTTTGTGGATCTAATCTTTGAAAAGGAGATAAAAGTCATCCAAAACAGACATTTTTATTTTAAGATATATGCGACACATGAAAATAGATTTTATTCATTATCTATAAGTCCTGTTATGGGCCAATTGGATTATTATTCGAATGGTAAGCATAAGGCGTCAATTTATTTCAGTTTAACTACTAGCGACGCATCAAAAAATTTTATAGAAATTTTCTATGCGTTGATCATAGGAACATTAGCCATAATCATCTTATTGAGTATTATCGTTAAAATGCTATCCGATTACTATATTGGTCCTTTTTCACTATTTTTAAACAAATTAATGGAATTATCTTCAGGTATTATTGATCCGATAAACATTGGTAATATAAAGGGACCTTTAAGAAGATTTGTCACCCATTTTAATGAAGTTACCTATAGCCTGGTAAAGGCTCAGCAAAAGGAAAAGGAGCTTGAAGTTCAAAAAGGTATTGTTCGTGCGACACAGGTACTTGCCCACGATGTTCGTAAACCTTTTTCAATGATGCAATTAATATTGGATTCTTTGGATAGACTGCAATCTGATTCGGCTGAATTGAATTTTGCCAAGTGTGAAGTTGAAAAATCCATCAAGAATGTAGAGAGTATGATTTATGATATTATGGATTATAGTCGTGAAGTGGAACTTTCCACGGAACCTTCTTCGCTTTATCGTATTCTTGATTATGTAGTCAGGCAAACCATTCAGGCCTACCCGGAAAACAAAATCTCTATTGACTATCAACTTTCAGCTAAAAATATGCCGCTTGTTGATGAGGAACGTATTGCCAGGGTGTTTATTAATATCATCAGCAATGCGATTGAAGCAATTACCACGGCAGATAAACACAAAAAAGGAACAATAACCATTACTTCGAAAGACGTCCTATATGATAACCGGAGTACGATAGAAATCGTTATCGGGAATGATGGCCCGCCATTTAAAGACGGCATTGTGGATAAATTATTTGAGTCCTTTTTTACACATGGAAAAAAGAAAGGTACGGGATTAGGCATGGCATCCGCTCAAAAGATTGTTCATCTTCACAAAGGAACAATAACAGCTCGCAATAGAGTGGATGGAAATGGAGTTGAGTTTGTCATAAGGATTATGTCTTCCAACATGCCGGAAACATCACGTCCGATCTCTTTACCCACACATATTGATACCAACTATTATCTATTACAGAACTCGAATATTGATCATTCAATTAGACGAATTGGTCAACAAAAAGAAATCTACCGGATCATTTTGCTGGAAGATGAAGTGCTTTATCGCGCTGGTATTAAGAACCTGATTAATGAGAAGCCATATTTATCTGAAAATATTATTTTATATGATGCTACTACCGTCGACGAAGCATTGGAATTGGTGAAAAATGCTGGTGTTAAGCATGCCATTGTGGATATTGACTTGAACCATGATCAAAATGGTTATGATTTTTTGACAATTGTAAAAGAGAAGTATCCCGATCTGGTTTGTTTAGTCCATTCCAATCGCGTTACCAAAGAAGACAAACAGAAAGCCTTTGACCTGGGGGCAACGTATTTTGCCCCCAAACCGATGAATCTGGCTCATCTTGTCAATTTCATTAGCGGTACTCCGGTCAATGAGGTTTTGCCGGGGGAAAATCCTGTTAAGGAAAAAGACATCGTAAAAAAAACAGATGTCAAAACAAAAAGTGCGGATGAAGATAAAACTAGTGTTAACGTCTTAATAATTGACGATGAAATGATTATATTGGATATGCTTTCCACGTCGGTGGAAAAAAGATTCAGGGACAACCGGAAACCTGTTCACGTGTTAACCGCCAACACGTATCGGAACGCCTTGGATCTTTTAAACGAACACTGTGATAAACTCAATTATGTATTATGCGACTTAAACATCGATGAAAGCAGGGATGGTTTGTTATTGGCCGAGGCTGTTCATGAGTTGAATAAAAACAGGGAACAAAAAATAGATTTTTATATTTTGACGCATTCAAATGTCGATAGATTCAATAAAACCGTATGTCAAAGCAGGGTTAAACAGTTTTTTCAACATCCCTTGCCCTTATCGACGCTCGGGATTATCTTTCAAAATGAATTTGATTTGGACGAAGAAAAACAGGTATCCAATGATGGTTGTGCCTCGACCACAAATGCCGATACCATCGAAAAATCAATTGCCCACCGTGCAGAAGCATCTGTTTCAGAAGTGGAAAACTATTTACTACTCCAGCTCATAAACGCGGCAAATAAAAAAATACTAAAGAAAATATGTCATATCATCGGTCATAATGCCGTGGGGGAACTGGATATAATCAAATATGACATTGTCAACAGCATGGATGGAGAACAGGAAACAATTGAATTCGTTAAAAATCTTCCATATAGGTTATGCGGGATATCCGAAGAATTACGCAGTTTTCTGGATATCGTAAAATATAACGAAAAAGCTCAGATAAAAAACATGTTCATCGTTCCTTTTGAGTTAAAGTTTTTTGTGGATCGATTTATCAAAAAACAGCTGGCCGACTTTGAATATCAGTTAGACGGCATCAACATAGTAAACAACATTAGTGATAAAAGCATTAAAATTATGGGCGATGAGGCGCTTTTTGAAAAGGTTGTTTTTAAAGTATTTTTTAATGTTCTCACATCATATATCAACCATGAGAATGAGGGGGATATAGCCTTTAGCACCATAACTGACGTAAAATCACAAATGTTACAGATGACATGTGATACAATAAATGATGACATTGGCGAAGATTTTATCAATAACTTGTTTTACAACACACCCTTTTCAAGCAGTTATTTTAATTTGGATTATGCGGTATGCGGCTATTTGATGTCCCTGCATAACGGCCATATATCGGTTAAAATAGACCAAACCCAAAAAACCACATTCTATTGTTTCTCTTTTGATAAAGAGACATGCAATTGAATTCCCGGAGTCGGGATTCCAATTCCGTTGAATGTTTCCCGTGATAACCGGAAGCAAACGAGACTCTTCAATATCAACCGATTTTGATTTACTTAGCTATGTGTTCTGATCGTTCATATCTGTATCTTTACCTAAAAGTTAAATTCTATTGTAACTATTCTATTCAGCCATTTTTTAACGATTTTTTAGCTTTTGAGTAAGTGTCTGGCGCAATTTGTTATCTGTTCAGGTCGATTCTGGAATGGATTTAGTCAGCACTATTCAATGACCAGTCGTAATCAAGATATTCAAGTCTGACTTTTTTGGTTTGAATTCGCTTTTTAAGTTTGAGATCATCCGTTATCCAGGGAGCGATGAAGGTTTCCACTGATCCTTTGTCTTTTGCAAAATCATTTTCAAACCATTTGAAAATCAAAGATATTCTCAATTTATCGGTCTTGTTGTGGTAATAATTGCGATCGGGATCTTTTAGAAAATTTTTCATAGCTTCATTCAATTGCCAGTCCAGGCGATCGGCAATGTAGGCTTCATTTTGTAAAGCAGGGCATCCGACGAAAGCACAGACTATAGCGAAATGAATACGGGGTTCATTAAATTGTTTTCTTAAAATTGAGTGCTCAATGTAGTCCAAATGGTTTTTTTCACCAAACAGGGTAAAGAATTTAATTTTCCAGGGACTGGAAAAGACACCTCCCAGATCTTTGATTGATGACAGATCGGGGTATTTAGTTAAGATCAGTTTTATCGTCAGGGCGTTATAAGCATTAATTAAAAATGCCATTTTTTGAGGCTTGGACCACTTTTTATATTGGGATAACGTAACGATTTCAATCTCTCTCAGATATTGATCCAACAGTTTGGAATCAGATTTGATACTTGCATATCGAACGGAACTCTTTGGACCATTGATAACAACAACCTTCTTCAAAATAAGATTAAATTGCCGGTGGCTGTGATCAAAACCAAAGACAGGTTTGATTAGCAAGCTGAAAAGCAGTATTCCTAACAGACTTAAAAAACGAATTATATGCATAATACCTCCTATCTTCTCCAGGCATGAAATTTTTCCAGGAATTGAAGCAGCTTTTGCGGAGCATGGTTTTTTCGCCAGTTACCGGCAACATACTTGTTAGCCTCCCCCAATGTAGGATAGATATGAATGGCACCAAGGATTTTGTTCAGTCCCAGTCCATGGTTCATCGCCAGCACAAATTCAGCAATGAGATCTCCGGCATGAGTTCCCACGATGGTAGCACCAAGGATCTTATCTTTATTGGGAACTGTCAAAACCTTAACAAAACCTTCAGCTTCACTGTCGGCTATGGCACGATCCAGATCGTTAATCCTGTATACTGTTGTTTCGTACGGGATGTTCTTCTCTCTGGCATCCTTTTCGTTTAACCCCACCCTTGCAACTTCGGGATCAGTGAAGGTACACCAGGGGATCACCCGGTAATCAACACGGAATTGTTTAAAAGGACGGAACAGGGCATTGACCGAGGCATACCAGGCTTGATGAGAAGCGGTGTGAGTAAACTGGTAAGGCCCCGCAACATCTCCACAAACAAATATATTGGGAAAATTGGTTCGCATGTAATTATCATGAGCAATAGTACCGTCTTTTGCTATATCAACTCCCAGTTCTTCCAGTCCAAAACCTTTGGCATCTGCTTTTCTACCAACGGCAACGATTACTTTGTCAAAGGGAATACGGACGTTTTTACCTTCATATTCACAGATCAGGATTTTTTCACCATTTTCTACATGGAATTCCTTGGCCCGGTGCCCCGTTAAGACGTCAACACTGTCTTTTTTAAATCGATCCGTCATATGGGCCACGACTTCTTCATCTTCTCTCTGAAGCAGTTGCGGCAACATCTCCACTTGAGATACTTGTGATCCAAGACGAGCAAAACTTTGAGTCATCTCACAACCGATGGGTCCACCGCCCAATACGATTAATCGGTTTGGCAATTCACGAATTTCCCATAACGTATTGCTTGTAAGATAGTCGACCTGATCAATTCCTTTTATTGGAGGAACAAAAGGAGATGCACCACTTGCCAGGATAATATTTTTGGCGGTAATGGTTTGATCATTCAGTTGAATCCGATATGGATCGATAATTCGAGCCTCACCGGTGAAACATTCTACACCAAGGCTTTCATAGCGCTCTGCGGAATCATGAGGCTCCACTTTTTTGATTATCCCTTGAACACGTTCCATAATCTGCTTAAAGTCAAAGTCCACTGTCGTCTGATTCAAACCAAATTCTTTGGAGCGTTTTGCATAGGAGAGCATTTTGGTTGTGCGGATCAATGCTTTACTGGGAACACATCCGGTGTTAAGGCAATCTCCTCCCATCTTATGTTTTTCAATCAGAGCAACTTTGGCCTTTACGGCAGCAGCAATGTAAGAAGCAACCAGGCCCGCCGACCCGGCACCGATAACAGCAATGTTGTAATCAAATGTTTTGGGTGGTTTGTATTTTTTTAAAACTTTTTTTGTCTTGACCATAACGATTCCTCTTTTTGAATACCTTTATTGATAATCTCCAGCTGATTACTGAATCGATTCTGTACCTAATCACGTAGCAGAACCGTGAGATTAAAAAAGCCAGGGTTACCGGCAAAAAAACAATAACCGTTGCCTCAAGAAATCCTAACAATGCGCTGGCAAACAGTGTAAGTGTTGAGGCTCATTGATTGGAATAACGGGCCATGTTTTATTATCTCATGATAACTTCTTGAATAGAATGACAAATTGGTCTTTTTATC
>JBFFHJ010000060.1:0-47392 GCA_041556995.1 bacterium | reverse complement strand
TCCATTGTTATATAGCACAAAAACAAGACTATTATGGCTAACTCCTAGTCCTGAACCCCATAAAATTTTAATTATATCATTATTTTTAGAGATAAAAAATTCCACTATACTAGCATAACCAAATGGGTCGCCTCTTCCAACAAATGTTAAACCGAATTCATCAGAGTATTTCGGAAGATATCTTTCGATCATTGAATTAATGAACGGTATATTATACTGCTCATTTGAAATAATTATATTAAAAAACAAAATACTGACAATAAAAACACTTCCAAAAATAAATATTTTCTTAAAGAGAATTATGTAAATGTTACGGCTCAATGTCGGTCTAAGCAGCATAATAATAATAACTGAAAGAACCATTGCCAGAGTAGCGCCTCTTGAAAATGTTAAGAACCATAGTATAATTCCCATTAACAATAAAATTTTCTTTTTTAATTTTGTAAGCTTTTGCAGCGAGGCCATTCCAAAAACAAATAGTGCATAATTCATTAAATTAAGTGGTTCAAGATCAAAAGAACGAACTCGATGCCACATAAGATTACCGAACATGCTTCCCATTTCCCAATAAGAACTTAAATCATTCGTCAAATTAATGAATGGTATACTAAACCACCGATATGCTCCTTCCCATAAAGCATAAAAAAAGTCCAAGTAAAAACCAAAGAAAATACCTTTAAACAACGCTTTTTTGTGAAGCTGTGTAACACTTTCAGGTGATTGCAATAGTCTGTTCCAAGCAACAGCAGTTAAACAAACAAAAACAAGTTGCAGATTAATAACAACTGGACGATGCAAACCATGCCTGATGTTATCACCAATGGATTTTTGAAGATTCAGGTTCATTGGATCAAGATAATAAAATAGGGCGGAAAAAAAGCATAATCCCATAAACCCAAAAAGCAAAAGTCCGAAATGATTGATAGAAATCCAATATTTACTGCTGGAAAATGAATATTTTGGAATATAAAGCCCAGCTATCAAAACTGAAATAACAACAGGTACTCTTATAAAATATCCCACATTTATCAAAGCTGTAGCATTGAGACATAAGCTTGCTCCCAGGCAGAAAAATAATGTTGATATTCGGGGTTTCAAAGCAAAGTACAAACCAATTGAAATATATACTATTGGAGTTAGCCAATAACCATTTGCGGGACCAATAATCATAAAGATAAGTATTTTATATCAAATGTTTGAAAATCAAAGGATCTCATTTGAGAGATACTATCACAAATTTACGCCATTAAACACTAGCATGAATTCCCATTTCCAATCAGTTTGCTCATTCCAACCTGATAATTTTCTCCTTGCAATAACCCATTTTTGAAAATGAGAGGTAATTATCTTTAAACAATCTAAATTGCCTTTCGTTTCCTGGTTAGTAACTTAAAAATTCTCCTACTAGCCGGTATTCATGTCCGTTCATCCCTCTTTTAAAGCGTGTTATATCAGGGGTTTTTGTTTCATCAATTCCTCCTAAATCAAACCAAAGGCAGCCAAGTTTCTTAAGTTCCAACATACAATTCCATAATAAGAAATTATTAGCCTTTAAACGTCGACCTTCAATTCCATTCCAGCCAATTAGATAAGTCGAAGCTGCTCCATGACGGATTATTAAAATGCTAGCAACCGGAGACTTCTTGCTATCTAATGCCCTAAAAATCAAAAGATTTTCTTTATTTGATAATTGGTTTTTTAATTCTGACAGAAGTGCAATATCTGGTCCTTGGAATTTTTTTTCTTTCATGGTCTCACGATATCTATCCATCATCCACTCAAACAGAATACTGTCAGATCCAATTTCTATTGACAAATCTTTTCTATTCGCAACATTCAACATATTGCGCCATTTTCCCTTAAGGTTCTTTCTCAACTCATCGACTGACTGTGAAAGATTCAACCAAATGGATGACCATCCTTCACTATTACGATAACGAAACCTGGTCAACTCCAAAATAGCTCTATTCTCAGGTGTATCTTCGAGATTGGGTGCTATCAATAATAATCTGACCTTTAGTAGTGAAAAATACTTCTTTATGGTGCAATAAACCCGCTTCTTCCCTTCAAAGCCCAAATTTCGATCTATGAAGATTGGACCGCGATTAATCCTAACCACTTTGATTAGACCTTTTGATTTTACAAGAGCCTGAAAAATTGCAATTATTTTTGTCCCATGAAAAATCGTACCTCTTCGTACTGTCCACCCCTCCACCACTCTTTTGGCCTCACCATAAACAAAAGACTGCAAAACATTTGATTCTCCTGATTTGCAAAGAAGTCTGTCCCATTGTTGTTCGTTACCCGAAAACCAATCTAAATAATATGATTTTGTTCTATTTCGTACTTTTTTCTCTCCTCCCAAGTCGTTCATTATGCGATAAACCGCACCGATACTCAATCCTTGATGAACGGGAAGCGTAAAAACTGTACGACGTAGATTAACAGCTATTTTGTGTCGGTCTAGATTGCTCAAAACTTCCGGTGGAAGGTCAGGCCAAGTTTGAACAGGATACCCATATCTCACGAATTTTTTATAGTAATTCTCGGCAACACCTTCTGACTGGCACTGATACACTGCTAAATAAGGACTTGTTATCGAACTATCTTCCTTCCTGAAAGGTCGCATATCGTTTCTAAGCCCCAAATTACTATTAATAACTGCCAGATTTTTTAATCGTTGGTGGCAATAATCCTTCAAATAACTGTATTGCGCTAGTATTAAGCGCTGACTCATCCAACTTTGTTGAGGAGTATAAGATATAGGCATTGCCGAAGCTTCCTCGTTAAATTTTGGATTTTTGCCCTGGTAGAGTCTGTTTAGCAATAACTGAGGTGCGATTTTTTGTAAAACCCTTTTTACTATCCAGAACCAATTTGACGGAGCAATATTTGGGTAGGAGTCAACCACTTGAGCCATTGTATTTATCGGATCACCTTCGACAATCTTTCGCAATTTTTTAGGTATTTCTCGTTGGATCAAAACAGCTCCATCCGGAATAGCTAAAAGTTTATGAAGGCTGTAACATACAAAATCTCCAAATTTACCGATCTCTTTTTGAGGTAACAAAACGTGAGCTGCATCCTCAACCAAAATGGAGCTTGAATTGTTACAAAAACGACGGGCTACTTTTCCGTCTGCTGCCATGCCAAAATAGTGAACTAATATAAAAATATCTGGCGGCTTATCTTGTGCTTCCTGGCGACAAGCGTCCCAATTCGGCTCCAGGTTCTCCCCAATCGGATAAAAGTGTATTTTGGCTTTAATCTCGCGCAGAGGCAAAAGAGATTGATTACAGAAAAAATCTGGTAGCCAACAAACAGGCGACTTTTTTCCGAAAGCCGTTTCCCACCAAAGAACAATTGCTTGCAACGCCCAAGCAGAACGAGAAAACCAATACGCATGTTCTCCATTACTACACCATGCATTTTCTATTATTTTTAAATCCAATCGGTTCTTAAATACACAAGATAGAATTGTTTTCCACTCTAGTAATGGCGAAATAGTCAGTTTTTTCATTAGTCAATTAAGAAACAAAAATCTTGAGTATTCAACTTTGGGCAAGGATATAATCAGTTGGAACACGTGTATCGTTACAAGGTAATACACTCAAAATGAGGCCCTTATAAAAGAAGAACGTTAATACTGCTATATAGTTTTGACCAATACAGTCTCAAGCAACTGCAAGGTTTTCACTTTTATTCATGTATTTCTTTAGTCATAGCATCCAAAAGCCGTCTTTTAGATCGATAATAAAAAGAAAGTCCTCCTGCTGCCACAAAGCAATTGTAAGAGAGGCTATCTTTTAATGAAACTGCTTCACGCCGAATTGTCAACCTGTTAGTATTATGACTATTTTTTCCTCTTATTCCAGAAAATACAAATTTATATTTTTTTCCAGCCATCGACAATGCAACAGGACTGATACTATGGATATCGCCAAACGGAAATGCGAAAAAATCAACTGAGCATCCAAGTTTTTCAGTTATTTTTTCAGCTGAAACAATAATTTCATATTCAAGTTTTTGTGTATTTTTAATAGAGGAAAGTCGTGAGTGACTGCAGGTATGAGATCCGATCATATGACCTCGCTCCATCAACCATTCAACATCTTCCCAACTCATTGGCTTCATCTCATCAATAACACTATCAGAAATCAAGGCTCCATCAAACAATTGCTTTTTAATAAATTTTCTAATGGATTTGGAATGTCGTTCATCTATAAACTCAGTAGTAACAAAGTAAACTGCTTTAATATCCAATGGTTCTAATATCTTTTCTGCGACAAGTTTGCTGGAATAAAAACCATCATCAAACGTTAGCATTAATTGGACGCCACTTATTCGATTTGAACTATTGATATATTCAGCGAAATCTTTCGGATCAATAAAAGAATACGACTTTTTTAAGGTTGTTAAAAGTTTTTCACAAGCATTAAAGTCATACGAACTAACATTATGAAGGATTATAGGCAATATTCCCCCATTAACTCCAAAGTATTTTAAATGTTGATGTTTCAGTTTGTAAATATAATTGAGTCCACCAAATAGTTGTTTGATTTTGTTTTTAACCGTCAATATACACCTCAGTTTATTAAAGCAAATACTTACCCGATTTTTCCTTGGAACTATACCACTTCACTCATTTTCAACTTCTTCTCCACGAATAAGTGAACATCTTCGCCATTGCTTTAATAATCTTAGCACATAATAGCACCCTTAGTGATAAGGGTGTACCAGCAGCGAAAATGCTCCTTTTTAATACTTGTGCTGTCTCCAATTCTTGCCTTCTGCTAGTTTGGCAAGCTTGTTTGTCATGAATTCTCCATGCTGCAAGAATTTTTTTTGTATAAACAAAATTAGTCACTAAACCAACTCGAATAAAAAAATCGTAGTCGCAGCTAAAATATAGTGATTCATCAAATGGACCGACTTTTTCAAAAACCTTTTTTTTTATAAATAGACTTTCCGTATCAACAAATCCCCCATATTTCAACAATAGGTTTGTTGCTTCATTTTGTTTAATAAATGGAAATGGAAGTGAAAGTTTATTTATAGAAAAATGATCTCCAAGAATTTTACCTTTTTCATCAATATAATGAGTATTACAAAAGACTAGATTTGCATTTTTAAATTGGTTACTAACATTCAATTGTTCTTCTATTCGGTTTGGATAACATAGATCATCATGATCAATAATAGCAATCCACTCACCTTGTGCTTCTCTAAATCCAACATTTCTGGCACTGGCCAATCCACCATTCTGTTTAAATATAGCCCTGATCCTTCTATCTTTTTCCTTAGCTCCTTCAATTATTTGTCTAGTACCATCACCAGAACCATCGTCAACTATTAAAACCTCAAGATTAGTGTACGACTGAGTAAGTACGCTTTCAATAGTTTGATTCAAATATTTTTCACCGTTATAAGCACAAATCAGAACCGTTACTAATGGATTATGACTTTTAAGATTCTTTGACAATTCATTCATTTTATTATATTTAACTAAAATTCTATTCTTTAGAATATGATTGCTGCAAGGTATGGATTCATTTTGATAAAAACAGTAAAACAAGAAGAATGGCTTCACAAACAAATTTTATCTACCAAAACAGCGTTATATTAATTCTACACTTGTACAAAAGTGGTGTATTAAGGATATTAAATGTGAAGGGATTATAAGTTTTTATTATATAAATAAAAACCGTTTGTAGATTCCAATTTAGGAGAGGTTTCATTCATTGACTAAATAATTTCTATAATATTCTTGAAGATATTCTTTTAATGCAACTTGCCAAGGTCTCATTAAATTAAGGTTTCTCAATGCTAGTTTCTTATTTAACAGCCTTTCTGATGGAGGTCGTGGTGCAAAATATTCTTTATTGAAATATTCCGAACTAACTTCAATAATTTGGATCTTTTTTTCTAGACCTATGAACTTTAATATCCATTTTGCAACATCAAGTCTGGAAGTTTTGCCTTCACAAACCATATTATATAATCCCCAAAATTCTCTTTCTATTAAAACTTTGACATTATTTGCAAAGTCATGTGTGTATGTAGGAGTTCCAAATTTGTCGTTCACAACATAAAGTTTCTCATTTCCATCTTTGATTTGTTTCATAATCTTCTGAACAAACTTCTTATCTTTTTTTGGTCCGGCCCCCATCATCCAACCAGCCCTTACGATTAAATGCCTTTGAACATTCTCTTTAACAAAAACCTCGCCTGCATATTTAGATCGTGCATAATAACAAAGTGGATTGGGAATATCCCAATCATCATATTCTTCTTTTTTTCCATCAAAAATACCGGCCGTACTTATATAAACCAACGGAATGTTCAATTCATTCGCAATAAAACATGCATTTTCAACAGAAATAGTATTCGTCATATAAGCATCGTCCGGATTAAGTTCGCAAAATTCAAGGTCTGTATATGCTCCAAGATGTATAAGGTAGTCAGGCCCAAAATCAATCACATCTTTTTTATAATCTAAAAAAATCCGAAAATCGCAATAACTTAACCATTTTTCATTTACATCTATATCGGTACATTTCAATTCGAAATTGTCAGAGAATAGTTTATAAAACGCTTCACCAAGCATACCACCGCATCCTGCAATATAGATTTTTTTCATATCGTTTTTTTTTAAGATTTATCAAGTTTCTTTTAATACCAATTCATTGTTGAAGAAAAGATAAATTTGGGAAGAATAGGAGCCAAGGAACTTGAAATAAAAAGGAAAATTGAAAACTCAAGGAGTAAAAGCATTCATATTTTTTTCAGATACTGCTGAATAGCAGGATAGGATCTTTTTTTTAATCAGATCTACTCGCGAATCATAATCAGTCGAATTCATATTCAGCCTTAGTTGAATAGCTTCTCTTAACTTTTCAGCTGAAAACACCGGCCTGAATTCCGGTATCTCATCAGACCACCAACCTAACGGATTCATATCCAGACCACATTCCCGACCAACCACAATAGTCAATACTCCAAAAGCTACAGCTTCCATTAGAACAGCGCTTCCCATCGCAACAACACAATCAGACTGAACTAAACAGTTTTTTATATTATCTTCTACCCAAGATACATTATCCGGTAACTGAACATAACCCAACAACTTTTGAATTTGTTTACAATCAATCATGGGATGTGCTTTGAGCCAGACCTTGTACTCGCATCTATTCACTGCATCTAAAACAACTTCCAATAATTCAAGACACATACTCCATTCCATGCTCAACGCAACCAATACAATTTTTTCATTAATATTCTTTTTATTATCAACTTTTTTTGAATAATCTTTTACCAATTCATCAAATAAATAATAGTAACGCAAAGATGGTCCTATTCTTAATCGCGATTTCGGTATTCCATCCTTTATCATTTGGTCATAAAACCATGCACCATTTGCAACAATATAATCAGGGAACAATCCGTTGTTAAATTCATCTTCTCTTGAACTGTATTTTAACATAAAAGGAGGCATCGCTGCATGTTGAAACCCTATTATTGTACTCAACGGAAAGTGTTCTTTTAATGCCAGTATTTGAGGTTTTTCTTTAGACATATTTTCGAATTTGTCAATAAACAGTCTTATATTCCATTCAGACTCCTTAATTTTTTTTAATACTGGGCCATATGTCAAAAATCGGATGTTATCAACGTTACGCGCTTGACTCCAACGTAAGTTGTTGATTAACGGGGTAATCTCCATTCCCCAAAAACTGACTTTCCCATTTGGTATTCTAAATGTTTTTAATACTGTTATTGCAGCATTAATATAATCACGTAATGATAGATAATCCTCAATGATAAGAAAATCATAATTGCTATTTCTAATCCGATTATAAAGATCCTTTAATGGCAAATTTGTTTGAATCAGTAAAGGCAATATAACAACATGATAGCCTTCCTTATGTAGCCAATCCGCCAATCCAGGAAAGTATCGATCATAAAAATGACCTGATTCTTTGAGACTGCCTTCATCAATGCATGTATGAATTATTACAGTCTGCCCTTTCGGTTTAAAATCTTGCTTCTTTTTTCTTGTTGAACGAATTATCCAAATTGTTTTGAGTAACTTAATCAAATACAGCCCCCATGAGCCCAAAAATCTTACGATTCGTTTTAGAGCATTCAGAATTTTAATAACATTTTTGCCAATGGGGGTATAAGTATAAATCTCTTCTTTTTTTAAAATTAAGCGAACAGTTTCAAAGACTGCCCAATCCTCTATAACGATTACAACAGACTTTTTCTCACGAACAAATTGAAGACTTAAATCAACAAGACATACATTAAGAAAAAGCGGAGAAACTAAAGTACTTTTTTCCCGAACTAATGAGATCCACCATTCAATAGAGGACCAATACGGTTTACCAATGTCAGCTGTCCATGAGATAAAGCTTTGACGAAGCCGCCAAGCCGTATTACTCAACATTTTATTTGTAGAAATACGAGGAAGCAATTTCCCAAATTTAGCATCCCACGTTTTTAGAATTCTATAGTCTTTCCCTAAATATACCCAACCTTCAAATTTTTCCTTTCGTGCCCATCTGCGGATCTGAAAAACTGGCATATCCTTATACAAAAGAATCACATGGCTCTGCTTTTTCTTACCTCTATAATCAAGTCCTTTTTTATTCTCTTTATTAAACACCAATGTCTTCACATCTTAATTTGATTGAAAAATAAATTAACATAGTTTTTAAGACTACAAATCAATGAGACGCCTCAAATAGTACAGATTTAAAACAAAAATATCAGAACTCGATGCAACCGAGCCGGTGCAGTGCCATGATTTCTTTCCTACCATTCCATTGAACGATTTGTATATTTCCGACCAATCTCTGCAGATTCTGGTTCGTATGCACGGCAGAACATTAGTCCTTTATCAATCATTTCTGTTACAGTATCAGGAGTAACGATCTCCAAAAAACGAAGATTGGCATTTTTGCAGGCATTCCAGATTTTGACTCGGATTTCCTCAAGTTCTTTTGGCAATGGAAATGTCGGCTTTTTTTTATATCCATAGGACATCGACATATCTCTCAAGCCCCATTCTCCAAATGCCAATCCCGGTACTTTAGCTGTTTCTTCAGCATTCACCGCAGCACGTTTATTCTCCATTTTAATCCCCAATATCAACTCTCCTGCAGGATTTAATGGCCATACATCGGCTTTATCAAGATATTCATCAACCGATATACCCCAAACTTTCGATGCCATTTTTTGTCCTCCATTTCCACGTCGTCCCTCCCCCAATAGGTCACCAGTGCCAAGCGTTTGAAAAGAATATCTGGCCGATTCAATAAATGCCCTTACTGCTCCCGGCGTTTCAGCATTACACAATATGAGTCCATGGACACCACGAGCCAGTAATTGTTTAATCATCCAAGAATTATTACGTACTGCAGATTCATCGTATCCATCTATTGGTAATTCAGCTAATACTGCTGGCATACGATGTCCACTTTTTGTAGGACCTCCATCGATAAGTCCCTTGATAAATGCATCAACTCCGGCAATATCGAAGGGACCATGTTCTGTATCAAGTCTAATGTAATCGGCCCAAGTGTGAGCCATTTTTTTTCCATTTTCATAAGTCAAATTATGCGTACTTGTGTAATAGACAGGTTGGCCTATCTCCAAAAGATCAATAATTCGATTAATTCTCGTCACTAATAATCTCCGTTTTCTCTTCAGTTATTCAGTACATCTTGAGCATTCTTTGCTGCTAAAGCAGCTATTTTTGCTAATCTAGCCTTAATCGCTCTGGCTGATAAACTATCAATAGCTTCTTTTTGATCCCAACAGGAAACCAATTCATCACAAAAAGCTGATACATCACAATTACGGTTAATACCGACAATCCCGGTTACATATTTGTCTTTATTCTTAGCAGCCCTTGCTGTAAAAAATGGAGCTTTATTTGACAAAGTTGTCTGGTCCATACAACCTTCACCTATCACCACAACATCAGCTCTATCTATTTTATCTTGCAAACCTATTTCGTCAGAAATAATTTGTGCTCCCAAACACAGTTTCGCTCCTAAGAATCCCATTAAGCCTGCTCCTAAGCCGCCTGCTGCTCCGGCTAAAGGAACATCTACATCAATATGGGAGCATTTTTGTATAACATGAGCAAGTTTTCTAAATGCTGAGTCCAGATATTCAATTTCAATCAAATTTGCTCCCTTTTGAGAACCAAAAGTTCTTGCCTGACCATTTTCACCCAATAAACAAATGTCAACATCGGAAACAACCAAGATTTCGACTTTATTTAGATCGATTTTCAGTTCATCAAGCGAGTAGCTCTTAATACTCATCAAGCTTAAAGCATTAAATCCCGGATTACATATTGGTTCAAGTTTTTTCCTGTTATTATCAAAGAAAGCAACCCCCAACGCCTGTGCCATCCCAATTCCTGCGTCACTCACTATTGATCCCCCCAAACCAACCAGCATCCGTGAACATCCAAGATCACTTGCCTGAAGAATCATTTCACCCACGCCGTAGGATGTGGCTATCATTGTTTGTCTTTCATGAGGTTTTAAGATTGCTGATCCTGCTGCTTCGGCAATTTCAATAACAGCGGTCTTTTGAGGCGAGTGGACAATCCCCATTTTGCCTGTCCGCAGCCTAAAAAGCCCATCGTGCACTTCAATAGGGATTATCTTTCCTCTTCTTGCACTGACTACTGCGTCAATCGTACCATCACCACCATCTGCCATAGGTGCGACTTCAATTTGTCTTTCTTCGCAAATGGTTAAAAAACCATTTGCAATCGACTCACAAGCTTCACTGGGTGATAAATAATCTTTATGGCCGGAGCTGGCAATTAGAAACCTAGTCATAATTTGCTTTTTTATATATCAAATTTCACTCCATCTGTTTTATGACCTTTAATGTAAGAGGTTTTATTCCGTTTCTTAATGCACCATCAATACATTGTTCATTATTGTACCCCCAAACAGCTAGATACAAAGTAATGTCAAAGTTTCTTAACATCAAGAGATTTTCTAGATTGTCGTCGATAAAAACAATATCTGAATTTTGATATTGTTGGCATATTCGGTTAAAGTGACAGGGTTTGTCTCCTCCTTCATTTCCTAAAACAGCATTTTCGGAAATCGATATTCCTGCAAATTTTAATATAGTAATAATAGATACCTTGTCTTTTGCTGACACGATCAAAAGACGGTTTTCTGCTATCCATCTTTTTAGTATTTGGCAAACTCCATCATACAACGGATTATAGTTCAGCCAAGACTCAATGTTTTCTCTCATCCATTCTTTACGTACCTCAAAAAACAGGTCATTATATCGGCCAATTCTATCCTTACTTGATTCCACCTGTTGAGAAATAGGAATAACAGAAGAAATTACCTCTTCTGAAGTAATCATATCCCATAATAACATATACTCACATGCCACTCGACAAAGAAAACGGTATTCAAAAAATCGTTCCTGCCAGTCTTTTGAAACAACTTCAGAACAAAAATTTAGCGTAAATGCTGCATCATGCATGAACCTATAAGCATTGTATGACGTAATCATACATTCAGGTCGCGAATCACAGATCACACCATCAAAATCAAATACGTAGATTCTCTTTTCTCTATACATCCAGTTATAAAAACCTCCTGAAAACTACCTGAATTAAGTCATATGTTTTTCCAACATTTTCTGCAAATTCGCATCATATCTGGCTGTATTGAATTCACATCTGGCACAAATAGGAATCTTTTTGAATTCATCATTTCTATGCAAATTTCTTACATGATTATACTTTTTGCTATGCCACAATTCATGAATAGTTGATTCAAAAGCATTACCAAGTGTATACTCCCCATGCCAGTCTCCACAACACATTGTCACCTCACCACTCCACCAAACATTCATCCGTTGCCATATTTGTGCACATGGAAATTGGTCTTGATCTTTTTGATTTTTCTCACCTTTAATATAAGGTTCTCTACGAGTATTTACAGCCACTCGATTCACAATTTCCGACCAAGTTTTAATAAATTCTGCTACTTCATGGGAATTTTGGTCCATTTTAACCATCTGAATTCTCACTTGAGGTTTTTTTCTCCCCATTTTATTTCGAATATCAACAAATGTTTTGATATTCGAAACTACCTTTTCGAAATTGGCTCCTCCCCTAATTTTCTCAAATGTATCTTTGGTTACACCATCAAGAGAAAATATAATTCTATCTAATCCCGAATCAATCAGATTTACTGATAGTTTTTCTGTCAATAACATGGCATTACTATTAAATTGAACATCTAAAATGCCTTTATCCTTTGCATATTTTATCATCTTAGGCAGTTTTGGATGGTGTAACGGTTCTCCGCGACGATTTAATTTTATCGATGCAAGATTGTTTATAGCACTTTCATCAATTATCTTTGTAAAAAGGTCCCAACTCATTAGTCCAGTTTTCTCTGTCATTACATTCCTGACACACATATCACATTCTAAATTGCAAATATTGGTCGCTTCCAAATCCAAATGCAACGGAAAGTCACCCAAAACCATTTCTTCAGGCCAACTATTCCATTTTTCCCGGTAGCGCCTATAATCCTCCCCTAGATTATCTTCATAATTTTCAAACTTATCAGTGCCTAAAAACTGATAAAACCCGGAATTGACGATTGTTTTCATTTATATTCCTTAGTAAAGTATGGTATCCAAACAGTATAATTTCAATTGAACTCACTGGATGACATATTCCAGATAAGACTGATTGATGAAAGCAATCAAGTAAAATGGGAAATTTCTTTCATGCTTAAAATGTAAAAAAAACCTTCTTGCTATCAGTCAAAGTTCTATTCAATAGTCTTTAGGTACGAAATAAGATCAACTACTCTGCAACTATAGCCCCATTCGTTGTCATACCACAAAATAAACTTACAGTTCGATCCTTTATTAACCATCGTCCAACGGTGGTCAATCACAACAGAATACTCGCAACCGGTAAAATCAACAGCAACTAAAGGTTCATCGCTATTATGAATAACTGAGTATTTCTGACTGTATTCAACTTCTTTAAATAGGGCTATTAACATTTCTGACGTCACGTTTTCATTCAGTTTCAAAGTAATGTCGGCGGAAGAGACAATCATTGTAGGCACTCTATAAGACAAAGCCATGAACTTATCATCAATCCAAGGTAACACTTTGCAGGATGCCGATATACAAGTTGTTGTCTTGGGGATCAATGTATTTAAGCTAGAACGACCTAATACATATGTCGAATGGATATGTCCCGGGTCAGAGAATGAAAGTGAAGGCCCATCGAGAAGATTCTGGTATCCCAGCCAAGGATGCAATGTAGTAATAAACCCATTATCAATCCCAAAATTTTCCTGGAGTTTATTCAAAACCGGAACAATAGCGTTTGCGTCGCAAATACTACTAGATATCAAATAATCATTTTGGATGAGTTCATGTTCATTCACTCCCATTATGACAGATTTATAATCATGGTATCCATTGGGGGAATTGGTAATGATACAGTTTTTTATACCTCGGTTAGCCATTCGATGAACAATTTCCAGGTTTTTTTTAATACCTGAACTATCAATGATAATGTCTACACCGTGCTTCTCCCAAGGGACGTCCTCAATGTTCTTCTCGCAATAAAGCGCTATTGGAGATTCATCATTTACAACAAGTTGATTTTTATCGAGCGAGACCGAATAGGGAAGTCGCCCATAAGTCGAATCATATTTTAATAAATATGACATATTATTCATATCCGGATTAATATCATTAACAACAACAAGATCAAAAGCCTTTTTCTGCAAATTAATCCGAGTTATTGCTCTACCAATCCTTCCAAAACCATTAATTCCCACTCGCATATTTAAGCTCCATTTTCAAGAAATATTAACTATTTGGTACCATTTTAATATACTAACGGTGAATTGTCCCAAATCCACGTTTTCTAGTATGACTCAATCGTGCTTTCGGTAACTATTTAAAAGTATAGAATTATTCAAAGGCAGGAGGTTTGAACTAATTAACTATAAATGTGGGATTTTCCCCTTGAGCAACTCGTGCTAAATTGCCTATAACATTGTCAATCATACGAAATTGTGATTCGTAACTTGGGCCGGAATGAGGAGTAAATACAACGTTTTCCAAGGTAAGCAGGGGAGAATCCAACGGTAGAGGCTCACGATTGAAAACATCCAAACCCGCTCCAAGAATTTGCTTTTTAGAAAGTACCTTGTATAAATCATCTTCGTTCTGGATACTCCCTCGAGCCGCATTAATCAGGACAGCTTTAGGTTTCATAAGACGAAGGCTCTCTTCACAGATCATGTTTTTGGTATCTGAATTAAGAGGAACATGAAAAGTTACAATGTCGGATTTCTTCATTACATTTTCAAAAGACATATATTTAAGATTATACTTATCATTAAAAGCTGGATCTGGAGGAAGTATATCATTATAAATAACATTCATTTGAAAAGCGCAAGCTCTTTTTGCTACTTCTTTTCCAATATTGCCAAGTCCAATAATCCCAATTGTTTTTTTTGCCATTTCTAAATTGCTGTATTTCAAATTAATCCACGTGCCATCAACAACGGAATTATGATGAATTAGAAAATTTCTATATATAGCCAATATTAATAAAAAAACATGCTCTGAAACAGAAATAGCGTTCGCTCCTCCGTTATTTGCCACAGGTACTCCATATCTTTTGGCCCTTTCCAAATCGATTTTATCATAACCAGAAATTGGCAATTGAAATAGTTTAAGCTCTTTGGCAATTTCATATTCACTATCACATAAATCCCTGTTTTTTGTTATGTAACAGTCAGTAGAAGAAAGCAGATGTAGAAACTCTTCATAAGGCAGTGAGTCTACAACACGAGTCCATTGGAAGTGGGATTTTCCTCGTTGAGCAAACCGTTCCATAGTTTGCTCATCTATTTCAGAAGTCACTAAAATATTAAACATTTTTGTTAGTAGCATAACTGATCTTTTTTTTCCAATAATAGTTTAACAATGTCCATTTGAAATGGGGTATCAATATCAATCGATCTTTCAGGAGGCATTATATAAGGTATGGGATAATTACCAATTAAATTATGTTGTTTTTTTAATCGATCTGCATTGTTAATAATCACCGCATAATTGGCATGATAGACACTATCATGATCATTATGTCGCGTCGATTTTTTATAGTCATCCGAGAAAACAGGCTCAAGACAACCATCCTTATTAATATTCAGTGCTACCTGAATAGGATATTCATAACTTGTGACGCTTACTACTGGCTTTCTACAATCATTTTCTTTATAAAGACTTAAAGCACATTCAATATCACCTATTTCCCTTAAAGGACACGTGGGGAACAAAATCGCGACTATTGTGTCATCTCTGAATTTCAATGTGTTTATCATTTCCTGCACTACATGAATAACAAAAGTGGTGTCACTTGACAGTCGATTTGGACGTTGATAAGCAGTTGCACCAAATTTTTTTGATACATTAATAATTTCTTCATCTTCTGAATTAACAATAACGTCTGTGAATATGCCACTCCTCAATGCTGTTTCAATAGTATATGCAATCAACGGTTTTTCACCAATCAATTGCAGATTCTTATTTTTAACTCTTTTTGACCCTTTTCTTGCGCATATAACTGCAATTATATCTTCCATTTAATACCTCTTTTTATTTCAAAATATTTCATCATGATAATTATCGGCCCATTCCCTATCTTTTTTGAGATAAACCCCATAAAACCCTTCAAAATCAAATTTTTTCCATATCGATTTTGTTATTCGAAAGAATGACCATTTTGGATATTGCAAATAAATACGCTCTTTTACAGGCTTCCAACCAGTAAGACAAAAAATAAGTCTCCAATCTTCGGGACATAATTCGAATATATGTGTGTTGGCAGAATAAACCCTTTTATTTTGCTTGTTTCTAATATGATGAAGACCAACACGACTTGTTTTTAAATATGGGACTGTAAGTAAAAAATGACTACAATTCGAATCTTTAGATAATAGGTTAAGAAAAGAAACAGGATCCTTTAAGTGTTCTAACATTTCAAATGATATGAATAAATTAACGTCAATATTTTTTTCTTTAAATAGGTTTTCAGCCCTACACAAAATAGCTTTTAACCCCTTAGATTTAATTCTTTTGACGGCAAGAGGATCACAGCTTACACTAATTAGGTTGAGACTATTAGCACTAAACATTCTTTTATTATTCAATAATTGCTTAATGTATAGTTGATGTGTTCCTGAAGAATCACCAATATCGGCAATAGTAAAACCATTTTGGTAATCCTTTTCCTTAGCAATTAACTCAATTACTGAAAGAAATAACTGCATTTGAAAGGCGTGAAGACTTCTGACTCTTATTTTTAAGACATCCTTCTCGATAGTATGGGCTACGTATTGATTCGACAAGTCAGGGACTATTTCTTCTAGTGATTTAATTGTTGAATTAAGCCTATATTCTTTTGCCGAAGCCATAACTGATGCAATCTGAACCCTTTCATATAAGGGCAAAATCCAATTCTTTCGCTTTCTGAGAAAGTTATAAAGTATTCCCATAATTTAGTAAATATCTTGATCAAAAAGTTTTTAAGTATCACAAATTTTATCATTTAATTTAAAAATTTTAATTACTTAAAGTAAGGCTGAAAATAATTTATAATATCACAAGTTTTACTTAAATCAAACTTATGTTTCCACCATATATTATTATCATCGCTAAACATATGGTGATCTTTCAACCATGAAAGCCCCCAATATAAATCTTCTTCATTATTTATATAGTAACAAGATTCAATCGACAATTTCTCATTTTTACACAAAACCGGTGATGGAATATGACAGTATTTTCCATGGGAATCATATAGCAAAACAGGAATTGAATTTTGCAGTGCTTCTTCAATAGTAGTCGATGAATAGCTAATTAAAATATCAGAAGAAAGTAAAAAATCACTGAATGAGCCGTCCGTATATATATCGTAACAATCCGAATCAATTAACAACTCCTTCAAGTCTCCAACACTCAACCCCTCCGAAGGGCGAAATCTAACAACTAAATAACTATTCTCAAGTTTTTCAACCACCCTGATAAGAGCATTAATATTTTCAATATACTCATCAACAGTTTCATATACCCAAAATCGCAACCGTCCTCTAATTCTTGGGGAACTGGCGTGCAATATAACCGTTTTATCATTAAAATGGGGTAGTGTTTTCTTTCGAAATTCTATTTTGTCTCTGACTTGATTATTATTTCTGGCAAACAGTATCGGACCGGTAATCAATACTTTCGAATGCGGGGAAGGTATTTTTTCAAGGTATTTTTGAGCCCATGGCGTTTGAACAGCTAAATATGGGTATCGTGTATTCATTAATCCTTTTCCATGTTCTTTCCATTCAATAGCTGCTGTTTCATCATGTGGTGGTGTATGAGATCCGTGTGAAATCAATAAAGAAGGTATGCCGAGTTGTTTACAGAGTTCTCCAAGATTGTATACTTCATCCAAAGCAAATTGGGATAATACTAGTGATGGTCGCGCACAAACAAGTATTTTAGACAGACATATTGTTTTCCCATATTGAGATATTAGTACAGGAAACATAACTTGTTCGATAAAAGAGAACAGCATTGCCGAAAAACTTACTCCTTTATAACAATAGTTTAATCGATTTCCATTTACAGCTTGTTGTAGTTTTTTAATATTTTTGTTTAGCAATAATACAAAATTTATTCTTCTTTTTTGAGAAACCCGGCTTGATAATAAAAATAGAAAGGGGGATTTTTTTTTTAAAACTTGGAATAGCAAATCTTTTTTATTTTTTGAAGTTAGATATACTAGTTGAGTGTTTTTATATGCCACATGAAACTTATTCATTAATAGTGACATATTATAGTTCTCTGATGGTGCCAAAATGATTTTATTTGACTTATATTTATATATCCTAATCAACAAAATAAATACGATCTGCTGAATATAAACTTTGACATAAGTTTCATACAAGTAAAAGAACCAGTCTGTAAATCTATTCACTGAATTCGAATGAATGATATCATATTCCAATTTGTTCGCTTTACAAAAACTTTCACAAATATAACCAAGAAAGCGTTCATTACGATTTATCAACTTTGATCGTCTTTTTGGGATTTGTCCTTGAGGAAATATTAAACGTTTTGGATTTAACTTTTCAACTGCTTGACTTATCACTTCAGTAAGAAAGAGTAAATGATGAAAAAAAATACGTGTATAAAAAACCATCGTATTATTATAACCCTCACTTAGATTAAAATCATCTTTAATGCTAATATTCTCACGAAGAATCCTAGTAAACCTATCCGAAGTATTTAATGCACTTTTATGCCCTTTAAGACCAAAAAAATCAACACTATTATAATATTTAATTCCCGCTTGGCGTAATTTTACTTGTGTTTCTGGCTCCAATGCAATAACATTTATTTTACTATTTTTAATAGCTTGCTTGCGTCGCCAGATTAAAAAAGCATCTACCTCATCAGCAAATTCCAAAATAACAAGATCCATCATTTCCGTTGGTTTTTAATTCGTTCCAAGTATTTCTGTGCCAACCATAATCCATCATCATCACGAACATCTATCGTTGACCAATAATCCTCTATGGGGACCATATCCACTCTTTCACCAAATGGATTGCCGGTCCCAAGGTATTCCGTACTAAATATCGAACAAATTCCGATTAACTCTTGAAAAAGCTGAACTTCCGATTCTTCACCTCCGCCAACAATTCGCTCCGTCCCGATTCTATGGTTCTGTAACCAAAAATTGTAACGTACCGGATGTACGGTTATCAATGAATCAGCCGGTTCTTTTTTAATAATTTCAATCAGTCTATCCGCTATGCTTTTCGGCCTTAACGGATGAGTTATTTCCATCAACATCCAATAATCCACGCTTTCTTCGGGTGCAGTTTGATCAGAAACATATCCAAGAACATCCAAGGTGGACGTACCAGTTAGGCTTAAAAACGATGGACGTAAAATTGGTTTTATCATGTCTTGCCATTTTTCCAGATGGCTTTCAAAACGTTCATCATCATAAGCCACGATAACTTTGCTTAACTTCTTAGTATCAACTGCACACTGGAAAGTATGCACCCACAGCGGCTCGTCTTTTAATGTATAGCGTGCTTTCTGGCTTTTCTCGAAACAAGCATCCGAATAACGAATAGGAATTACTGCATTAATTTTCATACGCCGTTTGCTTCTTGGTGAATCGTTTCAATCATTCTAACAACTCGTGCTGCACGTTGTTCATTGCCGCTGTGATGAATACCATGATGATGGTATACACTCGCCGCCGGTTCATATATGATCTTATTTCCGCTCTGCAATATCTTTGTAGCCCATTCCCGATCTTCTACTCCATTCAATTTTTCGTTAAATGGCTGTTTATCCCAGGCAGAACGCCGAATCATAGAATTAGCGTTATGGAAAAAAAAATCCCTTTTTTGTATCCTTCGGTCAAGGCCAAATGTCGTCCATAAATCACGTTTATCAACAGGGTTACTATCAGGAAGTGGTTCTTGACGTCCGTACACTGCTTTAACCTCTTCATCTAAAAAATGCATGGATAAACAGGTTAACCATCGGTCATCAACGGGCACACAATGCCCTGATAAAATTGAAATCAGTTTTCCGGTTGATAGATTTATTCCAATATTGAGTGCTCTGGAATAATTAAAGTCCTTGTTTGAAATATGAGTAGTTATACATTGATAAGACTTGGCAATTTTGAGTGTGTTATCCGAAGACTCATTATCAACTATAACAATCTCAACCTCTCCTACATCCTGATTTCGGACAGCAAATAAGCATGAATCCAACCATCGTTCCTCATTTTTTGTACGTATGATTACGGATATATTACAGGTTTCTTTATTCATTTAGAAGCCCCTTATAGAGATGTCCAAACGTTAACGGCTCCCCGGGTTCGATCGAATACCTTAGATAACATCCCGCAATACGATTTAGAAGTTCTGGAGAAAGGCCTTTTGTTTTTGCCGCCGTAATTGTAAGATGCTCCCGAGACAACCTCATCCCTGCGGAAAGAGCCGAGTTAACACAAAGGCATAAGGCTTCCCTGCTATCTATATCATCAATTTCTTGAGGTGAAACAGGTCTTTTCTTAATCGCTCCGGCAATCCTTTGAATATCAATTAGTTTGATATTTTCTCCAACATATAGAATAGCGTGTGGTTTAATCAATATAGCCGTCATTAAGCGTTTTATGTTTTTAGACAGCACAGCAAAAGGTTCAGGCTGATCTCTTAACCATGCCAATTGTTCTAAGAAAGCGACTTCATCCGCCTGAACGTCTTCGTATGTAAATATGAAGTTTGCCCCTTGGGCAAACTCCCGAATTCTATCTATTGTGGCCTGTCCTTTTCCATTTATTGCAATATAGCAAGGCAAATTTTTTTTTGTTATTGAATTAATCATATCACTATTCACGGTATAACCAGGTGGAACATAGTAAGCCGTTGCGTTACATACAAGCTGTTTATTGTTAGTAACAGTGACAAGTATTTCGTTTTCGGCCTTCTCTACTAAAGAATTATTGACAGGTATTTGGACCGCTCTAAAATCAAACCGGTTCCTATCACAAGTAGAAGTCCGATTATCCAGCAACCAAACTCTCATTTGAATTGAATGTGTGTGTCAAATTCTTTGGCAAGAATATCAAATTGTTCAACTGTGGTTTCATCAATCGGTATTCCTTCCTTCAACCTTCGTTCAGCCACTTCAATTTCGCGATCACCAGGAAGTATTACTTTATTTCCATCAATGGTCGGTTCTGCATGCACTTCTTCAGTCATCTTTTTCAAATTCATGGTAAACTCCATCTGATCAATACAACCATCCGCTCTCATAACCAAATAGAACTGCCCTAGATTTCTTGTTTGGTCCATAGAAGCTTTATACATCGGTGGAATACTTCTTCCAAATGCCATTCCTGTGAATACGCCGCACAATACATCGACCATGGACGCCAATCCATATCCTTTATAAGTTCCAATTGGTAAAAGCTGTGCTGCCTTTGAAGGATCCGTCGTCAAATTGCCTTCCTCATCAGCAACAACCCCATTGGGTAATAATTCGTTTGAAGCTTTGTTAATTAAAATACGGTTCCATGATATTACACTTGTTGCCATATCCAAACAATACGGTTCAAGTCCCTCCCGAGGCGCAGCCATACACACCGGATTTGTGCCAAAATAAGGACGGATCCCGTTATGAGAGCGAATTAATCCATCGGCGTGAGTAAATGCAAATGCTATATATCCTTCACGTGCCGCTTTAAGTGCAAAACTTGCCATTGCCCCGGGGTGACTTGAATTTACTACTCCAATAGCCCCCAATCCAAATTCTTCTGCCATTTCCATCCCATAATCAATCGCACGCATTCCAGCAGCATGGCCAAACGCATTGTCAGCATCCAAGACTCCAATTACTGGAAATTTTTTGTTGAACTTCATATTTGGTCTTGGATTCTTTCGCCCAGTCTGAGCGGAACGTACGTAATGATGCAGTAACCGTACACCGTGAGAATCCACTCCACGCAACGATGTTTCACAGAGACCTATTGTCACTGCATTAACGGATGGCTCATCCAAGCCAACCTTAGTTAATATTTTTTTGTGAAAATCAACCAGATTTGAATATTCAATTCGTTTCATAACGTTATCTCAATTGGGACATTATCGTGTAATAAGCTCTCTAACGCTGCTTCTACAACAGCAGTTGAACTTATGCTCGTATTAAAAGTGGGCCTGGTTTCATCAAGTTCTTCAAGAGTTGTTTCACCAGACAAAAATTGTATAACATCGCGAAAAAACTGTATTATGTTTTCAATTCCATATCCGCGATAATGTAACCGATTACCGGATGGGCTAACGAAAGCGCGAGAAAAATATGGATTTTCGTCTCGTACGCCAATACCATCAGTTACTATTTGAACACCACGGTTTTTTTGATCTGCCTGGTATCGTCCGCATGTACCTACTACGTTTATTTTTTGATCGGACATGGCAGACGATTCATTTGGATCAATCCAATTTGTAATATGAGTAGATACAAAGCGACTGTCATTGCCATTATCCCATTCTACTACAACCTGCATTGAGTCCCAACTGTCAATCCCCCTCCCCGATAAAAAAGATTTCTGCCCCCAAGCCGTTACTCTAACAGGATTATACCCTGTTAAAAAACAAATAAGATCAACATAATGGACACCTAAATATTGAAAAATATTTGTTTTTTCAACCCAATCCTGAAAGATTTCGCAAGGTATGCATTTTTGTTGACTATATTCTATTACCGCATACAACAGCGTTCCTAAACGTCTGGAACTTACAACATCTTTCAGCATTATATTCGATTCATCCAATCTTTTGTGAAACTCTACTTCAGCCACAACTTTATACTTTTCAGCAATTAAGGCCATGTTTTTTGCCTCAGCAACTGTTGGAACAAATGGCTTAACAACCAAACAGTGAATTCCCAACTCCATTAGAGGGATTGCAACTTCGGCATGCAAGTGGTCAGGAACAGAGATGATCGCAACATCCGGCTTCAGTTCTTTTGCGGCAGTAAGATATGCTTTATCATTACGTCCTGTTTTTGGATAATAGGCATTTTTTATATCAATATGCATTTTTGAAGAAAGCTCTTTTATTCGCTTTGCAGCTCCTTCCGCAGTGGTTTGATTAGTTGTAGCGACAACGATATTCTCAACATATCCAAGATGGCATGCTTCGAATACAGCAGGAACAATGGTTCCATAATCTTCGGTGCCCCTTCCTATCGTATACATACCACCACCGACTATAAGAATACTTAAGCGCTTTTTTTTTGTCATTAAAAACCTATTTTTAACTATGCTCTCACAACCTTACGGTTTTTTTCAATAATAATAACTTTTTATCATTTCAGTAGTACTAACAACTTAATTTCATTATCCCATAATAATAATGCCAACCCATTCGTTGATGAAAAGACTTGTTATCTTTACATAAATCACCCTTGTGTTGGACTAATTCTCCATCAAAATCAGATTCTCTAAAATATGTCCATATCTCTTTTTTTGTCCTCCAGTGTTCTCCGTCAAATGGATCTGGAGCAAGCCAATTTCGAGGTCCCCAATATGGTTTTCGCTTAATGATTTTCCATTTCATCCAGCTCAACATCCTATGTAAAATCCAAAACGTATCCACATAATGTTCATTCGCCAACAATAACCACCCGTCACTGCCTTTTTCAACCTTAAGTGTAGATTTTATTTCGTCTATTAGATCATACACATCATCGTCATAAGTATGATGGAATGAACCTACCATTGTAACCAGACTAACCTGTTCACTAATCTTGAAATTCTTGAAATTCCCGTCAGTTATAGTCACTTTCTCTTCAGGGACTTTAAAATGTTTTAATACAAATGGTATACGTTTTCGACGTTCGTCATTCGGTTCCACCGAGTATACTTTCTTTACATTTGGAAGTAATGCCATTAAAGCGCTTGTCCAACCGACACCAGCCCCGACATCTGCTACGATGACACTATTATCTTTAATACTCGATTTCGTTATTTTTTTCATGACAGTATCCAAGGCTGTCATAAAAAATGGTCGGAAATTCGTTTTCTCATCTAAGTGATACAGCAATCGTTGAAAGCTTTCATCATTTGAATTAACTGCCCAATGAGAACCGAGTTTCTCATTGATAAATCGATTCGCCAAGTCCGCCATATGCTTTTCCTCAATTGTCCCTTTTGGAGATCTGCTTAAATGCCTAAAACTATTAACAAAATACCCATTACATCATTTAATTGTTGGCCACTAATGAAGAATACCGTATATCTTCACTCTCTGACATCTTAGACCGTTGAATATAATCGGCCAGACGTAGATCCTCTGCTGTTTTAATAATTATTGAAGACTCTTTACTTACTGGAAAAAACCCAACTTTGCCCGAAAAAAACGCATATCCCTGTTCTTTCATGGCAGTAACAAACGTCTCTGTTCGCCACATCATAATCGAATAGACGAAAGGTTGCACCGGGGTTAAATCCTGAGTCTGTGCAAATTTACCCTTAATAGAAAAATTAATGGGATTATCATTAAAAATAGCGTGTACTTGTTCGTTTTTAACAGTAATTAGACTATCAAGACCATTATTAAGAAAATACTCAACTACATCTTTAATTTCACTTGACGGCTGCAAAGGAGATATTGGATTCACCCATGCAATAATTTTGCATGGATGTTTATCAATAAAATCAAGAACAACATCATCAGATTTGGTTATTGAACTACCTAACGATTCCGGGCGTTGATAAAACTCAACGTCATATTGGTCAGCAATCTTACCTAAAATAGGACTATCTGAATTCACAACAATTCGATCAAAAACATTTGATTTCTTGGCAGCTTCGATAACATACGCAATCATCGGTTTACCGTTTATCAAAGCCAAGTTCTTCATTTTTAGTCGAGTGCTACCGATTCTCGCCGGAATCATACCTACTATTCTTTTTCCAACAGATCTCTCCATTTTTCATCCCCATTATTAATAGCTTTATTGCTTCGACCCAAACAAATTTCTTATTAATATCAGCAACATTCATGCAGTATTTCTAAATCTCTTATTTCTCTTTATGATAAATATTAGTCCCTTTAACCACGGCATAGGATGTAATTTATGGGCAAAAATCCAAGTTACAATCAAGATAAAGAAGTATCCTATCATTGTTCCATAAACCGCTCCAATAACTCCATATCTCTCAATTAACAGATAGTTCGACCCAAATGACACAATACCCCCTAATAATGTGACCAATGCCAGCAAATGTGTTCTTTTATAATAATATATCGGAATCGAAAATAGACGGTATAAAACAAAAGCGACATTGGCAAGACTTAACAATAAAACAAATTCACCTGCACTTTGAAATTCAGCCCCGACAAAAAAAGAAAGTAAAAATGGAGCAAAAAAACCCAGCAGCAAAGCCATAATAGTAATCCCACAGAAATAATAATAGCATATGCAAACATAGCGCAAACGTCCATCCAGGTTTGGCTGTTTCAACATTTTGTAAACCCATGGAGTTAATGTTAAGTCTACTGCCGAGCCCAAAAACACAATAATAGAAGCCACTGCCCATGCAACATTGTAAATCCCCAGTTGTGAAAGTCCCTTTATAGCGTTGAGAAGCAGTTTATCGGCACTGCCAATCAATATCCACCCAAGGCTGTGCGGATATAGAGGTAAGCCAAAACGCAAAACATCTTTCACATAAGCCCATCGTATAACAGGACGAATACGTTCACCTTTGATTAATAAAAAAAGAGCAACAATACCAACGATTAATTCTGCCAATACTATTCCAGAAATTCGACCTCGCCAATCCGCCCAAACGATTAAAATTAAAAATATTGACAATCCAAGGTTCATCACACTTTTTGACAATTTAAGCTTGGCAAAATATATCGGTTGTTGCTGAAAAATCCACAGTTTTGATCTCATGCTGGAAATAGATGTAAAAAAAGAAACACCCAATACAAGGCCCAACCAAGCTGCCGGAAAATGTAACTTATCAACAATAAAACCGGAAATACTAAAAATAATACAACCCATTAAGAAAAAAAGGACTACATTTACAATCAACGCAGTGAACACGTAAGAGGGGTAATCAAATCCTTGATCATCTTTATCAAAATAAGCACGACCGACTGCGCCAGGAGTTGACATTGTTACTACCGGTTCAACGCCTGTTCTAATGGAGTTAAAAGTTCCTATCAATCCATAGTCCAGTGGTGTCAGCCAACGCGTGAGAATCGGAAGAAACAGCATTGGTAAAGACCGTTCAAAAATATTTACACTGGAATAGATTGAGAATGACTTGAAATATTCAGTAAAAGCCAAATTTCTTAATCGGTCCAACAATTTTTTAAACACTATGGCTTCCCTTGTTAATCCTGCTGTCATCTTCCCGATCAAAGCGAGGAGGATTCAACATTACTTCAGGATTTCCCTCGCTCCAATAAGACCATAAATCTTTCCAATATCCAACTGTTTTATTTCCCCATTTTTCGATATACTCAGATGTTGCATCACGTAAAGCCTTTTCCCGATCAACTCCTTTATTAAACGCACTTAATAAAGAACAGATAAAGTAACCGCTTCTTTCATTTCCTTTGCGATCCATTTTAAAATCGAGAACCGCTTGCATCACGGAACAATCTCCAAATGAAGGATTATTCCCTCTAAAATACATATGCATAGACTCAAGTAAAGGTCTTACATCCTCAAAAATGCACTGTTGTAAAAGTCTGTGTTCATTGAAGCTCCGCCTAATAGTTCGGTAAGGATTGACGACAACCGTTCGTACACCCCAAATTATGGATTCAAACATAGTGGTCGATGGCAAACTAATTACTAAATCTGCCAAATTAACAGCCAAAGAAGCTGTGCATAGTGGTTCCAATAAGATACAATCACGCTTTTCCAGCATCTCATCAAACTTCACTCTAAGATTTTCTGGAAAACGGGCCAATATGTTTCTTTTCTTTGGTTTAATAATCAGTTGATATCCTCCTCTTTTTTTAAGATCATCTAACAAAATATCATAAAATTCATATACTTTATCAGCCCCATATATAAATCCACCTTCATCAAACACAACAACTGTTTGAAGATTATTATTGATAGTTTTTTTTAAGTTGATCGACATCTTCTGAGTTAATGCTTCACTCCCTTGATCGTCGGGATATCCCACGAAAGCGATTAAAGGACTATTTTCAGATTTATCTACCAACTGCCTGATACCGTGAATACCGGATAATAAGTTTATATCTCCAAAACGTTCGCTTAAGTAATTATGATTATCATATTCCTGACTTCTATGAACAAGAACTTGTATGCCCTTGACTGCTTCAAGTGCCAGCTTTCGAGCAAAAAGCTGAGATTCAAATGAGTCTTCCACAAAAATCTTAATTCTATTGCAAATAAAGAAGTCTTGCCACCTTGCAATTTGCCTTGTAAAAGGCAGCATAAAAAAAAGCATCCAACGCTGACGAGCTCCAAACGGAAACAGTGTTTTCGGAATCATTCTCAATAAACGAATAATTAGCTTTTTTAAGATCGATTTATATTCTTTTGAATACTGCCAGTTTTTGAACTTATAATCAGGATAAATGGCATGGTCTGTTGGTACATTGTAAACTAAAATCTGCTGATTTTTATAGATGATTTGTTCCCATTGGCTTGGCTTTCTGTAACTATTTTCCCAAACTAAAACCAGTTCCGAAAATCCCAATCCACTATCCCAAAACCACCGGATATTGTTACGCAAATGTGGATCAAATCCGTCTGAAATAACCGAACAAACTCGAAATTGACCATTGATATGCTCAGATTTATTATGTTTTCTAACTTCGGTTAGTATATCGTTTTCTTCACTGTTTACATAAGGATCAACAAACTGTTTTGGAATTTCTGTTTTATTCTGTTTTTCAATCACTTTTTTCTCTTTAAATACAGAAAAGCGAGAAATCTTCCTTAAGCAATAGCAAACAGATCGTTTAACAAATGTGTTTGCAGTGCTACCGCCAATGAGCACTCCTATTTTAAGTGTCTCCAATGGATTTATCAAATCCCGAGCATACCAAGATTTGGGAATAATTATCAAAAACTGATAATTTGTACCATTTGATTTTATTAATCTTTGTGAATATAGATGATAAGCTAAGTAGAAATGGGGTTCAATATCCATACTTATCTTTCTTCTTAAAAGCCCTATAATTGTATTTGGGTCGTATTCCTTTCCTGCCAGCCGAACTATATCCTTATCGTTTCCAAAATACTTATCTACTAGAGCCTTTGCGGTTAAAATAACCTGCTCATTTACATCACAACGTAAATTATTCCCCTCCAAATTACTCAACATTTTTGCAGAAAGATAGCCAGGCGCAGCTGGAAGCGGCTGTATGCGAAACTTTTTATTCCATATTTTTTTTAATACAAATATTGCAATTTCATTGAATTTGTTTATTTCCCAATATATAAAAATTACTCTACTCCTCTTTATTAATAAGGTAAAAACAACAATTAATGAGTATAGAGTACAATTACACACACCAATTGTTTTTGTCCCTTTTTTCTTTATCCCTCTCATTCATCCAATAATTGAGTGTTATCTGCTGTTAGCAAAGTTTCTATATCCATATCCTGTATTGCAACAATTTTCGTTGCCCTAATGATATCCGAAATCGGATATGCGGATTCAACTTCAGGACGTAAAAAAGTAATATCATTTATGGATAGTTGCTCTCCTTTTTTAATTTTTTTATTCGAATAGGGGGATCTTCTTAGGTTTGTACGGCCATACAATTCAGAAGTTGTCAATTTCCTGGGACTTGAACCCATCATTTTTTCAAGTCTTCTAACACTATCAACAAGTTTCTTCATCTCATTGGGAACTAAAGAAAGCGTTTGATCACCGCCTGGAATACTTCGATCCAAAATAAAATGTTTCTCAATGACCACAGCGCCTATTGCTGCTGCAGATAAAGGCGCCAAAATATCTGATGTATGATCAGAAAACCCGATCGGTATTTTGTAACGTTCTTTGAAAAAGGGTATTAAGGCAAGATTGACTTCATCATCCGGAGTAGGATAGGAACCGACACAATGTAACAACACAGTTGAATTCAACGGCAAATTATCAACTAATAAATCTACCTCTTTTTGATCACATAAACCCGTTGAAACAATTAAAGGTTTCTTTTTGTCCTTAACATGATCGATTAATGCATAATTTGAGGTGTCTCCAGATGCGATTTTAAACGCAGGTACCAAAGGATATAGGAAATCTGCACTTGATTTATCAAAGGGCGTACAAAGGAAATCGACTCCATTGTCACGTGTTATTTTGGCTAGCTGCAAAAATTGATCATCTGTAAGACGCATTTGCCGAAATCGTTCACGTTGCGTTGAATATATATTATCAGGTACATGTTTATAAACCGGGGTTGAAGCTGTTACAAGAGACTCAGGATTAAACATCTGGAATTTTATGGCATCTACACCGGTCTCCAATGCAGCCTCCAAAGTCTTTAACGCTAAGTTAAATTCACCAAGATGATTATTACCGATTTCAGCAATGATATATATTCTCTCACCAATTACAGTGTTTCCAATTTTTAGAGCCATACAGTATCAATCTCTTCAAAGTTCTCATTATTTAAGTTCTCTTTTAATAAAACTCCTATTTCATGTTTTCCCAAGACTTTTTGACTATGTGAATCATATGCTTTTTCAACCCTGTTGTTTGTAAATCCTGAATAAACAAAATCGATTTTTTTATAAAGTGGCCGAAACGAAGGGAGGACAGAATACATATCCTCTAATTCAACCGCACGAGTTGCTTCTTCACTTGTCATCAATTCTTCATACAATTTTTCACCCGGCCGCGATCCTACATATTTCAATTCAATATTATCAGGATTATGACCAAATTTCGGAGCAAGCATTTCAATCATAACTTCCGCTAAATCTTTAATTCTAACAACCGGCATTTTGGTTACAAAAACTTCTCCTCCTTTAGCCAGCAATCCAGCGGCAAGCACCAATCTGACACTCTCCTCGATAGTCATTATAAAACGAGTCATTTTAGGATCTGTAACTGTTAATGGGCCACCATTCTTAATCTGTTTATAAAATACCTGAACAACAGATCCCCGAGAAGCCAAAACATTCCCAAAACGAGTTGAACTGAACACGACATTGTGATCTTTAGCATAGTTGTTAGCTGCTGTTATTAACCTTTCCCCCATAAGCTTGCTAGTTCCCATTACATTTGTAGGATTGACAGCTTTATCGGTGCTGGTAAATATCACTCGACTGACTCCACTGTTTAAAGAGGCTCTAATAATGTTCTTCACTCCCATTATGTTTGTCATTACTGCATCCAAAGGAGCGTGTTCACATATCGCCACATGTTTCAATGCCGCTGTATGAAACACAACTTGAATGCCATCCAATACATCTTGCATTTTATAGGCATCTCGAATATCCCCAATAGTAATGTTTATATTCCTAAAATCATGGTATTTTTGATCTAAAAAGAAGATTCCCTCTTCATTATTGTCAACGACGCGTAATTCCTGTGGATTCTGCTTAAGAAGCTGATCAATCAACTCTTTGCCAATCGTCCCACATCCTCCGGTAACAAGCACACGCTTTCCGGAATAGTAACTTGCCAGTCCCATAGTATTCTCTTATCAATTTATTTGACTCACCGCCCATTCCAAGTCTTTAATTTCACGCACTAAAAAACCTTCAAACGGTAAAATTTCGACAAAACCAATTACATCTTTTTTGCTATAATTCTTTGGATTAATGATAGATAATCCACCAGATTGATAATACAAACAATTTTCTTTTTTTACTTCAATCATACCGTTCATTTGATTTTCATTCTGAACAATCCCACTTTCCAAACCGCTTTTCGTCAATTGAAACACTTGTCCGCATTGTGGAAGTACACTATCGACTCTCCCACAATCATGCACTAAAAGAGTATCAATCAATTCTTGAATTCTTTCTTTTTCGATCAATGGAAATAAAGGGGAGGCAACAAGCAACAAGCTTTTATCATTTTCGGTTTCAACCATCGAAAACCAATCATTCCCAATACTAAAGGGGAACTTAGCTTTTTTCACATCCCAATTGTTCTTATGAGCCCACTTGTCCACTTTTTCGTCCGACGTAAGCAGTACTTTCTTGATAATATCCGGGAAACCAATGGTTTTCTCATTTAGTATATCCAGCAGATTTTTACCGCCCCTTTTTGCAAGCAATAAATCAGAAGATATACATGCATCGAGGGGTGGAATTGTGCTAACTATCATTTGTATCCCTTCGTTGGGAATTGTTCTCCTTCTTCGGCAGGCAGCTTTATGTTTAACCTGACGTCTTGCTTCCGACCTCGGCTTTCTATTGGTCGACATAGATCCCGAATGCTTTCTATAGTACATGAGTGGCTGTGGTACATATGCTGTTTTAAATCTCTCGGTAAACTTCAACCAAAAATCAAAATCTTCCTGAAAGCGCAACGATTCATCATATCCTCCTATCTGTCTCCAACAGTCCTTTCGAAAAAGACAACCAGCAGCCAGTGGAGAGGACTCGTATCCAGCCCCTATCATATTTCCAATTTGTGAATGAGAACAAACAATCTTTCCCTCGGCTTCAACAATAAAATAATCCCCATAGATAAGATCGACACCTGTTTTCTCAGCCTTTTCCAACAAAATTTCAATACATTGAGGATGAAACCAATCATCTGCATCTAAACGAATGATCCATTCACTTTCTGCCTTTTTGATCCCAGCATTGGAAGCCCCAGCCAGTCCAATCCCATTCAGTTTCACCACTGATATGCGAGCGTCGTCTTGAAATGTCTCTAAAATATCCGGTGTATCATCAGTGCTGCCATCATCCACAACAATCAAATGCCAACTATCTTGATTCGTTTGGGACAACACGCTTTCGATGCTATTTTGCAGAAATCGCCCATAGTTGTGAGTAGTGATTATTACTGTTAATTTGGTTTTTGGAATTGCCTTTAACATATTAAATTAAATTTGCTGTATTTCAATCTTTTTTGTACTCCCTCTGCGAGATAACCAAAACGCCAAAACTACTCGCCAAAGAGCTACTAATCCGAGACCTATAAATATAACTAAATAAGGTTCACCATCCTGAATAATTAGATTTATACCTGTAACAAAAGAAAGACTAAAAAAAAGGGTCGATGGCAACAAAGAAAACTGACTTCCATGAATCCACCAAGTTAGCCATGCAACAGTTAGTGAAAAAAAAGTTATCAAATTTAACACTTGGTAAGGAGTATATACTATTTCCGAAATCATCAAACCTGTCGGTTTGAAAATGATTATTGCGACAAACATGGAAGAAGTCATTCCTGCAATAAAGGCTAAAATGGAAAAACGAGGCAATCGGTCTGAAACTAAACTCCAATAAAAAACAAACATCAAAAGAAGAGCAATACAAAATGCAATACCTAAGTCAAAATTTGTAATTGCCGGCAGACAACAAGTTAATCCAGAAATAAACCAAAATATACAGGAAGCGTCAAACGTCTCTACAAGCGAAATCGAAATCAAGACCAATACAACGAGCAAAACAAAAAATGAAACCGTATTTGTACTTGCTCCAACCACCCCCCCCAAAGCAATAATCAAAGTTTCAATAAAATTAGGCAACTGATGACTATGAGACTCATCAAATCGGCTTGTTAGCAAAAAAAGTCCTCCAAGAACAGGCACCACCCATATGGCTGATAAAAAATCACTTATTAAAAAAGCGACAATAAGTGCGATAGTTGTCGAGACACTAGCTCTTTTCCAAAAATTCAATTTATCATTTTTTGTTTCACCTATCATGGGTTGAATTGATGCAAAAGAGGTATCATTCTCAAGTTGTATACTGGATAGCGGTGATTTAGATTCTCTCAAAATCATCCGAATCACCTCTTGCGAACTCTTCCAGTTATCCAGGCGGATATTTTGATCATTTCCGGTGTTTTTATTTTGGACGTAGAAAGAGAATTTGCTTTTTGGAATGATTATTGGACCATACTCAATTCCGTCAAGCATCCAGCATATTTCAAATTCACTATTATTATTAGCAACTTTAAGTGAATGCTCCAACTGCTCCCATGTCTTACTATAAATATTATCGACATTATTCCGCGCTACACGAAGTCGATCTAGCAATAGATGGTATAAAGCCAGCTCAGTTTTCATTATTTAACTTATTTCTATCATTTACGATATTGGCTGCTATTTCCTTCATTTTTTCTACCGGGTATGCTTTCAATTGCCTATCTCTATTGCTATTCAATAAAAAAAGGTGTGCGCGTCGTATCATCGGCATAAAAAATCGCGATGTTACAGTTATTTCTGGAAAACTTCCATACATACATCCTTCACATTTATTAGTTATGGCAGCGGCTTGTTCTCTAAGTCGTCTACTTCTGTATAAAGCGGGAAAGTCAGGGCTCTGTATGGAATATGATTCAGGAAAGCGATAATCACAGCAAACAGCCATATCTCCGTTCGGTTGAACTATAAAATATAGATAGGGGCTATCACAAACACCGCCATTGCGGCGACGCCATTGAATCGGTTGATTGGAAACAAAACGAAAAATGTCGTTTAAGTATTCATCGGAATCATAAACATTGGAGCCGGAATCGCGCAGTTCTTTGACCTGTTCTAAAATATCCTTAACATGTTTTAATTCGTTTTTTTCAAACTGAAGTGTCTGGTCAAAGGTCCGAAAATTGCGAGGCTCATGTTGACTGGTTGTATGGATAGGAACCAGGGAAACCCACCAACCGATTTCGGTGGCAAAGCGAACGACATCAGGTATGTGATCGAGATTATTGGGGCTCAATACACACCCGAAAGAAGCAAATCCATCCCGAGGGAATATTTCGTTTACCATAGCTACAGTTTGTATTGCTTTTTCCCATGATTTAGCATAACCCCCATTTATTGAATTCTGGATATTGGGAACCAATGAATCCAGGGAAACTGAAATATCCTTTACACCAACTGTTGCTACAGCTTCAAGTTGTTCGCGTTTTACATAACCATTACTTTGTATGCGTGGATGAATACCGTTTTCAAGAAAAATCTTACATATTTGAGGAAGATCTCTACGCATAAAAGGTTCACCGCCTGTAAGAAGCACAACCGATGTACCGATTTTTGCCAGATTCATTGCTATTTGCCGACATTCATCTATAGAAACCTCTTCCTGGTCAGCGTTTGCATATATGATATTACACTGTTCACATGCCAGATTACACCGAGCCGTTACATAAAACTGAACATACGCTGGGGTCGATTTTGTTAAGATTGAGGATACAAGACGTCTTATTCCCCCTTCAAAAAACTTCATTATCCCAATCCTCTTTTGTTACAACAATTGCAATATTCCAACTCAGCCACCCCAACACTGGAATAATTTTCAATAATATCCGATCTATAAAGGCCAAAGGACGATATAATTTACGTAATTCTTTTTCTTGCAAGAGGATTCGTTTCCAGTATCTGTCACTGGAAGGATGTATACGATCAATTAAGTAAAACTTCATGAATATTATCAATGTGCTCAACCAGAAAAACCTGGTTTTTACCTGACTAAATCTATTTTTGAACATCACCATTTGACTACGACGAATCGGATGTTCGTCGGATGTTCTCACTTTTTGGGCCATTTTTCGATAAACATTGATTATCGGATTGTGTGCAACTGGATCCCAAAAAGCAGCCATACCACCGGGCCTTAATACCCTTTTTACTTCATCTAGACATTTCTCGATATTCACATGATGCAGAAGATTTGCGGCATAAACAATGTCAAAAGAATCGGACGGAAAAATAGATAGATCTTCAGCAGAACATACTTTGGTTTCCAAAGAAGTCCCATGCAACGAAGCAACTTCATGCACAACGTTTAGCATTTTAGGAGATAGATCGGTAGCAACAACCTTTGCTCCCTTTATTGCGAAATAGACAGCTCCTTCCCCAGCACCGCATCCCAATTCCAACAATTGTTTTCCTTCAATGTCTTTCAGTTGTTTTAAAATCCATTGCGCCTCTGGAGACGTGCTAACCGAGAAAGTCTCGATAACAGGAACCTCTTTGGGCTGAATATTTTTCGCCCATTCATCATGAAACTCTTTTTCAGTTTCTTCTATATTAACCATTTTTAATTTTTGCCGGACCATGAACCGCAAACTTCCGCATAGAGAGCATCTTCTCCGCATCATTCGTAAGCGCTGTCATATACGGTATTAAAAACAAAGGAAGAATCAGCCAACTGATCGAATCGATTCCTATTCTTCTAATTAGTGTTCTTTGCATAACCCACACAAGCGGGAAACAGCTCCGGATGGACTTCTACTAATTCAACAATCAAGGCTCTAAACCTATTAACGTCGAAAACACATTCCATGTATTTCTCCCGAATTATTGGTCGATACAGTGTCTTTTTTGCATGCTTTATAAATCAATAAATTAACATACATCTTGGTGAATCAACACATTCCTCCCATAATCCGTTATATTCAGGTATATTCAGGTTTTTTTCTTCATTCACTTTGGCATTATCATCTTCTTTCCCATCCATTTGAAATGCATATACTTCCTTTATAACATAATTTGGACGTCCCTGTACGTTTACAAAAGTCCGCCCCACATATTCCCCTATAATCCCTAAAAATAGAAAATTAAAACCAAAAAACGTCCATATGGTCACTAGAATTGTTGGCACTCCCGAAACAAAAACACCCGGATACAACAATCGGGCTATAACAATAAATACTGAAGCGAAGATTCCCAGCCCTGTCATACCAAGTCCTAAAGATACCATCCAACGAATGGGTTTCATCGAAAAGGAAAAGAATGCATCTAGAGAAAGCTCAAGCATTTTTTTAAAAGGATACTTCGTATGACCTGCTTTTCTAGATTCTCTTTCATATAAGAATGGTTCTTGGTTGAATCCCAACCAAGCAATCATCCCTCGCAAAAACCTATGATGCTCCGGCATATCATTAAGAGTATCCACCACACGACGGTCCATTAGTCTAAAATCTCCCGTATTTTCAGGTATTTCTGTATTCGCCGCCCATGATATAAGTCGATAAAACACCTTAGCCGACAAAAGCTTAAACCATGTCTCTCCCTCCCTACATATACGTTTCCCAAATACAACATCCACACCAGCTTTCCATCGTTCCAGCATTGGTTCTATTAATTCGGGAGGATCCTGCAAATCAGCATCTATAATAGCTATCACATCTCCACGAACAAGCGTTAATGCAGCTGAAACTGCAAGTTGATGTCCGAAATTCCGAGACAAATCGATTATCCTATAGTGATAGTCATTCTGTGCTTTTTCAAAAAGCAAATTCAGCGATCCATCCGAGGAGCCATCATTAACAAATAAAACTTCAGTCTCAATTTCTAATCTATTTATAACATCATCTAACCGTTTAAAAAGATATTCAAGCACATCTATTTCGTTATAAATTGGAACGACAATAGATAGTAACGTGGTTTGATCCAATTTTCGACTCCTCAATCTAAATAGCTTTAAGTGGATATCTCTGAAATCATGTAATTAACGCAAGATTAGTTTGCATAGATTGGAATTTCCTATGATCCAGAAATTATTTAGAAAGGCTTTTGTTGATAAGTTGACCACAGTGGTCCTTTTAAAGGACTATAAGCAAAGAAATATGCATACCTGTTAACAAATAAGAAATATTATGACACTAATCTAAAACCAATCAACAGATATTGCTGCACGAATATTTGAAAACAATGTCTTATTTTTTAGGGCATTTAGTAATCTTCTAAATATATATTTTGGATCAAAATAAAATGCCCTATAGAATCTTTTTTGAAACCTCTCAACAACCTCCCAATCCAAAGTGGGATGATTATATACGTTCTTTGGCAAGGAATAAACATTGTAGTCACGGTAATCACCGGGTGGAAAAACCAACCCCATTTCAGAATATTTTTGATGCATCGGAGATCCTGGAAAAGGCATAATGATGCTGGCCTTTGCCAAATCAAGGGGAAGGCTTTTTGCAAAATCTATCGTATCCTGCATAGTTTTCTCATTATCATCTAAAAATCCAAACATAAAGTACCCTGATACCTCAATTTTGGCTTTTCTTGCCATTTTTACTGCTTTTTTTACTTGTTCCAAGGTTACTCTCTTTCCCAAATTATTCAAAACACTTTGATTCCCACTTTCAATCCCAAATGCAATTCTATAGCAACCTGCTTCCCTCATCTTATATAATAGCTGCTGATTTACCCTATCTACCCTTATTCCATTAACACATGCCCACGATATTTTAATCCTCTTCTCTATTAATTGGTTACAAATTTGTTCTGCTCTTTTTATTTTGGAGGTAAAACCATCATCCGATATCAAAAATTCTTTGATACCTAAACCTGTAAGATATTCAATTTCGTCAACAACTCTATTAACAGACTTTGGCCTAAAAGTTTTTCCATGAACAATCTTGTTGCATATCATACAGTCAAAAGGACATCCTCTGCTTGTCTCTATCCACACTACCGGATTTTGGTTAGCATGAATCCTTGCAACTTCATATTTTTGAAGATCATAGAGACTATAATCTGGATACGGAAACTCATCCAGATTTCTTAAGAAGTTTTTATTCGTGTATTTATGTATACTGCCATTACTGTTCTTAAATGCAAGCCCTTCAATTTGATTGGGAGAGATGCCATTAAGAAATTCATCAAATGATTTCTCTGCTTCCCCAATAAATAAATAATCAAAAAGCTCTTTGTTCAGAGTACTATCAACTTCCGAGCTTGCGTGAGAACCTCCAATTAAAATAATTTGGTTAGGATATTTTTTTTTTATAAACCTCGCAATTTCAACCACATGAAAATACAACGCTGTCGTGCATGTAAGACCTACAAAATCAGGTTGCAACTCCAAAATAGTTTTTGATATGATATTTTCACTGTTATCATAATGTGCCAAATCTATAATATATGGTTTGAATCCATTTTTTTTTGCTATTGCCCCCAAGATAGCAAATGCAAGAGAAGGCAAATGGAAGGAACCAACCTCTATGGAGAGGTTTTCATAAACCATTCTTTCATCCGGCATAATAAAAAGTATTTTTTTTTCAGACATTACTTCCCTAATAATCGCTTTTCAAATATGCAAAATACAACGTACTAGCTCTCTATCTACCCATAAATCAGAAATCCGAAAAAGCTGTTTTCTAAACCATCATTTATATTGGGTATTATTGATTTTGTGTTAAATTAGCATAAGCTTGTAACCAATTGAATATATAGCACTATTTTTTAAAATAAGTAAAGGGTAATACCGGCTTATATCCAAAAAGTGGTTGCGATGTATCAACGTAGTACATTCATCAATCGTTTCCATAAACGAATCTGAATATACCTGGGCAACAACCGCGAAAGCAAATCCATACTTAATGCTCTAGTTCCAACTAATAACACTCCTTTATCCTTACCGAGGGCTTTTAAAATCTTAATTGCAACATATTCAGGTGAATCTAGTCTTTCGTTTGGCAATTCTTTAACACCAGCATTCTTCTGAAAATTTGTTTGCATTCCTCCGGGACAAACTGTTAATATTTCGACCCCGGACCCCTTCGTCTCGCCCCAGAGCGCTTCTCCAAAAGACAGAAGAGCTGAATTGGAAGCAGCATATGCAGCCATAAACGGAAGCGCTTGAAAAGCTGAAGAAGAGCTTATCATGACAATTCGGCCAAAGTTCTTTTGAATCATATAAGTAAGTGCATGTTGAACTAAGCTTATCCTTGAATTGACATTTACATTGAATATGTTCACTTGAAGCTGGTTTCCCAACTTTGACACTAAGCCTCGTGCACCAAAACCAGCACATGAAAATACTTCGTCTACTCCATCTGAATCCCATTCTGAAATACTGAGTAAAGTTTTGACATCTTCATGAACAGATAAATCCAAATTCAGCCGCTGGACCGCTTTGTTATCAGGCAGTATTCGAGTTAATCCTTCTGCATCCTTATCCACTAATATTAGACGCCGCCCCATGCTAAATAGCATCTTTGCCAAAGTTGCGCCCAATCCAGACGCCGCACCAGTCACGATAGTGTAACCCTTTATTTCATTTTTAAAATATTTTCTTCTTTTCTCGACTTCAATTACCTGGGTAATACACTCTTTCGCTGTCATTTTGGGTTCCCAGCCCAACTGTCTTAACGAACTGTCATTTGCAGTTAGTCCATCAAATAATATTGATTTTATTTGGAACGGCAAGATTGTATTAAAAAGCTTGAAAACAGGAAGCAACAGACTCACTTTAAAACGTCTTTGTTTTTGGTCTACCCACCGAAAAATCTGACCTAAACTCACCTTTTCACCGGCAGAAAAATATATTTTATCACTTGCTTTGGGATCAAAAGCGACAGTTATAATAGCTTTTGCCAAATCATCAACATGAATGATAGAAAACCTTCCCGGTAAATCAAACCAAGATAACAAGGAACGATACAATACTTTCCTTATGAATACAGCTACATGAGAGTTCACTCTCATGGTTTCGCCCACCACCAAGGTAGGACGAATAATACTCCAAGGCAATCCTGATTCCTTAACACTCGATTCCGCCATAAGCTTAGAACGACCATAATCAGTTGTAGGATTTGCCGGAAAGCTTTCGTCTACATCTTTGATACATGGATCTTTCGGTTTTCTATCCACTGCTCCAAAACTACTTATATAAACAAATCGTTTCAGCTTAAAACTTGTCTTTTTCACTTCTTTAAGTAGTTGACACGTCGTCTCAAAATTTGCCCGGTAATAATGTTGTCCATTACCAAAAGTTGGATCACCTCCCAAATGGATGACATAGTCAATCTCAGTTAATGCATGAATGTATGTATCCGAATTATTTAAATCACCAACTATAAGTTCAATTCCAAGGTTTTCTAAGTAAGGTACACTTTTTTGCCGTACTAATGCCCGTACATAATATCCACGCTTTACTAGCTGAGCACAAAGACTGCTTCCAATAAATCCTGTTGCTCCAGTGATGAAAAAAATACTCTTTTCCATATTACCAATTAATAAACCAGATTAGTTATCGCTTATTTTTGTTTGGCTTGATTATTATAGTTAAAGTGCTACTCCAGTTTGGAGGTATTGTGACTGATAGAATTACCGAGATAGGCAGTAAGATAAACATTAAAAATAGGGGAATGAACCGTTTATTTTTATCAGTTATCTTCTTTTTGATATGTGAATGAATAAAATTGACTGACCTGGTAATAAAACTTGCTAAAGTGTCCACCCAACCAAAAACCTCATATTCCAAATTATGACCCTTCACAATTGATACATCAAAATCTTTAAAATTTTCTTCCATTAGTAATGTTATATCTTTATTCCAGTACCAAAGATGTCTTCCGTAATCAAGATAACATGAAAAAACACCGAATATTCGAGTTTGCCATCCTGCATGATTTGGAATGCTAATAATTATTGAACCTCCATCAGCAAGTAAAGAAGTTATTTCATCCAAAAAAAGCAACGGTTTTTCAACATGTTCTAAAACGTGCCAAACAAAAATCAGGTCGAATTCTGCTTCAGACAAACTGGATAAATCCGACAATACATTGATTCCTCGTTTAATTGCATTACAACGACGAGAAGTATTAGGCTCCACTCCCAAAGTCTTCGTGTAGCCTTTTGATTTCAAATACGACAAAAACTGGCCGTCTCCACACCCCACATCCAATACGCGTTTTTGTATGTTCAGAAAGTTTGGAATAGACCTGGCAAGCCACCTGATACGAAAACCAAAAAGCAATTTCATAATATACGATGCATTCGTCCCACTGTCTGTTTCAACTTCAATTTTGAATATATTCTCGTTCGGAAGCCGCAAAGCTCTATGATAATGGCATTTAATAAAAGGTAAGCCAACGTCAACTACAGGTTCACAATTATTATATTTATGTTGACAAAGCTTACCAGCATTACATACTTCATCTGCACATGAATCTGTCATTAGATCTCTTTGAGAATTATTAAGATGGATATTGTAAATATTTTACAAAGTTGTACTGTATTCATGAATCAGATTTATTTAAATAGATAGAGTTTTCTATACATTCAGACTATTCATCCGATGAAAAAAAATAATGCCAATAAATCCAATTAAAGCAGCTATCGACAAAGTCAACCATACTCGATACTGCGACATACTATATTGAATTATAATTGGACTGTTATCAACAGTAGTACCTATAATTCTAAACGGTATATCTGATAATGGAAAATCTAAAATAATGTCATTCTTAACCAACTGCCATTTTCCTTCTAAAGGTAGATCTAGTAATGGCCATTTGGGCTTTCTATAGTATTCATTTAAGTGATTCATATAGATTACACCACTCACTTTCTGGTTCTCAAAAACCGGACCTATTGACCATCGAAGATTTGATTCTTTACTTACAGGCAGATTTTGACGAATAATATTCAATCTTTCAAATAAATCAATTGCTTGTTTTTCTTCTTTTACAAGACCTCTAAACATATCTCTTATTGTTTCAGCTGCCTCGCCGGGAAAAAAAGATACAGTACTCCACCTGTTAGATAATTCATAGACTTTTAATTTACCTATCTGATTTATTAATCTGACATTTTTGTCTTTAATAATCCTGTCTGAAAAAATATAGCGAACTCCAATGGCTTGAAGTAAACGTTTGTAAGACATAATTAATGTCTTATCTTGCCTTACAATTCGTTCAGCGCAAATCCAAAAGGTCTCCATTATATCAAATCCACTACCATTCAGTTGGTCTATATCATTTAAAGGTGCCCAAAACTTTCTAACGCTAGAAGGTAGGCCAACATCCACTGATCCGTCATAAGTCCTAAAACCTGCCAGAGTTGCCTCACTGCGATACCAGGAATGGGATTTTAAGCTACAGTTCTCCAATGTCAGAGTGTTTTCTCCCTTTTCTATTCCATCAAAAATAGCATGATTAACAGGATCCTTATCAATTGGAAAATTTGGACGTTGAAACTGAAAAATCATTATATAACAAACACCAACTAGAAAAACAAGTATATAGAACAAAGCACTTGAATGACCCCATCGTCCCTTTCTCCAACTATACCAGCAAAAAAATAACAATCCGGCTATCAGCGCACTAAATCCCAAAGCCCAATAGTTTTCAGATCGAGTTAGCAGATTCATCATAGTATTTATCTTTCTCTGATTAAAGCTGCTTATTGGTGATGGAAAAATAGCAATTAACCACAAAAACAGATTGAGAAAACCTACGCCCAATAAAAAGACTGAAGACACATTCAATATCAAAGCTCCTTCCTTGCTCGACGTTTGATTGCTTTTGTTATATGGAATATTTGAAAGCATCCAGAACAATGGCAATAATGCACACAAATTACAAAAATATAACATTCGGAAAAGGGCATTATTGGAATACATCATTCCGGGAACGTATGTTCGAAAAACGACTTGAATAGGAGTTATCCCAGTGACAACAACACAAAAAATCCAAAAATAGATTATACCCAAGATAACGATTGGAATTTTATGCAAACTTTTGCGTTTCCAAAACAATAACAGCAAAAACGGGATCAAATATAAAAACGGTAACCAAACACCATCACTCAAACGCGAGAAAAGCAATGAATCCAACATTTTATATGCACTGCTGAATGGCGAAAGACTCATATATTTTGGTGTAATTGGGTCACGGACAAGATGAGCTTCGAGAAGTATCGGGCCAAGAAAAAACGACATCGTACCAATCGCAAAGAAATAAGCGAATATACTCGTTATGATCCTTTTTATTATAGCTTTTTGATGATCTGCCGAATGAATCAAGTAGGCGCCTGCTAAGAAAGTCAATCCAATACTAATAAACAAGAATATCGAAATAAAATTGATGGTTATTGCTAAAATCAGAAGAAGATAAAATAATATTAGGTGTTTGGATGCTCCTGTTTCAAAATATCGATGATAGGATGCAAAAATTAAGAGCCCACAATAATATATGGCAGGTTGATGAACATGGGCCAAAAAATGGAGTGCTAAAGGAGTCAGGGTGCCAAATATAACCACTAACAAACTAAAGTTACCTGGAATTTTTAAAATCCTACACCACCAAAGAAAAGCTAACGCTCCGAAATTCAGAAGCAATAGTATCTGTATCCCCTTTGCAATATGATCATTATCAACAATAATCCAAGGTAAATGAAATGGCGATAAATAACTAAACACCATTGAATCTTCTTGAGATACGCCTCCAAAAGTTAACTCATTCCAAAACGGAAGCTCCCCCTTCCTTATACTATCACGATAAAAACGAAGAAATACTCTTTCCTGATCAAAATAGTCTCTTTGTCCAAAAGCATCTCTTGTTGAAAAACTACTCTCAGCAAGAGATGCTGCGGAGAAAGTACCACTGGACAGATATGACTTAGGGGCGAAAGCGTTGAGTCCGATGAGGTATGGAAATGCTATCATGATAAATAACATTTGAAGTATTAAAAAAACAATAATATGATTTTTCTTTAAATACATTGCATATATAAATATTTAATTTACATATAATTAATTTTAGAAATCTCGTTTTATCGTCTAAAATAAATATTAGTTAGTTAGTTAGTTAGTTAGTTAGTTAGTTAGTTAGTTAGTTAGTTAGTTAGTTATTAAAAATGGATTTTGCCTTACTGAAAAGTGCCTTCAAGCCTCCATCTTTAACCACAAATTCTTGAAATATTCGAATCAATGGTTTAGGTCTAAAATAGAATTTTAGATAAGCCTTTTTCTGCATTTTTTTTAATATTTTTCCAGACACTCCTGGTCGTTCAAATATAACTCTATCTGGCTTCATATTATCCCAATTCATCTTTTCTAAATTTAGATAGCCATTTTCAATTAAGTCATCAAATGACTCAGTGCCAGGCAATGGCATAAATATTGAGAAATTTGTCTTATCGATATCTAATTCAATTGCAAAATCTATAGTTTTCTCGATTTCAGCTTCTGTTTCACCTGGGAAACCTATCATAAATAGTCCTTGTGGTATTATTTGGGACTTTTTTATTAAGTTCACTTGTTCTCTGATGGTCTTTGTGTTTATTTTTTTTTTAATTTTTTTTAATATTTCATCGCTAGCACTTTCAATACCAACTGCGGCGTATCGACACCCTGCCCGGTACATCAGGGCCAAAACCTCTTCATCGATAGTATCAAGCCGAATACCATTGGAGCATTCCCATTTGATATTTAAATCGCTCTTAATAAGCTCTTCACATAATCGCTTAAAATATTTGCGATTAAGTGTTAATTCATCGTCACTAAAGTTTATACCTCTTACTCCATGCACATCTCTTAATAAGCGCAATTCCGTCAAAACATTTTCAACCGAACGAAACCTCATTCGCCTGCCAACTATAGTTGAGGTCGCACAATACGTACAGTGATAAGGGCATCCTCGAGTAGCCATTACCGGAATAAAGGGCAAGGACGTCATAAAATCCGGGTATTCATCTATATTAATATCTTCCCAGCGCACTCTTGGAAGGTCATCCAGATCAGAAATAATTTCTCTCTGATTGTGTTTAAATCCCTTTTCTGTTCTGTAAACCAACCCTGGTACTTCACTAATATCCTCTTTAGCTAACACACACTTACAAAACTGAGGAAAACCGATTTCACCTTCACCTTCAAATGCAAAATCAAGATCACTGATATCGTTCAAAATATATTCAGACAGGCTTGAAGGATGCGGACCACCAATAATTGTCGTACAGCCGGGCAGTATTTTTTTTACAGACGATGCCATTCTTTTTATTGAATTGTGATCCACACTGAATGCTTTAAATCCAATTATTTTTAATTGAGGATTCAGCATCAATATTTCTTCCCAACGTTCCTGTGTAGTTGAATCTTTTGGACAATGAAGTATCGTACTATCGATATGCCTATCTTTAAGAGCACTATAAAGATATAGCAAACCAAGGTCTAACGTTATGCCTGAATAACCTTGACGGATTGGAATTACCAAAAGCACATCAGAATCGATTTTCATTATTTTGTATATTTGGTTATACTAAACGTAGATACATAGGCAATATTAGAATGATTTTTCCCCAGCTTTTGCTTTAAAAGGCATTCAGCCAACAACCATTTGAACCAGGAATGAAATATATATTAAATTTAATTTTGATAACACCAAATATATTTCACTAGCTTTTTAGAATATTAATAAACTTTGAGTTGCAGGAATTGATCGACGATACAACACAACAAATTCCAATAATGATTCACGATTGAAGAGGTTTTCTCGACAATAACATATCGAGCAGTTTTATAACATTTTTGACCGCTCCGTTATGATTCATTGGAGTTGCTGCAACATTCCCCCACTTGCCCCAAAAACCTTCATTGTATAATGAAGTCCATTGTTTAGATTGAAAGAATGCATTGGTGGGATGCCAACAGTGTAAATACTGCTGCACATTTGTTGTCGGAATAATCCAGGATACGGATTGCATCACAATCATTGATGAAAGACCAAAAACCTCATCGGCGGCAGCAATTAAAGATAAATCATCAGCTTCTTCCCAAGAAACCGTTCGAAAACGATTGTTGTAATAGGCAGTCTCATTTGGATGAGGACGCATGAGAATTGTATACGGTCTATTGAGTTTCTCTAAATCAGCCAGAAGCAACTCCCATAGTTGCTGCCCTTCATTCACTTCTTGAAGAAATATCCCTTTGCATTCTTTAGAGCATGTTTCAAAAAACGTATGATTATGATTCTTTTCAGAAGCGAACAAGATCACTCTTTCGATTCGCCCTATTCCTAAATATTCTCTAGAAACTTCCCTTAATTCCTTTTTCTTCTCAAGTGTCAAATTTGAAATCATTTCCAGACTCGGATGCCCAGTAACATAGATCATTGAAGCATCTAATCCCATTCGTACCAGAGAATTGCGAGTGCCATCATCCATAACTGCAATAGCGTCTGGCAACAATTGATAATACGGTTTGTTATCTTCCAAAAGGAATCGTTCCAAACCTTTCCAGTTGTCCAATAGAACGACACTTGGAGCTACTTTTCTAATCTGTTTCCAAGCGTCTGTGCATTCACTTCTTTGGAATGGGTGCCCCAAACCTGCAAGGGTGACTTTCCACTCCCAGTTTTCAATTTCCTTTTTTTGCCAAGTTCTTACTGTTGCGAAATCTCCACACCTTTCATAAAATACTCCCAATGCCGGCTCAAAAGCTCTTACTTCACATTTATAGCCTTCATTCACCAATCGTTGTACAACTGGAGCGATTGCACCCGCCGAACCTGCTTCCCATGCAAAGACTAAAATGTCAGTTTTTAGCATTTTTTACTCATGCAAAATGATAAGCATTCTATCAAGCAAATAAATTATTCAAACTAAGTTTCCTGCGTATTTTCTTCCCATTTTCGTAACGCTTCAACATTTTTTGCTATCTTTTTGGCCGCAGCAGAAAATTCTTCAATTTCGGCCATTGAATTCGGACTGCGACAAATATTGGTAACAACCATCTTCTTGAACTCTATATCCTCTACAACCGGACAAAGCCCCTTTTCATATGGGCACTCATATTCATATAACGGGAACAGGCGCATAAATTCACGATTATCCGGCTTTCTATTTTTTGCAAATACTGGTAACAGATAAATGGGTCTCACATAAGTCGCAGCATGAATACCTTCCGCCTTCATCGCAGCAATAAAAGAGTTTTTGCTCACACCCAACACATCTTCTTCAAATAAAATCGGATAAAGATAATATACATGATTAGACTGATCTCTAATTTTTGGAGGAACTAAAAAATCGATTTCCGACAGTCTGTTCGTGAGTTCATTTGCCAATTGAACTCGAAAAGAGTTCATTTCATCCAATTTGGCCAATTGAGGAATGGCTACAGCTGCATGCAGCTCAGAAAGTCGATAATTATACCCTACAATATCTGATGGTTTATCTTGATTCCAATCAGGAAGAACGGCTTCACCATGGTTCCGCACCAGTTGAAGTCTCTTTGAGAAATTGAAATCATTCGTCAATACTATTCCTCCTTCTCCACACTGCATCGTCTTATGCCTGTTTAGGCTAAAGACGCCCATATGAGAAATTGTACCAGTATAACGATTCTTATAAATTGCTGCCGGAGCCTGAGCATTATCTTCTATTAATATGAGATTATGCTTTTGAGCCAACAATAAAAGTGAATCCAGATCGGATGACATGCCAAATAAATTTACAGCAATAATTGATTTTGTTCTTGGTGAAATACAACGCTCCACTTTCATTGGATCTATACAAAACATATCCGGTTCGATGTCTGCAAATACAGGGACCGCCCCACACATAACCACTGCTGTTGCTGTTGCAGACATCGTATATGGTGGGACAATGACTTCATCGCCGGGCCCAATACCGGCAGCCATTAAAGCCCCATGAATAGCGCTTGTTGCAGAATTAAAACTAACAGCATATTCAGAACCAAATTTAATTTTGAATTCCGATTCTAATTCTCGTACTAGCGGTCCGCCGTAAAACTGGTCGGTTCCTGTTCCTACGAAGCCAGACAACAATCCACTATCCAGCACCTCTAATAC
>JBFFHJ010000059.1:0-48285 GCA_041556995.1 bacterium | reverse complement strand
GTCACGAAGAATTGTTGCCAGATAGGCATGCAAATGTGAACGGATCGTTCGGGGTATATTAGGAGCCCTGCCTTTGGTACTGAATACTATGTGGATAATTACTCTGCTTAGGGATTGGGGCATGTCTTTTCCTTTTTTTTTCTTAGGGGGGCACCCTTAGCTGTTATGAGACACTCCTTTGGAGTGTGTTGATTTTTGCTTAGGGTTTCACCCTAAGTTTTTATGAGACACTCCTTTGGAGTGTGTTGATTTTTTTGTGAGTTATGTCAGTGAACTCTATGGTTTTGCCTTGGTGTTTGCAATTCAACTTTGATAACCAGACCATTATCAGTCTGGAAGCATCAGGTTCTATGATGATGGTTTGTAATTTTCCAACATGATCGGTGTATGCATCGTCCATCAGGGTGTGAAAATAAATCTCGATTTTGGGTAATGTGAACTGTAAAAATGGAATCGGAGTGGTTAAATTCTTTAACTCAACCGTTTCTCCACCTAAAACATCGTTTAATATCTGATCCTCCGGGGCGCATTGATAAAAATCCGGGTTAAAATCCAACGGCAACAAAGGAAAACGACTGTTTTTCCACTCTTCATCACAAGTACCGGCATGTTTAATTCGCGGCTCCCAATCCACAGGAATGGGACCAAATCCGGCCACCCGGTTTTTTTTCGGTTTTTTCCTTGTTGGAGCGTCCGAAAACTCAATATTGGGCACCAAATGTCCCGTCAAAGATGAAACTTTTTTTACGTAACCGAATCCAACAGGATTTCTTTTTTCAAATGCCAACGGGTCCGGTTTTGCGCCGGCATCCTTTCCCCCATATGCGTTTTCATAAATAACAGGGATTTTGTCAAAATTCAGAGCGTCAGTTTTTGAGAGCACCCCCAGCGTACGAAACCAACGCCTTTTTCCATAAACACGTAAGATCTTTCGCCATTTTCCAAGGGTAATCCCCACATCAATCTGATTGACCCGCCCATCGTTCGGAGTGTACGCAGTGGCGTTCAATAAAAGATCGGTTTTTTCCTTGGGAACCAAATCGGATTCATAAATCAAACTGGATGGATTATCATTGTCCCGATAAACAGGCGTCGAATATACCGGTTGCTGTTCGTCTGAAACAGTTACCTCTCCGTTTTCACCAATATCAAATGTGGCTTTGGCGGCAACCAGCCAAACCACTTCTCCGGTTACTCCATCCTGGAAAAGAGTTTGACCGACTTCGAATGGGGTTTTGTTGAATATTTTTCTCATTTTTTGGTTTTGAAAGGTTTTGGGACATCTATTATCTTGGGTGATTCTTTTTGTCTTGGGTGATTTTTATCTTAGATTTTAGGGTTTCACCCTAAGCTATTTATGAAACACTCTTTCAGAGTGTGAGAGGTATAAATACCTAATATTGTTTCAATTCATCTTGAGTTCTTAATCTTATCTTTTGATGCTTCTCCATTTTTTTATGAAACACTCTTTCAGAGTGTGAGAGGTATAAATACTTAATATTGTTTGATACCGGATCGGGTCCGGGGTAGCTGATTTTACTTGATATCGGATAAATTTTGAAAAATCTGCTATTTTCCAGCATAAAGCCATTGGGAATGGTTGAATCGGTCCTGATCTTTTTGCCACCATTCTTCCCAGGCGTTTATGGCTGCCTGTTGATCCTTTACGTACCAATCCGCTTCAAAACGGGCGACATGACAACCGGAACGAATTAGTAATTCATAATAAGCATACTGCCTGGACCAATGATTTCCCCTGGGGTATTTCATTTCATTTATACAACTTCCCAAATCAAAATACTGCCCTCGTCGATAGCGCAGGTTTGGATCAAAATTATGGTGGTGCCCCATCCACCAATGGGTCCAGATTTTATCCCAACCGGTTTTTACGGTAACTTCATATTCTTTACCTTCGGGTCCCTCTATAATCTCGGGAAGAGGCAGGTCTAATTCAGCGCCGGTGATTAATTCCAGGCTGTCTGAAATCCTCCTTTGAACCAACCATTTCTCATCGATCAATAAATCCAGTAAAAGTGTGATTGCCCGGGTTTGTCCCAATATACCCAGCGCCATAATGGAAAAATTTTTGGATGCAGGATTGTCCAGGTTGTTTTTGATATAAAAAAAGTCGTTTTGCTCCGAAGCGCACGCTAAAAAAAGCGGTAACTTTATCATTTTATTATCCTTTTTTTGAAAATGGCTCCGGCATTTGGCTAAAGCGGAAATTTCACCGGTGAACAAAGCGGTAAAAACAGCGTCTTCATAAAATGGTGCTTCCGGGTCTTCAAGCAACGATTTTAATTCAGCCCGATTAAAATCGTTTCCTTGAATAACATATGATCGAAGAATATTGGCTTTGACCGATGGGTCTGCTTTTTTATATAATGTGGACCATCTAGCAGGATTAATAACTTTTCGATAGTTCAATGCTTCAATATATCCGGCTTGAACATACGGCGGCTCCTGAGGCAGGTTTTTGTCCAAAGTGTCATTTATTTCCGGGTGTTGTCCATATTTCAGGGCTTGCACAACCAGGGAAGCGCTGTCTTTATTATTCCGTAGATGGTCCAGCAGTTTTTCCTGAGCATTTCGATCTTCATCCACCATTGACGCCAGGATAAAAGCAGCTACCGGTTTTTTTTCCTCCAATTCTTTATCTTCGGTTTTTTCGGTGAGGTAAGATAACAGGAAATCGACAGCTAATTGATGATGCTCGGCAAAAGCATCCAGGTGAGCAGTCATCATTTGTTCAATTTCTTCGATATCCGTCCAGTTCATGGTCAGGTCGTAATAGATTTGCTTGCACCCGTTCAGTAAACCGGTGACTTCTTCCAGGTAATCAAACAGGAGAGAATCATTGAATCTTTTTCCCGGTGATTTCATTTTCACACGTGGCGCTACCTCTCTGATCTCCAAATCATCTTCCCTGGCGGCTTCGGCTGCTTTTCTCTTTTGTTTTTCCTCTTTGGCAGCGTCAATTATCAAGGAACTGATGGTTTCCGGCGGCTTTCTGCATAAATTATTGAGTTCTTTAATGGAACTAACCGGGTAGGGCGATTTTTTATTCCCGGCTAACCCCCCGGTTTCATTGAGACGAGATTTGACCAGTGAATCCATGGCTGCGGGAGAATTAACCTGTTGTTTCGGTAACCTGCCCAGGGATGGATCTCCCTTGGAAAATTGATCGATAATATCATTGTTGCGCCGGGTCATGGTTTCAAGGTCGTCCAGGCTCAAGGTGCCATTATCAGCTTTGGCTTTGAACAGCAGCATGTTGTCAAGGCATTGCTGGGTCAGGCGTATGTTCTCCTTTAGTTCAGGTGGTGCGTCGTTGTGGACGTATAATGTCTTTTTCATGGTGTCCTATTATGAGGCACTTCTTTAGAGTGCTTGGGCTTTGATTATCTTGTAGTCCTCTTGTAATCCTCTTGTAATCCTCTTGTAATCCTCTTGTAATCCTCTTGTAATCCTCTTGTAATCCTTAGGATTTCATCCTAAGTTCTTATGAGGCACTCTTTCAGAGTGCTTGTGATCTGATCATCTGGATTTCATTCTGAAAGCCTTAGGATTTCAGCCTAAGTTCTTATGAGGCACTCTTTCAGAGTGCTTGGGCTTTGATCATCTTGTAATCCTTAGGATTTCAGCCTAAAAGCCTTTTCAGCCTAAGTTCTTATGAGGCACTCTTTCAGAGTGCTTGTGATCTGATCATCTGGATTTCCTTGCCAGATCCTTTTGTAATTCATAGGATTTCATTCTGAAAGCCTTAGGATTTCATCCTAAGTTCTTATGAGGCACTCTTTCAGAGTGCTTGTGATCTGATCATCTGGATTTCCTTGCCAGATCCTTTTGTAATTCATAGGATTTCATCCTGAAAGCCTTAGGATTTCATCCTAAGTTCTTATGAGGCACTCTTTCAGAGTGCTTTTTGATTTTAATTGATATTATTTTGCATGCCTTTTATTTTGTAATTGCCGGTTTCGGTAGTGCTGGATTCGTCAATAGTACTTTTTTGCAATGTGGTTTTATGGTTGATATTATTGACTGCGTTGTTGATGATATCCGCCAGGGATATGTTGATTACCGCCGTGTCTCCCTTGTGACTGACAATTTTACCGGAATTGATAATACCATTGCTGGAGTTATTGGCTAACAGCTTGCCTGCTATCTGGCATATAGCGCCGTTTGCGGAAGTGTCAACCGACATCATGGCAGTATTGGTCAACGTTTTTCCGGCTTTGTCCGAGATCAGTCCTCCCGCTACAGAAAATACACCGCCCAGCGCCATGTTTAAAATATCCGATCCGGCAGTATGGCTCATAGGACCCAACGTACTGTTGATAATATTGCCGCCGGCTTTGGTTTTAATATTATTTTTAATATCCACCGATTCATTATTGACATATATGAATATGTCCTCTTCAACATCAATATTCAGATCGTGTCCCACCTCGATTTTCATATCCTTTTTTGCATTGATTTCCAGGTTTTCCAAGCCTGTTTCGTCTTTAAAAACAATACGATTGGCGTCACCATCCCCATCACTTTTAATAATCCCGGTATGGGGTTGTGCAACGGGTGTGCTGTTTCTTGTGATATTGTTTGATGACAAATCATTTAGAACGGCTTCTGCCATTGAGGCAGAGCGATCGATATTGGGTGTCGGATGATCTTGTGAATACACGCTTCCCGTAATTAAGGGTTTGTCCGGATCGCCGTTTTCAAAAGATACAATTACCTCCTCGCCGATACGAGGTGTGAACAAAAATCCTCTTTGTCCCCCGGCTGCGGGTTGAGCAACACGGATAAAAGCCGATGTCTGGCTGGATTTCTTTTCAGTGTGATGGTTCCAATGGAAATTTACCTTTACCCGGCCGAATCTATCCAATTTTACATCCCCCTTCTCTCCTTCTCCAACCACAACAGCTGTTTGTGAACCCATGATAACCGGTTTTTGAACGCCTTCCACCTCCAGGGGAAAATAGTGTTGTTTTCCCGGAACAGCTGTAAAACGGTTTTCGTATGATTCACGAGTTGCGTGAACTTTTAAGCGGATTGTCAGATAGGACTTCTGGTGAAGATCCGTCAACGTGGGAGCAAATAGCTCGAAACGACATCCGGCCGCTAACGAGCGCATAGTGGAATTACCATAAAAGCACCTGACTTTGCTGTTCAGGGCGAACTTCAGTTGATTTGCTTTTTTTTCACCTTCGTTTCGGTCGGCAAATTGTCCGGGGTACTGAAAATGGGACAAGGTTGCCTTATTGTGCCCGGTGGACTTCGACACATTTAAAGCCGGTGGTTTATCCCAAACATATGATGTGAGCAGACACGTATTTACAGGAAAAAAAGTAGTCTCATGATGAAAACTTTTTACAGAATCGTGCAGCTTGCTGCTTGAATGACCTGAAATATCAGGTAAAGTGGTTGAGTCATCAGTAAAAACCAGGACGTGTTTTTTTTCCATATGCTCAAAATACCAGATAATACCATCCTCATGTAATATTCGGCGCAGATAATTCCCAATTGTTTCATTGTAAAGAACGGAATAATCGCGTCGTGGGAGATTTGAGCCGACTTTGTTGCGAAAAAAAACATATCCCAATTCAAACAGCAAGTCGGAAACAATGCTTATACTGGTGTTGCCGTTCTTTTGAAAAATACGGCAGTCCTTGACATAATCCAATTGACGCAACCAGGAGGAGATCTCCAATTCATAACGCCAAATCTGAGGCTCCAGAGGGGCTCTGCTCATACCAAGCTCCATCACCTGGTAAACCAAACCATTTATATAACGACTGCCCGGTGCACCTTTTTCATCTGAAAAATCAATTCGCACGGTCAACAGATTACCGATCAATCTGTTTGTCTCCTTGTCGGAAAGCCTTTCCTGAGAACTGACATAAAGCCGGTAAGTAAAATCCAGGCAGATTCCCTCTTCTCCTTTCATCTTGTAAAGATCGAATTTCCGTTCTCGTCTGACGGTACTGTCTAAAGGGGTTTGAATATTTAAGTAACTTTTCATGATTTGTCTGTATTTTTTTTTGGGGGTGCACCCTTAGCTATTATGAGACACTCTTTCAGAGTGTGGTGGTATAAATTTCCCTGGCTTGGGGATTCCCTGCTTAGGGGTGCACCCTTAGCTATTATGAGACACTCTTTCAGAGTGTGGTGGTATAAATTTCCCTGGCTTGGGGATTCCCTGCTAAGGTCCGATGGTTGTTTTGCCTTTTACCAGTGTACCGCCTGATTCGGTAGAGCTTATCAGATCAATTTTGTTCTGCTTTTTGTCAGTTTTGTTAAAGGTGTTTTCGGATGCGTTATTCAATATGGCCAGGCCGGATTTGGTTTCCAGGGTTTCATCCGCATTATTGATAATAACAGCACCGGTATTTGTGACCAGAGCTTTGGAGACATTGCTGACTAATCGTTCGGATGTCTGCCTGATTCCCATTGCCGATGTGTTAGCTAAAAAGACACCGGCATCGCTGTAAACAGCACCACCGGCCTGCCTGTAAACAGTACCGAGAGCCAGGCTCATCCTATTATTGACGGCCGTATTGGTCGTGTTTTGGGCAGTCATGTTGATGATGGTGGCCATTGAAGTGTTTGCGATATTGTTTCCCGCATTAATCCTCACTTTTTCTCTATCAACAATAAAGATGGATTTGGCAGTGATGTTGATGTTGTTTACAACGTTAATGTCCAGATTATTGGTAACATCAATCAACATGTCTTTTTTTGCTACCAGTTCAAGATTTTCCGCTTCCGGCTTATCGTCAAACATCACCTGGTTGGAATCGTTCCCGGATGAATTCCGTATCATGCTCTTAAACGGCTGTTTATTGGGCTTAAATGGCGGTGGATTGATCCTTGAATAAAGACTACCGATAATCATCGGTTTTTCCGGGTCCCCATCTATAAACTTTACCAGAACCTCTTCTCCCACTCGAGGTACAAATAAGAATCCTTTTCGAAAACCAGCCCCCGGCATGGCCACTCTTATAAACGCGGAAGTATGGTTGGAATCGTTGGGTGAATGATGATCCCAGTGAAATCGAACTTTCACTCGACCCAATCGATCGGTTTTAACCTTTCCATCATTATCATGTCCCACCACAACTGCTGTTTGAAGTCCTGAAATTTTGGGCTTTACCACATTCTCGTCTTCCATCAGTAAAAACTCCTGTTTGACCGGCATGGCAATAAAGTGATTTGAATAACGGGTGGCATCGGCTTTTATTTTTACATCTCGAAGAAGATATTTTTTTTCGGTAAGATCCGGTACAGTGGGAGAAAAGAGAGTAAACTGTTGCCCTGCGCTGAAACTTCTTATGGTAGATTGACCGATATACTGCCTTAAATCGCGTTTTAAGGCAGTACAGAATCGACGATTTTTATGTTCACCTTCGTCTCTATCTTTAAAATCAATGGCATAGTCAAAGTAATTCAGGACCCCCTTTTTTGATCCGGTTAACTGAGAAACATTTATTGCCGGAGTATTCTGCCAATTGTAGGAAGCCATTTTGCTGTTTTTTACAGGGCAATGATTCTCCAGTTTGTTGAAACTTTGCACCGCATCCGCCAGCTCTTCGGAATGGAGAGGAACTTCCGGTATTTTATCATGATTATCATAAAATACCAATTCATGCCTTTTTTCAGTGTGCTCATATCTCCAGATTAATCCTTCTCGTTGCAGCAACCTGCGAATAAAATTGCTGATGGTTTCGTTATATAACACCGTATAGTTGCGAAAAGGGAGAGCTCCCCGGGTTTCATTTCTAAAGTCGCGGAATCCCAATTCAATCAGCAAATCGGTGATGATATCCAGACTGGTTTTTCCATCTTTCTGAAAAATTCTACAATCGGTTACAAAATCCAGTTTTTTAAGCCATGGTCCTATTTGAAAAACATACTGCCATATCTTGGGCATCAGTGGTGCTTTGTTCATACCCTTTTCGATCAGCTCAAACACTACACCATTTATATATCTGAAATCGACCTGATTTTTCCGGTTTTTGTAAGCCACCTTAACTGTAACGGTTTGACCCATCAGTCGATTTATATCATCAGCCGATAACCTTTCCAAAGAACTGACGTGCAACTGATAGCTGAAATCCTTACAAATTCCTTCTTCCCCTTCGAAGGTATGGAGACTAAATTTGCAGTTTCTTGCAACATCGTTGTCAAGCAGCGTTTGGAGGACTAAATAGGAAGTACTTTTCATTTTGGTTTTACCTTTTCTTATGGTTGTACTTAAAGTTTTACTCTTTCTCTTTCTGCTCTTATGGTGGTATAAATGGATTCTTGATTTCTTCTTGATTCTTCTACTCTTATGGTTTCACCATAAGTTTTTATGAGACACTCCTTCGGAGTGGTGGTTGTATAAATGGATTTTTGATTTCTTCGTGATTCTTCTACTCTTATGGTTTCACCATAAGTTTTTATGAGACACTCCTTCGGAGTGGTGGTTGTATAAATGGATTCTTGATTTCTTCGTGATTCTTCTGCTCTTTTCACCATAAGTTTTTATGAGACACTCCTTCGGAGTGGTGGTGGTATAAATGAATTCTTGATTCTTCTTGATTCTTCTACTCTTATGGTTTCACCATAAGTTTTTATGAGACACTCCTTCGGAGTAGTGGTTGTATAAATGGTTATATTTGGTGTGACTGGTTTTAATCCTTGTTGAAGATTGTGTCGCCTTTATCTTTTATTAACATCGATTTGGTTGCGCTTTCGCTGCTAAGATCGTTTTTCTCGTTTTTTGTTTTGTTCAAAATGGCTAATCCTGCGTCCTGTTTCAGGCTTTGTCCGGCATTATTTTCAATCGCTTCATTTCCAGTATTGGTTACCAGCATCCCCTTATGAGTAACGCTTTGTTCTCCTTTGAAATCAATATTTTTTGCTGTTGCATTCAATATGATGGGGCTTTTCGACACTGTTGCCCCCACCGCAGAGGTGTTAACCATGCCAAAAGCCATATTGACCGTGTTGTTTCCGGCTTTATTATTTTCGATACATCCTGAAATATCGGCAATTGCCAGCCCGGTGGAATTTGTAATTTTATTACCGGCCCTGGTATCATTACCTTTCAGGGATAAACGTATAATATCCCCGGTTAAAGAATTACTTCCAACAGTGACAGTCTCATTGTGTCCAGTCATGCTTAAATCATTGTCCACCTTAATATTGAGGCTTCCTCCTACCTTAATATTCATGTCTTTTTTTGCCCTGAACTCCAGGATCTCGGCACCTTTTTTATCCTCAAACAGAATCCGGTTGGCGTTTTTGCCGTCTTTGGCTTGAATAACACTCTGTCTGGGATGGCTGTTTACTCGAATCGGCGCTCGTTGTAAGGCGGAAAATACTCGTCCGACAATGATTGGTTTATCAGGATCTCCGTCTTCAAATTCCACTACCACTTCATCACCTATGTTTGGGGAAAAAACAAATCCCCTGCGCGGCCCTGCGGCGGGTAGGGCGTTTCTTACAAAAGCTGACAAGCAGTCGGAGGTTGAATGGTGATCCCAATGAAAACGAACCATGATATTTCCCAGTCTGTCAGTATGTATTCTGGCATCGTTTTTAGTACCCACAACCACTGCGGTTTGATTTCCAATAATTCGTGGTTTTTCGATTCGGTCTGATTCGGAAAAAAAATAGGGTGTTTTTGCCGGAAATGCACTGAATGAGTTGGAATAGTGAGTTTCCGATGCTTCAATTTGTAGCGTTTTTAACAGAAACTTTTGCTGATGAGACTCCTTAAGCATGGGGGCTATTAGAGAAAACCGGTTGCCGGCCTGCAACAACCTGATGGTTGAGGTTCCCTGGTATAACAACTCATCACTTTTTATAATGATTTTTTCCCGGGACATTTTATTGTGCCCCTCTTCCATGGTGGAAAATTTCCCCGGGTATTTAAACCGTTTCAATGATTCGGCGGAAGAAACGCCGGATGCACCCGCCTTTTTAACTATCTGTCCTTCATGATCAAATGTGGCGGTTTGACACCCATCTATCGGAATATATGAATTGCAACGGCAAAAACTATTGAACCTGTCAATCCCCAACCAGGAATCAGTTGGAATTTCCGGCAAATACAGAGCATCATCTACCAGAACAAGGGTGTGTCGGGTTTCATTATGCTCAAAATACCATAGAATTTGCTCCTCCTGTAATAACCTGATGATATAATGAAAATAAGACTCTTGATAAATGGTACTGTAGTTGTTTTTGGGAAAACCTCGTCTGGTTTCATCTCGAAAATCAGTCATTCCCAATTCATTCAATACATCCCGCACAATGCTGATATTGGTATTGTTATCCTTCTGAAAAATCCGACACTCTTTAACGTACTGTAATTGTTTCATCCATGATGAAATTTCCAATCTGTAACGCCATATTTCAGGAAACAGGGGCGCTCTGCTGAGTCCTACTTCCCTGATGGAATAGACCATACCGTTAATATACCGATACTTCCGCTTTCCAGACACATCTCCCATACCGATTCGAACCGTTATGGTTCCACCCACCAGGGTATCGATCTCTTCTATGGTTAATCGCTCTTTTGAACTAACACTTAACACATAATGGAAATCCCGGCATAATCCTTCACTTCCACTCAGATGTTGAATATCAAATTTTCGGGCGCGTTGAACGTCCGCATCTATGGGCGATAACAGTGTAAGATATCCGGCATTTTCTTCCATTTAAACCATCCATTTCTAATTTTTTGATATTATTATGTATTTTTTAACATTTATTGTAACAGTATATTCTGCGATTGATCCTGAAAAGCATACGGTTTAATAAATCCGGTATGACAATAGGAACTATGAACGACCTTTTTTGGGGGAGATATATACATGAGCATTATTCAGTTTCCGACTTCTTACCTGTTTTTTTTGATATACAACGTGAGTGATATTCCCCGGGGAAGATTCGCTATGGGTTGGGCCACATATTTACATATTAAACAATAAAAAGGAATAAAATGTTATAACTATTGTTGCTCATTCATTTTTGTAATGTCTCAACTTAAACAATCGACTTTTATATTTCAATTCAACCAGAAATCAATCGTTTTTTCCCACCTATTCATCTGTTTTGTTTGAAAATTGTTTAGGAGTAAATTTCAGTGATAATAAAAAAATGAACTTTTATTGTCAAGTTATACTAACAAAGAAACATTTTTTTAATTTGTTTAATCGGTAATTAATATCGGCTTCTAAAATGATAATGTTGTCTGATTATTTATAGGAAGATGAATGACGAGGGCGATACAATGTGGAAATATTCAGAAATAAATGGTTATTTTTTTAAAATCATACATGGAAAAAAATGTCCACAATAACCAGGTTACCGGAAGTTTTGAAGATATGAAAGAAATTGGGGGTGTAGAAAAGCAATTGGAGTGAAGAGATGATTCGTATTTTTTTCAATGTTGATTGATGAAAACGGATACTCTGGAATGTTTCATTTTGAAATTGTATACGTTATTCATTTTTTGCCACGAAAATCACGAAAAAAAACAGTATCTGCTCGTTAAACTGCCTTGCTGTTGGTCTGTTTTATTGATTGGGTATGATTGAGGAATTAAGATGTTTATTTTAAAACTTGACAATTGAAAATTTTTATTGCTATGCCGGACCTGGTTATATAATGACCTCGTATTTAGTTTCAATAGTATTTCATTTCCAATAAATACATTATATAAATTATTATATTTCAGGATTTATTATCCATTTCCCGGTCCAGTCTCATTAAAAAACCGGTGTCATTCTGATGGGAGCCCCGGCGTAATGGCATTCACTTACAGCAATCAGACCACGTTGTCATTCAGAGTGGAGTTAGAGGCGAGAGGAAGAATCTCAATGGAGCCCAAGCAACATTTTTAAGATGACATGTTTTTACATTAAACAAAGTCGATTGCTCCTGGTCTTAAGAGATTCTTTGTCGATCGAAGGTGTAAGTTTCGCGTCTCATCCTCAGGATAAACAGTCGGATAAAAAACCCTAAAATTTGAGAAAAATTGTATTAATAATTTTAAAATTCCACATAATAAAAATTTGTGGCAGACAAAGTATAATCTTCCTGGAATAAGGTGTCGGTAAAACTTTGCTTAACCCAAAAGCCCGAATCAGGAACGGAATCGGCAATAAATATGGCAGTATTTGTGGCGCCATTGGTGGAAAAAGGCTTGTAACGAAAAACCAGAGTTGATTGTGGATAAGTAGTTGTTGCAGGCGCCGTATACGAATGAGGTGACGAATCTGTTTTTGAAAAAGCCGGAATTGTGATGGTTAAATTGCCAATCCCTTCGGAACCAAACATGGTATTAGCGATTACCGAAGTTGAACCCGGTACATTTATAGAACCCGATACACTCCCACTAAAATCGCATAAAACCGTGTTATTACCGCCATCTTGACAATCCACAACAAATGAACCAGCACCGGAGAAAGGACCGTTGTCTCCCCAGCTCTTTAAGGCTGTTTCAGCATAAGAAGTAGTTGCGTACGCAAAACGGAGACAAAAATCAAAACCACCCCCGATTATTGTCGTGTCTGTCGTACCGTCGTTAATCATCACCCTGTTGCCGGTGCTGATGCAGTTGTCGTAAACCAGTTGCGGTCGTTCTTGGATTGCAGCATACTTCATGACAATATATTCGGGATTTAAGACATTTTCGTAAATCAGTTCATTATCCTCCGGATCAAAAATGTTTTCACTGAATTGCACTGACATTTCATCTGCATCTTTTTTTCCAAACCGCCTCATTATGGCACCGACATCCAAATTAGTCACACTTACAGCTGAAGGTGTCAGCTCTGCATAATCCGAGTCGAGATAATTAAGAGATATGATATATTCCATGTTAACATTTACTGATTCATGTTCGGCACTACCGCCGTCTTTTCCCTGTAGAAGCAGCATTATTGGGGAATTCCAGGGCGCAATGACAGCGTCGGAATATTTAGTCGCTAAACCTTCATCCGGAGTACCGGGCGTAAAAATCATATATCGCCCCGATTTGATATCTACAAAACTTTGGCCCGTTTGAATCGACCATCCTACCAGTATATTGTCTTTGGGTTGAGACTTCAGTTTTGTATAAAAGCGAGCCCGACCACCTGCTTCGGAGGTGTACTGTTTTTTATTCGGTGTGACATCAATGCCGATGGAATCGTTATCGGCGTTGGTTACGGTGACTGATTTCTGTTTTCCGTTGCTGGAAACCAGTTTGATAGTGTACTTAACGGCTTCATCCACCAGTCCATCGTCCGCACTTCGGACTTGCACTTCCTGTTCCCGGTTCCAGTTAGTTGCGTCAAACGTCAGAATTGAAGGAAAAGGGCCACCTTCGGTTAAATCCATACTGGTAAGGGTAATGGTGACGGTTTCGGATGGTTTTAAATCCAGGGAGACTTTAAAAATGCCATGCTTCTCCGTTTCTCCTTCGGTAGTGGATACATTTTTCGTACTTAAGACAATATCCGGACTTCCTGGCTCTGCCTGATTAGATACAGCCTCATCGGCTGCCTGTGCCATGGCTTGTTCCGCACTTTCTATTTCCTCCCGGGTAGCCCCGGCGGCGGTTAATCCTTCGGAAATACTTGTTTGGGAAGCTTCCAGGACTGCACCCAGTGTTTCTGCGTCCACTTCTTCAGAAAGGATGTTAGCTTGACTGGTAATCACTTCGTCAGCCACTTCCGAAAGCATGTCCGTCGGTGCTCCGGCAGCGGCAAGACTTGCAATAATCCCACCGGCAGCATCGGCTATATCGCTGGTTAAATCACTTCCGGTCAATCCTGCCTCCAGGCTGTTGGTGGCTGCACTTTCAGCTGCACCCGCAGCCACGCCTTCCAGGGCCGATTGTGTATCGGGAATGCTGAGTTCGGCGGCCATAATCCCCTGGTATGCTCCAGTCAGAATTTCCGATAATATGGCGTCCTCACCGGCTTGATCCAGCCCAAGTTCATCAATCACGCTGACAGCACCTTTAACAATCGTTTTAATCGCATCGGATTCAGTGACGCTTCCCAGGAGAATTTGATTTAAAGAAGCAATCAATGCCCCGGTTATGATATTGGTGGCTTCAAACATGCGGTTGGAATCTGTCAATTGAAGTAGATTCAGGTTTTTGATACTGGTTTGTACAACCTGCTCCAATAGTTCAGACAGGTCCGAATCACTGACCCTGCCGTTAAATGAGAGTGTAACAGCCATCATGAAATTCTCAAGGGTCATGAGTTTCTCATCATCGTTTAATGAAGGCTCCATTGTACCCAATATGGTTTCGGCACTTATCACCAGTTGAGGATAAATCAGAGTCAAATCGGATGAATTCTGCAAGCCTTCCTGGCTAATATCACTTGTCATTTGGTTCTTAATCAGGCTTAACTGGTCGTCCGTCAATGGAACGATTTCAGATGCATTAAGGGACACGAGTTCCTCGTGAATATCCTCAATAATGCTTGAAGGGTTTTTCAGCTCATTTAATGCATCTATCAATTCCGGGATCTTATTATTAATGTTGGCTTCAATTTCATCCATCGCATCCGTTGCTTTCTGATAACTGATACCACTTTTGGAAAATCCGTCGGTAATACCATCTTTGACTGCGTCGATTATCGGTATCAACTGGCTTGATGTTATACCCGCCTCGGCAAGATTAGAGACAATACCATCAGCTATTTTTTTGCCGGTATCGACAAGCATGGTTTCATCACATCCGCCTCGGTGCATACCGTTCAGGGTGGAGCTGATAATGGATTTTAAGGTCATGGGCATCAAGGCGCCGAATATTTCCGCTCCCTCGGCACCCAGGTATTCAACTGCCAGGCTTGCTGTTTCCACTGCCGCCGATGCCATAACATCGAATTCCACTTCTTTTTCACCCATGGCGGCAAAGGTTTCTTCAAATACCAGGCCCAATACGGTTACTGCGCTGTAACCGGTGATACCGGCAGAGCTTATATATTCAATTGTTCTAATTAAAATAGCTGATAACGATGTAGCATTGACTGCATCTGATTGTTTTTCAATGATTATTTTTACCAAACTACTATTGGCTGCTTTAATGACACGGGTTTTATTCGGGTAATCATTGGGGTTGGTAATACTGCGTTGGTTTTCGTTATCCGGGGAACTGTCTGTTGACGGTATTTCAAGATCCTCATAAAAACCAAGAGAAATTAACACACTTTTTGCGATCAGTTCTCCGATTTTTCCGGCATCTTTGGAAGTCATCATATTTTCCTTTTCCAACTCCGATAATGACTTCTCCTTGACAAAGTCGGCCTGGACAGCAGATAATTCGGCCGGTTGGGACCTTAAATCGTCTCTGAATTGATTCACCAGATTCTCAGCGTAAGTGGTGGTTGCATCCTGCTCCTCATCCTGATTTTGGGTACAGCTTAACAATACAAGCAAAACACCGGTAAAAAGAATAAATGTCCATAGTTTTGAAGGTTTTGTTTTCATTATTTTCCTCCTTTTTGAGGTTTTGGGAATATTTGTAGCCTGTATTTTTGTGTTTGATATTTATCTATAACAAATTGAATTATTTCAGGATTTTTATTGTTTTTTTTTGTAATTATACCCTCGTGGGGATTCTCCCACCCTTGTTATTATGGAACGTTTCTTGATATTTCGTGTATTGGGATTCACCTTATATATTGGATATATAGGGATTCACCCTATACTATTATGAGATGCTCCTTCAGGGCAATGTGGATAGTATATTAAAATATATAAAACTGATAAAACAGACCGACAGAGAATTTTAAACCTCCGACGTTTGATGTGTTTTTACTGAAACGATCGATCCATGAATATTCGAGTTCGGCAATAAAAAAATAATATCGAAGATTGGTTTTCAGATGATATCCGGCGATATATTCATCATAGTCCTCATCATTTACGGAACCAGTCAGCATCCAGAAATCGAGGCCACCTCCGACGCCCAAATCCATACCACTGATGGTTAACAATGACTGGACAAGGGAAACAGATGCCGGCATAACAGTCAGTGAAATTTCTTCCTGACTGTCTTTGTTTTCAATACCGGTCAATCCTACGGCAACATCCAGGTATAGTGAACTGTTAATAAAACGTGCATAGTAGATATCAAGTATTGTATTGTCGTTGATGCTCAATTCTGATTCTGAATCGCTGAAATCCAAAGGGAAGTTGGTCTTATAATCCTGTGACTGGAAGTACCCCAATTTTAAACCCAGTACGTCATATCCGATGGCGAACAGGTCAATGGGGTTTACACAAAGACAAGCTGTAAAAATCAATAGAACAAATCTGGAAATTCTTGTTTTGTTGGTTCTTTCTTTTTTATCCGCTTCCCTGGTTCCAACATGGGAACAGTTGGAGTGTTTTACGACCCATCCGAACGATAAAAAACGCCCAATGATTGTTAACAGGTCGAAACGGACCAAACACCAGCAGACAATAATCACTGACGTCAGTATAACCAATCCAATGACGCGCAATATTGAAGTATGATGATCATAAATGCCAGATTCTGCTGTGCTGATAAAGCACCCCCCTTGCAGATCATCCTCGACATTCGATGCTTGTTCATTGACATGAAAGGTGACCAGCACCTCTGGAGATTTTTTACTTTCAAGGGAATTCGGTCGCGCAACATCATAAGCGGCCACTGAAACATAGTAAGCCGCACCTGTTAATCCGGATATAACCACTTCGGTATTTGATCCGATATCGATCATAGTATGCGGATTTCCGGCAACCGTCCCATAATACACCCGATTCCCACTGTAGTCGACCATGGTTTCATTATTATTTCTGAAGGAAACATCTATTTGTCCTTTGCCGGTAATGGTTGCCTGAAGACCAATCTGGGAATTGGGTGGATAGCTATTATCTTCCAGGTCAACAACATAGTCTTTCGAAGGCAGGGATTCGTTATCAGTCGATTCGTCGCTAAGTATTGTGCTATAAAAAACATATCGCTCATCTGCTTTCAGGTCTGTTATATCGGTTGAGACATCACCTGAAATATCTGTGGTGACATCCTGGCTCGTCAATACTTCATCTTCCGAGATATAATAAACCCTGTAAGTATAATCAGAGGTGGCATCCGTCCAATTTACGGTCACAGATGTACTGTCCACATCAGCCAACGAAACTAAAAAATTTTCAGGGGCTGCCGGGGCCGCACTTGCCATAGATACCAAGTAGTATTTAGCTATTAAAATAGATAATAATAGTATGTTAAGCCGCATTCTTTGTTTTATGTTTTTTATTATAGATTTGATCTTTTTTGCGATATGCTTTCTGAGCGAACATTAATTTGTTTTACTGACAGAAATTTCGGGATTATCGGGTTTATTAAGGTTATTTTGGAAGGTTCAATAACATCATTTATTCCGAAAACGGTACTGAAACAGGATTTCTACCATTGGTGTTTCACCCTATGGTACTATGAGATGCTACTTCAGCGTAATTTCTGTTTTAATTTCTTGACTCGTTTTTCAGATAGTTTATTTCTTCCACCAGTGCCTTGAACTGGCGTGGACTATAGAATTTTTTCTTATTCATTTTTTGAGCAAAATAATCGATGGAGTTAATTTTTCGGTTTATTTTGATCAACATGTTTTCGAACCCTTCGATTTTTCGTTCTAAATCCAGATTTTGTTGCTGCAATTGCTCCTTTTCAATTCGAGAACGCTTGATATCTTTTTTCAGATTTGAGATTTCGCGTCTTAGGATGGGGGCAGGAACATTTTCCGGTCCTTCGGAATCATCAAGATCCATTTGAAGCTTGTCAAAGTAATTTGATTCGATAATGCGTTTAAATTTCTTAAAAAACGCCAGTGTATTATCGATGGGGGATTCCTCTTCTCCTCCATTAAATCCTGGTATGGTTGTTCTTGACTTGCAAAAGGGAAGAAACACCTTGTCTTTTATATCACCTGTTGGCTGGGGATCTTCCTGTAGCAAGCTTTCATTCATGTTCTGCTGTCGATGCAGACAACACAGGGAGAAATAGATGATATATAAAAAATGGACATAATTATAATTCACATTTTTTAAAATAACCCGGGAATCCGGTGCTGTTTGAATGATTAAGTTGGCTGTATGGATAGCAAATTCATCGATGGTTTTTCCCTTATCATCCCCCGACCCTCTGCTTTTCTGTTCCCAATATTTGTCCGGATCAAAAACAATCTGTTTAATGTCTTCGATATTACGGTACTGGCTATGACAAATGCTTAATTGGGTGCAAATTCTGCTTAACTCATACCAGATAATATCCAGGTAGTGTGGATTGCTGAGTTCGTCCAACAGCCTTTGGAAAGCGATTTCTTCACTGACTTTCGATTCAACGGCAGCGTCTCCATGCATGCGAAACAAGGAATAGATAAAAAGGGCGCCAATGCCGAAACAATCCGTACCCACAGCCCATTGTCTGAGTTCAATAATGCGGGGAATAGCCATCCATTGCTGTTCGAACGGCTCATCGTTTTTGACCACGATACGTCCATGGTATACTCGCCAGAATCTTTTAGAGCACTTGTATACCTGTTCCCCTTCAAGTTTTCCTTTTAGTGTTCCTATCGATTCGATATTGAAGACATATTCCCTTATCTGCAATCTATCTCCGGGCAACAGTAAATCATCTTCCTTTAATTTTGTTTCAGTATTTCCATAAATATCAAGTTGCGACAAATTGTCTTCAAATTGAAACATTTTCAGCTCTGCCAGTATCTCCTCATCAATTTTGCAGGCACTGTTATTCAGTAAATAACTTCTCCAGCCAAACAAAATAAGATAGTGGTCTTTTCGATCCAGGATCACTACAATATCCGCCCCTTCTTTTTCAATGCCTTTTTTTCTTTCAGGGGCATAAAACGGCGAATTTCTTTCCCCTCCAATAGCCGGTCCAAGAAAAATCGGATTATTGGATTCGGCGTGAGCTTCAATCGGCCGATTATCGTTAAGCAGTCCAATGTTATACCCGGCATAATCGATAAGAAAATAATTCTCCGGATCTTTGCAGTCTCCTTTTGCCATCAGGTTGGCCGGCCGAATATCGGAATGCAGAAAACCTCTTCGATGCAGGCAGCGGACACTATTAATAACTCTTTCCATCAATACCAGGTGATCCGCAAGGTGCCACTCTGCCATATATCCGCCTGTAATAGCCTCATGCATGGTTAATGTTCCCCAGACGTACACCACTGCCGGCACACCGATATACCAGATATTTTCGTTTTCATTGGGTTCTAATGATTCGCAAAGACGATAAACCCCGGGAATGGATTTATCCTTTCCATTGTGAACCACTACGGTTTTTTCCCAATCCGTATCGTTGGATTTGGCTTCCTGGTAAGCATGATCAAATGTTTCTTCGTCTGTAAACGGACAATCTGTAATGGTCGATGGAAAAATCTTCGTTTTCTTTTGATTTTTTTTCTTGGCATGAATGGCGCAAAACTGTGGGGATTTTCCTTTGTTGAACTTGACAGCTACAATGGCATCATGAAATTCACGTGCTTCGGGTCGTGCATCCCGAGTTTGAATTCGTTTTTGCAGTACTGTTGCGCCAAATACTTCAGCCTGCATTAAACTGGCGGTATTCTGCCCATCGGAAAAAATTTGCATAACACTGGATCTTTCCTCAGACAACAATTCTGAAACATAAGCATTTTCACGCAACGTATCGGCCATCAACCATGGAATTTTCAAAGCATGGGACCCTCCATCAAAACGAATAATCTCAATGATTAGCCCCATGGCCCCTTCATAGTATTTGCCCATACAATGGCCTTCCGAATCAACCGGAATATAAAATTCATGATTAATCCACAGTTTAAATATCTGATTTTGGAAACGTTCCATATATGTCTCTAATTTATGAGTTTTTACAGACTGCCTAATATTTTGAAGAAATTTGAAACAGAGCGGATTTATTTTCGTTAACAAAAATAGAGATTGTTTTTGATAAATCCCTATGAAATTCTTTGAGTGATCTATTGGTGAAAATCATTTTTGAATTTTTTTTGAATACTTTTTTCATCTGCCGAATGACCTTTTCTGTTATAGTAATATATTTTAATAATGTAAAGTCGGTCGCACCAGATCGTAAAATACCATTATTTCAATACATGGCAAAAAGGAGATTAATGTCTATTTATAGAATACCTGTATTTTCGGAGCATTATCTTTCTTGATTTGACGAATTAACGGTATTTATAATATCAATAAAATCGCTTGTGAAAAACAGATAACACACCCAAGCCATTCCCAAATTGAAAACGGTAAAACCCAAAAATAAACGATGATTCAAAAGAAAATCATGGTTTAACCTTTTTTTGATAATCATGTTTCCAATCAAATTGCGAAAAATAATTTTCAAATCAAGATCTCATTTTTTGAAAATAGAAAAATGGTGAACTCGCTATTGGATTGTATTTACAATTATATTAGATCTACAATGATCATTGAACATTCCCTGTCTCCCGCTTTCGCTTAAATGAAAAAAAGATTGCATTTCAATATTATAATCACTTTTTACGTTGTTTCACTTTTTGTCTACTCTCCATTAATAAAAGCGCAAACCAAAGCACCGGCTTTGTCACCAGTACAGGAAGTTAGGGAAAAAAAAGTCAGGGCGGATATTATCGTTAGTAAAATTTCACGTGCGATTTCAGAATCGGGTATTTCGGCAGAATTTACAGTTAAGTTGAATTTGAAACCGGTCGATAATGTAACCATCCATTTTTCAAGCAGTGACGAATCCGAAGGGCGGGTTCAGCCCGAAAAGCTCACCTTTAGTGCCGATAATTGGTCAAAAGAACAGGTAGTTAAGGTAATAGGTCAGAATGATAGTATTAAGGATGGTGATCAAACCTTCCGAATTAACATGACAGTGGTTAGCCAAAAAGATCTCCGGTTTTCCGGACTGAAACCAACACCTGTTCATGTAATAAATAAAGACAATGACCATGCCGCATTTGAAATCGGAAAAATTTCCGGTCCTACAAATGAAAAAGGGAAAAAAGCCGAAGTAACCATTCGTTTGAAATCCGAACCAACACATTCAGTTATTGTTGGAGTCGCCAGCAGTCATCCCAGCGAAGGGATAGTTAAACAGGAAAAACTCTTTTTTACTGTTGATAACTGGAATCGATTTCATGTTATATCGGTACAGGGACAGGACGATCAAATAATGGACGGTAATCGTCAGTATCAAATCGTCTTCAAGGAAGCAGTCAGTATGGATCCCAATTATCATGGCCTGATACCCCAAAGTGTTCCAGTAGTGAATCTTGATGACGATTCTGCCGCGATTCTTACTACCAAAATCAAAGGCAATACACGAGAAAACAAGGGAAACGTTTTGTTTTCAGTTAAACTAAAAACAAAACCGGCCAGAAAAGTCATTCTTGACATTACATCAAGTGATCCGGGGGAAGGTAGTGTCAGTCCGGAAATCTTACATTTTGATGCTAACAATTGGAATAAATCGCAACGAGTAAAAATTATCGGTATGGACGATGTGATCGATGATGGAAACCAAGATTACCAGATAATCATTTCTCCCAAAAGCTCCCTCGATTCCGCATATAGATCGTTACAATCGATAAAACTTGATATGATCAATGAAGATGATGACAAGGTTAATATCCTGGTAAAAACACTAATGGATCAAACATCCGAAACCGGAGATAAAGCCACCTTTTCATTGAAACTGGCAACTCAACCGACTGCGAACGTTCATCTACAATTTCAATGTCAAAATCCAAGAGAAGGGCGACTTTTATTAAAAAAACTAACGTTTACACCTGAAGACTGGTTCCGGGAAAAATTTGTTACCATCGTGGGTATTGATGATGACAAGGCCGATGGAAACCAACTCTATACCATCAGAATTCTCCCGGTGGTGAGTAAAGATTTAAAATATAATGGACTGAATCCGGAAGATATTCAAATAACCAACCTGGACAACGAATCAGTGGGGGTTGGATTCAGTAAAATCAGCAGTTGGATTGACGAAAACGGAGCATCCGCTTCCTTTACCGCACGGTTGACATCAAAACCGACACAGGACGTGACCATCCACTTCTCAAGCGACCGAATCACTGAAGGTATCCTCGAAACATCCAAATTACATTTTACAGCTTTAAATTGGCATAAACCTCAGAAAATTACGATTAAAGGTCAGCCGGACGACGTAGTGGATGGTGATCAAAAATTTACCATTTCCGCACACCTGGAAAGCCAGGATACTACCTATGCTGAATACCGCCCCAAACGCATAGAGGTAGTGAATAAGGACGTGAATACTTTTGCTGTAATCCTGGAGCGATCAGAGGGGGATACCGATGAAAACGGAAAATCCGTGGACATTTTAATGCATTTAAATTCCAAACCGACCTCGGTTGTCAAAGCAGATATCATCAGTTCAAACCCAGGCGAAGGTGTCCCGGAACCGGCATTCCTCACTTTTGATCAGCATAACTGGAATATCAATCAAAAAGCGATCATTAAAGGAGTGAATGACGATCAACAAGATCTTGACAAGACATACCAGGTGACAGTTACTACCGAAAACAGCCTGGATTCCGACTATAAAAAAATTCCACCAACGGTTTTTACGATACTCAACCGAGACAATGACAAAGCGGGAATTACTATTCGGCCGATTGATAATACAACTTCCGAAAACGGGGAAACAGCGGAGTTCGGTATTGTCCTGAACTCGGAACCCGAATCGTCTGTTGTGTTCATTTTTTCTTGCGACAATGAAAAGGAAGGAAAAATGATTGACCACCATGCCGCTTTTTTTCCAACTAACTGGAATAAAGAGCAAATCATTAAAGTAACCGGCGTGAAGGATTTCATCGTAGATGAGGATGGCGTTTTTCATGTAACCAGCCTGGGTGCGGTTAGTAATGATCCCAGATATAACCAGATGCCTTTTGAAAATATAAAAATGATTAATTTAAACAATGATAAGGCAGGTTTTATTATCGGTGGCGTCAATGGCACAACCGATGAAACCGGTGGCAGCACATCATTTACCGTCCGGTTAAATTCCATCCCCAAACCCAGTGTAACGATCCGGTTGGACAGCGATGATAAAACAGAAGGGCAAAACGAACCCAAAGAACTTAGTTTTACTGCTGACAATTGGGATAAAGACCAGACTGTTACTGTCACCGGGAATAGTGATAAATACAAGGACGGGGATCAGGATTATCATATCGTTTTTTCACCAGCTGAAAGCGAAGATCCGAATTACCACGGAATACAGCCGGAGTCTGTTTCTGTGGTGAACAAAGACAGCATGCGTGCAACAGTTGGTTTGTCCTATACAAACATTAACCTACAGGATGAGTTAAAGGAGAATCTGGATGATTTTGCCGTCTTCGGAATCTATGGTGGGTATGTCATTAATAGAAGAGTCGATGTCGGATTATCTCTTTTTACAGGGTCCACCAGTGGATCGACCACAATATTTGGATACAGTATCGACAACCCCATGAAATATAAACTTAATCTCACCGCCATCTCATTTATGGGAAAATATATTTTTTATAAATCATTCTTTAATCTCTATGGTCAAGGTGGATTAGATTTATATCTTTGGAATCTGGAAACGCAAAATGCCATCGACAATTCAACAAAAAGCAGTTCAGGTTTGTCATCCGGCCCCTTCGTAGGTTTTGGGATTGATACAACATTTTTTAAACTGATTATCGCCAGCCTGGAAGCCAGCAATCACTATGTATCCAGTGGATTAGGCAATGGCCAGATATCATTAACCGTTAAATATCCATTTTAGACAAATAGAATACTCTTTTGGAGTGGGTTATTGTTTGTAATTTAAATTGATTATATCTATGTTTCGTTTTCCCAAATTAATATTTTTTATTTTGATATTCCTGTTTATTTTTTTACTGACCGGTAGAATGCTGTGGGCTAAAGGAATAAACGAGGAAGGAAGTACACCGTTAAAAGAAGCGGGAACCCGGATTAAAAAGAAATCTTCGTCCGAGACAATAAATCCCGGTTCTTCAGAAGAGAGTGTGATCAGTCCGGTTTCCAAACCAGCAGACCTGACTGCTCAGATTGCCCTATTGATCGGCAAGATGAAAGGAGATGTTACCGAGAATGGTCACAGTGGCGAGTTTAGCATTCAATTGGCATCCAAACCGTTAGAAAACGTGATTATTGATGTAAAAAGCGACACTCCGGAAGAAGGCACGGTTAAACCGAAAACGCTTGTTTTTACTCCCGGAAATTGGAACCAAAAACAGACTGTCCAGGTTTTAGGGCAAGATGATGATGTAAAGGACGGTGATCAAACATTCAAAATAAAAATATCCGTAATCCGGGGAGACTTTCGTTATTCTCAATTGAAAAGTAAATCTGTTTCCGTAGTCAACCGTGATAATGATCAAAGCGGTATTATTGCGGATCATTCCAAAGGATTTACCACAGAAGAAGGAAAAGCGGTGACAATGACGGTTCATCTGCGATCCAAACCAAAGGATAATGTTATTATCCCTATTACCAGTAGTAATCCTTCGGAAGCCAAACCTGAGCCCGGTTTATTAACGTTTACCGCTTCGAATTGGCATCGGGATCAAACGGTCCGAATTATTGGACAAAATGATTTTATTGCCGACGGTCCTCAAAACTATTATATCCGTATCGGGCCTTCTAAAAGTCGGGATAAAGAATACCAGGGTATAAGTCTACCGAAAGTTTCATATGTCAATTATGAAACCGGCGAATCCATCGAAAATGTACAGAGACTTTCGAAAATCGGCACCCCCACCGCGCCCACCGGAGTTCCGAAATCACAAGCGATTCAGCCCGGAGTTCCGATGATTAAAGATATTAAGTCCAAGGTCATTAAGGCTGGACTGGATATCGGACCGATCAATGGCAAAACAAGTGAAGCGGGTGGCAGTGCTCAATTTGAAATATGCCTGAAATCTGCCCCTTTCGATAATGTTATCATTCGGTTAACTACACCGGATACGTCAGAAATCACCATCAATCCTGCCCATATAGTATTCAACAAAGAAAACTGGAACCAAAAACAGAGAGTTGTTCTGACAGGCCAGGATGATCTGATAATGGATGGGGACCGGGTGGTTACTGTTTTAGTTGCTGTTGCTCCCGATTCTGATTTTCAGTATGCCCGCTTAAAATCGGTTAAAATAACAACTATCAACACGGATGATGATCAAGCCGGTGTTTTTTTGGGAGACATCGATGGGGATACCACTGAAACGGGCGGTGAGGCTCATTTTCCAGTGCGACTTCAATCCAAGCCAGATTCCCCGGTGACGATTATGTTCAACAGCACCAAACCTAAAGAGGGTAAGGTTAAAAATCCGCAGCTGGTGTTTACACCTGAAAACTGGGATCGAAATCAGATAGTGACTGTGGTGGGGCAGGATGATTTTATGGCTGATAATAACAAGTCTTACCAGGTTTTTGTGGAAAAGATTGCCAGCAATGATCAGTACTATACAAAAATTAAAATGCCCAGGATCACTATCACCAACCGGGAAACGCCTGAATCGGTGATCAATTTGAAGCCATCTACCGGATCACCGTCTATTTCGACCCAAACGGGTATTCTGGGAGTAACAGGCAGTCTGCCGGAAAAAACCAAGGTGTTGCCAACAATAATTAAAGAAACCCAAAAGAGGTCAAAAAAGCCTGGCATTCATATCGAGAACATCAACGCATTCACATCCGAATCCGGTGGTATCGCCACATTTGATTTAAGTTTAAATGTACAACCCACAGTTAATGTAATTATTCAGTTGGAAAGTGACAATCCTGATGAAGGAAAAGTTAAACAGCACGTATTAACGTTTACTCCCGACAACTGGGACAAACATCAGAAAGTAACGGTAATCGGACAAAACGACCAGGTGGCGGATGGCAATATCGACTACAACATTATCCTTAAGGCCACCAGTGAAGAGGATTTCAGATATTCCCGCTTGCCTCCCAGGAAGATTCCACTAACCAACAAAGATAATGACAAAGTGGGAATTAAAATTCGAAAAAGCGGTGACATCACCAGTGAATCAGGTGATGCGACTGCATTTTATGTTTCATTGGAATCAGAACCGACCGATACAGTGCTTATTCCATTTTCCAGTAACAATCCAAGAGAAGGCACCCTTGATAAAAAATCGTTGACATTTGATCCAACCAACTGGAACCAGGAGCAGAAAATTATCGTTACCGGTCAAGATGACCGCATGGAAGACGGACGCCAGAAATTTCTGGTTGTGGCTGGTGCGATTAAAAGCGGGGATCCCAAATACAGTGAGGTAAAGTCGCCGAGTATCATGTTTTTTAACAAAGATAACGATAAAGCAAGCATCATCACTTCCAGAATAACCAAAAGTACTACTGAGGAGGGTGGATCTGTCCTGTTCTCCATTCGCCTGCAAACTCAACCGACAAAAAACGTAGTATTAGATATCAGTAGCTCTAATGAGAAAGAGGGTATTCCAAAACCTACTCGGATTGAGTTTACCCCAAAAACATGGAGCAAACCTCGCAATATAGTGGTGAGCGGTATTGATGACTTTGTGAACGATGGGGATCAAACGTACAACATTACCATCACACCGAAAGCTTCACCTGACCTAATATATCGTGAGTTAGCCACTGTACAAAAAAAACTGATTAATGAAGACAATGATATTGCCGGGTTTAAAATAGGCCAGATCACCGGGGGGATATCGGAAAACGGCGACACTTCTGTGTTTAGCCTGGCTCTTTCGTCCGAGCCATCATCAACGGTTGAGGTCACTGTTACCTGCCTGGATGCCAGCGAATGTAAAATCGGCAATCCAAGTGTCATTTTTGATGAGCAAAATTGGAACAAGGGGCAATACATATCGATTATCGGTGTGGATGACGATGTTGTAGATCATGATGTCAGGGTGAAAATTAAAATCGGTGTAAAAAAGAGTGAGGATGTCCGCTATCGGTACAGCGATCCGGCAATTATTGAAACCATAAATAAAGATAATGATAAAGCCGGATTTCATATTGTATATCCACAGGCAAATACATCCGAAAATGAAGAATCCACTTCATTTAAAATCGCATTAAGCTCCAAGCCCTCTGCTTCGGTAACAATTAATCTTTCCAGCAGTGATAAGACCGAAGGAGAGGTTCTAACCGACAAATTGGTGTTCACACCTGACAATTGGAACCAGGAACAAGTTGTCACTGTGAAAGGAAAAAACGATCAGTTAGTGGACGGAGAACAGGAATACAGCATTGTCACTTCCAAAGCCATCAGTTACGACGAGAGTTACAATGGATTAGATCCTCCAGATATACCTCTGATCAATCTTGACAACAACCTGACCACCTTTTTTGTGAGCAAAATCAGTGGGAATACAGAAGAAAATGGTCGAAAATCCGTCTTTTCCGTCCAATTAAAAGCCAAACCCAAAGCGGATGTAGAGATTCGAATCGATAGTACCGATCCTTCTGAAGGTATACCAACCCCTGCATTTTTGACCTTTACTCCCCAAAATTGGGACCAGAGCCGGAAAGTAACAGTAACCGGCGTGGATGACAACATTGCAGACGGAGATAAGGTCTACCAAATCATCCTGACAGCCTCCAGTAAGATGGAACCGGCTTATAATGATATCCCCCCGGTTAAACTTCAAATCAGGAATATTGATAATGATGAAGCCGGAATTACGGTGAAGACGAAAAAAAATGTGGCATCAGAGGACGGGGAAACCGCAGAATTCTCCATTCGACTTAATTCAGAGCCCACATCATCGGTGGTTTTTCTTTTCTTCAGCAGCAATCCGAAAGAAGGAAAAATGATCGACGAACATGCATCGTTTTTAACCACCGATTGGGATCAACCCAAAAAAATAAAGATCACCGGTGTAAAAGATTATCAGATAGATGGTAACCTGGAGTTTTTCGTCACCAGCCTGGGAGCCATCAGTAACGATCCTGTTTATAATAAAATGGCTTTTCCCCCTGTCAAAATGGTAAACAAAAATACAGACATACCAAAATTCAACATAGAGGTCATTGATGGTACAACCTCGGAAGACGGGGATAAAGCTCACATAAGCATAAGACTGAATTCCAAACCGACCACAACAGTTTCCATAAAAATGGCCAGTACCAAACCGACCGAAGGTATATTGGATCAAACAGAGTTATTTTTCACTCCGGACGACTGGTCAACTCCACAAGAAGTAACAGTTACCGGCATTGATGACTTTACCAAGGACGATGATCAAGACTATGAAATCGTATTTTCCTCATCCGTTAGTGAAGATGGCAATTACCACGGATTGTCACCGGAAGCAGTTCATTTGAAAAATATAGATAATAAGCGGTTAACGTTGGGAATTCACTTATTTGTCCTGGTTCCGGGGGATAAACTGAACACCGATTTTGACCCGGCTATGGCTTTCGAAATCATCGGCGGTTATATTTACAACAAAAAATATACCTTTAACCTATCATTTTCCAAAATCAAATTGACAGGCAGTCTGAAAAAAGTATTGTACAATCAAACCCATCAGTTGGAACAATCCATGGAATTGACCTCACTCATGGGAGGTATCCAATATACTTTTTTAAAACAACCCTTTAGAATGTTTGTCAGGCCTGGAATAGGAATACGCCAGTGGAATTTCACATCCACCACCCAGACAGATGGTACTGTTCAAAACGAATCAGGACAAGACTTGGATTTTAACATGGGAATTGGGACTCATATGACCATTTATGGAAATCTTTTCCTGGAAGTCGGCTTGAGTTTTCACATATTGACCGGAGGCTTCGGCAACCGTCAATTCACTATCATTTCCTCCGGGATAAATTATCCATATTAAAAACGGTGAAAAACTATGGAAAAACAATTTCATTTTCTCATCCTGGGCGATTTCAGCGGACGATCAGCTCAATCATCCTATTCTCCCAAAGTTATAAAACTAGACAAGTATGATTTCCACGAAACGTTTGAGCGACTAAACGTTACCTGGCATCCAACGGATGACACGTCATCAAAAGAGCAGGTTTACCGGTTGAATTTTAAAGAGATGGATGATTTTCATCCTGATCGATTATTGGAAAATGGTCCGGTATTAAAAAAACTGCTTTCTATTCGTGAACGGATAAAAAGTGAAGGGGCTATCAAAGCGGTTGATGCAGCCAAAGCCAGACAAATTGTAGAAGAATGCTTTAAAGCAGATGAAATGCCCGATTTTGATGCAACAAAGACGATGAATTCGCTGGATGGTTTCTTGCAGAAAGCCCTTGAACAACATGATGTGACATATAACAACCCCAAACAAGACGCACTGGTTGAGGAGGCCAATCAAGTTGTCATCGATAAACTACTGAGTATATTACACCATCCGAAATTCCAGAAACTGGAAGCCGCCTGGCATGAGCTTTATTTCCTTATCACTGAAACAGAAACCAATCCACAGCTGAAATTCTCGCTGGTAGATATCTCCAAAGAAGAACTGTCAGCGGACTTGATCCAGGATCAACCCGTTGAAAAATCTGTTTTGTTTAAACTGCTGATTGAAAGAAGTATTGATAGCCAAGGGAACATCCCATGGACAGTAATGATTGGCAACTACTACTTTGATAACTCTCAAAAGGATATTCAACTCTTGCACAAAATTGGTCAAATGGCTGCCCAGGCGAATGCTCCATTCATTGGAGGAGCTTCCCCTGGTCTGGTAGGAGCTCCATCTTATCAGGAACTGGTCGATCCTGACGATTGGACTACTCAACCGGACCCACAATTATCCGAGATGTGGAACAACTTACGAAAATCCGAAGAAGCGAAATTCCTGTCCCTTATGATGCCAAGATTCCTCCTGCGACTACCATACAGCAAATCAACCTATCCATGTAAATCAGTTGATTTGGAAGAAGTGGCAGATAAATCTTCCCATAATTCATATTTATGGGGTAATGCAGCTTTTTTAGCTGCTGTACTTATAGGAAATTCATTTAACCGTTTCGGTTGGGCGCTGAATGATTACCTGGCTGGAAGAATTGAAAGATTGCTGCTGTATACATATCGGACCAATAACGAGGTTGTCTGCCTACCCACTGGAGAAGTTATCCTACCGGAAAGAGCCGGCAATCAAATACGGGAAAAAGGCATTGTTCCCATTTACTCAATCCCGGACTCCGATACCATCGTTATTAAAGGACTACACAGTCTGGCGGAACGACTCAGATTAGGATGATTTTACCTAATGGAGCGCTCAAACCGCTTCAACAAAATGATCGAAAAGAGTCGATCCAACCGGCCTGCTTTTTTTTGCTATACTCATTCCAGATTTGGACCGATTTAAAGTCATAAACAAACCGGCAGAACTAATTTGCAAGAATACCCGTTCGTATTAATGTTTGTTTTAACTGAGAGCGTTTTTCATGACTTGAAAGGGGACACATGGGTAATCGATATTGTTCAAGGCAATAACCAGCCATGGCCATAGCTGCTTTAATAGGAATTGGATTGGTTTCAACAAACAGGGCTTCAAATAGATCCGACAGTTCTGAGTTCAATATTTCCGCCTGTTGAAAGTTCCCTTCCAAAGCCGTTTGAACGAGATTCAACATTTTATCCGGAATCAAATTAGAGGCGGTAGAGATGACACCATCACCACCAGCTTTAATCAAGGGCAGTGTCATATTGTCATCGCCTGAAAGTACACTGAAATTATTGCCGGTTTTTTCAATAACATCTCTTATCTGATTCAAATTCCCGGAAGCTTCTTTGACAGCAACGATGTTTTTACATGAGTTGCAGAGTCTAATCAAGGTTGATGTCTCAAGATTAACACCGGTTCGGCTTTGGATGTTGTAAATAATGCACGAAACATCTATAGAATCTGCAATCTCCCGGAAATGACGATATAATCCCTCCTGGGTTGGTTTATTGTAATAAGGATTGACTACCATCACCCCATCCGCACCTGATTTTTCCGCATGCTGAGATAACCTTATCGCTTCGCGGGTACTGTTACTACCGGTACCAGCAATCACCGGAATTCGTTTATTCACATGATCGATTGTCAATTGAATCACACGATCGTGCTCTTCGTGGGACAAAGTAGGACTTTCGCCTGTGGTTCCACATGGGACAACGCCGCTTATCCCACTATTAATCTGAAAATCGATGAGCTGCCGGAGGACTTTCTCATCGATTTCTCCCTCTTCATCAAATGGCGTGATCAATGCGGTGAATACGCCTCTAATTTTTGTGTTCATGGTCATAACTCCAGTATAAAAGAAAATCCATTTGCGGCCACTAATGGGTCGCCCCGCTTTTCGCCGAGTGCTTCAATAAACATTTTAGTTTCAGGGTTGACAACTGGTGGGCTTTTATCAAACAGTTGCCCTGTTTTAAATCTTTAATGCGCTGTACTAAAACCCCTCGATAAGATACAAATGAATCTGAGATTAAAAATAGTGTAAGAATTGTCAATAATTGTTATTTAATTAACCAGGTGTTACTATAATAACAAAATGTGAAAGAATCAAGATGTCTGTTAGTAAAATTGTAAAAAAACTGTCCAAGGAGCAACCGTTTTTATTAGAAGCGTTGCAACGAGGGATTATTCATTTTGGAAATCTGGCTGCGGAGTTTAAACCAAAAATCGAATCCATCTTGGGTAAAAAGGTGACGGAATCAGCTATTATCATGGCGTTAAGAAGATATTCCACAGAAATACAATCCAAAACAGGGATTGGAAGTCAGCAAAAACTGGATTGCGAGATCACTATTAAAACCAATCTGTGTGATTTTAATATTGAAAAAACCACCCATCTTCTTCAAGGGTTGAAAACACTTTACGAAGTAGTAGATCCGGATCGTGGTGATTTTTTGAACATCACCATCGGTAATCATGAAATCAGTATTGTGACCAGCCAAAAACACCATGATAAAATAAAAAAATACCTACAGGGTGAAAAAATCTTAAACAAGCAAATGGATTTAGTCGCTTTAACCATTGTATTCCATGGAGATTTCTTTCATACACCGGGGATTACCTACCAGGTTCTGCAAGCCTTAGCCTGGCAGCATATCAACTTTTTTGAGATTATTTCAACCCTTTCCGAATTAACCATTGTTATTGAGAAAAAAGATTCGATTAAAAGTTACGAAGTTCTGCATGAATTAATAGAACGATTTGAGAAGGGCAGAAGGCAGGTGGATTAGTTTGGATAACCTTCAGATCCGTTTGAAGGCTACCATAGTAACATCATCAGCTAAATCGGCATCCCCTTTAAAGGCTAATATGGAATCCCGAACACTGGCAATAATCTCGTTTGTCGGTTGATCATTAAGTTCATGGACCAAATCATAAAAACGATGTTCTCCAAAAATTTCCCCCGATTCATTAGTTACATCGGTCAATCCATCGGAGTACAAGACCAACAAATCACCCTGTTGAATGGTGAAGTCTTCCTTACCCAATCGGGAATCAAAAACATCGGCAAAAAGGCTGCAAAAAGGATAACCGGGTGGTTTAATCAATTCCCGATCTCTGTTGTTGGCTGTAATTCGTATACATGGTTCATGACCGGCATTAACACAGATTACCGAGGCAGATCGAAGATTCACCAGCAAGTATCCCATGGTCAGAAATTTATCTTCGGCAAATTCTTTTTCAAGGCTATGATTCAGGACCCGAAAGAGGGATAACGGTTTTTCATGAAGTTCTGATTTGTCTTTCAGTAAAACCCGAGCCGTATTCACATGTAAGGCAGCCGGCATTCCTTTTCCGGAGGCATCCGCAATCACCATAGCCAGACAGTTATCATTGACTCTAAAAAAATCAAAATAGTCACCGCTCATCTCCAGGGCTGGAATAAACAACGATGCCAAATCGTAACCGTCCACGTTCGGCGGAGCTTTAGGAATAAACGCCTGTTGAATAGCGACAGCAGCTTCCAGTTCTCCTTCCATTCGGGCCTTAATCTTTAAATCAACCACAGATTTTTTCAATGTACTCCGCATTTGATTAAAAGCATCCACAACCAGCTCAAATTCATCCGGTGGAATCTTTCTTTTTCGATCTAAAGTCAGATCACCTTCCAGGTGATCCAGATCGATTTCACTGGCATAATTACCCAGTTTTTTAAGATGACGCGATACCAGGTATTGAATGATAAACAGAATAAATGAGGATACCAAAAATGTTTTTATGGCCTGAGAACCAAGAATAACTAATAGTTTACCAAATAAACGATCATAAACCCCTTGCAATGAAGCGACTACTTCAAGTGTTCCAATTTCTTGTTTACCGGCTTGTAGTATGGGTATCACTCGTTTGATGACATGCTCACTTTCAATTTTTCCTACAGTGGCAAAGGTAGATCCTTTTGATTCAGTTATTTTTAAATACTGTATATCACGTAATGCCAAAATACCTTCAAGCATTATGAAGATTGAATTATCATCATAATCCCATAGTGAATAGGAGATACTGTTGATATAGCTTTCTTCCACCTGATCAAATTGATCATAGATAAAATTGATATCATTCCGGTAATCCATAAAAAGTTGCAAACAGGTGGCCATTATGGTGATGATGGAACTGAAAAAAAGGATATAAACCAATAAATTGTATGATATGGATTTGTATTGATATTCTTTTTTCCACGATTTGAGTTCTTTGTTCATTTATATATTCAAAAAATTTTTAAATATAATGAATATAATACAATTGATTTACAGCAAGGAGATAACAAGAGCTTTTATTTTTTAGGTTTCAAGACAAATACAAGCGATATTCACTGCTTTAAATTCAATTATATTACATTTGGATGCCCAGATCAATGTTGTGAACAGAATGAAAAGGACAGTGATGCAAGGATTTTCTTTGCTTATTGGTTTATTGTTGTTCAAATACGCACTGGTACAAAGGTGAGAGAACGGAAACAAAGAATCAGGATAAAGAAATATTCATACACTGAGCGATATTGATTAGGTCTTCGATGGCATAGTCGAAATCGTATTGTTGAATATGTTCTTCCAATTGTTCAAGATATTTTTGAATGTCAGAAATATTTTGCAATGTTTCTTTAATCGGTACAAAGTCGCTTCCGGCTTTTATATTGCAATCCAAAAGGAGTTGATACAGGTGGTTAAAAGAGGATCTTAGTGATTCTGTATCCAATTTTACATCTTTTGCACTCAGCATATTCTTTGTTTCCGCTTTTTGGGTCTCTGATTCTTCGAATTTTCCAATAGAAACCATCACCCGATTCAGTTCTTCAGCCATCGAGTCCAACAATAACGACACATCAGCTGTATTTCCCTGTTTCATCGAACTTTCCAGTTTTTGAATTTCTGAAAAAAGATCAACAGCACCAATATTACCGGAAACACCTTTAATTGCATGAGTTATCTGCAATGCGTTTTTTATATTGTTATCATCGAGGGCTTTTTGAATCTTTTTGTCGATAAAGGCAAAATTCTTTTTAAAATTAAACAATAGCCGCTTAAAGAGTCTTTTATTCCCGCTACTTCTCAGCAAGCCATCTGACATATCGATTCCGGCAAGGTCGGGTAGCAGTAGATCTTCCGATTTGTTTTGTTCAAATGTTTCAATACTTAATTCAGTCGATATTTCCCTATCACCGGGCGGTATCCACTTTATCAGGCAATTAAGCATTTGATTAAAATCGATGGGTTTGGTCACATGATCATTCATACCGATGTCAAGACACTTATTGCGATCCTCCACTCTTGCGTGGGCCGTCATTGCGATAATGGGTAATTTGCTAAGCTCAGGTTTTTGTTCCCTTATCCTTCGTGTGGCTGAGTATCCGTCCATCACCGGCATTTGGAGGTCCATCAATACAACATCAAAAACAGGATTTTCCAAGGCTTCAACGGCTTCCTTCCCATTGTTAACAATGGTTACGATCATACCGGCATTTTGCAGTAATTCTCTTGCTACCTGTTGATTGATTTCGTTGTCTTCGACCAATAGAATTCTCGCTCCTTTTATTTGGTCCAATGCTTTTGTATCTGTGACTTGTTGTTTTTGTAATTCCGGTTTCACCTCCCTTTTTAGATCAAACATTTCAAGAATGATATTAAACAATGAGGATTTACTTACCGGTTTGACAAGGCATGCTTCCACACCAATTCTTTTTGATTTACCAACAGTCTTTTCATCACCGAATACTGTCATCATAATTATTTTTGGAATAAAAATCATATAAGGATTATTACGGATCTTGCTGGCAATCTCTAATCCATTCATCTGTGGCATATTCCAATCCAATATTACTAAATCATACGGTTTATCCATTTCATTTAGGGCGTTTCTTTTCAACTCTGCCAAGGCTTCTTTCCCTGAAGCCACTGATTGGCATTCAAAGGAAAAAGAGGTCAGAATATTTTCCAGAATATCACGACTGTTTTTACTATCGTCAACGATAAGTAATTTTAAATCTTTGATTTTTTTTAATTTTTCATTGTAATAATCAATTTTCTGATCCAGAAGTCGACCAAATATAGCACTAAAGGTAAAGGTGGCACCTTTACCCGGTTGACTATCAAGGACAATCTCTCCCCCCATTAATTCCACAAGATTTTTGCAGATAGCCAGTCCAAGCCCGGTTCCTCCATATTTTCGAGTCATAGACCCATCCAATTGGGTGAAAGGAGAAAACAATTGTTTGGCTTTTTCCGGTGAAATACCAATTCCAGAATCCTGGACAGAAAAGCGAAGTGTTATATTTTCACCCTGCTCAGCCACCTGATCGATAGATACAATAATCTCTCCTTTTTTAGTAAATTTAACCGCATTATTAGTCAGATTTATAAGTATTTGTTCCAAACGCAGGGGATCTCCAACCAGAAAACGTGGTACATTCGATGAAACATTAAACAGGAGTTCTATCTCTTTGTTCCCAATTTTAACACAGATAAGGTTGGAGAGATTATTAAGAATCTCATTCAGATCGAATTCCACATGTTCGATGTCCAGTTTGCCGGCGTCGATTTTGGTAAAGTCCAGAATATCGTTGATTAATCCCAGCAGTGTTTTAGAAGCCGATAAAACCTTTGTTTGATAGTCTTCCTGTTTAGCGGAAAGATCCGTCTGCATCATCAGATTGCTCATACCGATGATAGCGTTCATCGGCGTCCTGATCTCATGACTCATATTTGCCAGGAACATACTTTTAGATTTGTTGGCAGCTTCCAACTGATATGTTCTTTCAATAACACGTTGTTCCACCTCACGATACAAAATGGCGTTATTAATAGGAGAAACCGCTTGCTGAATCAATAAGGCGGCCAATTCCAATTCTTTATTTTGATATGCCATACCAGTGGCTTTTTCTCCCAGGAAACAGAGACCTTTCATATTATCTGAAATATCTAAAAAAAAGCAAACCTCCATTTTATTATGATCATATAGCTGATTCAATTCCTTGGAAAGACCGGCATCTCTTTGAATGATTTGTAATTTCGAAATCCTATTTTGGATATCCAAAGGCAGTTTTATTTTGTCAGCGATTTCAGCTGAAACACCGCCAACCTTGTTTATTGATTGAAATTGTTCCTGCTGATTGGGAGAATTCATATAAAGCACTCCACATCCCGCAGTTAAATGACCCATCAGAGTCAATATCAATGTATGAACTATCTCTTTCACATCCAGTGAAGCACTTAGGGAGCGATTCAATTCATCCACTGCATTTAATTCGAAAATACGTTTTTCCAATTCGATGGTATAGCCTTCAAGACGATCCAATGAAACGATGTTTTTAATGGCGGTGGCTGTGTGACCGGTAATCAATTGAAGAAATTCAATATCCTCTTCTAAAAACGGTTGACCCGTTAGTTTGGCACTGCAAGAAAGGATGCCCATTAAACACGTTTGGTAAAATAAAGGAACCAGTAAACGACAGTTTAATTGATCCAGTATTTTTCGGGTTTGAGGAGATTCGTCCAATTCACTGTCAATAATAAAAACATGCTCCTCCTTTAACAAGTATTGCAGCAAGATTGACGAAAATTCGATAGTCTGGTTTACGGCTATTTCCTCCGTTCCCCTGACACTGGCAACATAAAACCGGTTTTCTGCATCTTCCTCTTTAAGCAGAATACCAGTTACCTCAATGCCTTTATGCCCCATACAGGTCAACAGGATGATATCGTAAATGCTTTTCATCGATGTTGCCATGCTCATGGAACGAGAAAACTCCATCAGCGTTTTTAGTGTCTGGATTTTTTTCTCTAATTTGAGTGTCAGTTGTTTATTGTCTTCAACCATCGAATCAATATTTTTTTTCAGTAACACAGGTGATTGATAAAACAAAAAAAACGATTGTTATTTTAAGCTAATACTCAATATTTTATAATGTTTCAAAACTGGAAAAAGCTTCATCAAAATCGGAGAAGAATTCAAAAAAGTCGTCCATATCCAGTAATTTGAATATACGTTTCACTTTAGAATTCATTTTGTAAAACCGAATATCCCCACCCTTCATTCGAATTTTTTTTATGATACCTATAAAGCAGCCGATACCTGCGCTGCTAATATAGGTAAGATTGGCCACATCAAACAGAATAAACGGTCTATCGGAATCGGAAAGCGGTTGCAGCAGATCGTCCAGCTGAACATTGGTATCAGCATTAAGAATTCCTTCGAGTGAAATAATATCTACAGAGCCTCTTTTATCGTGATGTAAAGATAGAGTCTTCATAATATCCTTGGTATGAAAGATTTTTTATCATGGTATTGACAAGGTAAACAAAGAAAAAGATAAATAATCAACCGATCTAAGACTTACGGACATATTTAGTTATTTTCAGGCTATTGTGAACACCGGGTGATACTGTATATTCCACTTCGTCCATAATCTTTTTTATAATATGGACACCCAGTCCCCCTCTGGATAGCGTTTTTAGATATGCCTCTTTGTCTACAGGTGTTAATTCATCAAGATTAAACTCCTGGCCTTTTTCTCCCTCGTCGACAATGGTAATTCTCAAGGCTTCCGACTCAATCACATATTCAACCTGAATGCTTTGATTGGTCTGTTTTGGCAAGTACGAATGAGTGATAACATTGGTGCAGGCTTCATCGATAGCCAGACCAATATCATCCAGATCTTCCTCTTCAAAGTTTTCCACATACGAAGCAACTTTTTTGGTTATCAACCGAATCAATTCCAATTGGGATGTATGGCCGGGAAAACTGAATCGAATCCCAAACATCTTATTAATCTTGATCTGGTCGATATTTTCCTGCGACAAACCGATACGTTTCCCTTCATATTCCATGAAGCTAATCAGTTCTTTGAATTCACTCTTTAATAGCATTGATATTTCCTCTTTTTTAGGTTTTGTAATATCAGAGACAGTACTTCCTAATTTCCCCATGACAGCTAGCATAGCTTGGAAAATATAGTAACTAAGCGGCAATTGTAAGAGAATTCACTAAATAGTATACTATCAGGCAAGGATATTTGCAAAGATATTAACTTTCAAAAAATAACCAGCAGGCGCCTTTTTTATGGAGTGTTTGTTGAAAAAACAGGGAAAGCTCGGTATCCGCTTTTCACTTGATGTGTCAGATCATCGGTAATTTTATAGTAAATTTCGTTCCCTTCCCGATGTTAGATTCTACAAATAAAGAACCATTATGATTTTCTTTGATAATTGTTTCACAAATGGATAAACCTAAGCCGGTACCCTTTTTAATGCTTTTTGTGGTGAAGAATGGTTCAAAAATCCGTTTTTGTGTAGTTTTATTCATCCCGGGGCCATTATCCTCGATCTCCACAAGAACATAGGCATCTTGTTTTTTTAAACGCAACGTAAACTGTGGCTTCTCTTTATTTTTCCTCTTATAGTCGGCCATAGCCTGTGTACCGTTTTTTAGGATATTTAAAAACACTTGCTCCATTCTGCTGGGTTCACAACTAATTTTTGGCATTGAAGCACAATATTCCCGATGAATAACGATATCATTAAAATTGGTTTCTTTGACAAAGGCTCTATCATCCGTTAATAGTTCAATAGCCTTCTCCAATAGATCCTCAAGATTGTTGGGTTCTAATTTTGGTTCACTCTTTCGACTGAAGGTAAGCATATTGTGAAGGATTCTATCCATCCGTTCAGCCGATGCTGAGATGGATTTAAAACTGGTGATTAAATCTCGCTCCTCGACATAGGCTTTGATTGTATCCAAAGTTGTATTGCATTTTTTTGCTGCCAGTTGGTTTTTAGGATAATTCTCCGTAAGCCGTTTGTATATAATCTGTATGTTGGATAGGATTGCAGAAAGAGGATTTCTGATCTCATGGGCGACGGAGGCTGTCATACTGCCTAAGGTTGCTAATCGGTCAGCATGAATCAACTGGTTGGTTCGTTCCTTTACCAATTCCTCAAGATGATCGTGGTGACGTTTCAACTCTAAATGTGTTTGCACCCTGGCCAAAACAGTAGCTGGACTAAAGGGCTTGGTTATGTAATCGACTGCTCCATATTGAAACCCCTTCACTTCATCCTGTCCTTTATCAATGGCTGTTATAAAAATGACAGGAATATTTTTTGTTTTTGGATGATCTTTCAGTATTCGACACACCTCAAACCCCGATATACCAGGCATTACAATGTCAAGCAAGATAAGATCCGGCTGTTTTTCACCAAAGGCAAGTTTTAATGCTTTCTCACCGCTGGTGACTGCTCTAATGAGATACATCTTTAGAATTTCACCAAGTGTATCAATCATATCCGGAGTATCATCCACAATTAGAATGGAGAATTCACCATTCATCTATAGTCTCCCAACTGCAAGGCAACATTTCTTTAAAAAAGGGCCAAATACAAATAAAATCAGGCTTTCATATTATACCATAATTATCAACGTTTTTGCCTCAATCAATATCGGTTGACAGATTTAAGATACCTGCAACGATTGATTATATGGTGTTTGAGACCAATATTGTCTATCGCTGGTGATTGATGTTTTGTTGAATATTTTATCTCATTATAATAAAAAGTCAATTTATTTCTATAATTTTAGTTTATTGATAGGCATCCATATAACTCAAAAACATGGAGGAGGATAAAGCATGTTTTGTTAGAATGAAAATGCTCTGAATTCAAACCACAGCATCCTGAATTATTGATATTGATTGTAGCGTCAGTCAATGGTGTTCTACGTCAACGTCAGATCATTAAATTCTGTTATAAGTCATCCTGGTGACTTATGCCGATTGAAGAAGGCCCGATCTAATCTGTGGCCACTGGAGTAGGATAACAAACCCTTAAATGTGAGTTATGAAGGTCCCGGAAACTGGGATATATAGAGAAATAAGATGTGTGATTGCAATGAAAGACATGAAAGTCCATGTAAGCAAGCAGGCCTTGAAGGGGAGGGGATTCAAAACAGTCTAACACTTGATCACACCTCTATTAATTGAGAGAGGTCACTAACCATAAAACGAATATGCTTTATAACCATCGAATAACAAAATTCATCTGACTATTTTCCTGAATTATTACGCCAATATTCGATGGAAAGTATGTAAAATGCTTAATCCTGTTCAGCATATCGGTATAGACAAAATAATACTACTGACACAAATGCAAAAATATCTGTTATGATGACAATTATAAACGTGCAGCAAATATTCGTTGATATCTTTGATTGAAACAAGTCCAAATAATATCTAGTATAAGATCACCATGGAAAAAGCAAAAAACTCTGATGTGCCGATTGTAGATCGATCAGTTTTTGAAAGATACAAGTCAGCTTTTGGGGAACGTTTAATTGATCTTTTTCTTGAAACTGTTCCAAGCTCTATTAAGAGGATCGATTTTTATGTCGCCGAAAAAGAACCGGCTAAAATAAAAAACGAAGCCCATTCATTAAAAGGAAGCTGTTCAGTTATTGGCGCCCATCAAATGGCTACTGTCTGCCATAAAATTCAAATAAAAGGCGACAGTAACGATTTAGACCATATGGAAGAGTTAACGTTGGAATTGAAACAAAGTTATCAAAAAGTGGTTCAAGAACTGATTTCCTTACAATAGGCTATTCATTGAGCTTCTCTTTGCGACAATAAACGTCCCAATTCCTTTTGACATTTTTTATCAAGGTTGGATACACAAACAAATGCCGAAATGGCATAATCAGCGATATGTAGAATCTTCCCAAGAATCCTCTTGTTTTAACATATACCGATAATTGAGGTATAAAAATTGAGCCATTTTTCCGGACCAGAGCATAGTGCATCAATCCATGAACCGTATTGTTTGAAAGTTCCATCAGTTTTTCATATGGTAAGGAATAAACGCTTCTAAATTTAACCAGGTTATCATCTCGGAAATCCATTTCACTGTCTGCTGTCAATGGTATGTTATACTGTTGAAGCCGCTCTCTCAGACTGATCTCTTTGCAGCCGGGGATTGGAAGAGTATTTTGTTCTTTATCCCAACCAAATACATTGCCCAATAATTTTCGAAGTTTGAACAGAAAATCGGTAATATAATCAGAAATGTCTTTATTTGAATGGTGTTGAAAGATAATATCAAGCACCCTCTCCAGATCAATATCTTTTGATAAATCCACCTCAATAGGCAATTTCCATGTATCTAACAATTTGAAATCGTTAGCTATTTCATATATTTTCCAATTCAAACACTCATGATCACTGTCAATATTTGGGGCTTGGCTTTTATTGATTTTTGACATGAGCAACCTCTTTTTGTTTGAAGTTTTTACTTTTTAGTAAAATCTGTATCTTTTAAAAAAAGATATTTCTGAATTTTACAATAGTATTTTCTAATAAAATTGTCAAACTACTATCTTCAATAGAAAAAAATTTCCGTATACTGTCTACTGAAACCGATAGACATGCAACAAATCTATTCTCAGGACATCTAAGAAAACCTGGAGAAGGATGAACATATGTATCCGTTTTACAATAGATCGTTGTGTTTGAATGATAAACTCATACATTAGTAAAAACGTGAAGATAAACAGGTCTACTTCTATGAATTTATAATTATTCTCTCGTTAGGGCATGTCTAAACATGTGTTGATTTCCATTATAAGCAAATTTGGTGTAAACAACGACTTATTCCAGACAGAAACATAGATCTGCCCTTACTTAATTGAATCAATTTGTTGCAATTACTTAAACCATTATAGGTCGGCTTGCCGTAGATATGATTTTATGGGTATTCTGGCATTTATTATAAAAATTATACCAATACATTAGTAAATGTCTTTTAAGATAACTAAGAAACTGAGATGAGTCTAAAATACCACTGTCTAATACTTGATCATGATGACACCGCTGTTAATAGTACGGCTGAAATCCACTATCCGGCGCATTTGGAAATAATGCGGCAACTGCGCCCCAGCGTAGAACCAGTCAGTTTGGAAGGATGGTTCCAAAAAAACTTTCATCCTGGAATCATGGAATATTTAATCAATGAATTGGATTTTACTCAACACGAGATTGAAACCGAATACAAAATTTGGCGAGACTTTACCTTAAAACTCATACCGCATTTTTATCCCGGATTTATCGACTTTTTGCACGAATACCGCAGCAAGGGAGGAATCGTAGCCGTGGTTTCGCATTCCGAAGTGGAAGTTATCCAAAAACACTATTCAATAAACGGGAAACCCCAGGTGTTTACCCCGGATATTATTTTCGGTTGGACATACGATGAGAAAAAACGAAAACCGAATCCATATCCAGTCAGTCAAATTTTATCTAAATTCGATTTGGAAAAAGATGATGTTTTAGTGGTGGATGATTTAAAACCGGGAGTTCTGATGGGTAAAGCGGCTGGTGTTTCAGTGGTGGGCGCAGGATGGGCACACCAGATTCCGGAGATTGCGTCATATATGAAGGAAAACTGCTTAGTGTACCTGGAAAGCGTCGAAAAACTGAGGGAGTTTATTCTAAATTAATGTGCGAACGAACGTCTAAGGGAAAAGCATCCCAAAAAGAGATTGTTATCCCCAAAGAAGAGGCTGTTTTTTGGATGGATAAGAATGGAAACTGGGTGAATGAATCTGGAAGGTTCAAGAAGCCGAAGATTATTCGTCATTTTAATGCTTCTATCGGAAAGGATAAGGATGGGTATTTTGTTACACAGGATATCGGTGACCGGTGGGAGAAGGTGTATTTTTTTTATGAAGATACAGTCCTTTTTGTGGTAGATATAAAACTGGGAGATACAGTTTTGCTGCTTCTAAATACCGGTGAAAAAAAAATATTGGAACCTGAAAATCTTTCCATCAGCAATGATAGTTTATATATGGATGTCGGTAACGGTGATCGTATTAAGTTTTCTGAAAGAAGTTTGATTAAACTGTCACCTTTGATGATATTTGAAGATGACAGGTATTTCATTCAAATAGGTAAACAACGATTTTTAATCAATAATTTGGAGATCTGATCCCGCTATCCGTTTTTACCGGCAGTCAGCTTACCTATGATGATGTTGATAATGGCAAACCAGCCCCCTCCGAATACTTTAGCTAAAAACGGTCCCAACACAACCTGATATAAGGCTGCCGAATGCCATTTTGGGGAAAATGTAACTATCACTACCGGAAGAAACAACACTGGAGCCGTTGATTTTTAGAAATCGTAACCGTTCTCCAAGCAAATAATAAATCACGGTATCAGCAGCATCGGCTGATGCAAAACAGTTAATGAAACCAGGGCAATCAGCCAACTGTCCCTGTCGAGTGCCCAGGAGTGTGATCATTGGGGTAGGATAAAAACCCCAAAATGTGAGCTACCAGTCTATATCATTTCATATATTATTTTACTAATTTTTCTTACCTTGGTTGATCCTTTAACGGTCAGTGCTGAGCCTCTTAAAATGGGGTCTAAATCGAAATAACCACCATTTGGCGTTATGATGATTATCATTGCAGTGTTATCGACTAATTGGTGATAATAGAACAATTAACTGCAAAAAGAATGAAACCGCCATTTTGAATCCATGTAAAAAAGTATGGCTGAAATTGTTAAAAATATCCGGGCATTATTTCAACAAGCTGTTAAAATCAGTTTTGACCTTTTTAAAATCACTATTCCGATCATTATTATTACCAAAGTTTTAAATGAAGCCGGCTGGATTGATCATCTCGGTATTATTTTAATGCCGGTAATGGAACTGGTTGGCCTTCCCGGAAGTATGGGATTAGTTTGGGCCACAGCTATGATTACCAATCTTTATGGCGGTATGATCATTTTTGCATCATTGGCTCCGGAAGCTAATCTTACCGTAGCCCAAGTGACGGTCTTAGCAACCATGATGCTGGTGGCACACACCCTGCCCATTGAATTAAGAATCGCTCAAAAAGCCGGCCCTCGTTTTCGTTTTATGATCAGTTTAAGAGTCATCGGAGCCTTGGTGCTGGGTTGGCTGTTGCATCAGTTTTTTGAGATTACATCATATTTACAAACGCCCAACAAGGCACTGTGGAGTCCACTTCCTCAAAGCAAAGATTGGGCTGACTGGGCAAAGGGTGAAATACAAAATCTATTTTATATTTTTTGTGTCATTCTGGTCTTGTTGGTGGTAATGCGATTGTTGGATATACTTAATATCACGGCTCTTTTAAGTCGAATTCTGGCACCGATTCTCAAACTCCTGGGAATGAGCAAGGACGCAGCACCCATCACCATTATTGGCATGACTATGGGTATTAGCTACGGCGGTAGTTTGCTGATACAGGAGGCAAAGTCCGGTCGTATCTCAAAAAAGGATGTTTTTTTCTCATTTTCATTGATGGGATTATGCCACAGCATTATTGAAGATACTCTGCTAATGACGGTCATAGGCGGCCATGCTTCGGGAATTCTGTGGGGGCGAATAGTTTTTTCGTTGCTGGTAATCTTTGGAATGGTTAAACTGTTCAACAAATTGCCGGATACACTATTTAATCGGTATATATTCAGGACCCCTTGATGTCAATGAATTTCATTTATTCCATTTCTTGCCGAGGGAAAAAATGACAAACGACAGACTCGCAGTCGGGGATAAAGCCCCGGATTTCACTTTTAATTCCCCGTGGGAAGAGCGATTGAGTTTTAGTGATTTGGTAAATAAAAGCAGAATTTTATTGTTTTTTTTAAGATATATCGGATGTCCGCTATGCCAGATGAAAATCAGCGAATTGATTTGGGATTTGGATAAATTTGAAAACAGGGATGTAAAGATAATGGTTGTTCTGCAAAGCAAGCCGGATGTCATTGCCCAACAGACAGACAAAGAAAAGATGCCTCTCACTGTGGTTTGTGATCCCGATGAAGAGATTTTTAAATTATTTAAGGTGAAGATCGGCTCTATTTTTCAATATGTGACACCAGGGGTTGTCCACAAAGCCATGCAGGCCAGGAAAAAGGGATTTGAACATGGGAAATTTGAGGGTAAGGAAAAACAGTTGCCAGCGGTTTTTTTGTTGAACACGGATATGCTGCTGGCTTATGTCTATTATGGTAAGAACGTTGGAGATATTCCGCGTAACACAGATCTGTTGCAGATCATTCAGGGAAATTAGCAATATTGTGTTATCAAATAACCATTCCAACGGCATCCTCTACAGATTGTATCATAATTCGAGAATTGGCCATATATCGAAAAATTTATGTAAAGTATCATTCCGGGTTTGACCCGGAATCCATTGTGGTTTCTGTATTTTATAAAGCTGAATACCGAATCAGGTCTGAGATGACAATATAATAAATCATTGATTTTTCATATTGTGGCATAGTCTGCCCGTCATTTCAAACTTGAAAGAAGCCCAAACATTGGAATGGGATATACAACACTTTTAACATATTGTTTTTTCTGATATTTAAGATCTATTTACAATTATGAGAATAAGCATTTACTCAATCAAGCTGTTTTTAATGACCTGTCTGGCATTATTGTTTTTGTTTGGGTGTGAAAACAACAGCCGGAAACCTGCATTAGCAGAAAATGGTGTACTCGATTTGCGCCATTGGGATTTTAAAAATGACGGCATCACCAATTTGGATGGTCAATGGCGGTTTTACTGGAAAAAGCTCCTGAAACCAGATGATTTTAAAGGAAATTTATCACCAAAAGAAGATAATTTTATCCCCATTCCACATCAATGGGATGGGCTGACTGTTGGGGAAAAAACCTTATCCGGGCAAGGCTATGCGACTTTCCGTCTTCAGGTAAAGATTAGGCCAACCACGGAACCACTGGCATTAAAAATAATGGATATGGGAACGGCTTATAAGATGTGGATAAATGGTCGCCCCATGCTTTCCAACGGGGTTGTTGGAACCAGTCGGGAAACATCGATTCCCCAGTATTTACCGCAATTCATTGTTTTCCGCCCCACCTCTTCAACCATTGATTTTCTTCTCCAGGTGTCGAATTTTTCCCATAAAAGGGGTGGTGTTTGGAAGTCTCTGGATCTTGGAACAATTAAGCTCATCGATAAAAAACGGAAGCGGAACCTGGCCATAGAACTGTTTTTGATCGGTTGCCTTTTTATTATGGCATTATACCATTTTGGGTTATACATCTTACGAAGAAAAGACCGTTCTACCATATATTTCGGGATGGTTTGTATCCTAACTGCCATTAGAATCTCCATAACCGGGGAACGTTTTTTAATTTATAATTTTCCAGATTTTAGCTGGGAGTATTACCAGACGCTCGAATACCTGTCCTTCTATTTAAGCGCACCGTTTTTTTTACTGTTTCTGGCATCACTCTTTCCGGAATTTTCCAAAGGATTGAGCAAAATTCTGTTAAGCATTGCCATCTGTTTAGGCATATTCACCCTTGTAACACCCGTACGAGTTTTTTCTCACTGTATCTTATATTTTGAAATTTTGGTCATTGTTTTTGTTGTTTACAGTCTGTTTAAAATGATCCGGGCTGTATTAAATAATAGAAAAGAGGCTTTACTGGTACTGACAGGCATGATCATTCTTATCGGTGCTGTATTTCATGATATGATGGCTGCCAATAATATTTTTTACAGTAATCATGGCTTTGGCTCAATCGGTATTACACTGTTTATCTTCTTTCAGTCATTTGCCCTGTCACTACGCTTTTCAAGCGCTTTTACTGCCAATGAGGTAATTTCCAGAGAACTTTCGTACACCAATCTGTTTAAAGACAATCTGCTATTGGCCCTCAAAAAGAGTGAAAAGAAATATCGGGAGTTAGTGGAAAACATTGACCAGGTATTTTTTAATTTGGATGCTGAAGGTGTTATTACTTATGTGAGTCCTGCGGTAAAAAAGGTTTTTGGTTTGGAACCTGATGAAGTGAATAATACTTTAGGCATCAAATACTTTCTTCAGGAAGATCATGATCGAATTAAAGAACTTATCCGTCAAACCAGAACAGGACATAGTAAACAAATGGAGTGTAGGATATTAGGTACCCGGGATATGATGCACTGGAGCCGTCTGGATATCAGATTGTTATACTCAGATAACGGCGATATTGCCGGTTACCAAGGATTGCTTTCAGATATTACCGAGCAAAAACGGACGCAGGAGATCATGATTCAAACTGAAAAGATGACTTCAATTGGCGGACTGGCAGCTGGAATGGCTCATGAAATAAACAACCCCCTCAGCTCCATACTTCAGGGATTAGAGATGATCGAGCGTCGTTTTTCCCCGAATCTGGAAATAAACAAAGCCGTGGCTAAGGAATGTGACATAAACATCCAAAGTTTACATACTTACCTGGATAAACGGAAAATACTTCGTTATGTGACAATGAGCCGTGAAGCTGGATTAAGAGCGGCTAATATCGTCGCCCACATGCTTCAGTTTAGTCGACGCAGCGATTCAAGGTCAGCTCCCACAGATCTGACTGAATTATTAGAACGAGCCATTGGATTGATTAAAAATACCTACGATAGAGAAAAAAGCTTTGATTTCAAAACCATCGATATAGAAACGGATTTTGAAGCCAATATGAAACCGGTGCAATGTTCCCAAACAGAGATCGAACAGGTGATATTAAATCTGTTAATCAATGCTGCCCAAGCCATTGGCTTTGAAACAGAGATAACAACTCCAAAAATTATAATAAGAACGCGGACATCAGGCTGGATGGCAAAAATTGAAGTGGAGGATAACGGACCTGGAATTTCAGAAAAAAACAGGAAAAGAATTTTCGAGCCGTTTTTTACTACCAAACCAGTAGGAGAAGGC
>JBFFHJ010000058.1:0-49774 GCA_041556995.1 bacterium | reverse complement strand
CTATTGGATGGTGTTCATTGGCTTATCGCCAACGTTATGTACGGTTCAGGATTACGATTGAACGAATGTGTGAGCTTACGGATTCAGGATATTGATTTTGATTATCGTCAAATCATTGTTCGAAACGCAAAAGGGGAAAAGGAAAGGTCAACCATATTGCCTGATAGTTTAAGGAAAAGTATACAAAATCAGATAGAAAAGGTAAAATTAGTACATGAAAATGATTTGAAAAATGGATATGGAACTGTTTATTTGCCATTTGCCCTGGAAAGAAAATACCCAAATGCAAATAAAGAATTCATATGGCAATATTTATTTCCCTCAAGATCAATTTCCATTGATCCTCGATCCAAGTGCAAACGACGTCATCATGTTCATGACGATTCGGTCCAGCGAATGTTCAGAAAAGCTATTCAACGTTCAGGTATCAGGAAGAAAGGGAGCTCGCACAGTTTCCGGCACAGTTTTGCTACTCATTTACTGGAAGCTGGTTATGATATCCGAACAATTCAGGAATTACTGGGTCATGAAGATATTAGCACAACCATGATTTACACCCATGTTATTAATAAAGGTGCCGGTGCCGTAAGAAGCCCTGTGGACAATTTGATGACCTGAAGAATCGCCGGCATATGCAATTGCCTGCAAAGAGCTAGATATCGCTCTTTGGTCCAGTGTAACATGCAGACGATACCGAACATCTCATCCATTACCGGCTCAAACTTTGCTGTCGTGGAGATTGCTCGGATAGACCGTGCAGTGCAACGGCAAACTCGATTTCCGTGCAACCAGAAGACCAAGACCAATTTGCCGTAAACTATACCGTTTCGCTTTGTTCTTTCCGTGTTTAGCTATCTCCGAAGGTGTGTTTCCGGTCACAATGGTGTAATAATTAGTGGTATCGAATAGCACAAACAATCCGTTTTGGGCGCTTCCACCTGCCAGACCTTCTTAAAAAATAACCTGACAATCCTTTCCGAATCCTTCTCACCAATTCGGTGCCACTTAGCCCAATACCGCTTGCTGGTCAGTGCATTCAAATCGATCGGACTGATTTGTTGGATCGCGCTGTCTGGCAATACTAATCGGCCAGTTGGTTTTTTGTTCTTGGTTGCGATCATTCGATTCCAAATACAATACAGACAGTATTTCTCGACAGTTGGTCCTTCCTTTTTGGCAGTATTGGCAACGATGCTATCAACAATAGCGCACAGGTTGATCTCCTTATCGATTTAATTGGCCAATCACAAAGCACCGAACTCTTTGACTTTTGGGTTTCGGCTATCCGATTCTGGAACCGAGACCAACTTGGCTACTCTTTTCGGTGAACCAATGTAGGTTTGCAAAATGACTTTGGGCTTGCTGTCAACGCGAGTGATTTCGTTAACATATAAGTAGGGTTTTACATATCAAGTTCAAAATGCTCAAAAAGCTATTTTTCAAAAGATTAAGCCATAATATCAAGAATATTGAGAGAAGTCTTATTGATGGGTGAGGTCGTAAAGCCCGCAAGTTGGAGCTTTGCGGAGAATAGATGAGGCTATCTAAGAAACTCTTGTCACTGGGTTTAACCCGACAAACAGCTGTTGATTAAAACGGAGTGGCAAAATCAAGAACGCCACTGGTTTTATAAAATTGATATTATAAACTTTATATTTGGCAATTTGTGAAGTTGGGTTAACTAACCATTAAAAGAGTTCAATACATCTCTCGCCCGAAGTTTAGAAAAATGCTTGTGAGTAATAAGCTTGTAAGTATTAAAGAACCTTCCTAAATGGTTCAATGTGTAGTAGCAGTTTGTGCCGAATACTGGAAGGTCAGGTTTTCCAGTGGGATGATCTCCTCCAGTTCGTTGATAAATTCTTCGTTGGCGATTATTTTTTCTTGAAGTTGAATTTTGATCCGGCAGCTATTCTCTGATTTTAACCATAAATTAACCGAGCATTGACCGGGGAATTGATGAACCAGATATTTGATTGCTTCCAGCTTTTGAGTATCGAAATCGGTGGGTAGAACAATACGAATGTCGGTTGATTTTTCAGCTCGTATAGTTGGTATGGAGACAATTTCCTGGGCGATTACCCGTCGCGACTCGTCGTCATTTTTGATATAACCGGTGATAAATACCGGATCATCAAAATCTTCTGTATCCAAAATATTTGCTGCGGTTTTAAAGGTTTTGGCAAAGACTAGTACTTCGATGGTGCCCCATAGATCTTCCAGGGTGAACATGGCCCATTTTTCGTTGTTTTTCTTGGATAAACGTACCACTTTATTACTGATCACACCTGCCAGGTTAATGGTTTCCTTAAATGGGAATTTCCTACCTTCTTCCTTAAGATCACTGGAGTGATGAATCTTTGAAAATGCATTAATTTCATTGATATATGTATTCAAGGGGTGTCCCGATATGTAAAATCCAAGAGCTTCTTTTTCAAATTTCAGACGGGTTTTGGCTTTCCAATCGGGAACATCCGGGAGTTCGATTTTAGTGCGGCTTTTTTCCTCTTCTTCTTCCGACAGCAGATCAAAAAATGATACCTGGTCTGTCCGGATCAATGATCTTTCAGCATTGGCCAGGGAAAGGATTTTGTCCATGCCTTCCAGAATTCGTTTACGGTTGGGTTCCAGGGAATCAAAAACACCACTTTTAACCAAAGCTTCCAATACTCTGGAGTTGACCTTGGACGTGTCTATTCTGCTAAAAACATCCAACAGGCTTTCAAATTGGTTACACTCCTTACGAGCCTTTAAAATATTCATCAAGGCGGTTTCCCCTACATTTTTAATAGCGTTTAGACCAAATCTGATTTTTCCGTTATCAGCGGTGAAAATCAGATCACTGTCATTGATATCCGGCGGAAGAACCGGGATATTCATGTCCTGGCATTCATTAATCAGTTTAACCACACTGTCTGGTTTATTTCTTTCGATGGTCAATAATGCTGCCATAAAATCCACCGGATAATTGGCTTTTAACCAAGCGGTTTGGTAACTGATTAATGCATAGGCAGCCGAGTGTGATTTATTGAAACCATATCCGGCGAATTTATCAATTAAATCAAAAATATAGTTGGAAAGCGTTTCGTCAATGTCGTTCTTTTCGCAGCCTTTTACAAAAGCTGCCCGTTGTTCTTGTAGCACTTCTGGTATTTTTTTTCCAATGGCTCGACGCAAAATATCTGCTCCGCCCAAAGTGAAATCAGCCAGTACTTGTACTGTTCTCATTACTTGTTCCTGGTAAACCATTACACCGTAGGTTTCTTCCAGAACATTTTGCATTAAAGGATGTGGGTAAACAGTCTGTTGACGACCGTGTTTTCGTTCCACATAATCATCTACCATACCTGAACCCAGTGGTCCCGGTCGATAGAGAGCTACCAGGGCAATAATATCTTCGAAACAATCCGGTTTCAGCTTTCGAATAAGCGCTTTCATCCCTTCCGATTCCAGTTGGAACACTCCGGTTGTATCTCCACGGCAAAGTAGCTGAAATGTAGCCGGGTCATTCATGGGAATAAGAGAGATATCCAACTGATCGTCTTCTGGATTTCTCATATTGATCAACTGCACTGTTTTGTCGATGATAGTCAGGTTTCGAAGGCCCAGAAAATCGAACTTTACTGCACCCTGGGCTTCTGCGTATTTCATAGTATATTGTGACTGAATGCCATCGCCTTTGGTGGGGGTGCAGGTAGGCATAACATCTGATATGGCTGAATCCATGATGATAACACCTGCGGCGTGCGTGGATAGATTGTTGTTCAAACCTTCCAATTTAAGGGCTGTTTTTATAAGCTTTTTCTCAACTTCAGTGCCGGTTTCCGCCATTTCTTTCAACCGAGGTTCGGTTTCCATGACTTTGGGTAAAGTGACACCAAGATCATCCGGTACCAGTTTGGCAATCTTATCCGCTTCCGCAAAGGGGATATCTAAAACGCGGGCAACTCCCCGAATGGCTCCCTTGGCTTTCAGGGAACCAATGGCCGAAATCTGGCAGACATTGGCTTCTCCGTATTTCTGTTTAACATATTCAATCACCCGTTCTCGGCCTTCAACCTCAAAGTCGATATCAAAATCCGGCATGCTGACTCGTTCAGGATTGAGGAAACGTTCGAAAAGAAGATCGTATTTGATTGGATCTATATCCGTTATCTGCATGGCATATGCCACTAAAGATCCGGCTCCTGACCCCCGACCGGGGCCGACGGGGATGTTTTCTTTCTTGGACCACTTGATAAAGTCGGAAACAATTAGAAAATATCCCGGGAATCCCATTTTGTTGATAATTTCCAATTCGTAATCAAGTCTTTTGTGATATATCTCTTTTTGTTCGTTTTCTTCTTCATCTGTCCAATGATATATTTTTTTCAGATGGATAAATCGGTTTTCCAGGCCTTTATTTGATTGGTCAATCATTTCCCGTTCCAGGGTTTTTCCTTGGTGAACAGGATACTCCGGTAAATAGATTTTATTGGTAGAAAGATCCAAGTCGCATTGCTCCACAATTTTTTGAGTATTGGTGATACACTCTTCCGGAAACAATTTGAATGATTCGGCAATTTCTTCTTTGGATTTAATATAGGACTGATCGGTATTCATGGTTTTGACATCGGGATCAGTCACCTTTTGCTGCCATCCCATCAGTTGAAGAATATACTGGTTTTCCGCATCGGAGCTTTTTTTGTAGTGGCAATCACAGGTGCCGATCAGTGGGAGATTAAGTTCTTTGGCTAATTCAATAAGCTGGGGATTTACCCGATCCTGTTGTTCCAGGTTGTTGGCCTGTATTTCAAGATAGTATTTGTTTGGAAAATGATCCTGATACCATTTGGCAACCTCAATCGCTTCTTCCCTGTTATCATCCAGTAATCTGGCGGCAATTTCCCCGGATATACAGGCGGAAAGAACAATGAGTCCTTCACTGTGCTTTTCCAGTATTTCATGGTCGATGCGGGGTTTTCCGTAATATTTACCTTCGCTGTATCCAATGCTGGAAAGCTTTATCAGGTTGTGGTATCCTATTTTGTTTTCGCAGAGTAGAACTGTGTGATAGGCGTTGGGACCGGGTCTTGAATAGGAGCGCTGAAATCGATTAACTTTGGCAATGTATGCTTCCATACCGATCAGTGGTTTGATGCCCGCTTTTTTCATTTCGTCATGAAACTCAATGACTCCGTGCAGATTTCCATGATCTGTTATGGCGCAACTATCGTATTCAAGTTTATTCAGGTATTTTCCCAATCCTTTGATTTTAATAGCGCCGTCCAGAAGTGAGTAATGAGTATGAAAATGAAGGTGAGTGTATTTAATGGTCATGATGGTTTTATGTATATGAGATCATGAATGTTTATTAAGTGAGCCTGATGGTTTATTATACTAACTGGCAAAACTTTATGAAAGCCTTGGTAATGCCAGTGTACATAAGCTAACCATCGCTTATGAATTGACTATGTTTCAAGAGAAAAAAATGTATTATCGGCAAAATATTGTATTCAAAGGAAGAAAAGAGCGGAACCAAGGTAGATAATTAATCATACTTTTACCATATTGGACCTGTTGAACAGACATTGATCTTTGTTAAAGTGTGATTATTATACGATTATCCAACGTCTGAAAAAAGATCATCTTGTTCAGTTTTGAAAGAAATGATAATTCTGAATATTGATAAGGTTTCTCGATGGATCAGTTTTCAGCTGCTCCAATGACATTGTTTTGTTATTAAAAATACGAATTGAAAATTGTTATTTGGATAAATAGCGGAATATGAATTTTGTGACATATATATATAGTGTAAATTTAAATAGGCAAATCCATTTTAGGCTCTTGGTTCTGGTTTTCTGTTTAATGACTTTGGTTAATGTTGTGCCGCTCTTAGCTGATGAATTGTCTGAAGCCAAAGCAATATTTTCTGAGGCACAGGCTACATTTTCCAAGGGATTGGAGCAGGACGAAGAGAATAAGCATTATACAATGTTAAAAGCAGCAGGGCAATTTCAGACACTGATTGATGAATTCGGCATTGTAAGTGGTGCCCTTTATTATAATATCGGTAATGCCTATTTTGAAGCGGGGGATAAAGGGAGAGCCATTCTTAATTATCGACGGGCGGAACGTTTGATTCCCGGTTTTACCGATTTAAAAAACAATCTAAGCCAAGCACGGCAGGATCTAAACCTGCCGGCTGAAAATCAGAGTTGGTGGAGTGGTATCGTAAAAAGTGTACTGTTCTGGCACTATATGCTTGATTATGCTGACAGACGAACAGCATTTATTGTCGCTTTTGTAGCATTTTGGGTTTTATTATCTGTCATGGTTTTTTATAGAAGCTTACTCTTAAGAACCGGTATAGTAGCCACTTTGATTGCACTGATTGGTTTTGGGGGGTCGTTTTTGTATTCTTCCTACCTGCTTTATTTCGTACCTTCCGGTGTAGTTATTGAGCATCAGGTTATTGTTAGGAAAGGTCCGGGTAAAAGCTATGAGAAGTTTTATGAGCAGGCCCTGCCGGGTGGAACAGAGTTCCGATTTTTGGAACAGCAGGGTGACTGGTGGAAAGTACGGTTGTTAAATAAAGAAGAAGTTTGGCTTAAAAACAGTGATGTAGGGAAAATCTAGATCAATATTTGTTCCCCGATGATCTCACTCGGTAGATTTAGGGATGGGATCGAAACTTCCGAATAGCTTAAAGCCGATATCCTGTTTGGTCAATTCCTCCATACAGGCTTCAACCCGGTGATTATTGATCAGATCAATGAAGAAACGGTAGCGCCAGGGACTGTCTTTCAAAGGTCGTGATTCCAGGCGGCACAGGTTGACGCCAAACACATGAAATTCCCTTAGTAACTCAAATAAAAGTGAGTGCCGATCTTCTTTGAATTCAATGCAGAGCGAAGATTTATACTTTTTAAAATCAGGGTGATAATTTTCCGGCGTTTTTTTGATCACAACAAATCGGGTCATATTCTGTTCGTAATCCTGTATATTTTCAGATATCAGTTTATTTTTAAATTCATCTTGCTTCTCGGCCAGAAGTTTTGGAATGATAGCGGCAACAGGCTCTCCCGGCCTTTTTAGAAAGAGTTCGCCCGAATGAATATTAGAATTGGAAAACACCACACTCGCTTTTGGCATATGTTTGGAAGTAAAAATCATGGTTTGATTAAAAGCTTCCGTGTGGCTGTAAAACTGCTTTACCTCATTTAAGGGAACGTGGGAAACCATACTGAATCGAATTTCCAACAGCAGTTCGTTGATAATAACGACATCGGAATCAACAATTGCATCCTGTGCCTGCCCTACCATACCGGCGATTGAATTTTCAATCGGTAAAACTCCCAGTACATTTTTATCATTGGCTACTTCATCCGCAATTTGCGGGATAGTAACAGTATATTTAATGTCGTCGATTTCAGTCCCGCCGACCATGGTAGCGGCCTGATTGCTAAAGGTTCCTTTTGGACCGAGCGTGTATATTCTTTTATATTTTGATGGGTACAACGGTTTTTTTATCTGAGAAGAATCCATAAAAATTTCGGGTTGGATTTGTTATACTGATAAGAACGAAGGAAAAGAGCTACAAATGTTCGATTAACAGCACGTTATATCCGATCTTTGATTATAGAAGTGCAGATTCGGATAGATATTTTAGTTTAATCGTAATACTCTGGTATCGTATGTTTTTTAATTCGGCATCCTGTTTTCTAGAAATATAAAAAAGCAGAATTTAACTTAGGAAATATAACTGCTAGAGCTTCATCTTACATAAGATTATAGTATAATGCCATCGAGAAGGCACGTATTTGGAAATTGAATTGAAGTATGAAAGAGATACAAAATTTCCAATCGGAAAACGCAATTCTTGAAATCTGACAGAGATGCAGGATAGATGATAAAGAACATGTTATAATAAAAAATAAATCTGATTTTTAAGTTGGCATTTGTATTGGATGTTGAGATGGGGGGGGGGGTAAAGGTTCATATGGATATCAAAATGTCCTGATACTGCTGCAAATTCTGTTAAAAACAGGAAGGCTGGGTATTTACAAGACCAGTTGGACTTTGTGCAATTTTCCCAAAACCAGTTTTTTTCGAATTGAGTTGTTTTTTAATTATAATAGCGTTTTCCAATGATTTGGGGTTGCCTAACATTGCGCTTCATGCAAAAAATATTTAAGCAATCTTTTTTAATGGAGGAACAATGAGTATGCTGAGGCTCAATATGAATGAGGATACCAGCATCATTGAATCGGACATATACTGGTTTCTTGTTTCTCATACTAATAAGAAGGGAAAAAAGGATACCAAGACAAAGGAAGAGGAAAAAGAAAAGGAAGAGAAATATATTTTATGTAAACAGTGCGAAAACAAAATCACCCAGCCAAACCAAAAAATCGAAATTCAGGGGGATTTTGAACATACTTTTCTCAATCCCGGGGGTCACGTTTTTCGCATCGGTAGTTTTCATTCGGCGGATGGATGTGTTTCATTAGGAGTCCCCACGGCAGAATGGACTTGGTTTGAAGGATTTGAATGGCAAGTGGCTATTTGCAATTCGTGCTATGTACATTTGGGATGGTTTTTTAGATCAACGGAAGAGCGTAATTTTTTTGGACTTATTCTCGATTCGCTTATTTGACGATACGGTTTAAAAAAGGTAAATCTTTTCCCAATATTTTAATTTATATATCCTTCGGGGATGTGAAGTCTTTCTTTCCTAAAACCACTTCTCCAAAATACATAATACATACAATGAGATCGGAAATGTACAACTGTATTTATTGTTTTTTGATATTAGACCGGTTTTATTATTTGATTCATCCACTGGCAAATCGTGATTTGCCCTTACACATTTAATAAATATTGTCAGGAACATAACGAATGCTGAATCTAATTAGAAATAACGTTCAATCATTTAGCGTCAAATTTATTGTTGGCATTGTTGTCATAGTAATGGCTTTTTTCGGAGTCTCCGCCTTTCGGAATCAAAGTTCTAATGCTATTGTTACCGTCGATGGGTATGAAATAAAGATCGATAAATACCGTCAAGCATTGGAAAATGAACAGCGGATGATCCGGGATAGATATAAAAACAGGGCTGAAGAGTACATGAAAATGGTTAACACAAAGGCTGTTGTTGTTCATCGCTTGACCAATACTGCCTTGCTACTGAAAAGTGCTGCTAATAACGGCTTGGCTGTTTCAGATAAAGAATTGGCACATGAAATATTTACCAATCCGGCGTTTTTAACGGACGATCGTTTCGATGAAAAAAAATACGAAACCAACTTGAAAAATATGAGAATGGAGAAGCCGGTTTATGAAAATACCCTTAGGGAAGAAATATTGAGGCAGAAGTATTTTAAATTCATCGGAGCCGGAACTCTTCTCAGCAAAAAAGCAATTGAGGATGAATATCGTCGGTATAATACAGAGTTTGAAGTGAAAACTATCGAATTTGATCCAGACCTGTTTAGTAAAGATGCCAAAGTGACGGATAAGGTGATTGCAGAATATTACGATCAGCATAAAGATATGTTCCAACAAGCATCACAATATGCCATAAAATATATGGTATTAAGTGTGGATGATGTTAAAGACAAAATCATCGTTCAACAAAAAGCAATTGATAGATATTATGAAAAAAATAAGGACACTGAATTTACTAACAAAGCGTCCTTTTTATCCCGCCATATTCTCATTTCCACACCACAGGATAAAAATACCAAAGAGATGGAAGCGGCCAGCAAAAAGATCAATCGTATCTATCAGCAATTATTAAAGAATCCAAAACGATTTGCGGCTTTGGCAAAAAAGAGTTCCGATGATTCAGTATCAGCCAAGGAAGGTGGTGACCTAGGTTGGGTGGAAAAAGGTACCTTTGTGGCTGAGTTTGAACAAGTGGTTGATCGCTTGAAGAAAAATGAGATTTCAAAGCCGTTCAGCACAAATTTTGGGTATCACATCGTTGAATTGTTGGATCGAAAAGAGGAAATTGTCCAACCTAAAGAAGATGTAAAAGAAGAGATTACCAAAACGATTCGCTTGAATAAATCCAAAAGGCGATTGATCAGTAAGGTGAAAGAACTGATGAAAAATTCGGCTGAGTTAAAGCTGGATGGTATTGCAAAAGCCGAGGAAAAAGAAGTTATAGAGACAGAACTCTTTGATAATACTAAAAATCTAAAGGATATCGGCTATTCTCACCAATTGTACCAGACGCTAAAAGGTAAATTGGTTGGCAACATAGGGCAATACAACCTACCTGGGGACCAGAAAATTATTGTTTATGAGGTATCCAAAGTGGTGGAGCCATTCGTAAAACCATTAACAGAGGTCGAGGAACAGGTAAGGTATTATGCCGGAGTCGAGCAGAAGAAAAAATTGGCTAAAGCAAAGCTGACAACCTATGCCCAAAATATTAAAACCCTTAAAGAATACAATAAACTACCTAGAACACTAAAAACGACATCCAAAACAACCAAATTCAAAGTATTGGATCAGAAGATAAAAGACTTAAATGTTGGCAATAATTTTAAAGCCGAACTGCTAAAAATGGAAAAGGGTGAGATTAAGGCAATTTATGATTCGGATAAAGGATACCTCGTATATATGATTGACAAGATCGAGGGAGAAATCAAAGAAGAGGATAAAGAAAATATTCAGCAATTGGAGACAATGCTTCGAAGACAAAAAGCGGAAGTAGTCTTAACCGGTTTTATCAATCAACTGAAACAAGGCATTCAAGTGGAATATAATGCTTCACTGCTTCAGGCGTTGGATATTCAACTGGATTCATAGGAAAAAACAATGTGACAAAGAGCGATGTTATCAACTTTTTGTCCAAATAATATTTAAAAGCTACTTGAGTTAATGGATTGTTATTTATTGACAGGTCGTTGATCAGTGTTAATGAATACGGTGATTTAAGTCTTTTAAACTCAGTGGGAATAGCGACACCGTTTATCTGATTAGCATTTTAAATCAGATAATTATCGTATTTATATTGCTAATCTTACTTCACCGTTTGCTTCTCATATTCAGAAGTGGATACAATGTTTTTTTGTTTCACTGACATTGGTTTTTTGCATCGACCGATTTTTAAATCAGAATTGCTATTATTTTTAAGAGGTATGTTATGGAGATATTAGATCAGTTACAGGCAAAAGTTAGAAACGCCGTTCAAAAGATTGAAGAATTACAGGCTAAGGTGAAGGAGCTTGAAGATATTAAGCTCCAATATGAAGAAAAAATGCAGAGCCTGGTAAGAGAAATTGGAGATCTGGGTCCTTCTTCTTCCGATTCGCAGGTAACTGAAGAAAGCAATTCAAATGACCAACAAGAGGAAGATCAGGAAAATTCATATCGGCATCAATTTTAGTATATGACAAAAATGATGGGATTCGTTAGAACTATCATTTTTTGTTTATTGTTCCTTCCTATTTTTTCTGTTCCAACCAATATTGTGGGTTCGGAACTGGTGGGTATTTTTCCTTTTTCCAACCAGCGACCGAACCAGGAAAATAACTGGTTAGGATTCTATATACAGGCAAGAATTTCATCTCTTCTACATATCAATAGTGATTGGAATTTCCACAACCTTAGTACTTTAAGACTTTGGCGATACAATTCAAGTGGTTCACAACCCGTCTCTCAGGAAAGTACTATCTTTGTCACCGGTTCTTATCAGCAAGTATTATCGTTTGGATATATTACAGTTCTTATCCAGAGGATAAAGCCACGAAAGGCCAAATCCAAGGTTTTTGAAGTATCTTATGCAGAAGACACGCTGGAAAAAAAACTGGATGATTTGGCTGTTGAAATAGGTAGGTGGATCAAACCAAGTTTTAAAGCACAAAATAAAGTAGTATTTCCGGAACATAATGAGTCGGGGATAAAAGAGATATTTAATTACCGACAAATGATGTTTCATCCCAAAGAAATACCGGAAATTCGTCAAACACTTGCCTTGCAGGATCTGGTTACCAGTAATGGTCCCCAGGGATTTATTGCGGATTTGGCCGAAGGGATGATTGTATTAACACAGGATTTACCCAGGATTGAACAGAAATCCATATTGAGTGATGTGGAGCGATTGTTACGAAAAACCGCCCAGCGTGAGATAAAGAATTCACGCATTCATGCTCTGCTGGCGGAAACGTATTATTTAAAGGAGGAGCAATCGACCTGGGTTGAGCAAACTGCCAAACAGGCTGTTGCCTTGGATTCGCAAAATGATTTGGCGCTGTTATTACTGGTTTTGTCTAGTGATGCAACGTCGGATAATGGTAAAGATTATCTGAAAGATCTCCGTAGGGTGAATCCTTGGATGTGGACCGAAACGAAAACCCCGGCAGCTCGTTTTCAAAAAGGGATGTTAAATGCCGAGTTGCTTGAATTAAGTAAGGATTCCATGTAATTTTTTTCTGTTTTTAAGTACCAATGTACCTACGGAATATTTTTTTCGACAGATTTCGGACGTTTTATTAAAATCTTTAATTGGAAGGTAAGTTTTCTTTATAAACATTGTTACCCCATGAGATACCTCATCGCAGCTCCTGTTTATGAACTTGAATATTTACTTTATAATTATGGATATTTATATATCTTGAAATGGACATGAATAGAGCTTTTGTCATTCTAGTTTGACTCGGGATCTATTGCTATTTTCAGGTATTTGTCCCTGGATTCAGGATCAGGTCAGGGATGACGGATATTTGTTTTTAGAAGTCTGACAATTATGAAACACTCGCTCCGAATAAAATGAAGTTCCTTATAAACATTTTACCGGGCACTGGCTTATCAATTCAGGATAACAGGAGGAAAAAGGGAACCTGATAATGTAATGGGGGCTGACTCCAGGTTGAGAAAGCTGGGATTTTATCTTAATAATGACTTAAAATTGTAATCATGAAGACAATAAGACTGTTTCTGATAGCCTTTTTTATTCTTGCCATCGGGCTGGTTCAGAGTTGTAACTATAATTACTATCGAGGAATGGAACTCGAAAAAGAAGAGCGATACGAGGAGGCCAATATTGAATTCCAGCGTGCCTATACAAAATCGCCCGGTAACACTAAGTTTCGGGATGCCTACCTGAGAACGGCTATAAAAACCACTGAAGATCTTCTGGAACGATACGATAAATATCTGGGAAAAAAGAAATATTTAATGGCTTTCAGAAGGCTGGAACAAGCCCGGGGTCTAACACCCGACCATCCAAGGATTCTTTCTGAACTGAAAAAGTGGTATCGCATTTTACTGGCTGGCAAGGTGGATTTGGTAAAGATCCAGTCATTAAATAACCAGATACCGCTGACTGACCAGATTGTTCTGGAAATCCATTTAAACACTCCAAATATTACCAGAAGACTGGAAGCACCCATTGATTACCAAACCCGGATTTTCAGCATTGAGGATGTTTTGTACGATCCACCGCAAAATTTGCTCATGCTTTATTCTATTAATTCCATTGGTGTCAAGTTGGTGAATAATTCAATTCAGTCAGGTATTTCTTATCAATTAAACCAATCTTCTGATTCTGCCAGGCGCGCACAATTTAAGAAATTCATTGATTTTAAAATCCCCGTTTTGGTAGATGTGCAAGGCGCATTAAATGACAGAAACAAGAATTTAACTCCAGTTGATAAGTTTTATCCTTCTGATTTACTGAAGCATTATAAGGATTCGACCTACTGGTATCCATCTAGTGGTATCAGGTATTCACTGGAGTTGAAAGATGATGTGGTCAGAGTGAAAAGTTCTGTGGATAAAATGGATTTTCTTCCCCAGATTCTGTACATCAATAAAAAAGATCGCCGGTATTTTTTGGATTTTGGCCATCTTCAGCTGGCACAGCGAAAGATGGGCGGATTGTGGACTTTTCGCCGAACGTTCACTGAAAAGCGAGAATATATGCAAGATCTACAAAATAACTTAATTTTGCATCCCTACTTTTATTATCGAGAGGGGGGGTATCCATTTGTACCGTTCGGCCACTAAAGAAAAAGCCGATTTTTTTGATCGGCTTATTTTGATGCGGTGTTTGTAGGATCAGGTGTTCTTTCTGGCGGCATTATGACTTAATGTGGCTTCAATAAAAGAATTTAAATGGCCATCCAGAACTGCTCCGGTATCCGATGTTTCAAACCCGGTTCGGTGATCTTTGACCATCTGATATGGGTGGAGGATATAACTCCGAACCTGACTTCCCCAAGCGATATCCTTTTTCTGGTTATTCATTTCGTCTTTTTCAGCCTGTCGTTTTTCCTCTTCAAGTCTGAATAGAGCACCTTTTAATATCTTCAAGGCCGTAGATTTGTTTTTGTGCTGGGATCGTTCATTCTGACACTGCACTACAATTCCTGATGGTAAATGCGTAATACGGATAGCTGAATCAGTAGTGTTTACATGTTGGCCTCCCGCTCCGCTGGAACGAAACGTATCAATTCTGAGTTCGGTTTCATTGATGATAATATCAATATCATCTTCGATATCAGGATAAACGAATACAGAAGCGAAGGATGTATGCCGGCGTTTATTGGTATCAAAAGGCGAAAGGCGGACCAAGCGATGAACTCCCACCTCTGTTTTCAGTTTTCCGTAAACATATTCCCCTTCGATACTGATAGTAACGGACTTAATGCCTGCTTCTTCACCCGCTTGAAAATCAAGCACTTTGACTTTTGCTCCATTTTCATCCCCCCAGCGACGATACATCCTCAGTAACATGGCGGCCCAATCCATGGATTCCGTTCCACCGGCTCCGGGATTGATGGTAAGAATGGCGTTATTTTTATCTTGAGGATCACCCAATAAATGGCCTAGCTCAAATAGCTGAATCAACCGTTCAATTTCCTTGATTTGGGATTCTACTTCTTGTACCAGTTCCTTATCTTCTTCCACTTCCAGTAGTTCAACGGCTGATTCGGCATCCTGTATTAAGGTCTGAATCTTCTGCCATCGATCTTGAATAGATTTGATATCGGAGATTTTTTTCAGAGTGTCTGTACGTTCTTCATTGGGTTTTTGCCAGAATTCATCCTGTGATGTGTTAAATTCCAGTTGATCAATCTCTACTTCAAGTTTTTCCAATTCAAAGATAACCTTTTAATATTTCAGATCTTTTGGAAATCTGAGTGAGTTCCCTTTTAATTTCATCAACTGTCATCATTGCTCCTTCGGTAATTTAAACATAATATTTTGTTTTTTGATTTATTATTATCAGGTCTCCCTGTTTTTGTCAGCCTGCTTAAACTGATAATCTTCCAATGTTAAGGTGAATATTAGTGATGTACATTCCCATTATATTGTTTTATATAGATACATAAGGTCTTATGGCTTCAATTTCAGGGGATTTAGAAATGGACGTTAAAGCAAGGAACGTCCATTTTGCCAAAGATAGTCATACAATTTGTGCAAAGCTCTTGTTGTTTTGAGGATGGAAATCGATTCAGAACGGCATGAAATGATATGCAGGTAGAAGTGTTAATTCGGTAAATATGGTAGCTATTTACAGGCTAGTATGATAAAGTTTGAAGGATTTTTATTTAAAAAAACTAAGAAAAGGAAAATAAATAATTTGAGGTTGTTATTGCTAAAATAGATGGCTTTGCTATATTAAAACTTGACTTAAAACGTGTGAATACAAGTGTTTAAAGTGTAATGTGTAGTCAAATCATCTCTTTTCCTTTTTAACATCTATTAAATGAATCAAAAATCTCGCCGGTTGTATGGAATAAGGCAATGATGAGAAAGGGATTAAAAAAATGATTCAAATCAAAAAGGGTTTAAATTTACCCATTACCGGAAGTCCAAAGCAAGAAATCTTCGATGGAAACAGGGTCAAGTCGGTAGCTGTAATTGGGTCGGATTTTAATGGTATGAAACCGACCATGAAAGTAAACCCAGGCGACAAAGTAAAATTGGGACAGGTTTTGTTCGAGGACAAAAAGATTGCTGGTGTGGTTTATACCTCTCCCGGGGCTGGCAAGGTGGTTGCCGTGAACCGTGGGGAAAAACGTGTTCTTCAATCGGTAGTTATCGAATTGGAAGGAGACGAGGAAGAGGTCTTTGATACCTATTCCGAAAGTGAGCTGGGCAAACTAAAGCGGGAGGAGATTATAAACAACCTTGTAAAATCAGGTTTGTGGATTTCTTTTCGTACTCGACCATATAGCAAAATACCGTGTCCTGACACGACACCCCATTCCATTTTCGTGACAGCCATGGATACTAATCCGCTAGCTGCCGACCCTCAATTGATTTTGGATGAGCAGCGGGGAGCTTTTACAAACGGTTTGAAGGTAATTGCCAAACTGACGGATGGAAAAACATACCTTTGCAAAGCGCCGAGAAGCAGTATCCCTGGGAGTGAATTGGCTGAAACAACGGTTGAAGAGTTCGGTGGTGTTCACCCAGCAGGTTTGGCCGGTACACACATCCATTTTCTTGACCCTGTAAGTATACGTAAAACTGTTTGGTATCTGAATTATCAGGATGTGGTTGCCATCGGGAAATTGTTTACCACAGGTAAACTGTTTGTGGAGCGAGTGATATCTATAGCCGGTCCGATCGTTAATAAACCAAAGTTGGTCCGCACCCGGATTGGTGCTAATTTAGATGATTTGCTGGCGGGTGAACTGAACGGTACTGAAAACAGAATTATATCCGGTTCCGTTTTATCAGGACGGGCAGCCAAAGACGCTTTCGCATACCTTGGGCGATACCATATTCAAGTATCTGTGTTGGAGGAGGGGACTAAACGAGATTTTTTGGGTTGGATGGCGCCAGGGGCCAATAAATTTTCAATAAAGAATATATTTCTTTCTAAATTAATCCCGGGGAAGAGATTTGATTTTACAACGTCGCAAGAGGGTAACAAACGGACAATGGTACCCATCGGTATGTATGAAAAAGTTATGCCTTTGGATATCCAGCCCACATTCCTGTTGAGATCTTTGATTGTCGAAGATACTGACAATGCACAAGCTTTGGGGGCCTTGGAATTGGATGAAGAAGATCTTGGGTTGTGTACGTTTGTATGTCCAGGGAAATACGATTATGGATCGATCTTACGCAAAAACCTGATTCGAATTGAAAGGGATGGCTAAATGAAATTTATAAGAAAAATCCTGGATCGACAAAAATCTTTGTTTGAGAAAGGCGGAAAACTGCAACGACTGTATGCCATTTATGAAATGGTGGATACCTTTCTTTACACGCCGGGTGAAGTGACTAAACATTCGACCCATGTCAGGGATAGTATTGATTTAAAAAGAATGATGATTACTGTGGTTGTTGCCTTACTGCCATGTATTCTGTTTTCTATGTACAATACCGGGTTTCAGGCCAATCTTGCTCTGAAAGAATTGGGGCTTTCATCCATTTCCGGTTGGCGTGGTGACGTTTTAAATTATCTGGGTATTGGATTCGATGCTACAAGTATTTGCAGTAACATTGTTCACGGTGCAGTTTATTTTCTTCCTTTGTTGATACTCATTTACATGGTGGGAGGGTTCTGGGAAAGTCTTTTTGCCATAGTTCGTGGTCATGAAATTAACGAAGGATTTCTGGTAACCGGCATGTTGTTTCCGTTGATACTTCCGCCGAATATTCCTTTTTGGCAAGCGGCGCTTGGAATTAGTTTTGGAGTGGTTGTCGGAAAAGAGGTGTTTGGAGGGGTCGGACGGAACTTCTTAAATCCGGCTTTAACCGGCAGGGCATTCTTATTTTTTGCGTACCCGGGACAGATTTCCGGTGATTCGGTTTGGGTGGCAGTAGACGGATTTAGCGGAGCTACTCCACTTAGTGTGGTGGCTTCCGGTGGTTTGGATGCATTGGCTAAATCAACCGATTGGATGGATGCCTTTTTGGGTTTTATTCCGGGATCTATGGGAGAAACCTCCACCTTAGCCTGTTTGATTGGTGCTGTGATATTAATTGTTTCGGGAATTGGCTCCTGGCGAATTATGGCAGGTATGTTAATCGGTGCTTTAGGGTTGTCATTTTTGTTTAATGTCATTGGTAGTCAGACAAACAGCATGTTTTTCTTACCGCCCCATTGGCATCTGGTTATAGGTGGCTTTGCTTTTGGTTTGGTTTTTATGGCCACCGATCCGGTTTCGGCTGCCATGACTCAGACAGGAAAATGGATCTATGGTCTGCTTATCGGTTTCATGGTGATACTTATCAGGGTTGTTAATCCCGCCTTTCCAGAAGGGACAATGCTGGCCATCCTTTTTGGAAATATTTGGGCACCGGTTATCGATTATTATGTGGTTAAGGCCAATATTAAACGGAGGATGCAACGCAATGAGCAATGATACCATTGGAAAAACAATCACTGTGGCGGTGTTATTGTGCATCGTTTGCTCGGTTTTGGTTTCCACCGCTGCCGTAAAACTGAGACCATTACAGGAAAAAAACAAAGCTCGATTTACCAAGACCAATATTTTGAAGGCAGCCGGATTGTTTGAAGAAGGGAAAGAGATAGACGAGATGTTTGAAAAAATACAAGTGAAGTATGTTGACTTGGACAGCGGTGATTTTGTAGAAAGTGTGAATTCACAGACTTACAATGTAAAAAAAGCTTTGAAGGATCCCGATTTAAGTATTGCTGTTTCCGAGGATAAAGATCTGGCCAATATCAAAAGACGGGTGAAAACAGCAGTGATTTATTTGGTGGTGGAAGAGGACAAGATAAAAACAATCATTCTTCCAATGCACGGAAAGGGATTGTGGTCCACTATGTATTCTTTTTTGGCCCTGGAAGGAGATGGAAATACAGTGAAAGGTTTTACTTTTTATGATCACGGTGAAACACCTGGATTGGGTGGCGAAGTTGATAATCCCCGGTGGCAGAATCAATGGGTTGGTAAAAAGATGTTTAGTAAAAAATGGGAGTTGGCGGTGGATATTCTGAAAGGTAAAGTAAATCCGAATAAACCGGAAGCAATCCATCAAGTGGACGGATTATCCGGGGCTACTTTAACCACAGTTGGAGTGGAAAATCTTATGTTATACTGGCTTGGTAAAGATGGATTCGGCAAATTTTTGACTAAAATAAGAAATCAAGGAGTAACCAATGGCTAAAATCAGCGAGGTTCTTTTTGAGCCCATTTTTAATAACAATCCAATTGCACTTCAAATACTTGGTATCTGCTCTGCATTGGCAGTGACCAGCAAAATGGATACTGTCATTGCCATGACAGCGGCTTTGATTTTTGTTACCAGTATGTCCAATTTATCCGTTAGCCTGATACGCAATTCCATCCCCACCAATATTCGGATTATCGTACAAATGACGATTATTGCTTCCTTAGTCATTATTGTAGATCAATTTTTAAAGGCCTATGCCTTTGATATTAGTAAACGATTATCGGTTTATGTGGGGCTTATTATTACCAACTGTATTGTAATGGGACGTGCCGAAGCTTTCGCCATGAAAAACGGTCCTGTACTCAGTTTTTTCGATGGGCTTGGAAATGCTTTGGGTTATGGTCTCATTCTTTTTGCAGTCGGTATTGTCAGAGAACTCTTTGGAACAGGGAAGCTTCTGGGATATAATATTTTGACCCCCATCAACGAAGGGGGATGGTATCAGACCAATGGGCTTTTACTACTGCCACCAAGTGCATTTTTCTTAATTGGATTTTTCATCTGGGCATTGCGGATATGGAAGAAAGATCAGATAGAAGAGGAAAATTAATATGCTGGAAGCCTATTTAAGCTTATTCGTCAAAGCCATATTTATTGAGAATATGGCCTTGGCATTTTTTCTGGGGATGTGTACGTTTCTGGCGGTTTCCAAAAAAGTTGAAACCGCATTGGGGTTGGGTATTGCTGTCATTGTTGTTCAAACTATTACTGTGCCGGCCAATTATCTGATTTATAATTTCGTTTTGAGAGAAGGCGCCCTGGCTTGGGCTGGATTTGAAGTTGATCTTAGCTTTCTCGGATTAATCAGTTATATCGGGGTTATCGCAGCCATGGTTCAGATTTTGGAGATGTTTTTGGACAAATACGTGCCTAAACTATACAACGCATTGGGTATTTTTCTACCGCTGATCACAGTCAACTGTGCTATTCTTGCCGGATCGCTGTTTATGGTGGAAAGGGATTACGATTTTGGACAAAGCGTTGTTTTTGGATTGGGAAGTGGAACCGGCTGGGCAGTAGCCATTGTAGCTTTAGCCGGAATTAGGGAGAAAATGAGGTTCAGCGATGTTCCAGACGGTTTAAAAGGATTGGGGATCACCTTTATCAGCGTCGGTCTAATGGCAATCGCTTTTATGTCTTTCTCCGGTATTTAGTTGTGATGCAAGATACATTAACCAGTTATATCGGGGACATCGTTCAATTATTGGTGAAATGGGATCGTTAACAACAGTTTGTATTAATAGAGGGAAGAAGAATGGTTGAGATCTATTTGGGTGTTGTCATGTTTACCGCCATTGTACTTAGTCTGGTAGTCATCATACTATTTGCCAGGTCACGATTGGTGATCACAGGTGATGTGACCATTCAGGTTAACGCCGATCCAGAAAACGCTATCGTCGTGTCCGCCGGTGATAAACTCCTGAACACATTAGCCAGCAAAAAGATTTATCTGCCCTCAGCCTGCGGTGGTAGTGGAACATGTGCTCAATGCGAGTGTATTGTACTGGATGGCGGCGGCGACATTCTGCCCACTGAAACTGTTCATATTAATAAAAAACAGGCTAGGGCCGGTATGCGCCTATCTTGCCAGGTCATGGTCAAGAGTGATATGAAGATCGAGATTCCACCCGAAATTTTTTCTATCAGAAAATGGGAGTGCGAAGTTGTTTCTAATCCCAATGTGGCAACCTTTATTAAAGAGCTGACCCTGAAACTTCCGGAAGGAGAAAACGTCGATTTTCGTGCCGGTGGTTATATCCAAATAGAATGTCCGCCACATAAATTAAGGTATATGGATTTTGACATTGAAAGAGAGTATCAAGAAGAGTGGGATAAGTATAATATTTGGCGTTATGTTTCCAATGTAAAAAATACTACTGTTCGGGCCTATTCCATGGCCAATTACCCGGGTGAAAAGGGGGTGATAAAACTGAATGTCAGAATCGCCACTCCTCCTCCTCGAGCACCTGAAAATGTACCTCCGGGCATTATGTCATCCTATATTTTTAACTTAAAACCTGGTGACAAGGTAACCATATCCGGTCCATTCGGTGAATTCTTTGCCAAAGAAACTGATGCGGAGATGGTATTTATCGGCGGTGGTGCCGGTATGGCACCAATGAGATCTCACATTTTCGATCAGTTGAAGCGAATAAAATCAAATCGTAAGATCTCTTTCTGGTATGGGGCCAGAAGTTATCGGGAAATGTTTTATGTGGAAGAGTTCGACCAGCTTCAAAAAGAAAATAAAAATTTCAAATGGTATGCCGCTTTATCGGAACCCTTATTGGAAGACAACTGGACGGGTTTAACCGGATTCATACACCAAGTGTTATATGAAGAATACCTGAAAGATCATCCAGCACCTGAAGATTGTGAGTTTTATATGTGCGGTCCTCCGCTCATGAACTCTGCTGTTGTTAACATGTTGGATAATCTGGGGGTTGAGCCTGAAAATATATTATTGGATGATTTTGGTGGGTAAAAAAGGTTTTGGTTGGTTAAATAGTGTCTTTGGGTGTCGTTTTATTACTACTTACTTGACTATCCTCGTATGGTTTTCTGGTTGCCAGTTCTGGACAGGGAATCAGAAACCGATCGAATTTGTCGGATTTGCCCTTGGGACTTCCTACTCCATAAAAATCTCCGGTTTATCAAAAGAAGAACAATCCCATAAAATTCATCAGGAAATCAAAAAGATTCTGGCCGAAGTTGAAAAAACAATGTCGGTTTTTGAACCAAATTCGGAAATTTCCAAGTTTAATCAATCTGCAAAAACGGATTGGTTTGAGATTTCACCGGAACTGTTGGCAGTTATTTCTGAATCTGACAGGATATCCAGGTTGTCTGATGGGGCTTTTGATATTACATTGGGTGGTATTATCGAATTGTGGGGATTTGGTGGAAGTCAGCAAAATCGGGAAATACCTACCAGCGACAAAATCAATAAAATTCTGAAGAACGTTAATTTTCAAGAAATCAGTATTAGAGAAAAGCCACCGGCTATCAGAAAAAAAAATCCAAACATTATGCTAAATCTTTCTGCCATCGCAAAAGGATATGCAGTTGATCGGGTGGCAGCATATTTAAAACGAAGTAACCCCAGGGGATATTTAGTGGAAATCGGTGGTGAAATAAGAACAGGCGGATGGAAAAATAATCAAACACCATGGATTGTAGCCATTGAGCGACCGGAAGTTATGCAACGGCAGATTCAGAAAGTCATTACCATGCAGGATAACGGTATGGCAACATCTGGGGATTACCGCAACTATTTTGAAATCGACGGCAAGCGTTTTTCCCACACTATTGATCCGAATACGGGTTGGCCCGTTGATCATGATCTGGTATCGGTTACAGTGATTCATCCCTCTTGTATGACGGCGGATGCTTTTTCAACCGCCATTATGGTGCTGGGGCATGAAAAAGGGTATCGGCTGGCAGAAAAAATGGGTCTTCCCGTCTTTTTAATGATTCGAAAAGCAGGTAAACTGGAAGAAAAAATGACACCTGAATTTATACGATTTTTACATTCTGCTGCGGAACAATAATGGAAATACTATTGGCTATGGCCATTTTTGCCGTTTCCATGGTTGGTTTGTCTTTGGGAGTTATCATTAACGGTCGGCAAATCAAAGGACACTGTGGAGGTAACCCGGAATTACCAGATAGTTGTGTTAAAGATGCCCAAGGAAACAAAGTGATCAGTTGTTTTGATTGTGATTGTGAATCATAATTGATTCATCGTCTGCCCAATATTTTTTTCAACTTCGGTAACAGTGGTTTCTCAGGTTTCGTTTCCACTCCCTCTTCTGCATCGTCTGCCAGCTCTTTAGACAGAATTTTTTTTTCACTCCTGTCAACGGCTTCCCAAAGATCTATTTGTTGCAGGGGATTATCATTTATTTTGACATCTGTCAGCGATTCGGGATCTGTGATGATTTGTGATACTGCATTCTTAAAATCGATCTCATGGGTTTCATTAACTGCGGGCTGTTTTTCTATGATGATTGACTGATTGCATGCGGTTTCTACGGTTTTGATAATATCATCAATGTCATCATTTAAATCAAGATTGGCAAAGAGCCCTTTTATATCTTCTGCAAAATCCAATTCTTCATATGTTTGAGTGATAAAGATAATCGGAATTTTCGAATGCCGGTTAAAAACCTTTAACAAGTCTTTTGCCAGGGCAATCTCATGAGCTAGGAATAGCCAGATAATAGTATCGATGTTTTGTGACTCCAGGATTTCTCGTGTTTTTAGTACTCCCCTGGAATAAAAACATGAGAATCCCGATTTCTCAAAATGACGAGTGATTTCAATTGGAAAATCATCGGAAGAGACAAACAGTAAATTAGCAATCATAACAATACGATATAATTAGTTTTTGTTAATACGAACAGGGTTCTGTAACAATAATTCAATTAGTTGGTGATGTGTCTCAGCCTATTTTTCTGAGGGAAATACCAGATGAACCGAATATTGTAAACACTCACTAAAAGCTTCTCAAGATGATGGCCACATAGTCTGAATATGAAGATTTTTTGTTCAGGCACTAACTAAGTCCCTTGATGATGTATCAATAGGTAATTTTATATGCAAACGTTTAGCTACACACGACACAAAATTGATGAAACCTTAATTGTTTTTCTAGTCAGGCGATTTCCCTATCAAAACGAGGAAAACTGGTTACTGTGCATTAAACAGGGTTCTATTCGGGTTAATAGTAAAAAAGTTGTGCCTCATCGGGTGCTTAAAAGCGGTGACATTATTAGCTATGATCGCCCGAGATCAATGGAACCTCCTGTAGACACAAAATATAACATTTTATACCTGGACGACAGCATACTGGTAGTGGAAAAAAACGGAAATATTCCCATTGCCGAGTCGGGAAGGTATTATCGCAACACTTTGATCAATATCCTCAAAGAACAGGAAGCTTTTCCCGAGTTATACGCTGTTCATCGCCTGGACAAAGAGACATCTGGCGTATTGCTCATTGCTCGTACCAAGGAAATTGCCACCCGCCTGGGTGAAATGTTTGCCAATCAAATACCGGAAAAAACGTATCATGCATTACTGATCGGTGAGTTTTCCCTGGAAGAAATTCTGGTCGATCAGCCTATCAAAAAATGCACTCCCGAACAAAGTAACGTTCGCATTCGACAAGTAGTTGATTCGAAGGGGAAACCTTCTAAAAGTCTGTTCAGGGCTGAGCGTGTTTTTAATGGGCTGACCCTTGCCCAGGTAAAGACATTTTCCGGTCGAACACATCAGATTCGATGCCATGCAGAGCATATCGGCTTTCCAATACTGGGCGATAAACTTTATGGACAATCGGATGAAACGTTTCTTAGTATCTTAAAGGGTGAATCCGAACCCGTTTTCCCTCCTTATGGAAAAATCATTCGTCAGTTGTTACATGCATCCCGTTTATCCTTCCCACATCCTGTGACACGGGAAAGAATGGATTTCCAGTCGGATTACAAAGACGAATTTTCAGCATTTGCCCAATTTGATCAATGGCTAAGCTTGTCAATAACTAAGTCTCTTTAGGCTATTCGGTGATTTTTCCAATTGACACCGATATGCCAAATTCAAAGGAGTTATAAGTACCCGATTACCTGACCCAACTGGATCTTTTTTCCATTATAAAGATCTTCGGGCGTAAACCGGTCTTTCTCAAACAACAGGATGACTGTACTGCCCAATTCGAACCTGCCGATTTCATCCCCCTTTTTATACTGCTTGGCGGGAATTACCGGGAGTTGCAGTTGAGTTTTTTTCCCACTATTGGATGACAAATCGTTAAAATTCACTTTGATTCTTCCTACCACAGTGGCGCCAACTTTTATTAAAGCGACAGTCCCCTTAACACCTTCGATGGGAGTAATAATACGTTCATTCAGGGCAAATAAACCACCGACGTTTTGGACCCCCAGGTTATTAACCGGCCATAAATTTCCAGAAAAGTAACTGAATCTATTTACCTTCCCGGCAATGGGAGTGTGAATTCGATGATAATCCGCCGGGCAGAGATAAATAGTGACAAAATATCCCTTGTCATACAATACAGCATCTTTTTTTCCAACCAGGTCTGCCAGAGAATATAAAACACCCTTGGTCTGTACTAATAATCCGTTTTCGATATTACCAAATTCAGAGATAGTGCCGTCCACAGGACTGATAACACTTTTGGGATTTTGGTCGATGGGTCTTGATCCCGGCTTCAGCTCCCGAACAAAAAAGGCGTTGAAGTTCTCCATTTCTTCCAGGGAAAGTTTCATCTCTTCCAGCCGAACATCATAGAATCGACAATATAGGTAAATCACTGTTCGTAAAAAAGGTCGTGGGAAACGGATATCGGATAAAAGACCAACCAGGCGGCTAACCAGGTTTTTGGGTAAAAGGCGTAGAAAAAGATATTTCATACGAAAAACTCTACCTGATGTGGATTGGAATATTCAAACCTGCCGAATGGCAGGTTAATCACGAATATAAATATGGCAATGAGTGTTTATGTTTTGTTATTACGCTGTTGAAGGGCTATCAGCCGGATTGATGGAATTAAATAGTTCTCTTAGTTGTTCCAGGGTGACGGTTTCCACTTCCAACAACAGATTGGCCAAAGCTTTTAATTGATCGTTATGATCGATCAAAATAGATTTGGCTTTAGTGTAGCTTTTATTTAACAATCCTTGCACCTCACTTTCAACCACCTTCATAATCTCTTCTGACACGGGATCTTCCTGGTTATAGTCGATGGCCAGATAGTTACCGCTGTCACCCTGGGGAATTGATAACGCCCCCAGTTTGTCACTCATTCCCCATTTACAGACCATCTGATATGCGATGTTAGTGACCTTTTTCAGATCGCTTTCGACACCGGTGGAGAGATCTTTTAATTCCAGCTCTTCTGCTGCTCTTCCGCCCATGGTAACAGTCATTTTAGCGATGAGAGCTTCTTTTTCAAGGCTTAATTGATCCCTTTCCGGAAGATAGGAAGTTACTCCAAGAGTTTGGCCACGAGGAATTATGGTAATTTTGTGGATAGGGTCTGCTTTTTCCGTATAAAAAGCTACCAGTGCATGCCCGGCTTCGTGATAGGCTATAGCAGATTTCTCCTCTTCTTTTAAGATCATGGATCGACGCTCAGCTCCCATCATTATTTTGTCCCTGGCCCACTCCATTTCTTCCAGGGTGACGGCTTTTTTGTTTAAGCGGGCGGCTCTCAGGGCACTTTCATTTACCAGGTTTGCCAGTTCGGCACCGGAAAATCCCGGTGTTCTTTTGGCAATAACACTTAGGTCTGTTTCTTCCGATAGTACTATTTTTTTACTATGCACTTCCAAAATCATTTTTCGGCCGTTGATATCCGGTAGCCCCACATGTACCTGTCGGTCAAAGCGTCCTGGTCGCAGTAAGGCGGGGTCAAGTATATCTGACCGATTGGTGGCGGCAATTGTAATAATGCCTTCGGAGCCATCAAAACCATCCATTTCGACTAATAGTGCATTCAAGGTCTGTTCTCTTTCGTCGTGACCGCTTCCCAGGCCGGCACCGCGATGGCGACCAACTGCATCGACCTCATCAATAAATATGATACAGGGTGCATTTTTATGTCCCTCTTCAAAAAGATCTCGTACCCGGCTTGCTCCGACACCAACAAACATTTCAACAAAATCGGAACCTGAAATGCTGAAGAATGGTACACCTGCTTCTCCGGCAACAGCTTTGGCCAGCAATGTTTTTCCCGTTCCTGGAGGACCAATCATTAATACGCCCTTGGGGATTTTACCCCCCAGTCTTTGGAATTTGGCCGGGTCCTTTAAAAATTCAACGATTTCAACTAATTCTTCCTTGGCTTCTTCAACACCGGCCACGTCCTTGAAGGTGATATTTAGTCCTTGATCTTCATATTTTCGGGCTTTTGATTTTCCAATGGACATGATTTTACCCGAGCCCGGCATTCGTCTCATCATAAATATCCAAACACCGATCAACAATAATAGCGGGCCCCATTGAAGTAATAATACCCAATACCAAGGTGTATCATCTTCATCTTCGATCATGATGTCTACCTTGTGAGTGCGAAGATTGTTGATCAAGTCCGCATCATAGGTGGTGATGGTTTTAAATTCTTCGTTGGAATTTTTGATTCCTCTAATGACGTCACCACTAATAACGACACTGCGGACTTGTCCCCGATCCAAGGATGACAAAAACTCACTGTAAGGCAGATTTATGGCGGACGAGGATTGCCAATTGTTGAAGTTATTGACTAAGGTAAAAAACAGAACCAGTAGGACCAGAGCTGTTAATAGCGATCTGCTGTTCACTTGCTTTCTCCGGGGTTTATAGTTTTTAGAATAATAGGAGGAAGTATAAATTGAAACTGTTTGTTAATGTGAAGTACCTCTAATTAATATATATTTATATATAAGTTTTAGATGATTTTGTTCGATTTGTACTTCTAGATGAAACTTTTTTCTATCCCTTCGTATCTGAAAGAAATTGAAGTGTTTTGTCATACAGCGATTTATCGATTTGACTTTGTTTTTTCATTCTATCCAGGATTTCTACAATGGATATGACGGAAAACAGTTGATAGCCGTTGCTTTTCAGTTTTTCCTTACCGCCTTGTTCACGATCGATAAGAACGATGACATCTTTTGTTGTTAATCCGGCTTGTTCAAAAACTGAAAATGTTTCAAATTTTGATTCTCCATTGGTGATCAAGTCGTCGATGATAAGAACTTTTTCACCTGGCTTCCACACGCCTTCAATTTGTCTGGCAGTTCCATAATCTTTTTTTTCTTTTCGGGCGTAGATCATTGGAATACCGGAAGCTAGACTAAAAGCAGATGCAATGGGAAGTGCCGTATAAGGTATACCTGCTATTTTATCATATATTAAATCGGATGCCAGTTCAATCAGGGCACTTGCAATATCCTGTAATAATTTAGGATAACTGACAATAATTCGTAGATCAAGGTAAACAGGTGATTCTATGCCCGATTTAAGGGTAAACATACCAAACTTTACAGCCCCAATAGAAATCAGTGAGTCGATTATTTTTGTTTTCATTACTATATACCTTTAACGACTCAGTTTATCATGGACTTCCTGGTATTTGGCTACTGTTTTTTCGATAATATCATTGGGTAATTCAGGTCCCGGTGGATTGCGGTCCCAATCAAGGGTCAGCAGATAATCTCTAATTATCTGCTTATCGAAACTTTTTTGGGATCGCCCGGGCTGATATTCATCAGCAGGCCAAAAGCGGGACGAATCCGGTGTTAATATCTCGTCAATAAGGATTACTTCACCGTTTAATAGACCAAACTCAAATTTTGTATCAGCGATGATGATACCTCTAGATAATGCATATTCCGCTGCTTTTTTATATAAAGTAATCGATTTTTCCTTTATCTGATCAATAATGTCGCCGTCTATTTGTTTCCTTAGCTCTGATTCCGGAATATTCATATCATGACCTTCCTTAGCTTTGGTAGACGGAGTAAAAATAGGCTCTTCCAGTTTGGCTGATTCTTGAAGGCCTGCTGGTAATTGAATACCACAGATTTTTCCGCTGTTTTGATAATCCTTGAAACCCGAACCGGATAAATATCCCCTGACAATGGCTTCCAGCTCGATCATTTTTGTTTTCCAAACCAGTATCGATCGATCTTTAAGAACACTTTTATATTCCTGACATTCAGGAGGAAAATCGGATACGTTTTCGGAAATAATATGGTTTTTTATGATGCCACTGGAGAAATCAAACCAGAAATTGGATATTTTATTTAGAAGGATACCTTTTCCATTGATAAGACTGGGAAGAACTACATCAAAAGCTGATATCTGGTCTGTGGCAACGATCAACAATTTGTCGTCAAAATCATATACCTCTCTTACTTTTCCTTTTCGAAACAGTTTGAGCTTTGGACACAATAATGAATCAGAAGATATAGTCATTTTACCCTGCTTTTTTGAGATTAATGTTGACTTGCTTGCGAAAAAAAGAAACTCCTTGGCGAAGGGTTTCCACATTCAAGTAATATGTTTGTTCATTTTTTATACTAATTAAGGTACTATGCTGACCATAAGCCTTCAAGCCATAATTTACTTTAACTTAAGCAGATGGAATAATTATTGATTCTTGGCAATTTTAACTCAAGGCTTTTGAGACAGATGATAAGAATCAATGATTGCATACCGAGTGAGAAACAATACTTTTTGGATGATGTAAATTTATATTATAGAGGATTCACTTCTTGGCTATAATTTCGAAGAGATTTGAATTAAATAAGATAATTATGCAATAATGTCCGACCAGCTGTCATTCTGAATTGATAAGCCGCCCGGTAACATGCTTGAAGCAAAGGATCTCTTCATTTTATGAAAGACGTTATTTTAACCGATTGTTCACTATTATACTATTATGGATTTTTTACCTGTTTTCCTCAATTTGAAAGATGAACCCTGCCTTGTGGTGGGGGGAGAAGAGATCGCCAATGCCAAAATAATGCTCTTGCTTAAGGCGGAGGCCAACGTGACGGTGGTAGCTCAATCGTTGAATCCAACTATTGAAGCCTTGGCCAAAAGTAATCAAATTCGTCATCAGCACGACCCCATTTTGGAAGAGGAAATCAATCAATTTAAAATCGTGATTGTTGCCACTGAAGATGACACCATTCGTCGTAACATGTCCGAACTGGCGCGGAAAAATAATATCCCGGTCAATGTAGTGGATTGTCCGGTACTCTGCACGTTTACCATGCCGTCGATTATTGATCGATCTCCTCTATTGATCGCTGTCTCCACCGGTGGGGCTTCCCCCACATTGGCCCGAATCATTCGATCAAGATTGGAAGCCATGCTGCCGTTATCATATGGCCGTTTGGCAAAGTTGATTGGAGGGCTTCGAAATAAGGCTAAAGAACGTAAGCTCAGCAGACTGGAAAACCGTAACTTCTGGAATCGAATATTTGCCAGTCCCATCATTGAGATGTTTCTGTCCGGTAAGGAAAAAGAGGCGGAAGACGCTATAAAAAATGAATTTGATGGGGAACAGGAAAAACCGATAAAACTGGGAGAAGTTTGCCTTGTAGGTGCCGGACCCGGTGATCCAGATTTGCTGACAGTAAGAGCCCTGCGTCTTATACAGAATGCGGATACAATTGTTTATGACCGGTTGGTTTTCCCTGCTATTCTTGATTATGCACGGCGGGATGCTGAATTGATTTATGTGGGTAAAAAAATGGCGGAACATACGTTGCCGCAGGATCAGATTAATCAGAAGCTTGTCGATCTGGCCAAACAGGGGAAAATGGTTGTCAGGCTGAAAGGGGGTGATCCTTTCATCTTTGGGAGAGGAGGAGAAGAGATTGAAATGTTGATTGATGAAGGCATCAGCTTCCAGGTCGTTCCCGGTGTGACGGCTGCTTCCGGCTGTAGCACTTATGCCGGTATTCCTTTAACCCATCGTGATTATGCTCAATCATGTATTCTTGTGACCGGTCACTTGAAAGATGGTAGTATCAACCTCAGTTGGGAAGCCATGGTCCAACCCAATCAGACCATTGTGTTTTATATGGGAGTGGCCAATGTTGAAAGAATTTCCAATGGGCTGATTGATCACGGCATGTCACCGACCATGCCGGTGGCCATTGTTCAAAAAGGTACCACAAAAAACCAGAAGGTTTATACCGGTATTATTTCTGAATTGTCCACCATTGTGGATAATCATGAGATTAAACCACCTAGTCTGATCATTGTTGGCAATGTGGTCAGATTGCATCAGAAGTTATCTGGATCTAATGTGGACAGGTTGCTATAGGAGGTCTTTATTTGAGGCAATGCAGGTAGATTTGCCGATATATGTTCAGATGGACACATGTCTGTCCCACAAATGATTATTTCCCTTTCTTGTGTGTCAGGTGTTTCAGGATCTCCTTTCGAGATTTGGGCATGACCACATCATTGATCCAGCTTTTTTCGGCGGTTACTGAGTCGGAGATAATGACTTTTACTACCATTCCATCTTCCAGTATTTTATTTCTCGGGTATCGCACACTATCAATAATTCCGCCGACGCTTTTCAAACCCAATTCAGAATGGATGGTGAAGGCAAAATCTAAAATAGTGGCACCATATCTCAGCTCGATAATATCTCCGTCAGGTGTCATGGTTTGAATGGTTTTCGTTTTACTGTAGCGAAATACATCATCGATACGCAGGTTATCCGAAGCCACATCCAGGTATAATTGAAGGAATTCATTGTAATTTTCAGATTGATAGATGCCTTCCTGCAGCAAGGTTAAGATTCCCTTCCGATTACTTTCATGAAACTCCATGGTGACGATAAATATTTGTATGGGCTCTCCATTGATATTCACTTTTGTTGATAATCCACGCCAGCCATTAGCCTTGGGATTGGAGATATAGTCATAAATACTCATGGGGATGGAACGAAAGCTGGTATGGATAGCTCCCAGGATTTGGTAGCAATTGATTGGTTCATTGGTTTCAATAATAATGGCGTTTAGAATTTTTACAATTTCCTGGCGGTTGAAGAGATATTCCTGAGGTCTGACATATTGAGGTGCGATAGAGACGACCAAATCGGGTGGAGTGTTGGCTTTTATCTGTTTGATGATTTTCTGAATAGCCACAGCCCGTTCTTTATAAAATTGGTCGATATTATCTGATATGCGTTGATAGCTGATAGGGTAGAGAATTTTAAAGACCCTATCTTTCAATTCCTCTTCAATATCTATTAAACCAAGACCATGCGCCACTTCTGCATAAATTCCTGTAGTTTCCTGACAAATTCGTCGTTGTTTATCTCTTGTCAGATAATTGAGGTCTGATAGGTTATCCAGACGATCCAGCAGTTTAACCAGAATTACTCTGAAATCAATATTTCCTAATTGGAAAATCTTGTATAGTGTCAGATTTTGATTCTCCTGAACTTTAGTCAGTGCATTGACCAAGTTTGAAACGGTTTTTCCAAATAGTTTTTGGATCTCCTTATCAAGTTTCTTTTTCTCTCTTTTTCCTTCCGTGTCTTCGATGACGTCATGAAGCAGTGAAGAGATGACTGTATAAATATCCAGGTTGTAATCTATGGCTTTAATGGCTACCCGTAAGGGATGGACAAAATACATCTCTCCTGATTTTCGATACTGCCCTTTGTGGGCATTCTTACCGAATTCAATCGCCTTTTTAATGATCGCTTCGTCGATGCTGTCACTTTGTTTTATTTTTTCCAGCAACAACATTATATATTTGTTTAGGATGTCCTGCAGCATAGGCGTTTGTATTATTTATTGGTTTTGCTCTTTATATCGGTATCGAAGTTCTTTTTGACATTGAATACCACTACTTTTTAAATGGTAAAAACGAGGTAGAAGAAACGATTTCTGTTGTAATAGTTTATAAAATTCACATGCTCTTAGTCTTTTTTTATCTGCCTGGTTATAAAATCGTGTGGTTCTTGATAGCAGCATTTGGGTATCATGAAGCATGGAAATTGCTTTCAGACAATGATTGGCAGCCAATCCCAAGTATCTTGGTTCTTTGGTTTTTTTGAAACTTTTATAGTAGGTATCGCTCCAGGCAAAGTTTTTTTCTGACTGACTCATTCGATGGGTGAATTTGATTTTGGCCGGGTCCAATACACTCTGATTTTTTAGCTGTTCGGCTGCCATAACAATATTTGTGATTGTTGGCAATACTACTGAGATGAGTGCAATGGTGCGCGCAATCATGCTTATCGAAGTCATATAAACTCTAATGAACAGGATAAAAGATGGTTGGGAAAAATACAGTGAGTACTGCAAGGCGAATCAGTTTTTCTTTTTTGAGGACTTTTCGGAATCATGCCCGGTAGGAACCGCATCTTCATCCGGTTTTCCACCCTCGTTCCATCGGTAGGAATCGGATAGTTCCGCACCGATAAATATTGCACCAGACATGTTGCAGGAGCGGAAATCAACCCTATTGAATTTAGCACCTGTAAAATCGGCTCTTGAGAAATCCGTGTTTTCAAACGTAATCGATGTCAGTTCGGAATTAATAAAATTAGCTTTCGAAAAATTGGTATGCTTGCATCGCGTTTCGTTAAGTTTGGAACCCATAAAGACTGTCTCTTGTAAATCGGCGTTGTTGAGAAAAACACCGGACAGATCCGCCCCCTTTAAATTTGCCCCTTTTAATGTTTGTCCTTTTTCCAACCGCTTTTTAAGCACCTCTTTTAATTGAGCACTTGTATTCTGGTCTCCCACCGTTGCGGTTTGAAATTTTTCATTGGTTTTCCTAAGCCTTTCTGCCAGCATTGTGGCGAAATTTCTGTATAGTTTGAATGCAAGTAACATATTATTTTGGGATAACAGGCTTTCTTTTATAACCAAAAGAACAGCATTTTCACCTTCAACTATTGCACTAGCGGAACGAGGTGATTGATTAATTACTCCCATTTCACCGAAACATGCGCCCGGACCCAATGTTACCAATACTTCTTCTTTTTTATTCCCCAGATATTTTGTTATTTTGACATTTCCAGTCAGGATGATATACATTTTATCACCTCTGGAATTTTCTTTAAAGACAACATCCCCGTCCGAATAAGTCTCGCTAACAGCTAATTTAAGTAACGCAAGCAATTCTCCGTCGGAAAAAGTGGAGAAAAATGAAACACTCTGCTTAAGTTTTAAGAAGATATCCTTGGATAATTGCATTCCTACCTCAGTAAAATACCTTTGTGTGTTCTTCTTGCGAAATGAAACATCTTATCCCGAATCAACACAAATTACATCCGTCTGGGATGTTATTAATTCCAATTCGGCAGAGGAAACAACAACCTTTCTGTTATATTTTAAGGTTGGATTAAATAACTTTATTTCAACTTGTTCATCTTTTCTACTGATTTCAATGGTGTTTCCCCTTATTTTCGCTGTTCGATTTAGGTCTTCGATCAGGGAGAGCAAAAGTTTGGCTCTTTTAAAGAGGTTGAATTCCTTATTCTTGGCTAAGGTATAGTAATTCTTGTTTCTAGAAATTTTTCCTTCCCGAATATCCTGCATCAAGATACTGATATCTTCTATATCGTTTTTGGAGTTGTACAATGGGTTACCTCAATTGGGAGATTTTGTGAGTTAACAAAATCATTCAAGTTATGCACTCACAGCTCTTTGATAGTGCTTATCTATACGCTTCCGGATTTTTCATTTGAATATTTGACAGAATAATTTAATAGTCCGGCTTTTATTTGCTCTTAATGTGAGCTTAGAGAAAAAAACGAAAAGTTTCAAGTATCGGCTAAATACGAACCAGGATATTGGAATCAATCAAAAAATAATTGTTCAGATAAAACAAATGAGTGTTCCTTGTTACTATAGCATATATAGGATTCAGTGTTACCCATATTATTGACCATTCAAAAGCAGGGCCATTAACGCCATTCTAATCCAAACTCCGTTTTTTGCCTGCTCAAAATAGATCATTCTGGGATCTTCATCCACTTCTGGGCTGATCTCTTTTTCCCTGGGGAGTGGGTGCATAATGATAGCATCTTTTTTAAACAGGGGCATGGTGGTCTGGTCTATCCTATATTTATTGGCAGCTTTAGTATAATTCTTCATATCGAGAAATCGTTCTTTTTGAACTCTTGTCATATAAATACAATCCGATTCCTCGATAGCTTCGTGAAAATCTTTTTCTTTCCATTCTACACCATTTTCATTAAGATATGTGCGAATATCGGCGGCCATTGTACAAATTTCAGGTGCAACAAAATTCAGTTTGACTTTATAAAAACGTCCCAATAGATAGCAAAGACTTCGTGTGGTTCGGCCATATTTTAAATCACCAACCAAGGTGATGGTTTTTCCGTTGAGATCTGAAAAATGGCGTTTGATGGTGTATAGATCCAACAACGCCTGGGTGGGGTGTTGTCCGGCTCCATCGCCTGCATTGATAATCGGTACGTCAGAGACCAGGGATGCTCGTTTGGCTGCTCCAATTTCGAAATGCCGTAGCGCAATGATATCGGAATAGCCGGATATTACTTTGATGGAATCTTCCAGAGATTCACCTTTGGAAAAAGATGAAAATTCCTTGGCACTTTCCGTTGAAATCACCCTGCCTCCCAACTGAAGCATGGCAGATTCAAAGGAAAGACGTGTTCTGGTGGAAGGTTCATAAAAAAGTGTTGCCAGGATTTTACCCGGCATCTGGTAATTATCGATGCTGACGCGTAACTCATCAGCCATGGAAAAAATTTTTTCTAGGACATCCTCATCGAATTGTTGAGACTCAATAACGTGATCTAGTATTTTCACACGGAACCTGCGGTTTGATGGTTAATGGCGATAATGGAACCCATATTTTGATTCATACATATATCATTTATGATATCGATTCCATGGTTGATTTGGGAATAATAATCTGATGTTGGAGATTGTTTTGTTTGATTGCCGGTAAATATTAAAGCGGTTGATGGATATAGGAAGGGAATTTGGTTTATCTCTCCTTTTCATTTAGAATTGACTATGCTTTGGTTGAATGTCATACCGACAGATGGAAAATTTGCTTTTTGTAAAATTTACGCTGTATCTATATTGATATCAATTCGATTTTAGTTTTTCAGTAAAAAACGTCATGGAGGTTTTATCTTATTGATAAAACAAAACACTGTGAAATAAATGAATAAGGTAAAAAACAGTCGCAATTATGAACCCAAACGATAAAAAGAATGGCTGGTACTGGGAAGCTACTCTGTCCTGTGCCATTGAATCATTTGAAATCATTTCCTACTATCTATTTGAAAACAATGCGTCCGGCATTGAAGAGATTGATAAAAATAAAATGGAGGAGATGGTTTTCAAAGTTTATTTTCCTGCCGAGTCCGAAAACCCTCAAAAAATTATTAAAGACATTTCTAATCACTTAGCCGGTCAACAGCATGGTTTAAAAAAAATATATCTGGAAAAGAAAGCATTTCAAGATTGGCAATCTAACTGGAAAAAGCATTTTAAGCCGTTACCGGTGGGAAAATCATTTCTTGTTCGACCGCCTTGGGAAAAATCATTTCCGGGTAAAAAGGAGATTGTCATCCATCCGGGGTTTGGATTTGGAACCGGATATCATGAATCAACCAACCTGGCGTTACAGCTTTTGGAAATGTTAAGAGAAAAACATGAATTTAATACAGTCATTGATGTGGGAACAGGTTCCGGTATTCTGACCATTGGAGCGATTTTGTCTGGTGCGGTCAATGTCACTGCTATTGATATCGACGCCGATGCTTTAGCCGAAGTTGAACGCAACATGGAACTGTCAGGATGTGAAAAAAACCTGTGTACAACTATCCAAGGCGGTCCTGCCCAGCTGGACAAAGCAGCGGATCTGGTGATGGCAAATATTGAAACGGTATTACTGACAAGGCTTATACCGGATTTGCTGCGTTTAACAAAGAACAAGGGTTTTCTTTTGCTCAGCGGTATTCTCATCAAAGAAAAAAATGATATACTATCTCATGAAATTGCTACAGATACTGAATTGCTGTATGAATGGGCTTTGAATGAATGGTGTGGATTTTTATTTAGAAGAAAATGAAAATTTTCAAAATGTTACATACTTTTCTCAAATAGCTTGCCATGAAGTTTTTACCGCTAAAATTACCAGGTACTCCACTGCCTTTCGGAGTTAGCCGGAATAGCCGGGGCTATAATTTTGCTGTATATACTAAAAATGCAACCGATGTTGTACTTCAATTGTATCTATATCAACAAAATACACCGGATATTGAAATTAGCCTTGATCCCGAACTCAACAGAACCGGTGATGTTTGGCATATATTGCTGAGAGATCTTCCGCCAGCTTTCCATTATTCTTACCGTGTTGATGGTCCCTATCAACCGGAAAAAGGGCATCTTTTTGAAAAAAATATTCCATTGATTGATCCTTATACTACGGCTATTTCAGGTCTTGATACTTGGGGAAAAAGAAGCAGACATTCAAAAAAACTGGGGTATTATTCGGAAATCGATTTTGATTGGGAAAATGATCGTCCGTTAAAAATACCGTTGAACGATACTATTATATATGAGCTTCACGTCCGTGGCTTTAGTCAACATCCCAATTCATCCGTTGCACACCCGGGCACCTTTCAGGGGATTGTTGATAAGATTGACCATTTAAAAGAGTTAGGGGTTACTGCCGTTGAATTAATGCCGGTGCATGAGTTTGATGAAACAGATTGTGATTTTTATAATCCAAAAACAAAAAAAAGACTTTTAAATTACTGGGGTTATAGCAGCATCAATTTTTTTGCCCTGAAGTCTGCCTATGCCAATAATGGTAAAAATAATGGTGTGGTAGCTGAATTTAAACAAATGGTGAAAGCACTGCACGTCGAAGGCATTGAAATCATACTTGATGTTGTCTTTAACCACACAGCAGAAGGGGACAAAAATCAATCCACTTATAATTTTAAAGGATTTGAAAATAGTATTTATTATATCCTTGATGAATTTGCCGATTATCAGAATTACTCAGGTTGCGGGAACACCATGAACTGTAACCACCCGGTAGTTAGAAAAATGATCATGGATTCGCTACGTTATTTTGTCATAGAAATGCATGTGGATGGTTTTCGTTTTGATCTGGCTTCCATTCTCAGCCGGGACGAAAATGGGACTGTTTTACCCAATCCACCTTTGCTGGAGTTAATTGCTAAAGATCCGGTGCTATCTGGAGTGAAAATTATAGCGGAAGCATGGGACGCTGCGGGATTGTACCAGGTGGGTAGCTTTCCGGCTTCCAAAAGATGGGCTGAATGGAACGGTCGATACAGAGATGTTATTAGAAGGTTCTGCCGTGGTGAAGCTGGAATAACAGGAGAGGTGGCCACCCGAATTTCCGGCAGTGAGGATTTATACAAACATTCCGAAAGAAACCCATACCATTCCATCAACTTTATTACTGCTCACGACGGATTTACCATGATGGATCTTGTGTCTTACAGCCGAAAGCACAATTTGGAAAATGGTGAGGATGATCGTGACGGATGCAACGACAATTTTTCCCTCAATTTTGGTGTGGAGGGAGAGACTGAAGATGAGCAAATAAGGAAGAAACGATTTAAACAGATTATGAACATGGCAACCATATTAATGCTTAGTCAGGGCACTCCCATGATTTTGGCTGGTGATGAATTTGGAAACTCACAATTGGGAAACAACAATGCATGGTGTCAGGATAATGAAATTTCCTGGTTAGATTGGGATCTACTCCACACTAATGGCGATCTTTTCCTATTTTGGAAATACCTGATTCGTTTCAGAAAAACTCATGCAGTTTTGCGAAGAGATAATTTTTTCACCGGAAAAGTAAATAACTATTCAAAAATACAAGATATTAGTTGGCATAATACCCGAATCAATCGACCGGATTTTGATTCGGAATCCAGATCATTGGCTTTTTTGATTGACGGTATGGAAGAAGACAGAGTAATTGGTGATTCAATATATGTTGCCATGAATTTCGACAATACTCATTGGGAGTATGAAATTCCGATAGTAAATTCATCCAAACCGTGGAAACAAGTATTGTCCACTGAATACCCCAATGGTTTTATCCGTGGAAAATCGACGCTATTACCTGCAAATACGGATCGAATAACGGTAAACAGTTTATCTATTACTATATTGTCCCGTGAGTACTAAGGGGTTGTAGTAGTGGAGGATTTTTTTCTCTAAGATTGATTTTTTCGCTAGATATTGGCTGGGATACTAATATAATGAATTGATCTTCTAACTGTGAACCGATTATTATCATGGATTTCGATAAAGACGGAGATGAAAAATAGTCATTTCTCCCTATTCAGGTGTGGAAAAAACGGATATTTGAACAAGAAAGGTTTGTATAAGCCGGTATAAAGGACGTATATTGGGGGTCGTAAATATGTTGGCAGATCTTTGACGAATCGGATACAATCAAAGCCGTTACGTTCTAGTAGATTCAAAATCCTAATTTGCTAGTTGATCAGTGAGGAAAAAACCGATTTTTGTTTTTTGATAGTTTCCTTGAGATTCAATTTTGATAGAAGGGTGGTGTCATATATATAATATCGAAGAAGTTCTTTCCACTTATTAGGGTAATTGATTTAATCCCATAGTTGTTGGTGAGACGAGAGTCAATTTAGTTGTCTTTCTAAAAAAACTACCAACTGTTTGGTTTTAGTCAGTTTTATTAATTGCTAACGCTTAAGCGAAATTGAGGAGCAACCGTGACTGAAAAAAGACATCAAATCATCGTACTGCCGGTGGAAATCAAGACGTATCCCAACGAATATTCAGAAAAATTCAAAGCCGGTATGTTTGTGGAGTCAATAAAGATTGATCCCCTGACTTGCGTATATCGTCACTGGGAATCAACACGATATGAAATGGATAGTATGCCTACGGCTCATATTTTTGAGTAGGTTACATTATCGAACACCACTTCTCGCTGGATAGAATCTTATCCAGTATCTTTTTCCCGACTTCCTCTTTCGACATTAGGGGAAGTTCCCTGCATTCCGCCTGATCAATTAAAAAAACACGATTAGTATCCACATCAAATCCGGCATCTGGCTGCAAAATATTGTTGGCTACAATCAAATCCAGGTTTTTTTCTTTCAGCTTCTTACGGGCATAGGTTTCTACATCCTGACTTTCAGCAGCAAAACCAACCAGATACTGATCTTCAGTTTTTTTTGCTCCCAGTTCTTTTAGAATATCCCTGTTTTTTGTCAGTTTTAATGTCAAGGTATCCTTTTTTTTTATTTTATGAGGATTGGGGTTATCCACGCTATAATCGCTAACTGCAGCTGCTTTAATAATCAGTTTTACACCTTTCTTATTGTCCATGACAGCTTTGTACATCTCTTCGGCGGAACGAACGTAAATCATATGAACGTTTTCCGGCGGTGCTAGTGATGTGGGACCACTGACTAAATAAACGTCGGCACCAAGCTCATTGCAATGAGCTGCCAGGGCGTATCCCATTTTTCCTGATGAAAAATTGGTCAAATATCGAACTGCGTCAATTTTTTCTTGTGTGGGACCCGCCGTTACTAAAACCTTAATCCCGGCTAATGGTTGTGCTTTGCTTTTTGTGGACGACTGTGACTGGTCAAGCCCCTCTTTCAGGGCGGCAACTATTTTTTCTACCGAAGTCATACGACCGGCGCCGTATGTTCCACAAGCCAAAAAACCGGATTCAGGTAAAATAACAGTGGCACCTCGTTGTCTTAAGATATCCAGATTATGTTGTACTGCTGGATGTTCCCACATCTTAACATTCATGGCAGGGGCAATAAATAAGGGGGCATCACAAGCCAGAAGAACAGTACTTAAGTAATCATCGGCTATTCCGTGGGCTGCTTTGGCAATGATATTAGCTGTCGCCGGGGCCACCAGTATGGCATGGGCATCTTGTCCTACTTTAATATGTCCAATTTGACTTTCCTGGGTTAAGGAAAACATTGATGTTGCTACTGGACGTTCCGAAAGGGTTTGAAAGGTTAATGGCTGTACAAATTTCGTGGCGGCTTCGGTCATGACAACAGTGACATCATCACCACGGTCTTTTATCCGGCGGACAATTTCTAAAGCTTTATATGCAGCAATACCTCCTGAAACGCCCAGAACAATTTTTTTTGGTTCCATTTTTTTTTGTTTATTGTGAAAATCTTTGAATTGAGTATTAAAGGCACCTGTGAAGATGGTTTTTAACGGAGAATCATCCCCAATGCCGTCAAATTTAGGATAAATCGTCTGCCATCTTTTTTTCGTAAAACTGAAAAACCCGAAGAGATCAGATTGACTGTTAATTGATTTACTGTTAACATTTCTAATTTACCAGAATTTCAGAATTCTTCTTTATGCAGGATTTTTTTATTCTGCGTTTTGTCAGTAAATACAATACTTACCTTTGAGTCGATTAGACAAGAACTAGCGTAAATAAGTTGTTGAAAAATTAAAAATAGGTGGAAAAATGAATTTTACGGTTCAATTTCGTGAAAATACCGGGAAAGGGTTCAATCGAAAACTTCGACAACAGGGATTTTCTCCCGGCATCATATATGGCATTGCAGATCCAAAGCCGGTTTCCATGAGGGCTGATCTAGCTTTGCGGTTTATTAAATCAATGAAAGGCGCGACAAAGGTTTTTAAGCTTTTGATCGAAGATAAAGGAAAAACTGAAGAAAAAAGTGTTATTCTTCAGGATTATCAATTAAGTAATTGGGGTCGCAAGCTTATCCATGCAGATTTTTTGGAAGTTACCGATGATTCTATCGTATCGCTTGAAGTACCGATTATATTGATAAATGAAGAAAACTGTCCGGCTGTTAAAACCGGTGGTGTGATTCAGACGATTCGTCACTCCGTTCCAATTCGTTGTGCTGTAAAAAATATTCCCGAATTCATTGAAATCGATGTGATCGATTTGGAATTCAATGATAGTATTCATGTTTTGGATTTGGATTACCCTGAAGGTGTGAATCCTATTGTTACCGGTCGAAATTTTACCATTATTACTATTGCCGGTAGGGCTGGCGAAGAGGAAGAAGTTGAGGAAGGCATTGAGCTTGAAGGTGCTGCGGCTGTTGATGGCGCTGAAGAAGCAGAAGAAGAGAAAGCAGAAGCAGCGGCCAAGTAATGCGGGAAATAGCATTTTAATGTTTGTTTAGAATGAAACTGATTGTTGGACTGGGAAATCCCGGGGATAAGTATAAAGATACGTTTCACAATGTCGGATTCTCAGCTTTGGATAAATTGGCTGCCGAATTAGGCGAAAATCAATGGAGCAATCGGTTTAAAGGGCAAATGATTCGGGGGAATTACGGGAAATTTCCCTATATCCTGCTAAAACCGATGACCTATATGAATATTAGCGGAGAATCCGTTGTTGCCTGTATGCAGTATTATAAAGTTTCATTGGAGAATACCTTGGTGATTTCCGACGATATCGATCGACCGGTCGGTTTATTAAGGTATCGTGCTTCCGGTGGACACGGCGGGCATAACGGATTGAGGAGTATTATCCAATTATGTGGCCAAAATACATTCCATCGATTAAAAGTGGGTATCGGTAGGCCTGATTTTAAGCAAGAAGTTTCCAGTTACGTACTTAGTAAGCCTCGTTTAGAGGCAAATCAGCTGATTGAATCGGCATTGAATCAAGCAACTGGTTATCTACTTGATTACATACAAGGAATTACGATTCAAATTAAGCAACAGGTTGACTGATGCGAGAGAGGCTGAGTGTAAAAAATGGATTAAATACTTGATCCATTACTTAAGGAACTTTGTTCCTATTTTCCTTGCCCGTGAATTCGGGCTATAACTCGAAAGGATAAATAATTATGGCAGTAGAAAATAATTTTGAAATCGTCATGATTGCTGATGTAAATTTGACTGATGAAGAAAGCCAAACCGTTTTTGATAAATTCAAGGAACTTATTAAAAGCAATGGCGGTGAAGTCAAATTTGAAAGTGGATGGGGACGTCGAAAATTGGCGTATGAGGTCAATAAAATGGAATATGGGATTTACCATTTGTTATATATTAAGGGTAATGGTGCATTAATTGAGGAGATCGAACGGCAATTCAGCTATGATGATAAAGTTATCAAGTATTTTGTTATAGCTGTAGATGATCTTGAGAAAGCATACAATGATTTTGAAGCAATTAAATCCGAACCTCTAAAAAACGCTAATTTGGTTAGAGAAGCAATGGGAGTGTAATATGGCTAAAAAGAAACGAAAGCAATTCTCCAAGGAAAGACTACCCAGTCGTCCTTGTCCGGTTACTCAAGCGGGTGTTGAAGATGTCGATTATAAGGACATTGAACTTTTGAAGATGTTTATTACCGAAAAAGGTAAAATCATTCCAAAAAGAATTTCAGGTTTAAGTGCCAGGGCGCAGAAAAGATTGACCAGGGCTATTAAAAGAGCACGTAATGCTGCCCTGCTTTCCTTTTCTGAAGGATATATTCAACAAGATGAAATCCAGGAATAGTTTTTAAACGATTATTGAATCAAGGGAAAAAAATGAAAGTAATATTAAGAGATGACGTTTTTAAGCTTGGATCTTTAGGAGATGAAGTTGAAGTTAAGCCTGGATTCGCTAGAAATTATCTTATTCCCCAGGGAAAAGCGTTACTGCTTACCAGGAGTAATGTCAAACAAATCAATCACCTAAAGGGCTTGCTGGCGAAAAAGAGAGCGGATGCGATTGAGAAAGCAGAAGCCATTGCTAAAAAAATAGAAGATACGGAAATTTTGTTTACCATGAAAGCCGGCGAGAGCGGTAAACTCTTTGGCTCTGTTACGCAAAAGCATGTTTTTGATGCGTTAACAGAAAAAGAGATTGAACTTGACCGTAAAAAGCTGCACATTTCAGTGCCCATTAAGACACTGGGAAATCATATTATTCCCATAAAGTTGCACACTGAGGTCAGTGCCAATTTGGAAGTGAAAGTAGTAGCAGAAAAGGTTGTGGAAGAAGAGGAGCAACCAGCTGAAGGAGTAGTTGAGGCTACCGAAACAGAAGAAACAAAAGCGGAAGAAGTTCTCCAGGAGGAGACAGAAACCGCTTCAAAATAACTAATCTTCATAAAAAAGAGTTGCCGGTTTATTCGAGCAACTCTTTTTTTCTCTAGTTTTTGACTTTTCTCGCCTTAAAACCGTCCTATTCTCTCTCCCATTTATATCACTTGTAAATCAGGGAAAATATCCAATCAAACAACTTATTGATGGCTTGGGCAGATTTCCATAGATGTTTTTGCCGCTTTCCAAATAACCGATCGAAAAGGTCGGAATCTGAAAACTGATGACAAATTCTGTTGTTCATGACATGTTTGAGTTAGATAACAACTCACTATCAGGCGTTTTTAATGAGATAAAACATTGCCTTTGGGATTCTTTTCATCAGAAATATCTGCCATGGCTGCGGATTCTTTTTTCTTTAGCCGGGCATATTAAATAACGATTCTGTCTTTTTTCAAAGTATCCCCGTTGTCTTTTTATCTGGATTAGATATTGATATTACACATATTTTGGCAATATAAAATGCCATTTTTTGTGCCTGATGGTTTTTTAATACTGCTGATCAATTGTATCAGGAAAAAATCTGTTGAAATGGCAGGTTTTTGGTTAAAAAAATTATAACCAGGAAAGATTATGAGTGAATTTGAATATCAGGACATGTTTATTACCGGTGACGATACAACCGAATACAGGCTGTTAACAAAAGATTATATTTCTACGTTAGATGTTGACGGAAAAACAATGCTCAAAGTTGATCCTGCCGGATTATCGCTTTTAGCCAAAGAAGCTATGCACGATGTTGCCCATCTTTTGCGCAGTTCACATCTGGAAGGATTAGAAAAAATAATCAATGATCCTCAAGCCTCTCCAAATGATGTTTATGTTGCCACTACTCTTTTGGAAAATGCCATTATTGCAGCAGAAAAGGTATTTCCTAGCTGTCAGGATACCGGTACGGCTGTTATATTGGGGAAAAAAGGTGAGCAGGTTTGGACACTCAGCAATGATGCTGAAGCATTGAGCAAAGGAGTCTTTCAAACCTATACTGAAACCAACTTGCGTTATTCCCAAACCGCTCCCCTCACTATGTATGATGAGGTGAATACGGGGAATAACTTGCCTGCACAAATAGACATAATGTCTGTTCAGGGAGATGCTTATAAATTTCTGTTTATTGCTAAAGGTGGTGGTTCGGCAAATAAAACATATTTGTTTCAGGAAACCAAGGCCTTACTAACACCGGAATCACTTTTACCTTTTTTAAAAGATAAAGTTGCCGGCCTTGGAACAGCGGCTTGTCCACCATATCATCTGGCCATTGTTATTGGGGGAACATCAGCAGAGGCAAACCTTAAAACTGTAAAATTGGCTTCTGCCAAGTATTATGATGGTCTGCCTACCGAAGGAAACAAACTGGGGCAGGCGTTTAGAGACTTGGCGTTGGAAGATGAGGTGTTGAAGATGACTCAACAGCTTGGTCTTGGGTCACAATTTGGTGGTAAATACTTCTGCCATGATGTCAGGGTCGTTCGTCTTCCGCGTCATGGGGCTTCTTGTCCGGTAGGGATTGGAGTCAGCTGCAGTGCTGATCGGAATGTAAAAGGCAAAATTACCAAAGAGGGTATTTTTCTGGAAAAACTGGAAACCAATCCTTCAAAATATTTATCTATCAAACCATCAGCTTCCAAAGAGGAGATTTTAACCCTTGATTTGAGTATGGGGATGAAAAAACTTAGGGAAACCTTAACCAAGTATCCGATTAAAACAAGGGTCATGTTGAATGGAAAAATCGTGGTGGCTAGGGACATTGCCCATGCGAAACTGAAAGAGCGACTGGATAGTGGAGAAGGGCTTCCGGATTATTTTAAAGAAAATATAGTTTATTATGCTGGTCCGGCCAAGACTCCAGAAGGACACGCGTCGGGGTCATTCGGTCCGACCACAGCCGGCCGGATGGATTCATATGTTCCTATCTTCCAAAAAGAAGGAGCATCCCTGGTAATGTTGGCAAAAGGTAATCGAACTCAACAGGTGACCGATTCATGTAAAGAAAACGGTGGATTCTACTTGGGATCTATCGGTGGAGCAGCAGCAATCCTGGCAAAAGAATGTATCACTAACGTCGAGTTACTAGAATATCCGGAATTGGGAATGGAAGCCATTTACGAGATCACGGTGAAAAACTTCCCTGCATTCATTATTGTGGATGATAAGGGGAATGATTTTTTTAAAACCTTATAAAAAACAATAGCATAGATTTTTTTGCCATTTCATTTTAACTGCTCATTGTCTTTATTTTGGAATGGCTAAATGTCCTAAGAGTTGGTTTTCTACTGATTCAGGGGAAGGATTGGGTGTGTTGGATATTTCCTATTTGGCGTGGAATGTGCTTGGAATAAAGTGGATTGTTGGATTCATTTTTAAACAATCAAAGGCCAAAGATCATATAAAGGTTGACGTTGATTTTTATAGGACCCCATGAGTGGCAGTATCAAACATAAAAGTGAAAACAACTATAAAAACAGGTTAGCTGATGAGACGTTTATTGATAATCATCATAATGGGTCTGTTTCTGATCATTCAAACAGGGGGTGTTTCCGCTCAAGCCAAAAAGAGGAAAATAAAACCGCCTAAAGAATGCAGAACTACCAAGTATACTTGCGTTTTAAAGAAGCATGATGGAGTACCGTTTTATTGCGTCAGAACCGCCAAACAGCGATATCAAAATGCCAAACGTAAGATTCGTATTGTGTCAAAACGCAATTGCATTCGCAGGTATCCTGTTGAATATGTAGATGAAGAACCAACTCAAAAATCCGACTAAAAAGCAATATGGCAGAAGAAATTGATCCTTTCGAAGCTGCAATGTCAGCTATGAATGGAGATGATAAACCGGAAGAAAGTTCTGATGAGCATACTGATAAAGATCCGTTTGCTACTGGCGATGGTGCAACTGATAATGCGAAAACAGCTGATAGTACTACAGAGACGCCGTCAGAAGATCCATTTGACATGGCAAAAGCAGCCTTGGAAGGTGATGATTCAACATCGGATGAAGACGGGGGAGCCAAGTCGGAAGATCCATTTGAATCGGCATTAGCAGCTATGGATGCAGTAGCCGATGAAGGGGGAAATCTGGATATCGGCTCTTCTATGGATGATAATCTGGCTGATGACCCTTTTGCCGCAGCTTTGGAAGTTGCTAAAACCGAACATAGTGTTGCAGAAGCCCAAAAGCCAAGTCAGTTCGAAGGACAGAAGATCGACATCGAATTCTTGATGGAGATCAAGATGAAAATAACCTTTGAAGTCGGACGAACCAAAATGTTTATCAGCGATTTACTGTCTCTTGGCCAAGGTTCGGTTATTGAGTTACATCGCTTGGTGGGTGAAGAGCTGGACCTTTTTGTGAATGGACAATTGCTGGCTACTGGAGAAGTTGTCGTCGTAAACGAAAAATTCGGTGCGCGTATTGTTCAGATATTATCTCCAGAAGAACGGTTGAATCGTTTGGCACCGACTTTGGTTAAGTAAACCCCATTTTTATATTTTCCTATCTTACCACCGTGGACGCCATCCAATCCTGTAATTTTGATACAGAAACCATTATGGCCAAGGCTATTGAACTGGCCTTGAAAGCCCAATATCGAACGGAGCCCAATCCAATTGTGGGCGCGGTTTTGGTAGATAAAAACGGTAATATTTTATCAGAAGGTTATCATAAAAAAGCGGGATCACCCCATGCTGAAGTGATGGCTCTTGAAAAGTATACCCAAGTGCCAGAGGATGCTACCCTTTTTGTCACTCTTGAACCTTGTAATTTTTTTGGAAAAACCCCTCCTTGTACCGAATTAATCCTAAAGAAAAAAGTTTTCAGGGTGGTTGTTGGTTGCAAAGATCCCAATCCTAAAGTCGCCGGTATGGGAATCCAAAAACTAAAAGATCATGGTGTTAAAGTAAGTTTCGGAGTTTGTGAAGAGAGGTGTCGTGATATAAATCGCGAATTTAACAAACATATTGTCCAGCAATTACCTTACGTGACCATCAAAGCTGCTGCCACCCTTGATGGGAAAATAGCAATGGCATCCGGTGAGTCGAAATGGATTACCGGTGAGGCAGCAAGAGCCAGGGGACATTTGTTACGTAGCCAGCATCAGGCTATGACTGTTGGAAGAAAAACACTAGAGCTGGATAATCCCAGGTTGACGGATCGTTCCTCTTCGGAACCGCGTCATCCTCTACGTGTGATCTTCTCCAGTACTGGTTCAATTCCCATGGACTCCTGGTTTATAAAAAATAAAGATCCCAAACGTTTTGTATTAACCGGTAATACGGTTAATCCGAATATAGTTCGACAGTTGGAAAAGGAAGGGGTTGTAGTTTTGGTCGCTGCCGGAGAAAAACCGGAAATCAAGTGGGGATTAGCAGAATTATATCAACAGGGTATTTGTACAATGTTGTTGGAAGGCGGTGCAGACCTGATATCTTCATTTATCCGTGAAAAAATGGCAGATCGTTTATGTTTGTTTCTTTCCAGCAAAATCATTGGCGATCCAAAAGCACCTGCTTGGTGTAGCCATTTGGATATTAAACTCCTCGATCAAACCCCTGCATTGAGTTTTGACCAAGTTGAGAAATTAGGTGATGATTTAATGATCAACGCATATTTTTAATGGGTTAAAACATCCATTTTTAAAACATTCCTTTTTCAAAAATTATAAAATTAAGCAGATGTTTACAGGAATTATTGAAGAAGTCGGTATCGTTAAGTCATTATCTATCATCGGAACCAATCAATTAGAGCTTTCCGTCGGTTGTCAATTAATACAAGGTGATTTAAAGTTGGGTGATAGTGTGGCTATTAACGGTGTGTGTTTAACCGTTACCCGATTTAGCAAAAATCAGGTATGGTTCGATCTGTCGTCTGAAACACTCAGTAAAACCACATTCTCCGAGAAACATAGTGGGAATAAAGTGAACTTGGAACGGGCATTAAAACTTGGAGATCGTTTGGGGGGACACATTGTTCAAGGGCATGTGGATAGTTGTTCAAGAGTGTTAAATATTAAGGAGATGGGGAGTTTTTATGAGTTGGACTTCTCCCTTCCAATAGACATCCAAAAATATGTTATTCCAAAAGGTTCTATTACTATAAACGGTATCAGCCTTACTATCGCCCTGTTGGAGAAAGAAATGTTCCGAGTGGCCATAATTCCGCATACATTTCAACAGACGACACTTTCTGATCTGAAGATTGGTGATGACGTCCATATCGAAACTGATGTCATCGCCAAATATATTGAAAGATTGCTACCATTTCAAGACATGAATCAGAATCGGCAGGGTAACATCAGTGTTGATTTCTTAAAAAAACATGGTTTTTAGATAATCAGCCTTAAAATCAGTAGGATTGGTTCATAAATTGTATACCAGAAACTAATCTAAATAAGTATTAAGAGAACAGTTATGATTTTTGTGATTGACATCGGTAACACCAATATTGTTCTGGGAATCTATAAAGATCAATCGTTGCTGCATCTTTGGAGAATCAGTACCGATATTCGTAAAACAAGTGACGAGTATCTTGTAATTCTTTACAACCTATTTAAGAATTACAAAATTGAACCCCAAACTGTATGTAATACAATATTAGCTAGTGTAGTGTCTCCTCTTGATTATGTTTTTCAGTCTGTGATTAAAGATTTAACGGGGAAAGACGCCCATGTAGTTGATCTAAATAGTTTTCCCAACATGACCATTAAAATGGACTATCCGGAAGAGGTGGGTGCGGACAGGCTATTGAACGCAGCTGCCGGTTTTAAACAATATGGTGGTCCGTTGATCATCATTGATTTGGGAACAGCCACTACTTTTGATGTCGTTTCTGATAAAGGAGAATACTTGGGTGGGGCCATTGCCACCGGATTGGTATTATCGCTGGATGCTCTAACAGCCAAGGCGTTTAAACTACCGAAGATAGAATTGAAATGTCCCCCCCATGTGATTGGT
>JBFFHJ010000057.1:0-50289 GCA_041556995.1 bacterium | reverse complement strand
CCCCATGAAGTTTATTTGCGAAATCCCTATGAATGGTTGATTTACTTCATTGTAGTTGAATTTTCTTTCAAGTAACCATCAAGATTGAACTGTTTTTTGCCACAATTGTGAAAGGCGCCTTATCATGAATGGCATCTTTTACAGTGCCAATGCCCTATTAGTCAATAGACATGTGACTACTATCATTATCTGACTGGAATTGTTTTGAACTTGATCAATTAAAAACTCGTCAGTATTTTGATGATACTTTTTCAGATTCGAATCCGTTAATAACGGGATATTCCATATCCAACCAAAGAGGAGGAAGGGATTTCCGTTTTTCCGACGATGGTTGTTCAGAAAAATGGAAATTTTGCTGGTTTACAAACCCATAGATTGGGCAATGATAGTTTTCATGATTTCTGTAGTACCGGCAAAAATAGTGGTAATTCTGATATCGCGAAATACACGGACCATCTGGTTGTCCTCCAAAATTCCATATTCTCCAAATAGATCCAGAATTCGATCTGCCCAAAGATTACCCATTTCCGAACTGGCCCATTTTGTCATCATGGTTTCTGCAATCACATTTTCACCTGCCATATGCCCTCTTATTGTTTCATCCAGCAAAGCTCTATTCAGCCGGATTTCGGTTGCCATTTCCGCCAGTGTGAATTTTACGGCTTGCTTTTTAGATAGCGGTTTTCCATCCACTTCATTTTGTTTAACAAATTTAATCACCTCTTCCAGCATAATCTCAGCACCGAAAACATTACTGACAGATGCAACCAGTCTTTCCTGTTGAAGTTTCTGCATTAGCATCAAAAAGCCTTCCCCTTTGGTCCCCAACATATTCCCTTTTGGAATTCGACAATCAGAGAAAAACAGCTCGGCTGTATCCTGGCTATACATTCCCATTTTTTCAAGATGACGCCCCCTGGTAAATCCTGGTGTACCATCTTCCACAATATACAGAGAAACCGATTCGTGTTTATTTTCAACGGATGGATCTTTGGCTGCGACCACAACCAATCCGCAATTGATACCGTTTGAAATAAAGGTTTTGGTTCCGTTGATAATGACCTCATCCCCATCTTCAACAGCAGATGTCTCTATAGAAGCAACATCACTTCCTGCTCCCGGTTCTGTCATGGCAATCGCAGTGATAATATCGCCGGAAACGCAACCGGGAAGTAATCTCTTCTTTATCTCTTCGGACCCAAAACTTTCGATATACGGAACAACGATATCACTGTGCAATCCTGCCGCTAAACCGGATTGCCCGGATTTAATCATCTCTTCCGATACAATAACCGAATATAAAAAATCCTTTCCATGTCCGCCGTATTCTTTCGCAACCGACGTACTCAGGAAACCGGCCTGACCCATCTTTTGCCAGATCTCTTTCGGAGTGATTTTATCTTTTTCCCATTGATCGGCATAAGGAACAATTTCTTCCTGGATAAAGTTTTGAAGTTTTTGACGAAATTCTGTATGCTCCCTGGTATAATTTAAGATTCCCATAACGGCTCCTGATTATGTCGGCTATTTGATTTTACCAATGACGGCGTCTGCAATAATATCTTTTTGAACGTCTCGCGCGCCTTCCTGTATCTCAATAACCTTGGCATCACGATAATATCGTTCTATTTCATATTCCATCATATACCCATATCCGCCATATAGCTGTATTGTTTGAGCTCCCACTTCCATTGCTGTCCTGGAAGCGGTCATTTTTGCCATGGATGAGAGTTTTCTATCCAGATTGCCTTGATCTCTGCTCCAGGCAGTTTTATATAGAATCAGCTTGGATAACTCGATTTTTGTTGCCATATCAGCGATTTTGTGTCGACTGACCTGAAACTCCGCCAGTTTTTTACCAAACTGTTCTCGTCCTTTCACATATTCCATCATCCGATCATATGATCCCAAGGCATTCCCTAACGCTTGGGCTGCTACCAGAATCCTGTTTTCATCCTGAAATGTGTTCAGCTGTGCATAACCTTTTCCCTCTTTTCCTATCATGTTACTGTCTGGAACGGTGACATCCTTTAATACCATACTGGAAGTTGCCACCATATTATTTCCCAGTTTTTTTCCAACATTTTCAGTTGTCAATCCGCCACGATCTGCCTCTACAGCAAACATTGTCAGTTGTTTTTCAATCGGTACATCATCCGACCCGGTTTTACATAATACAACGTAAAACCCAGCCACTCCGCCATTAACAACATATGTTTTATTGCCATTAATAACCCATTCTCCTTCACTTTTAACCGCTGTAGTATTGATATTTTTGTAGTCACTACCTCGTTTTGTTTCTGTCAATGCTGCACCGGATATTATTTTACCTTCGGCAACTTTGGGTAAAAACTCATTTTTCAAGTCTTCCGAACCAAATTTCAAAATACATTCGGAAGCAAAAGAAGCCTGAGTAATGGCACAACCAATACTGGAGTCACTTCTACAGAATTCCTCCGTAATTAAAACACTTTCCAGCATTCCCATTTGGCCACCGGAATATTTTTCTGGAAAATGTATACCGATAAATCCAAGATCCGCAGCTTTTTTCCATATTTTTTTTGGAAATTCACATCTTTTTTCCAGTTCACAGGCAAGTTCCTTATCAAACTCTCCCTTGGCAAAATCCTTGGCCGCCTTACGAATCTCCTTTTGTGGTTTTGTTAATTCAAACATTATCTACTCTCGTTTTTCGGTTTCAAATTTTTATTGAACCCGGGTAATATCGAAAAAAAAAGTAACTGACAAACAAGATGTTTTAATAACATATTTTTACCGCTATCGTATTATACTATCAGGTTAATTACCCGGTTTGTGCCGATACGACTGTTTTTTTTTTCTTTATGTGAACTCTACACAATAATGGCTTCACCGTTACCCATTACAACACGCCCGTCACCGGTTTTTGTCTGAACAATGTATTTTTTATCATCTATTTTCCAACCTTGGGTTATTAAGGATTCCCCTGGAAAAACCACACCCATGAATCGCATGCCGAATGACTTTAATTTGGACGGATCATTTTCACAAACACTCTTTAGAATGGCACGACCAGCATAACCAAAACTACAAAGTCCATGTAAAATCGGTTTATCAAAACCACCCATTTTTGAAAATTCAGGGTCAATATGAAGTGGATTTTTATCACCACTCAGACGATAAAGGGCAGCCTGGTCTTTGCTTGTTTGATATTCCACTAAAAATTCAGGTTTTTGGCCTTCAGGCGGCAAGGTTTTTTTTACTTTTGGACCGCGATCTCCACCAAAATTTCCGCCACTTCGGTCCATGACAACCGCTTTATTTTCAAAAACCAATTCACCTTTTTCATCTCTGCTTTTTATATCAATATTGAGGACGGCTCCTTTGTCACCCTTATCATAAACAGAGCTGCAAACAGCAGAATTAGTCAACTTGCCTGTAGTTGGAATTTCCTTATGCAATATGATCTTCTGTTCACCATGGAGAACTGTAAACATGTTCAAATTGGCTTCTGCAACAATCGGTATTAGTGTCGGAAAAAACGGAATCACAGCAAATGTTGGATAAACCTTCAGAGCCTTTTCATAAACAAAATCCAGATCCTCAATTCCAGCACCAATACCCAGCGCATACAGAATAACTTTATCTTGATCCCATTCAAACGGTTCACCCTTAATTTCCTTACCAACGATTTCCGGATTAATAGCCATGTCTTCCTCCCAATTAGTTCAGTTGTATAAGACAATAAAATGTCATGTGATGCCTGAATAGTACTATCATCCTTGATCGATTAAACCTTTTTTTTATGCATTCATTCAGTAGTTTTCTGATAAAAACAGATTGCTTACCATCATTAGATTCCATCATATGATGGGCCATACTGCATCGTTTCCATTCTCCTGTCAAGGCAAAAACCTATTTTCCATTTATAACTTTTTCAGGACATAGGATAGAAAAGTTTCGCCATTTCCCAGAGTGGATGGATCAATATGGTATTCAATTATTTTTAAGCTGATGGAATCAAATAGACCCAATAATGCTTCATGTTGCCAGAGAGAAAAAACGCGACCATCTTCAGTCTTGCTTCGTCCGATTCCTTTCTTCAACGAGAGAAAGAGAACCCCCTTCTTTTTAATTGCCTGGGTAATTCTTTTCAATACAGCTTTTAATTCATCGTGAGGTACATGCACCAACGATGCAGCCATTAGCAAGGCATCAAATTCATTGGCTGAAAAATCATAGGTGTAAAAATCGCCTTCAATGATCAAACATCCGGTATTTTTCCTGGCCAGTTCCGCCAATTCTTTTGATCGTTCAAAACCAACCAATTGATACCCTTTCCGGCTCAGCCAACACATATCTCGTCCTGATCCACAGCCAATATCAAAAATGGATGCCCGAGGCGGCAAGTGTTTTACAAATATTTCCAGAAAAGCTGAAGGATCCACCTCAAACGTCCGCTGGTGATACTCTTTAAAGTTTTGCTGATAGTAGTCCGTCATTTTGAATAAATTTTTGGATATGATATTAAGAACGATACTTTTTCTGTTTCAATTAAGATATTTCATATGCTTATTTAACCTTTTGAAACAATAAGATATTTTTGAAGATAACAATTATGTGGTTTCGATTCATTTAAAAAAAGGAAACGCTAACCCAAGTTCTGCGATAGATTTATATTTTATTTATAAATTAGTATGTTACAAAATATAAAATCATATTTCACTGCTACATATTTTTTATTAGGCTGATATCATTGTGTTATTGAATGATTTTGGCAATACATTCAACCAAGATTTTTTAATACCCAGATATCATTGATAATTGGAAATCACAACTCCATTGAATTAACGAAATCATTAGACTTTTTTTTCCGGACATTGGTGAAGTTGGACTAATTGTCTTTTGAATTTTTATTGGTTCAAATGATTTCTGACAAGAAAACGATGATTGACGGTTTTCACAAACTCCCATTTTGGAGTTTGGACTTGATCATTACGTGCTTAAATTTTTCCAAAAATCAATATTATTCTTCTAATAGGACCCCTTGCGAACTGAAGAATCTACATGTTTTTAAAGAGACCTTTTGTTACTGGTTCTCGGAAAGGAAATCAACAACATCTCTGGTTTTTAGCCTAGAGTGAGTTTACGAGTTAGTTATTTATTTTAAAAAATAGTAATCTTAAAATATCAATAAGTTGAAGTTTTATGTTTTGAAAAATTAGGGAGTATGTATAGTTGTCAATAATGGCAAAAATACAAATAGTTACGAAAAATCATTTTTATAACTTGCAAACTCACGCTAGAGTGATCCTTTGTCAGAAAAGTCGAAAGAATCATTATTATATAACACCATAGAAAATGTCTTGTTTGTTCTGAATAATGAATTTTTTCTCTATGATATTATTAGTATATTAATCATTTTTACACTTTTGGCTTGTGTACGATAATTTCCAATTATTTCGTTCTCTATATTGTTAACATTCAGGAAACGATACTATATAAGATACTAAACGAAGAAGAAATTTACGTCGATCAGAAGGAAACAATACAAAATAAATTAACAAAATAAAGTGACAGCAATACTTGACATGATTTAATTACTACAACATAAATCATTGAAGAAATAAGACATTTTACTAAACCAAAGTCAAACCTTGTCTTTTTCACCGGTATTTTTCAGAGTTTAAGTTGAGTTTCTTATGGTTCTGGATATAATATGACCATATCTTTTATATAAATTACAGGGGTCAATTATGAGTATAGGTCAAACTACATTAACCATTGATAAGGAAACCAAAAATATGGCGGAGGAAAGAGCGAGAACCCAACATATGTCGGTTTCTGCCGTTACCAGGATACTTTTAAGAGATTATGCCCTGGGCAGATTGGATATTGGGACTCGGATTCCAGAAAGGGATGAAAATGGTTTCACGTCATTAAAAGCCAAAGAATTAGATTCCGCCGTAGCCGAGATTGAAAACGAAAGCAATTTATCCCCTGCTTTTGACAATCCTAAAAGCGCTATTGCTTTTCTCAGAAAAAAGATATCATAGTCTCCTAATCATCACCTGACTGGCTTTCTCCTTCGCAATTTCATTTATGTAAACTTGATAATGTTGAGAATTTGAACGATTGATTTACTGATGTTGCTTTCATCCTAACCTGGCTGATACCGTTTTTCTCTACAAAACAGCTTGAAAGCGCATAGTTGCATACGTCCTTTTTCATTAGTTTTCCTTTTTTTGTGTTTGGTATTTTTTGATTACAATTAAATATGGCTTTGTATCATCTCAACAAACATCATTTTATAACTCATTGAAAACAAATATTTAGTTGAAATGTCGGGATTTTTTCTTCATTCAAGTAACAATCAGAAAAGGCTCCTTACCTATTTGGCTGACATTGTCACATCCAATCCATTGTCCAATCCATTACAGCCCGAAATAATTGTTGTTCACAGTTATGGAATGCAGCGCTGGGTTTCCATGGAGCTTTCCCGTGAAATCGGCATACTGGCTAACACGCGATTTCTGTTTCCCAAAGAACTCCTAAATCTGTTTTTTAAAACTGTAATAGAGAATTATTCCGATGATACATCAAAGGATTTACTGATCTGGCGTTTGTTTACTGTGCTGAAAGAGTGTAAAGATCATGCATTGTTTGCCAGTCTGGAGAACTATCTGGCAGAAGGAGGGGATTTTAAAAGATTTCAGCTGGCAAAAAGGTTAAGCGGATTATTCGACAAATACTGCATGTTTCGTCCAGATTGGATAGAAAGCTGGGAATCCGGAAAACCAGACGATTGGCAGTCGTTGTTGTGGAGTAAACTTCAAGAACATCAACAGCAGGAGTATTTACCCCATTATTTACATCGATTCAGACAAACTATTCAAACCAATCCATCCATACGTTTGCCTGAACGAATATCCATATTTGGCATTTCCAGTTTCCCCCCCATGCATATTGAATTGCTGTATCATATGTCATCTTTTACAGATATCCACCTGTATTTTTTGAATCCGACTAATAAATACTGGTCCGATATACGTTCTCAAAAAGAGATCGCACGTATTCAAAAACAAACAGGGGAACTGGAAAATGATCTATTTTTATCAGAGGAAAACAACCTTCTGGCATCAACCGGCAAATTGGGGCAACAGTTCTTTCATTTGTTAATGGATAATAACCTGATTGATGATTATGGAACAGATCTGTTTGTTGAACCTCATCCGCCCCAGACACTTTTGCAATATATTCAGTCCGATATCTATAATTTAAAAAAACCGGATGCAGAGATATCCCTCTCAGAAAATGATAAATCCATACAGATCCATTCTTGTCACAGCCCCATGCGAGAGGTTGAGATTCTTTACGATCAGATACTCGATATCCTCAATACCCATAAGGATGTTACACCGGATGACATCCTGGTTATGAGTCCTGATATCGAAGATTACAGCACAATCATTCATGCCGTTTTTTCATTGGATGTGGAAGGGACCCAACACCTACCCTTTTCTATCGCTGATCGAAGTGTATTCAATGAAAACGTACTGGTTCAATGGTTTTTTAAGTTGCTCAATATTTCCACTAGTCGCTTCAATGTGGCTGATGTCATGGAAATACTGGAAATTCAGGAAATTAGAGATCGATTTAATCTTCATGAATCAGAATTGGATACCATTCAATACTGGATAAAACATTCGAATATCCGTTGGGGAATAGACGAATCATTTCGCCAAAAAGCTAATACTCCAGCCACATACGAAACGACCTGGAAATTCGGACTTGATCGTTTGCTTTTGGGATTTGCCATGCCGTTGCAGGATGAAAACCTGTTTGAACTGGAAGGACATGAACCCGTCTCCCCCTTTAATGAAATTGAAGGAACTCAAGCACTGATTCTAGGCAAATTTCTTGATTTTTATAACAGGTTAACCGAATTGGTGAAAGATGGTCCGATGTGTCTTAATCATAAAAGGACACTTGAAGACTGGTCAGTTACCCTCCGCTTGGTATTGGAACGGTTTTTTGAGTTTTCGGACGAATATCAACCTGAAATTGAGGCACTGGTTAATGCCCTGGAAAACCTAAAGGAATTATCTGAAGCAACTGAATTACAAGATGAAATTGCTTTGGATGTTATATATGAGTACCTGCAATCAAACCTGAGTGAGCACAAAAGCCGGTTTGGATTTCTGGGGGCGGGAATTACCTTTTGTTCCATGCTGCCCATGCGCAGTATTCCGTTTAAGGTTATTGCAATGATTGGTATGAATGACAAGGCTTTTCCCAGGATACTATCTCCATTGAGTTTCGATCTAATGAACAGGAAAAAAAGATTTGGTGATCCATCGGTAAAAGATGAAGATCGATATCTTTTTCTGGAAGCGATTCTGTCAGCAGAGAAAATCTTCTATCTGAGTTATATCGGGCAAAGTATTAATGACAACAGTTCATTAACTCCAAGTACCTTGATCAGCGAACTGATTTATTATATCGAAACCGGACATGATAAACCTGAATGTAAAATATCAAAGAACATTCAAACCAAACATCCCTTGCAGGCATTTAATCCAAGGTATTTTGATCAAAAAACACCCGGTTTGTTCAGCTATTCAAAAGAAAATCTAAACGCTTCAATACAATTTTTTGAAAAAAAAGATAAACTTCAACCCTTTATCACTGAACTCCCTGAGAAAAATGGCATTATTGAACTGGACGCCGTCCAATTCATTGGTTTTTTTGCCAACCCCTGCAAATATCTGATCAATGAAAGACTGGGCATATATCTGGAAGAGATTGAAACAACAATTTTGGATCACGAACCATTCAAACTGGATCATCTGGATAAATATTTAATTCAGGAGGATCTGCTACTCAGCGCTTTTACTCCAGAAGATTATCAGAAGAAACAGCGCAAGTATGCGGCCATCGGTCAACTTCCTTTGGGAAACGCCGGGATACAGCAGTTTCAAGCCATTCAAGAAGAGGTGGAGCAGTTTCAGACAGTCCTGCAACACTTAATAACAGAACGTCAATATAAAAATGTCTCTTACGATTTTGAAATGGAAGGAATTCGATTTAAGGGAGATCTCACTTGCACCACCAATAACGAAATCATGTATTTCAGAATAGCCAGGCTCAAAACAAAGGATCGCCTGAAGGTTTGGATTAATCACCTTATTTTACAATTTGTTACAGATAAACCCGTTACCAGTTTATTAATCATGAACCCCCCGGGAGTTTCTGCCAACAACAAGGATCTGGTTATTTTAAAATGCTCACCGGTGGATAATCCTGTTTTTTTTCTTAAACATCTGATCAGTTTTTTTAAACGTGGGTTTCAAACTCCTTTGGCATTTTTTCCACAAACCTCAGCTAAATATTTGGAAACGTTGTCAAAAAAGACCTTGAATACAGCCAGAATTCAGGCTGAGATTGAATGGTATGGAGATGGTGAATTTAAAATGGGCGAATTTGAAAATCCCTATTTTCATTTGGCGTTCAAACATCAGGAGTTGTTTGAAACCGGTTTTGAGAAGATCGGAAGAGAGATCCTTGAACCGGTATTGCTATATCAGAACGAAATTGATGTTGAAGGAGTCAGCCGGTGATTCCATTTAATCTTAATACCAGCCCTCTAAAAGGGATCAATCTTATTGATGCCGGTGCAGGTACAGGGAAAACATATACCATTGAAGGGATATTTGTTCGATTAATCCTGGAAAATCAACTGAATGTGGATAACATTCTGGTCGTCACTTATACAGAAGCCGCTACCAATGAGCTTCGGGAAAGAATTCTGGAGAAGCTTCGCTTAAGCCGACAGGTGTTATTAGGAAACCCGCTGCCGGAAGATCAAAAAAACGATCCTTTTCTTCTGTTTTTAAAAGAGAAATATAGCCTCGATCCTGAAAAAAAAGTCGATCAGCTGACCCAGCAATTAAAAATTGCCATCGATACTTTTGACGAATCTGTTATTTTTACCATCCATGGTTTTTGCCAGAGGGTATTAACAGACTTTGCATTTGAAAGCAATGCCACGTTTGACGTTGAAATTGTTACTGATATCGATCCTTATGCCAAAGAAATAGTACAAGACTACTGGCGATCCCTTTTTTATGAAACAGATCGGGAGATTGTCTCCGTTCTTTATAGATTATACGCCACACCGGATCACTTCCTGAATCTTTACGAAAAAACAGCCTCAAAATTAACACTGGAGTTGGAACCGGAGTTGGAAAACCTGGATTTTTCCGAGCTGCTTGCCGGAACGGAAAAATCGTTTCAAAAAGTAAAAAATCATTGGCAAACCGTTTCCCATGAAATTGAAACGATACTTAGCCAAAATGACAATTTATCGGGTAAATCCTATCGAAAAAACTGGATGCCAGCCAGAATTCTGGCGATGAATCAACTGTTTGATAGCCATGAATTTAAAGAAGACAAGCTAAAATGGTTTTGCCGGACGACAATCGCCTCTTCGGTAAAAAAAGGTAAGTCTGCCCCGGAACATGTCTTTTTTGATGATTTTCAGTGTTTTTTCAACGATTTTAAGCACATCCTGGTTCAACTTAAAAAAGATTTTATTTTAACCTGTCGCCAAATGCTTAAACAGGTTTTTAAAAGCAATAATCTAAGATCCTTTGATGATTTACTATTGGATCTTCAAATCGCATTGCAAAGTGATCTGTCCCCTTTGCTGATAGAAACTGTAAATTCAAAGTATAAAGCCGTATTAATTGATGAGTTCCAAGACACTGATCCTGTTCAATACTTTATTTTTAGCACATTATTTTCATCCGGTAGAAAACCGGTCTTTTTTATTGGCGATCCCAAGCAATCCATTTATCAGTTTCGGGGAGCAGATATATTTACCTATTGCCGCGCAAAACGGGATATCCTGGAAACCAGTACCAACAACAACTATAACCTTGATACCAATTATCGGTCCGATAAGAAGCTAGTCGAAGCCATCAATACCATTTTTAATTTTCGTTCTGCGCCTTTTATTAACAAGGAGATATCATTTATCCCTTCGTTAGCCGCCAAGCCCGATTCAAGATTGATACTGGATCGAAATCCAATGTCTCCCTGCCAAATCTGGTATGCAAAAAATGAAGAAGACGGTCCTTTTATCCAACGTAAGGCCAACCAACTCATTGTTAACGCCTGTGTTTCGGAAATTGTCCGTCTGCTGAATTTCCATGAGCGTTTGACGATTGATGGAGAACCAATACGTCCCCAGGACATTTGTATTCTCGTCAGAAGCCATCAGCAAGCACAATTGATTCAAAAAGCCCTGATAATCCGGCAAGTGCCCGGTGTCATAAAAACCAAGTCAACTATCTATCAATCCATTGAATTCAAAGAGATTTTGGTTATTCTTGAAGCCATTGTCGAATATAATCGACCGGATATTGTAAAAAAGGCTTTTATTACTGATATGCTTGGAGAAACCGGTGATAATATATATTCATACTTCAATGATGATACCCAGTGGGAAAGTTTCATCGAAGAACTGAGTTTTTATCATCATCTCTGGCAAAAGAACGGCTTTGCATTTATGATTCGGCTTTTGATGGAAAAAAAAGAGATTAGAAAAAACCTGTTGCGATTTGAAAATGGAGAACGCAGGCTGACCAATCTATTACATGCCATCGAAGTGTTTCTAAAAGCAGAAACCGAAAACAACCTGACTCAATCCGGCTTAATTCATTGGGCAAAAAAGAAACTGATGTCTGATCAACCCAAAGATGAAGAGGAAATCAGATTGGAATCGGATGAAAATGCAGTAAAAGTCATGACGGTTCATGTCAGTAAAGGTCTGGAATTCCCCATTGTTTTTTGTCCATTCTCCTGGAAAGGCAGTTATTCAAAAGAAGCCATTTTTCATAAAAACGACCGGGTAATATTTGACTTGGGATCGGACGATCTGGATAAACATAAAGCGGAAGCTAATGAAGAACTTCTGGCAGAAAACATACGGTTGTTATATGTAGCCCTTACAAGGGCAAAGCATCGCTGTTACATGGTTTGGGGAGAATTTAATCGTATTGACAATTCTCCACTCACTTACCTGCTTCACAACAATACTATTAAAAACAAAGATTTATGGAAGGATCTTTTGGAATTAAGTCGTGTTTCACAAGGGACCATCTCCCTTGACCATCTCCCTGAATCAGACATGGATATTTATCAACCACGGATTTCGGAAAAAACAAAATTGAAAAGAAGAACGTTTGTCGGGGAATTCAAACTGAATAAAAAACTGTCCAGTTATTCCAGTCTAACCAAAAAAATAGAAAGTGATCTTGATTTTAAAGACCGCGATGCGTCACCGGCAATGACACTAACAACCGCCGAATCTGATATACTCTTGGATTCTTTCCATCTTCCAAAAGGAGCTAAAACCGGAGTGTTTATTCACCAAATCCTGGAAGAGCTGGATTTTCAAGAAAAAGATGCTGAAAAAATCGCCCGGTTAATAAAAAACAAACGGCAAAAATACAACATTCCGGATGAATGGCAGGATTCGGTAGAAGATATTATTTCATCCACACTTAATAAAGAGTTATTACCGGATTTTCGTTTAAATGATATTTCTTATGAAAATCGTATTTCTGAAATGGAATTCTATTTTCCTGTTAATAATATCCAAGTCGATCAATTGACAGCCAATATTCGAAAAATTGCTTCAAAAACCGAGCATTTTAATATGGTTAAGACCCTTGAAATGCTTAACTTTAAGACAACTCAGGGATTTATGAAAGGATTTGTTGATTTGGTTTTTCAACACCAAAACAGGTATTACATCGTGGATTGGAAGACCAATCACCTTGGATTCGAATTTAGTAACTACCGACCGGATTACCTTCAGGACTACATTGTCTCCCAGGCATATAACCTTCAATACACGATCTACCTTTTGGCCTTACATAAATACTTGAAAATACATCTCCCCGGATACAGTTTCGAAAAAAACATGGGCGGCGTTTATTATCTGTTTTTACGGGGAATTTCATCCGACAAAAATACCGGCGTGTATTTTAATGATCTTAGCGAATCTTTTGAAATCGTGAATCAAATGGATTTATCTTTTTGTAAACCAAAATAATGATCACTATCGAATTGACATCCCTGGATAATCATTTTGCGCAGAAGATGGTGGATTATTCGGGAACAAATATTTCCGACGAATTTGCTGATACTGTAAAACTGCTTTGTAATGTTACGACCAGTGGTAATGTCTGCCTTGAATTATCTGAGTTTTCCAGTAAAGAGATAATGTTTAAAAATGGTGAAGAAAAAGCAGTAAGAAAAATGCCGGAAATTGATTATTGGATTTCGGTTCTCCAGCAATCACAAGTTGTTGGGGTTGCTGGGGAAGAAAAACCGTTGCTATTGGATAAATCCCATCAACGACTTTATCTCTTTCGTTATTGGCAATATGAACAGCAATTGATGCAATCGATCATTAAAATGATTAAAATGCATCCATTTGATATTGATGAAGTTCTTCTTGAAATCGGACTGAAAAGATTATTTAAAGATGGAGAAACGGACAAAGCACCTATTCAGGCAGTTAAAACAGCACTTAAAAACCAGTTCTGCATTATTACCGGTGGACCGGGAACCGGCAAAACGACTACTGTTACAAAAATTCTGGCCTTGTTACTGGAACAGAATATTCAACTAAAAATTGCTCTCACGGCACCAACGGGCAAAGCTGCTGCTCGATTGAAAGAATCGGTTTTATCAGGAAAAGAACGTATAAAAGAACACATATCCAGCCGGATTTATGAACAATTAAAAGAGAAAACTCACACTATTCATCGCCTGCTTGGCAGCCGGAAAAACTCCATCTATTTTAAGCACAATGAAACCAATCCGTTGGATATTGACTGTTTGGTGGTTGATGAAGCATCCATGGTGGATCTGGCTTTAATGAGCAAATTGGTATCAGCCTTGCCAAAACATACGCGATTGATTTTATTAGGCGATAGAAACCAACTTTCATCCGTTGAAGCAGGAGCTGTTTTTGGAGATCTTTGTTCGGAAAACGCCGATCAACTAAAAAACAACATTGTTCATTTGACCAAAAGTCACCGGTTCAATGCAGAGGAAGGGATTGGTAAAATCAGTCACCTGGTGCTTGATGAAAAAGGAACAAGCAGTTATGAAACCTTAATCTCGGGAAACAGCAATCAAATCTCCTGGAAAGAACTACCGGATGCCCTTTCTTTAAAACAATTTATACAACAAAATATCATCCAGGAAATCAAAGAATACCTGCTTTTTCAAACCATCGACGATGCTTTTAAAAAATTCAAATCGTTTATCATTTTGACCGCCCTGAAACGTCGGATATTTGGATCAGACAACATCAACCGCCTGATCGAGGAGTTACTCGTAGAATCAGGGAGTATTCCGCCGGATAACGAATGGTATCATGGAAAACCCATTCTAATTACGCGAAATGACTATTCAATGATGCTGTTTAACGGTGACCTTGGGATTTGCCATATGGACCATGATGATAACAAAGTAAGGGTTTATTTTGAAAGTGATAATGGATATAGAAAGATTTCGCCATCACGGTTACCCAACTATGAAAGCGTTTATGCCATGACGATTCACAAAAGTCAGGGGTCTGAATTTGAAAAAGTGCTGCTTGTTTTACCTGATAAAGACACTGAGATTCTCAGCAAAGAATTGATATATACCGGAATAACCAGAACAAAAAGGGAATTGGAAATATGGGGTAAAAAAGACGTTTTTATCAAAGCCGTGCAACGAAGCGTCAAACGTAGTTCAGGATTAATCGACGGCTTGAAAAGTAACTGAAATTTTTAGTTTTACCCACCTCTTCATGTAAAAAACCAGGTTTTTTACTGGCAGAGTTCATTAAACAAATATTCAACAAACAGTTTTAGAATTCATTTATCTTCTGTAACTATTCAGCTACCTAACAGGCGTTTGATGTGTTTGGCTTGGATTTAGACCCCAATCTTTTTCAATGAATATCCGATCAAATTCACCTAATTGTTCTGTATAATGGTCAAACATGACGGAAATTTGGCATGAACTAGTTCGTTCAATATACTCAGCATTACTGATTAGTGATTGGAAGTAATCCTTAGATCCCAGCAGGCCACCTTCGTTCGGAGTCTGAAATTTATTTCTATCTTCGTCTGAGAGCTGAGTAGCATACGTATTCAGGTTAAACATGAATTGATCTTTAGATGATTTGTTGTCTTAATTCTTTATCACTAACAAAAGAGACAAAAAAGCTTAACTTTAACAATATCTTATCTTGACATTATGGAAAACAATGCCTCATACTTGAGCACTGTTTAGCATTCCTTTTTGCTCAGGCCGAAGACTGCCCCAGAAAGCTATTGAAATGATAAAAAACAAGGACGGTCGCAAAGCTACGGGTCAAATACTCATTTAAGCAATGATCGCCGGGTTGCGTTTTTAGGGATTGATCATAACTTCGGTCATCTTGCAATTAAATTTTATAAGTTCAGACTTCTATACTGTTAAAAATTACAAACCTAAACAATGAAAAGGACAAAAAATGAACTCAGTTATTGGGAAAATACTATTCCTACTCAGCTTGCTGGGAGCGATTGAAGTTAATGCGCAAGCTCTACACAATGAAAATGAGAGTATCACTACCCTACCAAATAAAGTGATTCGATCGGTGGATGCAGAAAATATTACTGATGCACCGATTCTCTTTGTTGAGTCTTTGTACCTTCCTGGTCCTGAAGAACAAGGAGACATAAGTACCTATAGTCTTAGTGACCCTGGTTATGTGTGGAACGTCGATACGAACCAAACCTACAGCAATGCTTTCGACTCATCAACCACGAACCACTATTATAGTTTTACGATTTCAAATTCGACAAAAGTGACTGCAAGGAACTGGAATATTCCAGCGGCATCGGATTTTGATATTGCATTGTATAAGTGGTCCACGAACACAAGTTCTTGGAATATGGTCACATTATCTCAGGTAATAGGTGCCTCAGAAGAGCAATTAAGCTATATCGCCGAGCCAGATGATTACCTGTTCGAAGTTGCGATGACTGGCGCAGTTGATACCAGCACGTACAACTTTACCATCACCACTCAGAGTACGTATGACAATCAGGAGGCAGATGACAACTACTGGGAAGCTCGTGTTCAGTCGAACTTTGAACAAGTTGTTGGAACGATTGATAACAACTACGATAAAGACTTCATCCAGTTTACAAATACAAAAACAGAAACTGTTAACTACAGCATTATCGGCGGCGACTATACTGCAGAGCTAAAAAGTTCAAATGGCAGTCCAGCCTTCACACTTAGCAGTAATTCTTTATCGCGTCTGTCTATTCCTGCCGGTACGTGGTACTGGGTTATCTCGTCTCCTTCACACAGTGTAAATCCGGCAACGAACTACACTTTTAATCAGCAAAAAGACTTTGATAAATTAACGATCACGTTCAATTCTGACGCGCAAACTAACTACTCGAAAAGAGTTGACTGGGGAATGGGGAAATATTTTCCGATAGAAAAGTACGGAACGATAAGCGGGGTAGCCGTAGATGATTCTGGAAACCCGGTTGGCGATACTATTGTCAAAATAGTAGTCTGCTCATCAGTTAGTTTGAATAACGATTTAACGTTCTATGCCTCGACCGACGACAATGGTGGATTCTCCAAAACTATTAATTCACCGCTGGGTAAAGGTAGCAACACCTATATGGGCGGTGCACTGCTCTATTACTATGATATTCACACCGTAAAAATAAACGTGCTTGATGCCGCAAAACAGATCTTTTCAATACCCAGTATTGTGGAGGTTGATGACGTATCACGAAGCACTTCTTACAACAGTACTATCAAACTAAATGATGTAGCCTATTACATTTATCCTTGAGAGCTCCTTCCTGATACAGCCGCCGCCAGGTGGTGATATTGGAGTGAGTAATATAGACCTTCCCGGCTCGAAATGGCACCGATGGCACCAGAGTGGGGTGACGCATCGATTTCGGAGAGTATTTGGAGTTTATATTTGACGGTAAACCGGGGCCAGTCTTTTAGGTGTAGCGGCTCGGAATAAGATTGGCCCGGACTCGGAATAACGAACATGTCCGGTCTCAAATTAAGTGCCAATAGGCTCGCATTAGTTGCAACTGAGCTCGGAATAACGATTCCGGGCTCACTTTGTATGTCTTAGGAATTAAGAGACCGAACATCAGCCGTCTTGAGCGTGCCGGTTCCACAATTTTTCTCATAAGTCAGGCTTTTCTCGTTATCAAAGCCAATGAAATGGGTACAAATAAGGTAAGGGAATTATATGTTTTTTTTAAAAGGAGGGGAATTAAAAGAATTGAATGAGATTTGAGAATTATGAAAAAGAATGAGATGGTGAAATTATTATCGCCCAGATTGGCCGAGAATTAAATCTCCGTCCAAAATAAATACGGTTCACAGCGCAAAGCGTACTTTTATTTCCTATAAAGAGAGAACTCGCTTCCCGTAATCCCTCAGTTGCCCTTTAGGATCAATATATCGATAAAGGGTGGCTCTTGTAACGCCAAGTTCATCGCACAATTCACGAACAACGGTTTCCTTGTCCCCATTGCTGCTTGGGCGAGTCTGACTTGCGCTTTTGTTAAGGCGAATTTCCTTCCCCCACGCCGACCTCGAGCACGAGCTGCTTCTAAACCAGTAATGACTTTTCGGAGTGGACTCATGAGTGGTGTTTTCAACATATCGGGCAATTTGGTGTTTTGCTTATCCAACCCTTTTTCCAAAATGGAACGGATATATTTGTACCTGGGTTGTTTGGTTTGATCATTGTCAATCTAGTCTTTGTTATCCTGTCATCCCATATAAAATTGACCTGATGTCATCTGGCTCGACGTTGATTCAGGCACTTCAAAGCATGGGGTTAGAAAACCCAAAAAAACAAAAAAATTGCAATTTCACAATCAAACGATTAAACTTATACTTTTATTCCTCTCATTTTAGGTTTGGATTTGACTTTAATCGGTTAGGTTTTAAAAAACCAGCGTCATTCTGATGGGAGCCCTGGCGAACTGAAGAATCTCCGTACTTTCGACGAGATCTATTACACATGGTTTGACAGGGAAATGAAGCAAATATGTTTACAGGTAATCATCAAAATCTTTATTTTTTCCCTGATAGATCCTTCATCGCACCTCCTCAGAATGACAGGAAACGTATTCATTAACCAACCCGGAATCCGGTCATTTGTGAAGCATTTAATACCAAATATATAAGTTATTTAGACTTGTATCTCTGTAATTCAGCTAAATTATAATCCACCTTTAAGAATAAGTTATGACGGAATCAAAATCACCGGTAATTCTGACAATTGATGATGATAAGTATATCCGCGAAAGCTTTCGGGGTTTGCTGGAGGATTTCGATTTTGAAGTCCTCGAAGCAGAAAATGGAAGGATAGGATTGGAGATTTTTGAAAAAGAGAATCCGGATTTGATTCTAGTTGATATGCGAATGCCGGTAGTGGACGGACTGGAAGTGCTGGAAACCGTCGTGAAAAAATCTCCCGATACACCGATTATTATGGTTTCGGGTGCCGGAGAAATCAAGGATGTTGTTAAAGCATTACGTCTCGGTGCATGGGACTACCTGATGAAACCGGTGAAAGACCTTAATATGCTGGCACATACAATAGAAAGGTCCTTGGAACGTCATCGACTGATCAAAGAAAACCGTGAATACCAGGAACATTTGGAGGATAAGGTTGTTGAACAAACAAAAAAAATAGAAAAAACCAATCTTGAGCTACAAAAGAGTGAAAAGCATTTTCGAACTATTGTTGAAACTTCCAGAGAAGGCATTTGGATTATAGATCTTAATAAAAAAACAACTTTTGTCACCCTTCGTATGGCAGAAATGTTCGGCTACAACACAGACGAGATGTTAGGAAAAGAGGCTACTGTTTTTGTTGATCCCAGTTGTATTGAAACCTTTGAGGAGTTGAATGAAAGACTTTTAAGCGGCGAGGGTGGGCAGTGTGATTTAAAATTCCGGCAAAAAGATGGATCTGAACTGTGGGGTATTGTCAGCACAAATCCCATATTTGATGCCGATGGTGCTGTTACTTCCGGTTTTGAAATGATTATGGATATCACTGAGAGAAAACAAGCTGAGGAAGAATTGGCCAGACACAGGGATCATCTGGAAGAGTTGGTAAAAGAACGTACTGAAGAGTTGGAAAGAACTCACAAGGAATTGGTTGAAAAAGCACATAAAGCTGGCATGGCTGATATCGCCACCGGGATTGTCCATAATGTTGGAAATGTCCTGAACAGTGTTAAGACCTCTGTCCAAGTAATTGATAATATTTTGAAAGAATCGCTGATTATTAACTTTAAAAGAGCCAATGATCTGCTTAGAGAAAATATGGATACCTTAGAGGAATTCCTGATTAATAACTCCAAAGGCAAAATGTTGATGGAGTATTACTTGAGAATTGAAGAAGGATTAAGTAAAGAGCATTTCCAGATCGAAGAACTTACCAATCGTTTGATCCGCATGGTTGATGCTATTGCCGATATTATATCGGCACAACAAAACTATACCAATGTGGACTTTTTAGTTGAGAAAAGTAGCCTGGATAAAACAGTGGATGATGCATTGACCATGATGATACAACTTATTACAAATCAACAAGTTATAGTAAAAAGAATATACAATAAAATTCCACAGGTGGAAATCCAGAAAATAAAGCTGCTTCATACTATTATTAACATTATCAAAAATGCCTGCGAATCAATGGAAAATACACAACCTGACAATAGGATCTTAACCATTGTAATAGATTATTGTGAAATGGATAAAAATGCTGCTTGTATCAAAATGAGCGATACCGGGCATGGCATTCATCCGGAAAACCTGGAAAAGATTTTCTCTTATGGATTCACGACCAAAAGCGGTCGGCACGGTTTGGGTTTGCACAGCAGTGCCAATTATATGACGGAAATGGGAGGCAAACTATGGGCTGAAAATAATGAATCAGGAAAAGGTACATCCTTCATCCTTAAATTCCGCATCCCAACAGAATAACTGCTCTTCAATTGAGATCCTTCGATAAACCCCTGCATTTCCTAAGCTTATCTTCAAACTTTTTAAAACCATCAACACAATTGATTCTGATAGCCACTTAATCCAAAACATTATTACAGCTTTGATTTTTTTGTTGACGGATACTTTGCAAGGTATTGTATAATAAAGCAGTATATCAACTTTATTCAAAGCCGATGAGAAACTTCTGAAGGGGTCCGTAAAAAAAGGAATCAATATAAAAACATTGAAGTCTATTGAAACAGCGGCTGTAAATGGAAATAAAACTAAAAGACAAAATATTATTTCTAATACCATTAAAATCAATAGATTAAATCTTTAAATACTAACCCGGCACATTATAAAACCTATAATAGGACAGGAAAATGAGCACTTTCACCGATACTATGTTTTCCTTTAAAAATGCCTACGAATTTGATGCAATGCCGGATATTCCGCTGGATCATTACTTGTCATCGGAACTTCGTTGCCAATTACAGGACTTGGAAGAACACTGGGTCAAAATGGATGAAAAAAAATGGGGGGAAAAACGAACCTTCTCACAGGAAATAATTTATCAACGTTCTTTGGAAAGAATAAGTTTTCGATTGGAAGAACTGATTCGCTTCTTAGGTAACACCAATGGCCCCAGGATTATCCTTTTTGTCTGTTCAGAAATTCTCGATTTTCTGGCTGAAAAACGATTAATGAATCATGCATTAAGCTTTGATGATATAAAGCAGATTGAACACATCCTGGTAGTCATGAACGGTTTTTTTCTGCCGGAGGTTGCCAATCTTAAATTAATGACTCAGGAAGATGTTTCCAAACACCTGAAAGAAGCCATTGAAAAACTACTGGATAGATATAGCGGTAAAAACAGGGAGGAGAGCCTTAAGTCTCTTTCAAAAGCAAAAATCGAGGGCAACAAATGACTGGTATCAGTGAAGAACAACAACAAGTGATCCTTGAATTTATTTTTGAGAGCATTGAAACACTTGATTCATTAGAGCCGACCCTGATTCGGCTGGCAGAGATTTCCAGCTCAGAGGAAGTTAAGGAAACTATGAATCTTGTGTTCCGACCTTTCCACAGTCTAAAAGGAGGTGCCGGTTTTCTGCAATTGGAAACCATCGGCAGAGTCACCCATACCACTGAAAACCTGTTGCAGCTTTTCCGAGCATATCCAACCAAATGGCAAAAAGATTATATTGACATCTTAATGAAAAGTAGCGATCTACTTCGGAAATTATTACAACGGGTTGCAATAGAATTTAATGATCAAGGATTTGAAAAGGAAGCCGATGATCTCATCACGGAATTAGAATCTTATCAAAAACAACTGACCAGCGCAGAGGAAGAAACACCGACTGAGGAATATCAGGGATTACCCAAGATTGAAGGAACCCCACCACTAACGTTACTGGATGCTCTGTCAAAATCAAGTAATCTGATTCATAAACTGGTACAATCAAACTGGCTGGAACTGGAAATACAAGAAGATTACAAGGAAACCGTACATTTGATTCATGAGCTACGACGGCATCATACTGAAATAGCTTGTCAGGAGGGGAAAACACCGGGAGACCTGTTTTATCTTCCTGATTCCGAATCCCATTCTCAAACAAAATCATCAGCGCAAACTGCTTTATCAACACAGACAGCAGATTCCACCAATCAACCAGACATAAGATTAAACAGCTTTATCAACACCACACTGGAGCATTTGGATACCATTGAAGGTGTAATGTTGGTTCTGGAAAAAATCCCGGGAGATGTGGATATCAATGAATATGTCCAAACCGCTTTGGGCTGCTATCATACAATAAAAGGTAATGCCGGCTTTTTAGGTTTGATACCGATTGAGCGTTTGAGTCATCTGGCTGAAAACATCTTGTCGGAAATTCTGGATGATAACCTTAAAATTGAAGACCAGAATGTACAAACCTTACTTCAATCCGTCGATACTTTGCGGGATGCAGTTTCCGCTCTATCTGAAGGTGGAACATTGGATTTTGATCTGTTCAAAGAAATGGAAAAAAAGCTGTTGTCATTGATTCCAGAAAAAAGCAGCAGTTTGTTGGGAGATGTTCTGGTCAAAATGGACGGCATCAAACCCAAAGATATCAGTGCAGGCATTGAACAGCAGAAAAGTCCCATGGAAAACATACTGGCTAAAATGGGCAACGTTTCACAAACGGACCTGGAAAAATCACTTCACCAGAAAAATGTGGAAAAAAAGAAGACTTCCAAAATACAACAGATACATCCCACTGTTACCAAGATGCAGGACATTCGCGTAAGTTTAAATAAACTGGATCAATTGTTTGATCTGGTGGGTGAATTGATTATTTCTGAATCCATGATCATCCGGCATCCCGCTTTGAAAGAAAATGAGTTGGAAAGCCTGAAAAACGTATGCGGACAGCTTCATCGAAATATGAGAAATCTACAGGAAATAGTCATGTCCATTCGAATGGTTCCCTTGTCATCGCTTTTTCGAAAAATGGTACGGGTTGTCCATGATGCTTCAAAGAAATTGAATAAACAAACCAAATTGGAACTGGTGGGTGAAAAAACCGAGGTGGATAAAACCCTGGTTGAATTAATTACCGATCCGATCCTTCATATTATCCGAAATTCCATGGATCACGGTATTGAATCCGAACAGGATAGGACAGCAGCAGGGAAATCGGTGGAAGGAAAAATCCAACTTGAAGCCGGACATGTCGGTAATGAAGTATGGATCAACATCCGTGACGATGGGAAGGGTATGAACCGTGAAGTGATTTTAAATCGTGCTTTGGAAAAAGGATTGATAACAGATGAAACTCAATTTTTATCTGATTCTGAAGTTTGGAACCTGATTTTCGAACCTGGGTTTTCTACAGCCAAGACAGTGACTGATTTTTCAGGCCGTGGTGTGGGGATGGATGTGGTTAAACGCAATATAGAAAAATTACATGGCAGTGTTGAAGTATCATCGGAGGAAAGAGTGGGCAGCACAGTTACACTTAAAATTCCATTGACTCTAAGCATCATCGACGGATTACTTGTTCGTGTTGGAGAGACTTCATATGCATTGCCTACAACCACGATCCGAGAAACCCTTCGACCTAAAGAGGAACGAATCATCAAAACAATGGATGGCAGTGAGATGCTGCGAATTCGTAGAAAACTGTTACCGGTCATGCGCTTACATAAGATTCATGCCACTCAACCGGAACACCAGGATTTAAAAGACGGCATGCTGCTGATAGTTGATCAAAACGATCAATTGTTTTGCCTTTTTGTTGATGCAGTACTAGGACAGCAACAAATTGTTGTTAAAAGTCTGCCGGAAACGATGGTTGAAGCGCCACATCTTTCCGGTTGCACAATTCTCGGTGATGGGCAGGTTGGTTTGATTCTGGATGCGGCCAGTCTGGCTAAAGCTGCATCTGTTCAAAAAAGAATGGTAGAAATGAGATCATAGATCCATTAATTTGTTTTATTTAATCATTTTATGGAGATAATGCACAATGGAACCTGCTGTTATTGATTCTTCTGAATCGCAGATCATACCTGACAAAGTGGAAGATATAGAAGATAAATACTTGAGTTTTCCATTAGCAGACTCCAGGTATGGCATTGATATTCAAAACGTATTAGAAGTTGTTATTTTTAGTAAAAATATGAGAATCACCAAAGTTCCTAACATGTCAACCTTCACAAAAGGGATTATAAATCTAAGGGGGAAAGTCATTCCAATCATCGATTTAAGGTTAAGATTTCAATTGGAGGAGACGAAATATTGCGATCGTACATGCTTTGTTGTTGTCAACATTCATGGTGTTACAACCGGTTTGGTAGTTGATACTGTTTCTGGAGTCGTAACAATACCCCGGTCGGAAATTGATCCTCCTCCGGAAATGGAAGAATCAACACAAAGCAAGTATATATTCGGACTGGGTAAAACTGAACATGAAGTTTATATTTTGCTGGATACTGAAAAACTTCTGTATAAAAAGGAAATAGAAGAACTGACAAAAGCAGACTAAATGTAATCAGATCTCGTATTTAAGAAAGCTTAAAAATATGATAACAGATTCTGAATATCGTCAATTAACCAACTTGGTCCAAGAGAACTTTGGCATTAAGCTTGGAGATGATAAACGAACCATGGTTCTACACCGTTTGCAGGGCTGGATTGGTGATCAAGGTTTTGATGAATTCAAAGATTATTTTCAATATCTTATTAAGGACAAAAATAGTAATGCGTTAATGGCATTGGCCAACCGATTGACAACTAATTACAGTTATTTTTACAGGGAAAATGAACATTTTGAATTTCTTCGACAAACAGCCTTACCGCAAAAAAATGCTCAAAATATCGATTATCAAAACTACACTCTGAATATCTGGTCTGCCGGCTGCGCGTCCGGAGAAGAACCGTATACAATTGCAATAATTCTTTCCGAGTTTTTCAATAATCGTTTTTCTCAATGGGATGTGGGGATTCTGGCCACAGATATCGACACTAATTCATTGAAGGAAGCTCACAAAGCGGTTTACCGCGAAGATCGAATAAAGTTGCTTCCACCGAATCTACGATTACAGTATTTAAAACAGCAGCCCAGCGGCTATTGGGAAATATCTCCACAGATAAAAGAGATGGTGCATTTTACCCGTTACAATTTAATGCGATCCCATTTCACTTTTAAACACGAGTTTTTTGCTATTTTTTGCCGTAATGTCATGATATATTTTGACCGCCCAACCATTGAATCCTTGGTGGAACGATTCTACTCAGTCACCGAAGATAAAGGCTATTTATTTATTGGACAAACAGAGTCATTGGAAAAATCCATTTGTCCCTATAAATACATCGCACCATCAATATACCAAAAAGCATGATAACCATATGAAATCAATCAATGTATTAGTTATTGACGATTCCGAGGTCGTCAGAAAAATTCTCTCTGAAGAGTTAAACAAAGATCCGGAAATAAATGTGGTGGGAACAGCAATAGATCCTTATATGGCCAGGGAAAAAATCGCTCAACTGAAACCGGATGTATTAACCCTGGACATTGAAATGCCACGGATGAACGGCGTTCAGTTTTTACGATATCTAATGCCCCAACATCCCATGCCGGTAGTAGTTGTCAGCGCCTTGACAAAAAAAGGTGCCCAGGCAACTCTTGATGCACTGGAAGCTGGAGCGATTGATTTTGTTACTAAACCCGGTTTTGAACAACAAACCGAAGGCATTGAGAATATGCTCAATGAGTTAAAGATTAAAATAAAAATAGCAATGGATGTGGACGTAACTCACTGGAAAAAAAAGCCCAGGATCAAACAACCGACACAATCCCAAATTGCTCCCATAGCGTTGCAAACCAATAAAATCCTGGCATTTGGCGCTTCCACAGGTGGCGTCAATGCTATCTCAAGCATTCTAACCCGATTACCATCCACTATTCCCGGAACTGTCATTGTTCAACATATGCCGCCCGGTTTTACCCGATCATATGCGGAGAGATTGAATTCCATTTGTTCTATGGAAGTAATGGAAGCTTCCAGTGGAGATGCTGTTCAAACAGGTAAGGTTTTAATAGCACCGGGGAATTTACATATGACTTTGGTATCCACCGGTGGAAAGGTTACTGTAAACTGCCAGGAAGGAGAGAAAGTAAAAGGGCACTGTCCGTCTGTTGAAGTGTTGTTTAATTCCGTAGCTGAATCCGTAGGATCAAAAGCGATTGGCATAATGTTGACAGGAATGGGGAGTGATGGAGCCGACGGCATGCTGGCCATGCGAGAAAAAGGTGCTAGAACCATTGCTCAGGATGAAAAAAGTTCAATCGTATACGGTATGCCACAAGAAGCTTATAAAAATGGCGGAGCAGAGCGACTTGTATCTCTTGATGAAATACCAAACGCTATCTTGGAACTTTTAAAGCCAACCAGAAGTAAATAATATAAAATGCTGTAATTATTTGATAAATATCTAAATAACGGCTCAAAATAAGGAAAACAATGAAATTATACCACCGAAAAGAAGACGGACTATGTATTGTTTCCGCCGTCGGTAATCTGGTGCTAACTGAAACCAACAAATTGAAGAATTATGTGCAACCTTTAATCGAAGATCCCGCAGTAACAAACGTTTTAATTAATTGTCAAGGAATAGAAATCATTGATTCAAGAGGAATTGGATTATTGGCAGCCATTCTGAAAGATATGGAAGAACTTGAGAAAGGATTTTTGTTGAGTGACTTAAATAACAACTGCTTTAGTGTTTTAGAATCCCTTCAATTACATACAATCATGAAAATCTTCTCAAAAGAAGAGGATGCTATAAAATCTATAAAAAGACATTAATGATTAGACTAAAAATAACTGATAAATTGGTCTATTCATGGTTTTTTGTATTCCCTAAAAACTGGATTCCAACCATTGTTAAGTCATCATCGCAAGATACACCATTCGAAAACTCTTGAGCGGCGTGGGTTAAGTTGGACAATAGGGTATCTAATGGCTGTGTTTTATTTGCATCCAGGTTTAAAATGACATTATCCAAGCCAAACGTCCGACCTTCCGAGTTTTGCCATTCAGAAATTCCATCGGTAAAAATAACAACCTTATCCCCCGGTTTTAAAAACCATGTTTCATTAAAATAGGGTGCTCGTTCTTCAGTAAACATTCCCAGGGCTTGACCATAACGACTGAATGTTCGTGCTTTTTGATGATTTGCTGGAAGGATAACACAAGGTGGATTTCCAGCGCTACAGCCTGTTAATACTCCTTCTGATGTTATTCTTAAAAGAATTCCCGTCATATGATCACCACGAGGCACACAAGAAGCCAATTGACGATTCAGATTCTTCATCATATTCTTTGGCGACTGATCGGAAGCAACAGCACTCAAACCCATCCTTGCCATCATCGTCAGAAAAGCTGCTGATATACCATGTCCGGTGGCATCTCCCAGAAATATAATCACATTACCTGCATCATCTTTAAACATATAATGAATATCCCCGGATACAATGCTATGAGGTTGAAAAACAACTGATGTTTTTAAAAAAGATACATCCGTAAGCGACGACATGGTTTCTTTTTGAATTCGTTCTGCTAAGTATATATCATCCTGAATTTGTAGATGTTTATTCTTCAGTTCCTCCTGGGTTTTTAATAAAACTTCATATTGATGCTGCAATTCGCTGTTAAGAAGTTCTAATTTCTCATTAACTATACGGATGTGATGAAAGTTCTGCCATTTTGACAAAACCGATTGAATTCTTGTTTTTAATGCCAACTCACTGACCGGTTTGATGATAAAGTCCTCTGCACCAGCTCCAAAACAAATTGCCATAATATAGTCATTACTGTCTTCCGTCAGCATGATCACCGGAATTCTTCTAAATATAATATGCTCATTAAGCTGTTTGAGCAGAATTGTACCGTCTATTTCAGGCATATGGACATTTAATAGAATCAAATCAAATAACTCTTCTTCCAAACGTGGAAACAGATGCTGAGATTTGGAGATATATCCATACGAATATCCAATGCTCGTTAGCAATGAACAGATGTGTCGTAAAACATTCAAATCATTATCTACTACCAGGATGTGAGCTGATGTTTTCTCCTTTTGCCCACATTTTTGATTCTGTATTATGAATTTATCTTTTTCAGCTCTGATTATTAAAGTAACCTGATTTCCTTTATTGTTGTAACGTAACTCATCGCAATAGGTTTTGGATATAAAGATACCTCTTCCACTGTGAATAAAATTATTTATTTCAGAAAATTCATCCAGGTACTTGGACCATTCAAATCCTTCCCCTTCATCTGTGACAGATATTGTTACCTGGGTGGGATTATAATTAAATTTTACTCGTACCAGACGATTTTTATAAATGGGATTGTGCCGCCTGATTTCGACCAGTTTATCAAATCTACTTTCTGCCAGGGCTTCCTCTTTTTCCTCCTTGGAAATGACCAGATTTCCATGCTCAATGGCATTGGCCAGCATTTCGTATAAAGCAATCTCCAGTCCAACCAATCGATCATTAAAAGATGTTCCTCTCAGATGTTGTAGTAAGTATTCAACCGTAACAGGAATCTGGGATGTATCATTTGTTACATTAAGCTCTTCAGTTAAATATCGTATGGTCTTATAATTAAATATTTTTGATTTTCTTTTTTCAATGATGTCGATAATGGGTAAAATGATCTTCTCCAACTCATCCAGCTTATCCGGTTTCTTTAAAACATTTTTGGCCCCGGCACGAAAAGCACTGATAATATCGCTGTTTTCGTTTGATTCAGTCAGAGCGATAACAGGAATATCATGGTTATGTTTCTGAACAATATCAATAAATTGAATACCGTTCATTTTTTTCATTTTTAGATCGGAGATGACAAAATCGATGTCATAGTTATCCAGTTTTTCCATCCCAAACACGCCATTTTCAGCTTCAATAAACTGAATAGCGTGTTTGGTCAGCGTTTGTTTAATCTTATCCCGGATCATTTCATCCGCATCAATAATCAATCCCAATATGGACATTTCTTTTGATATGGATTAATAAAAAGCAAATTCAAAATGTAACCATTTATCGTCCCAACAGGCTGGTTCCCCTGAAATATTAGGTTACACACTCATTTATACTTTTTATGCAGATACTTCAGTGTGTAACCTGAACATGTCCCAACAGAAAAGATATTCCTATCATATCCATCTTTCCGGTGAGCTTGCTAATCCTTTAAAATATTTAATTTTAAAAAAAATTCCCAATTATACCGAATGATGGTTAAACTCATATCAATACTTTTATGTAAAAAATTTGTTACTTCCAGATTGAAACAAGCACACTTTTTTGTTGGGCTGATTAGTTACTCATAAATATCATTGGTAAAGACATATTCTATTAAAACCTGATGTTATGACTGTTTATCTCCTTTGTCAATAATAACAAAATATTAACCTGAACTACCAATGGCATAACATACTAATCAGCATAAGGAATGTACGAAGGTATCAACTTACAATAAGAAGGTCTATAAATATAAACAACACGTTTATTTTCATTAAAAATCCCCTGGATCTGTAGCTGATACTTGTATTTGGTCAAAATCGCTTGTTGTCGTGGAGACCGTCTGTTTCATAATAACTTTTTCAGCCGCAGCAGTTGATGTTCCATCAGTAACGTTTGCCTTTGCAGACCCACGGATTGCTGTAGTTTCAAAATACAACTCACCAGTAGCATCAGAACCCGTTCCCTGAACATAGCGTATAAAGTATTTGGTTTCATTTCGACGGCTGTTTCATAAACATCCCCTACGTAGATCCTTGCATTTCCAGAAGAACGAACCACAAGAGTAACAAGAGAACTAGTTCCGTTGCCAATCCTGAAAGCTTAGGAATTGCTGGCTGGATTTGAACCATATCGAAATTTAAAACGCGCCCAAATTTCAGATTGAGAATCGAATTCTGGGCTCACAACAACATCTCCTTGTGTTATTCGTAAACTCTTGGAACCTTCAAATGGTGAAGCGGTAAAATCATAATTCGGTGTACCTGCGGCTGCTGGTTTCGGCATCATTTCGGTAAAACCTCCATGAATTTAAATACTGTTTTGACTGTTAAAAGCGTAAGAGCCGTTATTACAGGGATAAAACGTCACATAGAATTGGGGATTATCCCATCATATCTGGTTAAAAATGAGATCAAATCCGGTGAAATTGTTGGGGTTACAATACAGAAAGAGGGTTTAAAAACGAAATATCATTGGTTCAATTACAAAATAAAGTCCCCAGCATCACTGAAAAAGCTTTCATCAGTTATTTTAAAAAAATGTTTAATCTGTTCTAAAACATCTTACTGAATGTTGGCTAAACCTGCCCTTTACGTCACAAGTCAATTCGAAAGTACTCGTTCTTTTCTTTTCTAACCGGTTTGATAAACTTTAAAAAAATTTACTAATTTCACTCCGAAAAGTTCAAAATCGTTAAAATAAAACAATTTTAGCAGTCCCTTTATCATTTGTGAGAGTGAGTTTTGGAATCCTCGTGACGTTGGCCTTACATTTCTCGGAAGTAAAAAAAGACTTTATTGAGTGGGGCCTTTAATAAAATAGTTCTGACAATCAGTCAACAGCTTTTTATTCTCCAAAAACCGGATAATCTCTTAATTGACGCCAATTATAACTTCAGCAACTAATGCATTAATATCTTCAGAATTAAATCAGTTTTCTTCCATCTCAAAAAATGTCAAGGTGGATTTAACACATTATTATTACAAATCTTTGCATATAGGACAAAATATCGGACACTAATACTGGATGAACATTGATTTTGTATAACCTTATGGACCTAAACCTGGATTAATTTTTAATAATATATCTGCATTAATAACTTTTTTTCTAAGATTTAGCTGAATTTACACTTAAGTCTAATAATAGCTTACATCCAAGTAGTAAATGAAATACTGTATTATAAATTAGAAGTTGACAACATAATATTTGTTGTTAATATGTGACTCGATACTGTTAATTATTCTTACTATATTGGTGAAAATCTATTGTATTATGGTAGGTATTGCATTGAATAATCAGCAGTATAAGTAACATTAACCCATGTGATGTTGAAAATTGTATACGTGTTATGTAGCATTGGCCGCTTAGACATGTAAGTAATATTTTTTGTAATAAAAGGTAATAATAGAATATTACTTAAATACAACAAACATGCATATTTATATTAATATAAAGGAGATTTATAAATTATGAAAAATTTAATAACAATGGGGAAGTATATATTTACATTGGCTGCTATTTTAGCGATAACACTAATCGCCGGCTGTGGAAGTTTCGACACTGATAAGACTGACGACAGCAACGGAAACGCAACCGAAGTATCAGATGGCACCGAAATGAATGCAACGATGGTATCTGACACATTCCCACCGTCCACAGATCCGCCGACTGTAGAAAGCATTTTACCCTCACCAGTACATAAATATTATTGCTCACCAACAGGTAATAATACAACCGGCACCGGTGAAATTGATACCCCATGGCAAGACCTGATCGGAGCACAAGGAAAACTTGAACCTGGCGACATTGTGTATTTCAGGGGAGGCTTGTATCCGGACTATGATTATATTTCAAATTTTTCTTGGGCTAATTCACAAAACAGGGTTAGCGATGCCGGAACTGAATCACAACCGATAGTGTTTACAAACTATCCTGGCGAAATAGCTCTCTGGTCCTCCAGTACATCAAATTCATGGAGTATGACACTCTATGGTGATCACCAAAAACTTATAGGCACAAAGGTTGGTAGCGAATTTGGAATACAAATCACCGGTGGTATTTCGATTAGGGCTGATCATACAAGGGTATCTGGAGTTGAGTTTATTCGTGGAGCATATAACGGTGGTGATGGAAACCCTGCCATGATATCAACGTCTGTTAAGAGTGATAATCCCGGTTTCACAAAAATTACGCACAACCTGTTCAGGGATTCGAAGAACCTGCCAGACCGTATGTCTTGCGTGCGACTTTTTGATAATCATGATACAACTGTGGCATACAACGTCTTTCAAAATAATAATGAGTTATCTATAGGTGGCGCGCTTTATTTGAAAGATAACACTGTTAATGGTAATTTTTATGGTAACAAATTCTTTAATAACGTGAGAGACTTTACCTATGTCGGGCAGAGTGAAAAAACTCATGGTTTTGATTTTCATCACAACCTGTCCTATGGATCGACAAGGTTTATATATTACGTTAAATCCCTTGGACCCGATATTAATATTTATAGTAACGTTGTTCTTGCAGTTGAAGATACCATATATTTTTATTATAACTCCACCGGTGATACTTGGGGAGCTGGAAATTTGGGAGAAATTTATGATAACGTTTTTGACGGCCCCTCCTTTAGACCTGGAGATCACACCTACTCATCAAGTAATGTCAATCTTCCCGATCTTTTTGATTACAATTTATATTATGATGGTGACGATCGGAATTGTTCAACCTACTGGATTTGTGATAGTGCTTATTACAATAACTCTATCGTCTCTCCAGACGCTGTTACTTATGACAGTGAAACGATGACCGCCACTGTTAACCATGATTACGCAGGCATAGGTAAAGGCAGATTTGGCAACACCATTGGGGGTTTTAGATTCCCGACAACAGACTAGTAACTATGTTTAAATACCCGGAAATTTTTCCGGGTTAACGACTGCGGCGAGCGTTCCGACAATGCTCGGCCGTAGTATGAAAGCGTAAAAGTATTGTACAAGTCACATGATTGAAGCCACCCGGCAAAAAAGTATGAGAAATCCTCCCAAGCGGTCCCCCAACATCCTCAAGAAGATGATCAGGCTTTGAATTTGTTTTATTCGTGTATTCTTCATGAACAGGATGGGATAGTATACTATCCCGAATTAATTCATGGTTCCCAAGAGTTTGGTATTCATTTCCCTTCGCTAATAATCAACAAGGACAACGGATTTTGATTAAAAGCAGCTGATACGGTGTTATCAGGTTGGGCCACTATTAAGGTTTAAGCTGTTAATATTCTGTTGAGTTATGTCGTAAACATGACAATGTGTTTGATTTGTTACACAAATAAAGCGATATCAAAAAACCAATATACTAAACATATCAACCAAATAGATAGATTTTTAGTTACTGGCCTTTCCCTTGCTGATAACTCTTTTTTTAAAGATCAACATACTATACAAAAACAGATATCAGGAGATTTGGCATGTCATGCAACCCGGAAGCTAAAGGCTTTTTTAAACCAGATGAATTCTTGAAACATCCCTGTTTTTCTGAAAAAGCTCATCATTGTTATTCACGGATTCATTTACCGGTTGCATTAAAATGTAATATTCAATGTAATTATTGTAATCGCAAATATGACTGTAGCAATGAAAGTCGTCCGGGAGTAACAAGCAAACTTTTATCACCGGAAGAAGCGCTTAAAAGGGTTGCTTTTGTTTATTCACGGTTCAATGATCTTTCTGTTGCAGGGATTGCAGGGCCTGGAGATGCTTTGGCTAATCCTGAAAACACATTTGATACATTTCGATTAATCAGAGAGTATTTTCCTGATTTAATGCTGTGTCTTTCAACCAATGGTCTTAACTTGATCAAATACATGGATAAAATCGTTGAGCTTGGCATAAATCATGTTTCAGTTACAGTAAACACCTTGGAGCCTTCCACTGCATCGAAAGTATATTCCTGGGTTCGAATAGGTGGAAAAAGATCAGCGGATAAAAAAAACTTACAGGAGTTTTTAATCCGTCAACAAATGGGGATAAAAGCATTAGTAAAGCAAAAAATCAAGGTGAAAGTGAATTCATTGTTAATGCCGGGAATTAATGACAAGGAGCTGAAAACACTATCAAAGAAATTAAAACAGATGGGAGTATCACTACATAATATCATGCCATTGATTGCAAAATCAGAACATGGAACCTTGTTTGGAAAACAAAAACGACCAGTACCGAGCCATGAACAGCTGAAAAGGGTTAGAACAGCATGCGGTATTATTAAGCAAATGACTCATTGCCGGCAATGTCGTGCCGATGCTATCGGTAAGCTGGATGATACCCGGATTGATGATAACATTTTAATAAAGGAATCTGACGCATTCGATTTTTCCGGAAGCAGACCTGGAAAAAGAATTTTAAATCTATCAACTGCTTGTTAATGATGATTAGAATTGTTGACACCACATTGCGTGATGGAGAACAAACCCCTGGCGTTTTGTTCTCATTAAAGGAAAAAGTTAAAATCGCAACACTCCTGGACAAGGCGGGAGTGCATTTTATTGAAGCAGGGACACCGGCTAATAGCAAAGATGAAAGAAGCGCCATTAAAGAGATTATAAAATGTAGCTTAACTTCTTCAATCATTACCTGGAATAGAGCGTTAAAGAAAGATATCGATTGTTCCCTTTCAATAGGTTCGAAATTGCTGCATATTTCTCTACCTGTTTCGGAAATCATGATTCAAGAAAAATTAAAACGATCACACTCATGGGTTTTAAAACAATTGGAAATTGCAGCTGAATATTTAAAAACAGAAAATGTTCATTTTTCTGTCGGTGCAGAAGATGCAGCAAGAGCGGAAAATCAGTTTTTAACGGATTATGCTATTACAGCCGAAAAATTAGGTGCATGCAGATTGAGAATTTGTGATACGGTCGGTATTTCTGATCCATTTATGATTGTGAATATGGTTAACAATTTGAAAAAAAGTATTACCATCGATCTGGAAATTCATGCTCATAACGATTTGGGCATGGCAACGGCAAACGCTCTTGCAGCAGTCAAAGCAGGAGCCAATGTTATCGATACGACTGTGATGGGAATCGGTGAAAGAGCTGGAAATACTCCATTGGAGGAAATTGCTTTGGCACTCTTTCTAAATTATAAGGTTGATGCAGGTATAAAACTGAATTTGATGAGAACGCTGGCTAAAACCGTCTCCATTGCATCTCAACGCCCTATATCACGGGGTAAGAGTGTTGTCGGTGAGGGAATTTTTTTACATGAATCCGGTATTCATGTGGATGGAATCCGGAAAAATACAGAAACATATGAACCCTACCACCCTGGTCTAGTAGGGGCTTCGCGAAAACTTGTTATCGGAAAACATTCAGGACCTAAAGCTATTATCAATAAATTAAAAGAACTGGGTTGTTATCTGGACGACCCTATTCCTTCACATACCATCCGTAAGATACGTGAACTGGCCTCAATTCAAAAAGGCGGTGTTTCAGACGAAGAGATACGACATATTGCAAAAAATTGATTTAATGCAAGATTGATTTAATGCAAGATTGATTTAATGCAAGATTGATTTAATGCAAGATTGATTTAATACAACTTCATATCAATGTTCAGTTTTTTAATACGGTATCCGATTTGGCGCGGTGTTTGATTTAGTAACCGAGCTGCCTTGGCCTGTACCCAACCGGAGATCTCTAATGCAGCAATTACACGCTCTCGTTCGTTCTCTATCATCGTCAGGTTTTTTACATCTTTATCCACTTCAACCGGTTTACGTTTTTGGTTGATCAAGTGGTTAAAACACCTGCCTTTCGTACAGGGCAAGTGCGTCCCTCGTAACAAAAAATCATGACTGGTTACGGCAGCCCTGTGCACGCAGTTTTCCAACTCTCTTACATTTCCCGGTAACTCACATTGAGAAACAATCTTCATGAATTCCTCGTCAGTGGAAATATCATGTCCACATTCTTTGCCGAGTTGTTCCAGGAAATAATCAACTAACAGTGGAATATCCTCCCTTCGTTCTCTTAACGGTGGCAGATAAATTGGCATAACGTTCAATCGATAGAAGAGATCTTCCCTGAATCTACCTTCGGCCACAGCCAATTCCAGGTCTACATTAGTGGCTGTAATGATCCTTACATCAACAGTTATCGTTTCTTCTCCGCCTAACCGTTCAAATTGACCTTCCTGCAAAACCCGCAACAGCTTTGCCTGGAACGAAAGGGAGGTATCTCCGACTTCGTCAAGAAACAAGGTCCCGCCATTGGCTAACTCAAATCTTCCAGGTCGTTGTTTAATTGCACCTGTAAATGCTCCTTTTTCATGACCGAACAACTCGCTTTCCAAAAGATTATCAGGCAGGGCAGCACAATTCAGTTTGATAAACGGACCGTTACATCTCATACTTTCATAATGAATGGCTTTGGTTACCAGTTCCTTACCAGTCCCCGACTCGCCTCTAATCAAAACAGTTGTATTCCAACGGGCGACCTGATGGATCGATTCGAATACATCCTGCATTACCTTACTGATACCAACCATATTGGAAGGGCGATATTTTCGTTTTAGCTTACTTTGCAGAGTTTGCTTTTCATGAACGATAGCCTCTTTTTCACGCTCGACTTTCATCAATCGTATGATTAAACCACCCGTCAAGTTGGCAATCAGGGTCAGGATTTTCTCGTGTTCATCCAACCTGAATTTTTCAGAAGGATCAAGTGTGACAGTGAAAACTCCTAAAATTCTGTTTTGAATTAGAATAGGAACTCCCAAAAAAGCATCATCCGGATTATAAATATTTAAACGATGAAGGAACCTTGGATCATTTTTAATTACCTTCACTGATAATGATTTTTTCGTTTTCAATATTAAGCCGACAATCCCTTCTCCTTTACGATAACGAGTTTCATCAAGCCGTTTTCTGTTGACGCCAAAGGCTGTTTCTACCAGGAGGTCGCCTTTTTCCGGGTCCAACAGACTGATCATCCCATTATGGTATTGTAACATATGATGTAAAACACCCAGGATTTCCGTAAGTATATTACGTGGTGAGTTATCCTGGCTTAAACATTGTGAAACCTTGAATAGAGCGTTCAGAGAAACAGAATTTATATCTCTCATAATGACTCCATTGGAAAAAATAGAGTCATTTTTACACCTCCCAGTTCGGAGCAGGACAGATTAACACTTCCCCCAATATTGTTTAGTAATTGATGCATGATGGTGAGTGAAAGCCCTGAATGATTCTTCTTGGTAGTGTAAAATGGTTCAAATACTTTATAACGTTCTTTTTTTTCTATACCAGGACCATTGTCTTCCACTATTAACAATGTACTGTCTTTTATTCTGGAAAAAATAACATTGATCCTTGCGGTCCATGTTTTTCCCCCCATGGATTCCAATGCATTATCAATCAGTATTTTTAGAACCAATTGCATAATTTCATACGGCAATGGATATACTATGGAATTATCGGATTTCGAAAAGAGTTCAATGTTTCCGTTTTTAAACTGATCCTCATATAACACCTTGATGGCATCTGATAACTCAGTGGATTCCGTCATTTCTGTTTTTTGGGGATATGATTGTGGAATCGTTCGGAATTTTGACAGCTCTTTTTCCAGGAATTCCAACTCCTGTTTCAACAACAGAACAGTCTTTTCGATTTGATCGTAGCGATGTTGTTCCATCTCCGATTCAATTCTGGATATGGCGGCCCTGGAAACATTCAATGGTCTTTGCAAATGGTAAATAAAACCGTTTATAAATTCTCCCTGAATCATATTTTTTTCGATTCTTGAGGCCAGTAACGCTTTTTGTCTAATTAAAATCTCCTGGTTTTTTTTCTCATGTGCCGTGATGTCGGAAAGAGTAATCAAGTAAACAATGTTATTATTTAGCGTTTCAGGCATCAAGTATCGAGACGGTATCTCCTCACTTAGCAACATGAAAGACATTAAATTTCCCTTTGGCATGGTTAATACCAACTTTTCAGGATTATTACTTCTTTGTTCCCTGATACCGGCCAGAAGTAATGATGACAAGTGATACCTGGCATCGGCTCCCATATCGCTGATCAATGTTTTTGCCGCCAGGTTATCCAGTACCCATTCTCCGTTTGCATCTAAAATAATGATTACACTGGGATTAAGATTTATTACCTTTTCCAAAAATCGTTTTTGTTTTTGTAACCGTCTTTCGAGTTTTATTCGATGGGTGATGTTGTGTAATGTGTACACAAAATGAGTAATCGTTCCGTCAGGATGAATAATAGGTGCGACAGAGGTCTGGACATCAAAACACTCGCCATTTTTTGAACAGATTGAAAGCTCTCCCTTCCAATCGTATCCGGAAGAAATGGAAGATTTCATTGCTTCTATCCCGCTTGAGTTGTTATTGGCCCAAAATCTGTCATGGTTTTTCCCGATGATGTCATAACCATGATAACTGGTTAAGTGTTCAAATGCAGGATTTACCATTCTGATAATCCCCTCTGCCGTTGTAATACTAATGGCATCCTCAGTGTGACATAACGCCATTTCAATTTGCAGTTGTTCTGCATTTTTGGCTTCGCAATGTTTGAGGAGTCGATCGCGTTCTTCTTCTACTATATCAAGAAAATTCAGTATCTCCTGTTTCAGCTCATCGGAAGTTTTATCAACCGGTTTCCAGGAACGGATAGCGTATCTGGCAGAATCAAAGCTCTCAAGGTTGGAATTTGGGATCATGGTATTCCTCACAGTTCTAAATCTTTTTTAATCATGTGAAATATTTAAATAATTCTTTCTTGGTGCAGCAAATATGCCCCCTGAAGTTTAGTATAAAAACGCAATTTGGAGTCTTTTTCTTGAACTAAGGAATTGTAACGGCTGGTAATGGAGGAATAAAAAGGATTTTATTATTAAGATTGAGATGTTTGAGGTCTATCCGGTAAGCAAAAGTGACATTTTTGACAATGCTGTTGGTCGAAATAACAATATTGCCAAAATTGACAACCGGTAGTCGTTGTAAAAACTGTAACGACTATGTCTCAAATCTTACAATTTGTCCTGTTTCGAACAACAGGAATCAAGAAGGAAATAATTAACTGATATACAGACGAACCAATAACATGCCGGAGTTCCCGATTGTAGAATTGATAATAGCTTTCTCCATAAAATCAGAGTGGATGAGGTATTCCAAAGAATAAAGTTTGAAATTGTCTTAATTCAAATCGCCCCCCTGATAACATTTTTATGCTTGATAATGAAACAGCCAAAGAATCTTCAATGTCGCGTCGGATTTTTATCGATCTAAAACCTTCCAATATTTAAGCCTGATTATACCCTCGCCTGCATTTTATTAAAATATCTCCTGACTACTAATCTAATTTGTGCCTGAACTGAAGTTATTATTACGCTCCATTTTTATCTGAACGCGACATAACGGAATTAAGAATCTTTTTTGTTCTGAAAGATTTTTTTTGAAGCAACAACTTTGTCAAGCCTGATGTTTTATCTATATTCAAATCAGTGACATCGACGTGTAGTATTATGTCGGAAATCACACAAGATGTTGGGAATCCTACAAACCAAGTCACTCCGGGTTACATGGTAAATCAGTATTTTATCCAGTGTTTTTAATGGTTTAGATCCTAATCGGTGATAGTGGCATATCCGATGCTACATAGCAGGTTATGATGCAATTTAAAATATATTTACTCCACTTAGTTATAAGTGAGCCGAGGGAGCAACTATTCATCATCACCCGGGACTCCGTGTCCTTATTTAATCCCTTTCAGGGATTATGAAAAAACCATGTCCTTTGGGTAGTTTTTTTTACATTCAATTTCAACCATAGTCAGGAGGAAACACATGAACAAGAATATCAGGCAATGTGCCATATATGGGAAAGGTGGTATCGGAAAATCGACCACTACTCAAAATCTTGTGGCAGGACTCGGAGAACTCGGCCACAAAGTGATGATTGTGGGATGCGATCCAAAGGCGGATTCTACCCGGTTGATACTTCATGCCAAGGCTCAAACCTCTGTTATGCAACTGGCAGCCGAAGCCGGTAGTGTGGAAGATATTGAATTGGAAGATGTCTTAAGAATCGGCTATAAAGACATTCGATGTGTTGAATCCGGTGGACCCGAACCAGGTGTGGGATGTGCCGGGCGAGGTGTGATCACTGCCATTAATTTCCTGGAAGAGGAAGGAGCTTATACAGATGAATTGGATTTTGTTTTTTACGATGTATTGGGAGATGTTGTATGTGGCGGTTTTGCCATGCCAATTCGAGAAAATAAAGCCCAGGAAATCTACATTGTTGTTTCGGGAGAAATGATGGCGATGTATGCCGCCAATAACATCTGCAAAGGGATAGTGAAATATGCCAGGAACGGCAGTGTCCGGTTAGGTGGACTTATCTGTAACAGTCGAATGACTGATAAAGAGGATGAGCTGATTACTGAATTGGCCCGGCGGTTGGGAACACAGATGATTCACTTTGTTCCCAGGGACAATGTTGTACAACGGGCTGAAATCAGAAGAATGACCGTTATCGAATACGATCCAGATGCCAATCAGGCTGACGAATATCGCGACCTGGCAATAAAGCTGGTTGATAATAAGATGCGTGTCATCCCAACTCCGTTAGAAATGGAAGAACTGGAAGGATTATTAATGGATTTCGGGATATTGGAAGATGAAGATGAATCCATTATTGGAATATGCGCAGCTGAAGAAGCAGTTGCTTGATTGATTACAGGAGACATATGACTGTTCTACTTACAAAAGAAAGCGGTGAGACCCTGATTGAAGATGTGTTGAACGTTTATTCCAAAGAAGCGGCGGACAATCGGAGAGAACACCTCTACATGGTTGGAGATAAGGAAGAAATTAAAGGAAGTTGTGTAGCTGCTAATAAGAAATCGATTCCTGGTCTGATGACAGTACGCGGATGTGCATTCGCCGGTGCAAAAGGAGTTGTGTGGGGACCAGTAAAAGATGTTGTTCATATTTCGCATGGTCCAATTGGGTGCGGTCAGTACAGCTGGGGAACTCGAAGGAATTACTCAACCGGGATTAACGGCATCGACAATTTTGGAGTAATGCATATTACCAGTGACTTTCAAGAGCGAGATATTGTTTTTGGTGGAGATAAAAAACTCGTGGAATTGATTCGGGAGATAAGAGAGCTTTTTCCCCTGGCACGCGGAATAAGTGTTCTTAGTGAGTGTCCTGTCGGTTTGATTGGTGACGATATTGAAGCTGTTTCAAATCAGATGAGCAGGGAACTTGAAATCCCCATCATTCCGATAAGATGTGAAGGATTCAGGGGAGTGTCCCAATCGTTGGGACATCATATTGCCAATGATGCGGCACGCGATTATGTTTTAGGCAAAACAGAACCTGATTCCGTAACCGATTATGATGTGAATTTGATAGGTGACTACAATATCGGTGGTGATGCCTGGTCCAGCCGAATGCTTTTGGAAGAAATTGGATTGCGTGTTACAGCCCAATGGACCGGAGATGGTAGTATCAAAGAAATATCAGCACCGACCAAAGCAAAAATAAATCTGATTCATTGTTATCGGTCGATGAACTACATATGTCGATATATGGAGCAAACCTATGGCATTCCCTGGATGGAATTCAACTTCTTCGGCCCCACAAAAACTGTGGAATCTCTTAGGGCAATCGCAGCCAGGTTTGACGACAGGATCAAGGAAAATGCAGAAAAGGTGATTGAATCATATTCTTCATTGCAGCAAAAAGTTATCGATAAATATAAACCCCGGTTGGAAGGAAAAACTGTCATGCTATATGTCGGAGGGTTGAGGCCGAGACATATTGTTGGGGCTTATGAAGACTTAGGAATGAAGGTCGTGGGCACAGGATACGAATTTGCCCACAAGGATGATTATGAAAGAACGGTAAATGATTTGACCGGAGCTACCTTAATTTATGACGATGTAACAGAGTATGAACTGGAAAATTTTATCAAAGAGTTAAAACCTGATCTGATCGGTTCTGGGATCAAAGAAAAGTATGCGTTACAGAAACTTGGGGTGCCTTTTCGGCAGATGCATTCCTGGGACTATTCGGGACCCTACCATGGATTTCATGGCTTTCCGGTGTTTGCCAGAGACATGGATATGGCGGTCAATGCCCCGGTTTTTAAAAAAATTACTCCTCCATGGAAATCCGGTATTTAAGGAGACAATATGAGTAAAATACCAACATTGAGAGTACAGGACCATAATCTTTTATTCAAAACAGATTCTTTTAGGGAATTGCTGCAACGAAAAAAGGAATTCGAAAATGCACCTTCGAACGACGAAATCGAAAATCAATGCGCTTATTCTAAAACGAACGATTATAAAGACAAAAATTTTGCCCGAAAACACCTTGTAGTCAATCCGGCCAAAGCATGTCAACCGTTAGGTGCTATTTATGCGGCAGTAGGATTCGAGGGGTGTCTTCCATATGTGCACGGTTCACAAGGTTGCGCAGCATATTTTCGATCTCATTTCAATCGTCATTTCAAAGAACCATTTGCTGCTGTTTCCGATTCAATGACTGAAGATGCGGCTGTATTCGGAGGATTGAAGAACCTTGAAACCGGTTTAAAAAATGCCTACGATGTGTATAAACCCAAGATGATGGCAATATGCACGACCTGCATGGCCGAAGTTATCGGCGATGATCTGAATGCATTCATCGAAAGTGCCAGGAAAGGGGGGAAAATTCCCAAGAATTTCCCGGTGCCGTTCGCCCATACTCCATCGTTTGTGGGAAGCCATGTAACAGGTTACGATAACATGATGCGAGGTATATTATATGGGTTCACACATGACGTTGAAAAATGTGAGAAAACCAATGGAAGTATTAACATTATCCCGGGATTTGATGGTTTCTGCACCGGTAATATTCCCGAGATAAAACGCATGTTGGACTTGATGGGGGTGGATTACTGTATTCTGGGGGATAACAGCGACATCCTGAATACTCCTTTGGACGGAACGTACTACCTTTCCAAGGGTGGTACTTCGGTCAAAGAAATTGAAAAAGCAAAAAACGCCGAAGCAACTTTCGGGTTGTTACCAGACAGCATTCAAAAAGTTACCAGACAGTTGATACGTAATGATTGGGAACAGCCTCTTTACGAACAGGTCCCCCTAGGGCTGTCAGCTACGGACAATTGGCTGATCAATGTCAGTAAGATCACTGACAAAACAATCCCGGTTGAATTGGAAGAGGAAAGGGGACAGGCGTTGGATGCCATGGCGGATTCAAACTATTATCTTCATGGAAAACGATTTGCCATTTTCGGTGATGTTTCTTATGTAGAAGCACTTGTAGACTTTTATATGGAAATGGGTGCCGAACCGGTTCATGTTGTCGTAACGCCGGGTAAAAAGAAATGGGGGAAAAACTATCAGAAAAAATTAGACGAGTCCGAATTTGGGAAAGGGGCTACGGTACATTATGGAAAAGATCTGTGGCATCTCCGTTCGCTTCTATATGACGATAATGTGGATTTCCTGGTAGGGAGTACCTACGGCAAACAATTGTCCAGTGAGCTTAATATTCCCTTAATTCGTCTTTGTTTTCCAATTTTTGATCGACACCATCTGAATCGTTATCCGATATTTGGATACAAGGGGTTGATCAACTTGATCACCTGGTCTGTGAATATACTTTTGGATGATTTGGATAACAAGGCCGAGGATTTTAACAACGATTTTGTACGCTAGACCATGCAAATAAAAATGTTAAAAGAGGTTCTTATGGAACCAGGCTGTGATCACAACCGTAACAAAAAAGATAACCATGGATGCCCGAAGCCCGTACCTGGAAAAGCTGCCGGTGGATGTGCTTTTGATGGAGCTTACAGCTCTTTAATCCCCGTAACTGATGTTGCCCACATTGTTCATGGACCCATTGGTTGTATTGGAAACAGCTGGAATAACAGAGGCTCCTTATCATCAGGTCCTAGCCTATACAGAACTGCTTTTACGACCGATTTACAAAATAATGATATTGTTTTTGGTGGGGAGGAGACGTTATTCCAGGCAATCAGCGAGATTATTGTCAGTTACAAACCACCCGCTGTGTTTGTTTACCAAACCTGTGTAACAGCCATGATCGGCGACGATTTGACAGCACTTTGCAAAGTGATCAGCAAAAAAACCGGTGTTCCAGTCATACCGGTAGAAGCACCTGGCTTTATCGGAACCAAAAATTTCGGCAATCGGTTAGCAGGTGATGCCTTGTTACGTTATGTTATCGGAACCATGGAACCGACCCATCCATACCCCTATAACATTAATTTTATTGGCGAATTTAATATAGGTGGAGAATTCTGGTCGGTTTTGCCCCTTCTCGACAAAATGGGTGTCCGTGTTATTTGTACTTTGAGCGGCGATTCACGATATCATCAACTGGCGATGATGCATAAGGCTGATCTCAATGTGATGGTTTGTTCCCGTGCTTTATTAAATGTTGCAAAACAAATGGAAAGGCAATATGGCATACCCTATTTTGAAGGCTCCTTTTACGGTGCAGAAAATACCGCCCGTACGTTAAAAAGGATCGCAAAACACTTTAACGATGCTAAACTGATTGATCGTACCGAAACCATCTGCTTGACAGAATATGAAAAAATTTCCGATGAACTGGCAGTTTTCAAGTCCCACCTGAAAGGAAAAAAGGCATTGGTTTATACTGGAGGAGTCAAAAGTTGGTCCATTGTAAGCGCTTTGCAGGAACTTGGGATGAAGATCGTCGCCACAGGAGCCAAAAAATCGACCGAAGAGGACAAATTTAGAATCAAAAGGTTGATGGGGGAGGGTGCCAAATTGATAATGGATGGTTCACCCGATAAACTGATCGAACTCTATCAAAAAACAGGGGCATGTGTACTATTAGCCGGAGGAAGAAATCAATATACTGCCATCAAAGCACGATTTCCATTTGTCCATGTAAACCAGGAACGGGAATCGTGTTTTGCCGGCTACAATGGATTCTTAAACCTGGCAAGGGAGATTTTTCATGCTATTCACAGTCCGATATTTAAACAAATAAATCAACCGGCACCTTTTTAAGTAATATTTCATATACTTAAAACCAAAATGATCGATGAGTAAAATGCTGACAATCAATCCGAATAAAATGAGTCAACCGGCGGGTGCTGCATTGGCGTTCATGGGAGTTAAAGGGATGATCCCGCTATGGCATGGTGTCCAGGGATGCACTGCATTTGCAAAGATACTGTTTATTTCACATTTTCGGGAACCAATGCCGTTCCGTAATACGGCTATAAGCCAGACAAATGTCATCATGGGTGGCGAAGAAAACATTGAATTATCACTGGATAATATTAAAAATCAGGCAGATATAATAGGACTCTTAACAACCGGTGTTGCTGAAACCAGCGGTGTGGACCTTAATACGATATTTCGTCGATATAAAAGAAACAATCCAAATCTACACTTTGTGTACATAAATACACCAGACTATGAGGGGAATCTTGCCACCGGATATGCCAAAGCAACCCAAGTGCTTCTTAACTCTTTGGTAAAAACCGGATCAATAACCAACCCCAGACAGGTGGCTGTTTTCCCCGGCCCATATATTACTCCGGGGGAAGTGGAGGCGTTAAGAGTGATGGTTACGGATTTTGACCTCGACCCGGTTTTTTGTCCCGATTTGGGAGATAGCCTGTTTGGGTATCTATCGGAAAAAAGATTTTCCCCATGCAGTAGTGGTGGGATTGAAGTCCATAAATTGACCAGATTATCCGAATCCTGCATTGTTCTGTCTATTGGATCGACCATGAAGCAATTAGCTGAAAAATTTGGTAATACCCATAATATACCGGTACTACATTATAACAACCTCAATGTCTTGGAGGAAATAGATCATTTTTTTCAAACACTGGGTTGGATTTCCCAAAGGCCCCCACTTGAAAAATATCATCGGCAACGATGGCATTATCTGGACACTCTTTTGGACACGGACTTTTACTTTCATGGAAAACGAGCCGCTGTTGCCGGAGATGTTGAGTTCGTAAAACGATGGAAGGGGCCTTTGGATATGTTGGAAGTGAATACGATTACAGTAACTAATCAGCAGGAACCGGGATTGGAAAAAGGAGACTATTCGGATTTCGCTAATAAAATAAGCAATTCAAATATTGACTTTGTTATTGGGAATTCCCATGTGGCAAAAATAGCAGAGGAGTTGAAAATTCCAGCTATCAGATGCGGTATTCCGGTAACAGACCGTTTTGGTGAACCGCAATCCGTTCGAATAGGGTATGAAGGGGCTGCCAGGTTATTGATGGAATGCGCAAACGCTATCATTCAAGCGTCGCATTGTCCTCAACCCTATATTTCGAACTTGACAGCAACTCTGCTATAAAGTGAAAAAATTCGTTTAAGGAACGCTATGAAACTCATTTCACAGGTATTGAACCTGGATTTAAAAGAGGGATTTTTACGAATTGCATTTGCCTCTTCAGATAATAAAACGATTAATGACCATTTCGGTTGGGCAACATCGTTTTTGATCTATGATGTCTCTCGGACCGATTTTTATGAGGCTGGGAGAATACGGTTCTCATTGGATGAAGAGATAACGGAACGAGCTATTCCAGAAAACAAGCATTTTGAAAAGATAAATGCTTTAAAAACATGCCATATTGTCTATTCACAATCAATTGGAGGGCCAGCAGCCGCACGGTTAATCCAACAGAAAATTCATCCAATGGTGGTTAAACACTGCCCGACAATATCCAATACATTAAAAGATTTGAAGGCTTTACTTAATGGTCCGATTCCACCCTGGGTAAGAAAAATAGTAAAACTGAACGATTCGAAAAGATTTGAATCGTTTTAGGTTGATCCAGGGAATCGTTTTTCGAAAATGCTGTCCTGATCAAGGAGAAACATATCTACCGATACAAAATCATCGTATGGAGTTATTACAAACAGGAGGAATCTATGTATATACAAGGAATACGAAAAAATGGAACATTGTATACTCCTGAGTATATTGAAGTTATAAAAATTGAAAATTGCCTGGGATGTGGAAGATGTTATAAAGTGTGTGCCCATGATGTTTATACCTTGGTTGATCGAAGTGATCTGGATTTGGAAGATGATGACTATAACGATGAAGGGGCAATGGTGATGGTTGTGAAGAATCCGGGCAATTGTGTTGGTTGTACTGCCTGCGGAAAGGTTTGTTCCAGGAAATGTCACGTTTTTGAGCCGATGGCTGCCTGAAATGAAATAGTGGATTATCCCGAAAAAACCATTGCATCTTGCCTGGGATTTGAGGCTAAAGATGCGATGGTCCACTAACAATTTATTTCAAAACCATATCTTCAAGATATCTCAACGTTTTGACGGTATGGTTTTCTTTCTGAAGTTTTTTTATTTTTTCGTCATCCAGAGATTCAACAATCCTGACGACTCTGTCGGTAAAGCGAATATTCTGTTCAAATGCCTCGACTCTGTCATTTAAACGGATAGGACTCATATCAGCAGTTACCCAACCGTTATAATTAAATTTTTTCAAATAATAGAAAAACTCGAGATATTCCCATAGGTTTCTGGTTCCGGCAATTAAGTCCCAATCCCATTTTTTATTATTGTCGTTTATATGTACATAATATGGGATGCCGTGTGATTCCAGCATACAAAGCGATTCAGCCGGGTTTTCTCCTGCGATTAAAGCATGGCCGACATCGATAGTAATACCAATATTTGGCAAGTCTATATCCCTTACCATGCAAATAGCTTTGGCAGTTGTATCCAAAAAGCAATTCACTCTGGTTTCCTGGTTCTTGAATTCCAAATAAAGTGTTACATCGTCTATATGCCGCCGCCTGCTTAAAAGTGTCCATCATGTTAGCCCAGGCTTTCTCAATTCAATGATTTGATCGTCTTTTATCAGCTTTGAAGCTTTCTTCGCTGCCTCAGATTCTAAAAATCGTCTTACTTCAAAATATTGAATTAAATCCTTTAGGGAAAATTTCCTTACATAAACACCTCTTCTTGGAATCGCCACTACCAGTTTTTCGTGCTCCATCTGTTTCAAGGCGATCATAAGAGGGGTACTACAAATTGGATCTGTTTTAAAACATCGACAAAATAAAAATATCTAAAAAAAAAGAAACATCGGAAGAGTATTGCTAAAAACAGTTGAGGGTGTATTAAGAGCGGTACATTGCGACTACAACAATGCAGAAGAAGGATATGGCTTGTTTGTAACTCTAAATTCATTCTCATTATTCAGCATAAAAACATGACCCATTTGTCATTCTGGGAACCTAATGCGACCTGAAGAATATCAATGGAGCCCAAGCGACATAACGACTTCAATTGCTTTCAGCCTTGCGAGATTCTTCGTCATACTTTATCAGGATGACAGATGGCAGAGCTTAACTAATTGACATCATGTCTTTGCTGGAATGGTATAAGGCCCGGAGTAATGCTGAATGATTACAATGCATTTAAGAAAGAACATCTTGTTGGCATGGATTCAAGGACAAAGTCACTTAAAATGAGCATGAAAAATCATATAAAGTCGAGTATAGGGATCCATAAATGCGAGCGTCCATGATTACTAAACCGACAACTTTTTCCATTTAAGTAGATGCCCGACAATAATTCCGATAATAAAACCGGCAGCCAGATTGGACGCTATAGTAACACCAAGTATCAAGATAGCCACGAAGTATTCCTTTCGCCCTTTTAAATCCATGACTGTTAAAGCGAGTTGAGCCCCCGCAAATATCAGGAGCACACCTAAAATAGATATGGGAAGTAGATTAAAAAAGCTGACAATATGATTTCCAAGTATCAAGGCCAGAAAAAGAAATAGGGCTCCGATAATGATATTAGATCCGGCTGTTCGGGCTCCAAATCGGTAATGTGCCGCCAGACCTCCCGCTCCGTGGCAAAGCGGCATTCCCCCTAAGCAGAAGCTGAAAAAATTCGCCAGGGCGATGCTAACACAGACTTTTCGGTTAGATACCCTCGCGGATTTTTGTCCGAAATACTCTCTGGAAAGGTCAGTATACGCCAGTACAGCGTTACCCAATGTCATAGGAAGTTGTGGCAGTACAAGAACGAGCAAAGCAAATGTAAAATCAATCGTTTTAGGAAATGGAAAAGGCAGAAACTCGGGAATGTTAATTCCAATGTTTTCCAAACCAAAATTCGGCCTCGCCCCAAGCAGTAAACCTGTCGTCAGACCGGCCAAAATGATGATCAGACCGGCTGGAAACCGTTTGTTTTCAAGAAAAAACAAGGTGATGAATCCTCCGATCAGACCTATAACAATACCCACTTGAACCGGACCGATCGACTGAACACTAAGATACGGCTCTGCGGCATTTTGAAGAATTTGAAATGTTGAGGTTCCAATCATAAATTTCACCCCGCTTGAAATCAGTAAAGCCCCGGTAGATAACTGCACTCCGCGAATAACCGATTTTGGAGTATGTTTTCTTACCAGCTCAATCGTTCCGGTTAGCCCGATAATCAGCATAAATAGTCCCATTAAAAGAGAGGAAGCCAATATCTGGGAAGCGCTCAATGAAGAGGCAATTGCATAAGCACCAATTACTTTCATCGGTTGAATCGGAACCGTTATTCCAAAATAAATGCCTGACACAATATAGAAAACACCAATGCTGAAGAACAGACCTATAGGACTCAGGCCATTTATTAAAACCATGGCGATCGCGATGGGAAGCAACGTTCCCAGATCTCCTAAAGAACCTGCTACTTCCAGTCGATTAAACGTAAAGCGTGAAAACATAATCAGGTTTCCTTCTATCTTGTTTTGCTTATTGAAACATTGTTACGAAATGTCAATTGAATGTTAATCAACAGGAGACGCATTCCACGAAATGATTTCATTATAAATAGTAGATTTAGTTTACTCTCTTCTAAAACGAATCGCTTTTTTAAAAAATAATATTCGTTTCGGATCTTCTTCTCTTTTCGGTAGAATAACTCCCTCTTTATCCTTGGCAAATCCTCTGGATAGCATGATTTGCCCAACCATGTGACCAATCATCTGTTTTAAGCGCAGAAATTTCTGTTCCCCTTTTTGTTTATCCTCATCAATTAAACGTTGTAACTCTTTACCGAACCTTTCATTCAGAGGTCTTTCGAGAGCCTCAACACAAGTTCGACGAAGATCCACTGCTGTTTCAGCGCGAACAATATTTTCCGGCAGGCATAGAAATTTCCATAACTCCTGCCCAATGTCAGTTTCGTATAGTTCAGTAAATTTCCAAGAATCGTAAGTCAATTTCATGGTTATCGAATTAAAATTGGTTCTTATTAAATGATGTTTATACAGGTTGAATTTATACGGTTTATATATATACTGTAAAGAACTAAACCTGTTAAATCTTTGTAAGCGCCAATTAAACAGCATCTTTTTTCCAAGTCCGTAAACTGCCATTATATACTCTGACATACACGAAATTTGAGAAAACGTATAGGTATTGGAGTATGATGAAAAACATAGCAAATCAAACAGCAAGCGAAAAGCAACGGGCAAAGCAGGATTATTGGAAGCGGTTATTTGAGGAACAGAAAAATTCCGGTTTGACACAGGAGCTTTTTTGTTTGGAACGACAAATCAAAAAATCCACTTTTCAGTACTGGAAAGGCAGACTCAAAAAGGAGAGCCAATCCGGTTATTTTCTCCCGGTAACCATTGCACCTGATGAATCCTCTACATCTTTATGTCAAGCAAGTGGCATTTCACTCAGTCTGGGTGGACAAATTACAATCCAACTGGAAGAACAGTTCAACAGCAGTACATTATCCAAGCTTCTCGATTTTCTGGAGGCACGAT
>JBFFHJ010000056.1:0-50826 GCA_041556995.1 bacterium | reverse complement strand
CTGTACCATCTATTGATAAATAAAAAACTACACAGGATGCTTGAGAAAAAATCAAATCGATAAATCAAAAAAACGGCTGTAAGCCTTAACAATACTAGCCCTAGAGGTTGTCATAAACCAAACAATTGGACACTAGTGATAAATGATAGAAACCTAGTTTTTTTTCTCTCGGTTAAAAACAGCTTCGTAAAGATATCCATCTTCCAAAACTTGCACTGGAGTCATGAAAATGTGAAGTTCTCCAAGTTTTTTATGACGCAACGGCATGGTCATCTGATCAAATGGTCTATCTCCTTCGGATTTATCTGATTTAAACAATAATGAAAACACCTCAAATCCATCACGAAAATTTTTAGTAATCTCTTTTGCCTCGATTAACGTAAGCGGAAAGGTTCCTTCTTTCAATAACACTTCATACGTAGTATCAACCGACGCTTTAAACTCTTTGAAACTTATTTCACTCGTCATTTAACCTCTTAAATCATGATTATCGGACAGCCGGATACAATTGAAGACTGCCCGTTTTTCGTTTATTTCAAAAAATAAAGAAAAAAAGGTTGAACCTGTAAACAACAGCGATTAACTGCGAGGTGGATACATTCCTTCCAAAGCAATATAAAAATTGAAGGTTAAATAGGGTTGCTTGTTTTCATGTCCACGACTTTCGCCTTCTACAGATATTGCTCTGTTCGACATATTCACTTCTGTAAAAGGCGATTTTTTGTATTCCTTAACGTCACTATAATTGCCCAGATAAGAACCTGCCGGGGATGTAGATTCAGATGTTCCCCGATAAGCAATTGCTTCATGGTTATGGCTGGGTATCTGAATTTCTGACAGTGGAATTTCCGTGTATCCGTCCCACTGACCAACCACATATCGACTGAGTCCCGGTCCAGTGCCCCAATGCATGGGAACCCTTCCCCGTAGATCGGGTACTGCAAAATTAGTTCGGCCATCACCTCCGTAAATCGTTGTAATTACAGAAAAGAGTATCGAGTTTTGATTGATATCCAACAATTGGCCATCACAAAAAGCCCATCCCCTTGGAGGATAACTATTAGCAAACATGCGAATTTCTCCGACAAATGGTTCACCCATTGTAAATCTCCTTAAATAATGTAGAAAATGATTCTCTGCAAAAAATTGTGTTTTCAGTTAACAAGTTTGATTCAGCATCAATTTCTTGGAGGAAAAACTCCTTGCAATGCGATGCAAAAATTAATCACCATGCTGGGTTGAATATTATAATGGGCTTCTCCACTGCCTATCGGCTTGGTTGTGCCTGTATTCATATTGGTCAAGCTTGTTGGTGGACCATATACCGCAACCGGACTCCCATCATTATATATTGAAGTTGCAATCATTCGATCACCTTTTTTTCCAACCAGACCTGCATCTCCATTCTCGTTGGCAGCATACATCGGATGGGTATGTGCTCCAAGAGTTTCCAGTGTCAACGGTACATTCTCCATTCCGCCAATTATACCACGCCTCTGCGCATAAGCGGTCCTTTGATCGACATGTACTGGAACCCGACCACGAAGTTCCGGTAACGCTAATGTGCTCACACCGTCTCCTCCGTACTCCGTGCCGATTAACGCATAAAGCGCTTGATTTTGTGCAATAGGCAGTATTTGGCCATTGCAAAGAGCCCAACCTTTTGGGGCATAATCAAAACCGAACATTCGGATTTCACTAATAAATGGTTCACTCATTTGTTTTCCTATGCTGATTGATTAATATATAATTTACACTGGCTTTATTTACTAAAGCCAAGCATAAATAATGATATACTGTAATGAAACTCTAAAAAAACTTCAGTTTTTCAAACAATGAAGTATTGTATTAATTGCGCGGAGGATATGCGCCAACCAATGCTATGATAAATGTAACGCAAAGAAGGGGCATAATGTTATTATGAAGCTGATTCCCCCCTGAATTGCCTATTGAATTGCTCGAGAGTTCTCCCTTGTCACTTTGGGAAGTTCCCTGATCGTAAAACGGAACGGCTGTGCTTGCTAAGACGGTCCCCTCCGGACTATTGGTTACGGCTGGATCCCTTGATCCTACCATCATATGATTGTGAGATGGTAAATGAGACATGGTCACTTGAGCTTGTTCGTATCCTAACCGTTGTCCCAGGAAACGTGTATTTAATTCCGGTCCGGTCCCAAAATGCATTGGAATCCGCCCTCGCATATCCGGTACGGCAAAGTTTACAATTCCGTCACCGCCATACACATTATGTAACAGACTAAAAAGAGCGCCGTTTTGCTCAACAAACAAAAGTTGTCCATTGCATAAAGCCCAGTTTCGAGGGGCGTAACTACCGCCAAACATTCGAATTTCACCTAAAAAAGGATCTGACATGTTGTTTCTCCCAGTTAGAAGTTTACGTTATAAACAGTTGCTTTGGTGAAGCTCAACAACTTTTGTAATAAAGAACGATCCAGCAGACTCTCCATCCTTTTTCAATGTTCCCTGTAAGACTGCTTCATAGATTTCTCCAGGAGGAAGCTGGCAAAATGCACTTAGTTTTTCGCTGGTTCCCCCTGATATCTTTTGCCCGGTAAGCGCAGGAGTAACGCAAAGGTTAGTACCGCCGAAACTGTCAAGCAGCACGCCACCCTGATTGCGAAAGAATCCAGTAGTAATCGATCCGATGGCTTTCGTTTCACCTTTTGGCGAAATTGAAAACGTGATCGTTATCGAATCATCCGGTTGTATTAAGACAGAAAAAAAACCTGATAGATCCGGGTGTTCAATTTCATCAGGATGAGTATCCAGAACTGTCGGTTGAGCAGCTTTCGGATTCTCTTCCAGTGTTGTTGGCTGTTCTTCAATCATATTCCACTCCAATAAAACGTGTGCAGATAACAGGAAACAAGCGAAATTAATAGTAAAGAACCTTTTAATTTCGTTTGTTCCTGTCGTTTTTGATGAAAATGACAACATGCATTGTGTAAACACTTTGATTTTACCACATAAATTAATGTATTTGTAGACTTTTAGTAAGATAAAACGTATTTATTTAAAAAAAAAGGAACTGATTTCAGTTAACAATGGAATAATAATAAACACTCGGATTAATCAATGATTATTTTTCTCCTAAAAACGCCATATTATCTTGAATTAACTATTGTTTAGCATTATATATGGATTGGGCAAACGTACCTGAGTTTACTGCTTTCAAGATTGTGACACAGCCTCTTGCGGGGATGACAAGTGGAGGACGTTTTAATCAAATAGAACAGGCTGCGAATTGGACATAATCAGGAAAAAGTTAATTGTCAGATATGTACCATTCTCTGACTTTGTCCCTTTCTTTACACATCGACTTTTTGGTGTTATGTTAGGACAATCTGTTTACTTTTAATTTCAAACTGTTATGTTAAATCTCTGTCAAAAAAAACTGTCTTTTAACAATCTCTACAAATAAAAAATCATGACTTCATGCAATTTTACCTTACGCACGATGGTAGATGAAGACTTACTGTTTGCGTTTGAAGTGTATGCTTCAACTCGTAGAGAAGAAATGGCTGTTACCGGATGGTCTGTACAGCAAATTGAGAAATTTCTGTTTTCGCAAGCCACTGCTCAAAATAATTTTTATAAAGAAAACTATAAAGGAGCCAGTTTTCAAATTGTTCAGCTGGATGGAAAGGATATCGGTCGTTTGTATGTCCATGAAGCAAAAGAGGAGTTGAGAATCATGGATATCGCTTTTCTGCCGGAGTACCGGGGAAAGGGGATTGGGGAAAGCATTATGCAAAATCTAATCCGACGGGCTGAAGAAAAAAGAGTTCCTGCCACTCTGCATGTGGAGCAAAACAATTCAGCCAGGCGGCTGTTTGAACGAATTGGATTTAAATTTATCGAAGAAAGAGGCCTCTATCATTTTATGAAATATACAAAGTAATAACGGCCTTTCTTGGAATTATTAACCGCCAACAAAATGTATATAATGCTTGGTAAACGAATTAAGGATTTACGGGAGTACCAGGGAATTACTCAAAGGGAACTGGCAGATCGGGCTCAACTATCTGAAAAAGAGTTTGCACAGATAGAACAGGATAATGTCGAGCAACTCCCTTCATCCACCCTTTTGAAAATCGCTGATGGTCTAAAATTAAAAAAAGCGACAGATTTTGCTTCCCTGGTGAAACTGAATAGAGTTACCCGTCGTTTTCATTCGTATTGTGTGGGATTGCCAAAAACCGGTACGGTTTCTATGACAGGTATTTTCGGGAACTATCGTTCGGCTCACGAAATGCGGCAGTGGGAGACTCATCAGATGATTATTCGGTTCAATCAAGGATCAATTTCCAAACATGAATTTTTAAATTTTCTCAGGGAAAGAGATGTCAACGGAATGCTGGAGATGGATTCGGCTCATTTTAACCGGCATTATCTTCAATACCTGGTTGACGAATTTCCGAATGCATCCTTTATCTGCTTGATAAGGGACTGTTATTCATGGGTTAATTCCTTTATTAACTATTTTATTGATCCAAGACGTTCAGCCCTTCAGTCACAAGAGTTGTCAAACGGAATGCCATTTGATTTACCTCAGGGAGATTGTGAAGCGAAAAAGGAATTAGTAAAAAACTTCCGCAAATATATTGACGGTCCTCTCTCTTTTTGGGCTGATTCTTACCGAAAGATGTTAAACGAGCTACCGGTTGGCCGATCACTTGTCATCAGAACCAATGAACTATCCCACAAAATTGATGAAATTGGTAAATTAGTAAGTGTTTCATCAGGCACTTTGATTAGAGAAAAGTCCCATTTGAATCAGTCAACCTATCGAATAAACATTCTGGAATGCTACGACATGAATTTTCTGAAAGATAAATTCGATGAGCATTGTAGCAAATTGATGGATGCATGGTTTCCTGGATACAGTTTGGTTGATTTTCTGGAAAAAAATGCATATTTGTCTTCAGTGTAATTTATGATAACTCAGCATAACATGTTAAATTATAGTAAGTTGATGTATATTCCGATAAGAAAACAACAGTTATGCCGGGTAACAAAGTAACATTTCAGTACTATACCAGAATTAAAAAAATGGAAAATTATAATGTATATACCGGAATAACCTGTTTTGTGACTTAAAAACCGGCGCCACTACCACACGTGCTTCCAGCACCACTACCATTGTAACAATTGGTTGAAGCCCCCGATCCATTTGGATCACAATTGGCGCCTATGTAAGACTGACTTGAAAGATCATTCAGGGACGGTACAGACCAAACCATTCTATCTTTGGTGGGGTCATTTTTTTTTGATTTGTCGTGTCTTTTCATATCTACCTCTATTCTAAAAAATTTGGAATGATAATCAAAGAGCGAGCAACTTGCCTTCTCTTATCCTTAAAAAAAACATGCATTATTAAATTATCCATTAACTGCTTTAAGGTGCGATTCAGGTACTCTCCTGCTTTCTGGGAATAGGCCTGCCATATCAGCAGCTTCACAATACCAAAATGGCGCCCATAAATCTCGATGCCGATAATAATTTTGAGCGATACAAGAACCAAAGCATTTCTTTTTCATCAAACATTCTGCGCAAATTCCTTTATGACGATGTGAAATACCTGCACGAAGTTCATTTAAGATCGGGGAATCTCGCCAGATCTTTTCCAGACAATCCTGTCCCGCCTGGCCCAAAACAAGTTCAGAAACCACTTCACCTATACCGCACAATGCAAAGGAGCCATTTGATAGTACACCTAAAATACCAAGGATGCCACAGATACCATTTTTATAATTTCGCTGAAATAACCGATGAAGTGGACGAAACGCAAGCGGGTGACTATGACATATGCGTAGCCGGGTAGAGGAAGCAAGATCACTCTCGATCCAATGACCTATTTCAACAAGCTCCTTTATAGTTAATACTTCACCTGTTTCATGCAGCTTTTCTCCCCTGGCAGTAGGTGTAATTATGTTGAATTTTAGTGACTCTACTTCAAGCTCTTCTGCTAAATGCAGCACTGCCTCAATTTGTTTAACGTTCTTCCGCAGCACAGACATGATAATCTGCGTTTTTATTCCAGCCCTCACTAAATTCTTTATGCCTTGTATCGCTTTATCAAAGCTCCCCGGGACGTTTCGCACCCATTCATGGGTCGCTGCATTTGATCCATCCAAGCTGACGGCGACAAAAGGTTTTTTTAAGCTGGCAATTGTATCAGCAACAAAGGTATTACATAGTAAACCATTTGTCTCCAATATAAATGCCATGTCTTCTTTTTGTATAATACTTAAAATATCCAAAAACTGAGGATGCAACAAGGGTTCTCCGCCGGTTAATTTTACTGTATGAAGCCCTAATGGTTTGGCTTCCTGCATTATCCGTTTAAACAAATCCGGATCCAGAGTTGTTCCGGGATCCTTTGTAGACTTGAACGTTGGATTGATCCAGCAATGTCGACATTTGAGATTGCATCCTTCCGTTAAGTAAAAATAGAGCGTACCCAATAGTGGGTACGATTGGTGATCGGGTTTGTCATAGTGATGTTTCATCAGGTAGTTCTCCACCATTTTCAAGGAATTGCTTTAAACAGCTGTCAGGACTGGGGCGATTGACGTCCCCCGTGAATGTATAAGCGATGGCTGGACAATTGCCTGTACAATATGGAACGTATTCACATGTCCTACATTTTTTAAATTGACTCAAGGGTATTTTGTGTCGTTGGCGAAGGGCGTTCATTTTCACATGATTCTGCCAAAGATCTTTGAGGTTGTTTTGATTGATTCGGCCCAAATCGATATGGCTCAATTGAGAGCAAGGAACAATCACTCCGTCTGCTCGAACTGCCAGTTTATTCCACATTTGTCTGCAACCGGAAAGATGGCCTTGATTTGGCCGGGATGACTTATTTGTCCGGCAGGCTTTTTCCATGCTCAACCAGTTTTTTGCTTTTGCCAATGGACCTGCGTTGCCAAAAATGCGCCCATTATATTTCTTGTTTAACCGAAGCAGGATGTCCATGGCTTTAGTATTTTCTTTAATTGTCAGTTGAATATCATTCGCATGATTACGACACGTTCCTAAATGAGAGGCTTCATTTGTCGAGAATCGTCGCAGTTGGAGTTCTTCCAACAGAAATCTGCTGATAGATTCGAGTTCATGTACATTATGGCGATGAATCGTAACTCTAACAGCAAATGTCAAATGATACTTCCGAAGTATCCGAATCCCCTCTAATGCTTTACTAAAGCTGCCATTGCAACGGAAAACGTCATGCATATCCGAATTTGAACCGTCCAAAGAAATCTGAATGGAATTGCATCTACCGGAGGAGGAAATAAAGGCTGCGATTTCATCATTGATGAGTGAACCGTTGCTTAAAATGCTGAACCGCATTTTGTTGTCTATAATGCTTTGTAATATGCATTGAAAGTCTTTTCGCAAAAATGGTTCGCCTCCTGCCAGGGTTACATTCATTATTGTACAATCCCTTAACTCTTTAAAAAAGCGAAGCCACTCTTCAGTTGGCAAATCTTCCACAACCCCAGGGCTGTCAAAATGAGAACAGTACTTGCAGCGCAGATTACATTTTGCTGTGATATCGATATCCAGCGCTTTCGGGACTTTCATTAAAGGTCTGGATAGCTGTAGTCCTTCCTGGTTCATGTCAATCCTTTTTATTCCTCGGCTGATTCAATTTCTGCTATTCTTCCTTCGATTAATTTCTAAATAAATCTTCCGACATAATGGGCTGCATCGTCAGGGTTCATCGCAGTCAATCAGCTTACTTAATTTCTGCCATATCACGTTCGATTAATTCCTCAATAAATCTTCCGACATAATGGACTGCATCGTCAGGGGTCATCGCAGTCAATCAGCTTACTTAATTTCTGCCATATCACGTTCGATTAATTCCTCAATAAACCTTCCGACATAATGGGCTGCATCGTCAGGGACGCCATCGCAGTCAACATGTAAAGCTTCTACAATATCCTCAACCGTATGTTCGCCGTTCAGGTGTTTCCAGATATATACACTAACCGGATTTAGTCCGCATGTATCACCGGTATCCGGATCAAATAAAACCGCCCAATCGTCAAATTCTTCTCTTAAAACCATATGTTGTTTTGTTATGGCTATTTGGTTTGTTTCCATAAATTTCTCCTTATTATGTGCATTTTTCCTAATAAACAGATTTTAAGCTTCCGGTGTCCGCTCAGAAAGATACCGTTCATCGATGATTAGTCGAAAGGGGCACCGAATAGACCAACATTGTTTTTGTGGTTGATAGGTTGCAATGGTTCGATGTCCCAAACGAATTATCATTTTTATCGTTCCATCATTATCTTTTATATAATAGAGGTCAGTTTTAATCCACAGTGACAGCATTCTTCTGACAACTCCTGATTTTGACAGGAAAAGATAAACAAGATGAAGTGTACAAAAAAGATTTCGCTTCCAAGTTAACCATGTCCAACGTGGAAAGGCAGTTAGCAAACCGTATATTCCTCCGTATACTGCAATTGTACGATCCTTTTTTTGCACGGATATGACCTTACCTAGAATATTTTCCGGTAATACCGGGTGGAGGTCGATGTGAGCATTATTATCTCCACGAGTACGTATTACCGGGTTTAATGAAACAATTCGATGTACAATTTGCCGATTCTTTTCTAACGAATGGAATACAATAACATCTCCGATACGGATTTTTTTCCCGTTATAAGGAATCACCTTAAGATAATCCCCTTCAGTAAATAAGGGATTCATGCTGCTTCCTGAGTAATCAGAAAAAAGAGCTTCCGAGTGGTCTATCCAGCTCATCATTTTGTCAAATAATCAAAGGTTCTATTTTTTGCCAAAACATCCCTTCAAGCGAAGCTTTAAGACGGTAAGCCGGGATAACTCTGGCTAACTGATGGGCATTTTCGAAAAGCACTTTACGAAATTGTGATTCTTCGGATTTGCTCATTCTTCGATAAAAGCGATGACATGCCTGATAAGCGGACGCTATCATTCTCATTAACGATTCTCCCTGGCCGACATGTATCACATCGTCGATCCTCGATTGTTCTAAAAAAAAAACTCCGTAAAGCGGTACCGAATATTGAACATTCCAGGTCGGTTTACAGCGATTCATAAGATAATCACTCCAAGTAGGAAAAGGATGAGCCCGGTATTGCTTTGTTGCAGAATTATATACGATCAATACTTCATCATCGCAGAGTGGCTTCCACGGGGAAGGAATCCTGCGATAACAGGTCGATTTCCCGGTGCCTCCGGCAGCGGCAATAATAACTCCCTTTCTGTCTATTTCAAGTAGTGCGGCATGAACCGGCAACCCACCTTTCAAAATACTATTTCTATAAATCGGATAAAGCGCGTTGAACATATTGACATATTCGACTTCTTTACTGTTATCTTCATTATTTATTTCGCATAATATGTCCGGATCTCCATTCCAACGACAGGTTCGAATATATTGGGTATTATACTCAGGCAATTGATTGAGATCCATTTTTTCCGATGAAGATGTAAGGACCTCTTTTTCTGTTCTGAATTGCGAAAAATGCAGCTTTCTAGAATCGTCTTTTTTCGTTTCTTTTAATTCCATAATTGTAGCAAACTGATCCATCCAAAAATTAAGGTTAGAGTCACTCGATCGGAGTTGCCAGCAGTTGTCATCACTTAATGAAAGACCATACGTCTTTGATTCCATATCACATTTGACCGATACAGTAAAGTTTTTTAATAAACCGGAGTTTCGATTGATATCAGGACCTGTTCTTTGATAATAGATAAAATCCGATCCAATTGCGCCAACGCAATAGATGGGATTTTATTAGACCAAATTGTCCGCTTGCCGGATAAGTCGATTGAACATAGTCGGCATCAGGGAAAATAACTCTTACGATCATTGATAATGTTTGTCTTAATCCAGAACATTTCGCCAAATACATGTTTATTCGATAAAAAGGATCAAATGAAACAATCGAATGATGCTTGGTATCCTCGTCAGGAATTATCTCATTAATTTGCTTTTTTTTTGGAATACCTATCCAGAAATTGGATAGTTGCAGCATATCCTTGATTGCACCAAGCGCTTTCCATTCCTTGCTTCTTTTTAATAAGGTCGGAACAGAATAGTCCAAAATAATCCGTTGAATTAGAAAAGAAACATCCATACACCAGTTAATTCTCATATCAAAAGGGTGGTGTTCCAATGCATGAAGCGCGACCTGGATTAATGAGTCAACCGGATCAAGTGTCCAAAACTCTGTTGTTTCGGTACTCACTGAAAGGGCCCTTGAAAAAAAAGGCGACAGATCTTTTTCATGTAGTCCCTTCAAATTTGTGCATAATGCCCAGTGGATTTCAACTGAACGATAGTGTTTACCTCGATTATACACTTCCTCGCATTGGGAGTATTGAAACGTTTCGAAGCATTTATTTTGCAGCTTATATCCCAGATTGATTAATAAACTTCTTATTTCAATAACATCATTTGGCTTGACTAGTAGATCAAGATCACTGGACGGTCGTAAAGCCGGATTTTCATAGACTATCCTTCCGAGGGCGGGGCCTTTTAGGACTAATACCGGTATATTCTTCCGGCTAAATGCACTGAGTATCTCTTGGAGTTGATGCTCCATTTGCAGGCTTCGCGAACAACTCCAGAGGTAAGCTTTCCTAAACTTTGAAAAAATTAAGGTCGGTGGGTGCAGATGACAAGGAAGTCGTGAAATTTTCCAGTAAAAGTACGGTAAAATCCAATGTGGTTTCAGTGATTTTATCGAATTTTGCCACTCGTTTTGGCTTACTTTCGGCAGAATAGGTAATTCATTTCTTAATATTGTGTGAAAGTAATTGAAAAGCTGTATCGGGATATTTAATAGTTCATTCCTATAGGCACCGCAGAGCTGGATTCGCTTATGTAGTTCAAGTCCACGTTGAAATAATAAGTCAAATCTTTCGATGGAATTTTCCATATTCAGAATGATAATTAAAGGTGAATTAATAGAAATTCAGCTTTTATAGCTTGCACCACGTTCATTATTTATTTTGATTGTTTTCTCTTTGATTCGGCACTTAGCGTAAGTTTGCGAGCTATAAAAATGGCTTTCCGTAACTATTTGTATTTTTAGCGTTATTGGCAGCAACATGTATCCCCTGACACTATATAATCACAGATTTCAAATTATTGATATTATTAGATTACTTTTTTTTGAAAATTATCAACTCATAAACTCACGTCAGAGATCGAAAAAAAATAACTTCACATAATCAATTTACAGAAGTCCCAAAAAACAATGGACATTTTATAAACAGAATGTGAACTGATTTTTTAGCCGATGCTTAGTTCAAGTACGTTTGTCGTAAAGTGGTTTCCTTCAATAATTGTTGAGTAAGCACCATTTTTTTTAAAACCCCGTTCGGGTTTTCAATTAAATCATCCCAAGTCCCCGTTTCGATGACTTGTCCATCATCTAACACAGCAATATAATCCGCGTGGCGAATCGTTGAAAGCCTATGAGTGATAACAACGATGGTTAACGTTCCTTGGAGCCTTTCGACGGCTTTCTGAATACGTATTTCATTCTCACTATCCAGGGCACTTGTTGCTTCATCCAAAATTAACAATGATGGATTGCTCAATAAAGCACGAGCCAATGCGATACGTTGCCGTTCTCCGCCGGACAGACAAATGCCTCTGTCACCAATAATGGTTTCCATTGTCTGCGGAAGTCGATTGACAAATTCAGAGGCAGATGCATATTCCAAAACATCCAACATCTCCTTTTCACTGGCATTCGATCGGCTCCATCGAAGATTATTTTTTAATGTATCATGAAAAAGAAAAGTATCCTGAGGAACATATCCAATTTTTTTTCTCCAATCAGAGACATTGTTGGTTGTGAGCTCTTTCCTATCAATTTCAATGATACCGGAATCCGGCTGGAGTAATCCCATTAGAATATCTGCCAATGTACTTTTTCCTGATCCGGATATACCGACAATTGCAGTTGTGCGCCCTGACTTGATCTCAAGGTTTACATTTTTCAGTACTTTTGTTTGTTTTTCGTATCCAAAACTAACGTTGGAAAATTGAATACTATGTTTAAACTGGATTGAAGAACCGCTATTAACTGCTGAATTATCCACTGCTCTCAATGCTTCATTGTAATTCCGTACAAATGATTCATATGCAGGGTAATTGTTTTGTAATGATTGAATATTCTGTTGAACCTGGGAAATCTTGGGAGATAAGCGAGAAAAGAGGTATATTAATAGTAATAGTGAACCCATTTCGATTTTGATTATTTCGACCGAAACAAAAAGGATGATACAAAGTAAAATCACCGAACCAATCGAAAAAATCATTTTCGACGCAGAATGCTTTTTTTTGAACTCCATTCGTGAAATAGATATATCTTTTACTAAACTCGAAAATGATTGGACATATTGCGACTCTTTTCCAAAACTTTTTATTAACTTTAATCCATTCAAATGTTCGACAATAATTGAGTAAAGTGCTTTTGATCTATTTGTTAGTTGATATCCATGCTTCAGCGACACAGTATGACTCTTCCTGTTAATTAGTAACAGGATTCCCCCACAACAACATGTAATGAACGTTAAAGTAATGGATAATTGAGTAGCTATTATCACATAAACCAAAGCAACGATTGAAGTAGTTAACGTCCCCAAGAAGATATCAGCACTGCTCCCAACACGATTAATATCCATGGTCAACACTTGAATAATATCGGAGGTACGCTTTCTTAAAAGAAACAGCCATTTAGAATATGTAATGGAAGTAAAAAGTTGTTTTTGGAGGTGATTTACGATTTTATGTTTTATTTTCATGCCATGAAGTGATTGGAATCGGAGCAATACTTCACGAATACTCACAAGTAATATATAAAAAACTAAGATGCTGCCCAAATTAAGAGACAAACCGAATGAATCAAATAGGCTGGAGATAAAATAAACAAAAGAGTTTTGAGATGTCTGTTGCCCCTGAATACCAATAATGCTTAACATCGGTATTAACATCATAATCCCAACCCCTTCTAATACGCCCAATATCAGCATCAGAAAACCGGCAATAATAATTTCTGTGCGAAGAATATTAAAAACAATTTGAATATACGCCTTAGTTGAATTGGAGTGTTCCATAAAATTGCCCCATTTAACAAAAAATACCTACATGTCATTAACTTAAACAAAAGGTCTGCCATACAGTCATCCTGAAGAGCAAGCTTGGGATAAAAATTTTATTTCACATTTAGCCCCATTTTCTTTAAGACTTTAGATGGTAACAGGAACACATCTCCCGGTAAGAGAATCGTATTAACGAATTTTTCCTGTTTCTGCTGATAACTTAATACTGTCCCATCAAATCGAATGATAAATGAACCTGGCAAATCAGCATATTTAGATACACCGCCCGATTGTTCCAAATACTCGCTCAATTTCTTATTTTTCTCAAATAAATATGATGCCGGTTGATAGACTTCCCCCACAATTGAAATAAAATCGGGAGTTTTAGGAATATAGATGTTATCACCATTTTGAAGAATAAGGTCAGAATTTGTACCCGTTAGTTTTTCAAGGGAATCCAATTCCAAAGGATTAAGAAGAATTCTCCCGGATGTTTGTTTACTCTCCAGATGAGTTAAATAGTTTTGTACGATAGAAATAAACTGTTTGTTTTGTTGTCGTTCATCTTCTTTTAGATACCTGCTCTCCAAATCAGATGTCGCCTGAATCAGTTCTTTTTTGAGTAAAGACACAGCATGGGATTGAAAGTCTGTTTGAACGTTTTTCGCTTTTTTTCTAATAAGTGTTAAACTTGGCAGATATGCGTCAGGTGTTATATTTCCTGCAAATCCGATTAAATCGCTTAATTTGGTGTGAGAACCGATAGGATACATTCCGGGGAATTTTACGGCACCTTCGATGGATACCTGCCAATTGGTCTGATGTGAATCGCTTTGTTTTGGGATCAGGATCTTATCATGCGGTTTTAAGATAATATCTTTTTCTGGTTCTTTCTCAATTTCGTTAAGAGATATTTTAATCAAGGATGTTGACCATTTTTTATTTATAAATTTGTATCTGACAACACGTACCTCATCACTGAGTGTTTTTTTACCGGCAATTTTGACGATTTCGCTGAGTTTGGTCTGAGTACCTATAGAATAAGAACCGGGAAATTTTACAGCTCCACTAATGGAAACCTGCCAAAGAGTTCGATAGAAATCATTTTGTGTAGTGACAACAATATGATCATAAGGTTTTAAAAAAATGTCTTTGTTCGGATCTTTTTTCATCTCTTCAAATGAAGCTATTTTTAGCGACGTCTCCCACTCCTTATTAAGGTTTTCATGTCTGACAATTCTTATTTCATCAGCAGCGTTATGTTGAACACCACCTGCTTTATTGATAATTGTCATCAACGTGGTATCTTCGATCCATTCATAATTGCCACTTTTTTTAATCGCACCGCTGATTGAAACAATCGCTTTTTCTTTAACATCATGAATTGAGAAAATCCAAATTTGGTCCCGAGGCTGAAGCGGTATGTTTTGGGACAAGTCACCATTAATTAAGCGATTCGGATTAAAATTAAATACTCTGGGAGTAGCATTTTTTGAATCAAACCTTCTGATTTCGGCATATTCTAAGGATGCCTCCGATTTAAAAATCGTAAAATCTTTTATTACATCTCTTAGCAGTAACTTTGGATTCCAGGAAAATTGTTGTACTGTTTTAACATGTCCGTTCAACTGTATCGTATTTGTGATCTCGGTGTTCTGTCTCAAAAACCGAATCATGTCACCATTCTTCAGATGTATTGTTCTCTTTAAATCATTCAAGATCATAATGCTTCGATTGCTCTTTTTAAATCTTGTCAACTCGATATGCTCACCATTAGTATCCGGTAGAAGACCTCCAGAAAAAGAAAGAATCTCATTAAGCGATTCATTATCTTTAAATTCAAGAATTGCAGGATTTTTTAAATGCCCATTCAACAGAACTGTTGGACCAATAATGCCAACATATATGGAATCACCAAATCCAATTTTTGGTAATTCATTGATTTTTCCATGAATTATAAATTGGTAAAGATCAACCGTTTCTTGGTTTTTATTTGATTTTGTTATTCTGATATTTCTCAACGTTCCTTGTTTGGTTACCCCGCCAGTTCGAAGAAGGGCATCATAAAGCGTTGCACCTGCTCTGATTTTTACATATCCGGGATTTTTTACATAACCTGAGACTAAGACAGGATAAGATCTTGGATTTTCCAACGCAGTTATCGTAGTACAGTCTTTACAGAAATTACGATATTTTAAAGAAATAATTTTTTCCAATTTACTAAGACTTAATCCATTAACCGCAATCACTCCAATTTCAGGAAATATTAAATAACCATTTTGATTAACGATTAATTTGTGATTAATATAGCCACCATTGGCACCTTCAACAAGTTCATACAGGGAATTACCCCATATCTGCACATTTATTGTGTCGTCAGGGCCTAATACGTAATTCGGATCAACCACTTGAATACTTGATGTTTCATTACTGGAAAAGAAGTTATAACCAAACTGCACGTATTTCCCTTTTTTATAATTTTGATAAAATTGTTCAATTTTACTACTTGAAACATCAACTTTTTCACTTTCAGTTACATTTTCACTTGAAGTTGTTACAGCTGCATTTATATTAATCAAGATTAAAAAAATAAAAGTAATGTAAAAAGAGAAACGAATGATATAAAACTTTATCGATTTACTACTTATCTTCATATTATAGATCCATTTAAATAAAAAATATTAGTTTTTATATGTATCATGGTATTGTTTAAAATTAATTTTAATTTTACCAAAGATCTCAACAGCAAATATAAGAAAGAAACCTGCCATTATGCTTGCCGCAACTATACAAAACATTACTTTATTTTTATTCCTGGTTTCCTGAATCGGTTGATTCGGCACAAGCGCTCTGTCAAGCACCTTAATATAAATATCCTCATTGGCTTCTTGTGCTCTCGCCTTCTCCAAATGGGTAATTGAGGAATTATAGCGTTTCTGTTGGAGGTCAATGTCAATATTTAGTTTTTTCTCTCGTTTTTTAAGATAGGGAAGTTTGTCGAGTGGAAGTAAAAAGAGAGGGCCTTTGGTTTGAGAATACTCAATGCCTTTATTTTCACTTAAATCTACTTGCAATGTCCCCCTCTTTAAATTAATAATTTGTTTTTTTAAAGATTTTATTTTTCTTTTTAAATCAATGACTTTAGGGTTGGCTGAGGACGAGATTTTTTTAAGGTTTTCCAACTCGATTTCCTTTTCGAAAAGCTGTTGCGAAAGCAATCCAAACATCTTAATAGTGGCATCTGCTTGCCTGTTAAAGTCATATATTCCATGGTCCTGATGAAAAGCTTCCAATTGATTTGTCAAATTATCCAACTCTTTTTTTTTCTTTAAGAACAGCTTTTCCAAATATATTCGATTTCTTTTAGCAACGGAAAAAACATTTGACTTCAAGTACTGTTCCAACGTATCGACATATGCGTTTGCTATCAACGCCGGTACTTCGGGATTCTCTGAAGTAGCTTCAATAGTTAATATTACACTTCTTCTTATTTCCTTATTATTATCCTTAGTTTTTTTTCCAGGATAGATTGTTACCATTTGTTTTAATAGCTTGACTGAATCATTCTCTGTTAATTCAAGTTTTTTTGTTAAATCTTCATCTTTTTTTTCTCCCTTTTTGCGAATAATATTAAATAATATTGGGTTTAAATTGTTCGTCCTGATAACCTGCAACCTGAATGAATAGCTGGTTAAAATGACCATCATTACTTCATTGGTAGCTGAAATTGTTCGATTATCAAAGTTAAGATCAGTGATACCTTTTTTTGAGTTATTTCCTAATAAACTAAAAATAGTTGCATCTGATTTATATAAATATTTTGGAGAATGAGAAAAATACAGGATAACACATGATGTCATTGCTATCAAAACCGGTATAATCATTAACCATCGCCTTTTCCAAAAAATAAATAACAATTGATATAAATCGATTTCATCATCGTATTCCTGGTTAACGAAATGACAGCCGAGATTTGATTCGTTCATCACATTGCTATTCTAATAAGGCAAATTATCAAAGAATTGGAAGATTTTACTTAAATCTGAAATATACAGACTGTATCATAATCTCTAGTTCACGTTAGATCTCATCTTTTGTCATTCTGATTGCAACGAACATTCTCCTTTCGATCAGAAAGATCCTTCGTCGATCCGCTCCTCAAAGATGACAGATAGCTGAATTCTGCCTTGCGTTTCTGAATTGTGACACAGCCTTATAGCACACAGATTCGACACTTGTTTATAAAATTTCAGCTATTCTTTAAATAAATGCATAATGGACATATTTCGAGCTCTTCTTTCCAGAATATTAAAAAGGAAGAATGTACTAATGTAAACAACGTCGCAAACCTGGCATATCAAGAGTAACTTTCTAAAGATGCTATTTTAAACTCAAAGCAATTCTCTTCACTAAGGGATCGTTAAAAAATAATTTCATATCATCTGTTTACAAAAGTTCCAAAAACAATGGGCATTTTGTAAACAGAACATGAACTGATTTTTTAGCTAACCCAAAGCTCTTCGTGATGATAATACCTTTCATTTCCTATTTTCTGTTAGTTCTCCTGCATAAAAAAAGCATGTCACTATCACTAATTTGATTAGAATATCATCCCTACAAGGTTAAATAACTCTATTTACAAATGAAAGATATTTCATATTACATATAATTTGAATAAAAAGTGCAAGTATAAATTTTCAGGCCATTAAACTATGGGATATTACAGGAGCTGGAAGTTCAGAATTCACATATTTAAGAACCCTATCAATTATTGCATGTATATCTTACTGATACATTGTGCTTTTTCCATTCTCTGATGAAGGAGTCCTTCACAGAAGAAGTAGCTAACCACCGTGACTCCGAATCATGTGCGGGCGTTCGTGAAGCAGTTGACAGGGTGCCAGGCCAGCCATTGAGTCCCGAAATCACCACATTCCTGGTGTCGACCTTGTGATTTGATAGGGAAGGCAATATCGAGACAGCGTTATATAGTGAGTTGTTCTGGGATATTACGGAGTCAGAGAGTTGGATTATCGGATTGATATCTTTCTGGCATGCCTGATGGATTAAAAAAAGAGAAAATTTTTTATCCAGTAAGTTGCAGATGGAGAATTTGGGACATTTTGATATGCTGAAATAGTATAAAAAAAGAGGGTGATAACAGGAGTATTGTTGACATCATTTCAATGTATCAACAAGGTTCTCAGTTTCTTTTGGATTCAGGGAACCAGCCAGGTGGAAGTCAGGTTATTATTCTGCCATTCAAATCTTGCTCGCTTATTACCTATTGCACTCAATGCCAGCCAATCAATTGAATCGATCCGACAACTTATTGACAGAAAATTCTCACGTCCCCTTTCGCTGTCTAACAAGGTGGGTACTTTGTTCAGCAAAAAATTGGGAAGGCCTGATGTGGGATGACTAATCGGCGTACCAGGTGAGTCGACAGTGCAGAAATTGAGACGTGTAGCGATTGAAGCAGCTTGCCACTGTTCATTCGCAAACTGATCGTTTGTATGTAATTCAGCAGATCCTGCAATCTTCAATTGGATCTTTTTCTTTGGATGATAAAACAGCCAGGATACCAACTTGACATTATGTATATCTTTCACTTTGGCCGCTCTTATGTCCGTATGGCAAACCAATAGACGTTCGGACTGAACAAACTGTCTTAAAATTACTGTTCGCAGGTTACAACCCATTTTTCCAGTAGTTCCTAAAACAGGCCAGTGATATGGATCGTTAAATTTATCTGCTCCACGATTCAACATCAACCATATATCATCTAAAACGTGATCAAGTTTATCTAAATTTACGGATATATCAAACATGATTTACTCTCTTAAAAAAAGATGGGAGATCAAAAACATCAAATCCGGGATGAATATCAAAACTCACATGTTAGGTTTTTTTCCTGCACCAATGACCATGGATTCCTGGTCGTTCAGTACGCAATTTTCCTGTCATCCAAAGGAGGGATGACAAATGATCTCTCTGGGCCAAACGCAAGGGATGTTGATGATTACCTGGAAACATGTTTGCTTCAAGTCCAGTGAAACCAGTAACAAAAGATCTCTCTAACGAGGTTGGGTTAATATAATAAAGAGATATTATAAATTAAGATTGGTTGTCCAAAGCCACCACAAGATCCGGAAGGATTTTGCCGCTGGGGCCTTGGATGGATACGCCGTTGTTGGTTTTTGCCAGATTGCCGAAGATGTTGGCTTCGATATTTATGTCCACAACGAATCCACCTTGATTGATGACAGTGTGCACGACATGGTTGGGTAGGTTGGTTGTACCGGATGTTCCCACCACTAGTAAAACATCTGTTTTCATGGCTGTATTCAAGGAACTTTCAAAGCGATAAAACTCTTCATTATAGGTTTCGTCAAACCAAAGTACGTGAGGTCGGGTCAGTTGATTGCATTTGGGACACCGAAGTAAATCAGTTAATTCGTGAGGAAAATCTTTTGTGACCGGGGTTGTTGGAATAATGTCAGGAATAGGATAAATATCAGTGGAACATTCTTGGGAACACCTCATGTAATTCAGATTGCCATGAATCTGAAAGGTTCTGTCCGGGCTATTGCCTGCCCTGAAATGCAACCCGTCCACATTTTGGGTGATGAGGACAAATCGGTCCTGCAACAGCTCTTCCAGTTTTACCAGGGCAAAGTGTCCGGGATTGGGATCAGCTTCGGCACATACTGATCGACGGTAACAATACCATTTCCAAACTTCATGTGGTTCCCTGAGAAACATGGAAAAAGTGGCCATTTCCTGCGGATGATACTCTTGCGAGCCGATGGACCAATACCCTTCCGGTCCACGAAATGTTGGGATTCCACTTTCAGCGGAGATTCCGGCACCGGTCAGTACGACGATTTTTGATGCCTTTTCAACTGTGGAAAGCCATGAATCAATGACGGTGGGATCGATCATTTTTAAATGCTCCACTGTTATTAACTTTTATACGTTTTGGCAGCGGCGATAAACTCTTTTAAAACAGGGCTTAACACCTTATTACGGTGCCAGATGGTGTAAAAAGAACGGGTAAAGCGAAAATCCTTGATGCCCAATCGATGCAGCGTGCCACTTTTTAATTCTTTTCTGACACTATGCTGAGACAGGCAAGCCAAGGTATTCTTGTTTGTAAGTACGGTTTTAACCCCGCCGGTATGATCCAATTCCATGAAAATATTGAGTCGTTTGGTATACTCTCCCAGGTGGCTGAGGAAAATTTCACGGGTTCCTGAACCTTTTTCTCTGAGAATCCATTTTTTGTCAAGAAGTTCTTCAATATGATATTCCTCATCCTGAACAAATCTATTATCGCCGGTAACTACGTATAGTTCGTCATCCCCCAAAACCTCTTTTAATACATGCACACTGTGGAATTCCCCCTCGACAAATCCCATATCCAATTGTCCTTTTTCAATCTGGATTCCGACTTCTTGAGTGTTTCCTGTAATCATATTGACGGATACACCCGGATATTTTTCCTGAAAATTATAGATAATCTGAGGAATGATATAATTGGCGATGGATGAGCTAACCCCGATTTGAATCTCACCAAAATAAAATTCATTTTTAAAGAGGTTTTCGTTTAATGACAGTTCCTTTACCAGGGGATCAACTTTTTTATAAAAAACTCGACCATATTCGTTTAAAATAAGTTTTTTATTGATGCGGTCAAAAAGTTTTTTTTCCAGAATCTCTTCCAACGACTTGATTGCCATTGAAACTGCGGATTGTGTTAACCCAATATTATCAGCAACTTTTCCCAAGTGAGGGTTTTTTGCCAATTCCAGAAAAATCTCCAGTTGTCTTAAGGTGAAGTTCATGATTCCATTTGTCTGAAGGATAAGTCTATGATGATTTGTTTTTTTTGGTCTTTCTAATAAGGTGGCCATCTTAACAGCATTTTATATAAAAAAAATTGATCAACATCTTAAAAAAAATTCATTTATATTGGTCATCGTTCGACGTATCACTCAAACCGTTACCAACCACAAAATTGCGTGGGAGAGGTATTTCCTTGTAAAATGAGGCCTTTATTGGTTATCATAGAACCATAACTTTATAAGAATCGGGACATCAAATTGTCCAGAACAAGGGAGAAGGCCGGTTTTGTGGACCCAAATTCAAAGAAACTCAATACAAATCGTTATAAAACAGGAGCGTTAAGATGATTGATTTCGTTAAAAAAACAATGCAGATGAGCCTTGGTTTGGCTTTTATGACAAAGGAAAAGGTTGAAGAGCTGGCCAGTGAAATTGTGGAAAAAGGAAAATTATCCGGTAAGGAGAGCAAAGATTTTATCAACGATCTGGTTCAGAAGTCGGAGGAGACATCCCGGAAAGTTGAAGCACAGATTTCTGAAACAGTTAAAAAAACAATGATAAAGATGAATCTGGCTACGCAGGACGAACTGTCTGAGTTAAAGAGTCAACTGGCGGAGTTGAAAGAAACGGTTAAAAAACTATCAGAAAAAGAATAAATGCTAAGTATTCGAAAAATAGGTGTCTTTGGCCGCGCATATCGTCATTTTAAACGTTATCGGCATATTGTTTTTGTCTTATTTAAATATGGTTTTGGCGATCTGGTCGATAGACTGAAGATAGAACACTACATTGAGGTAGGGTTACATCTGATTTCCAGAAAACCTGTGGATGATGTGAAGAAAATGACCCGGGTGAAGCGCATACGGCTGATTTTTGAAGAATTGGGACCAACCTTTGTTAAGCTGGGTCAGATACTGTCTACCCGTTCGGATCTCATTTCAGAAGAGTATTGCAAGGAGTTATTGGAGCTTCAAGACCATGTGGCGCCTGTTTCATTTGAGGCAGTGAAAAAGGTTATCGAATCCGAGTTCAGAAAACCGATAAACGAATTATTTATCGATTTTAATGAAACCCCCATTGCTGCCGGTTCCATTGGACAAGTTCATGTGGCTCAACTGAAGAACCTGGAGAAGGTGGCTGTCAAAATTCAGCGTCCCAACATTCGCCAGATGATTGAAACGGATCTTGAAATCATGCTACACTTGGCGTCGTTGTTGGAAAAACATATTGAAGAGTTCGAAATTCATCGTCCCACGCGTGTAGTCGAGGAATTTGCCGATATTATAGCCCAGGAACTGGATTATACCATTGAAGCAGCTTATATCGAACGTTTTAGTAGACAATTTCTTAATGATCGCACTATCTATGTGCCTAAAGTCTATCGTGAGGAAACCTCCGAAAAGGTCTTGACTACTGAATTTATTGATGGCATTAAAGTGTCCGAAATTGAAAGACTAACGGAACACGGTTATGATCTGGAAAAGATTGTTAAAAATTGCGCCAGTCTTATTTTAAAACAGGTATTTATTCATGGTTTTTTCCATGGTGATCCCCACCAGGGAAATATTTTTATATTACCCAACAATGTGATCTGTTTTTTGGATTTCGGTATTACCGGTCGTGTTAACCGTGAAGAAAGAGAGAACTTTACCGATATGACAATACAGATTCTACGCGGGGATTCGAAAAAAGCCATGGAATGTATATTAAAACATACAACCTGCGACTGTGAACCGGATAAAACCAAATATGAAAAAGAACTGGCAATATTAATCGATCAGCACCTTTATCGCTCACTAAAAGATCTGGATATGGCTAAAATATTGCGCCAACTGATTATTCTTAACACCAAACACCGCCTGTGTTTTAAACCAGATCTTTTTTTGATGATGAAGGCGCTGGCAACAGCTGAAATTCTTGGCAGAAAACTATATCCGGAATTTAACCTGACGGAACATGCTAAACCATTCATCAAACAAGTTCAGTTGAGTCGATTGAGCCCAAAACGATTGGCAGATGATTTTTTAAATTCCGGTGCTGAATTCATTCGCTTTTTTCGAGAGCTGCCAAATGAATTGCAAGATATCCTTAATCAAGCTAGAGATGGAGAATTGCGAATTGAATTTGAGCATGAAGGGCTTGAACCCATGATGTTTAGTCTTGATAAAATCACCAATCGAATTGTGTTTGCCATCGTTTTAGCCGCTCTCATTATCGGTTCATCTTTAATCGTTTTGTCTGGCGTCCCTCCTAAATGGTACAATATTCCCATTATTGGACTCAGTGGCTTTGTTATTGCTGGTATCATGGGGTTCTGGTTGTTGTGGTCCATTCTTCATCACGGTAAGATGTAGAGTTATCCCTAAGTGGGCTAATAATTCTAACACGTTCTTGCCAACCGCATTGTCCCATACTGAAAAATCATTATAAATTTGCATTAAAGCGTTTTAGTAGGGCATTATAAGAGATGTGGTAGTTACTGATATTTCGATACAATGTTCCGGTTTTTATATGTTTAAAAAACAAAACATTTTAGTATCAAAAAATTATTATCTATTTAATAATATCATAATAAATCATATGGTTACTTGTAACATGCATTTTTCAGTATGGAATAAGTTACAATTGAATCAGTGATATCTGTGATGTAAAAACATCCATTATCTATATTTTTCTAAATCAATAATGACATAAACAGATAAAGTATTATGAAAAATGATGAAAATCTTGCATTGGATGAAACCACTAAGTTTATCCAATCAAAAATCTCGATGTCACCCGATATTGCAGTTGTTTTAGGTTCCGGTCTAGCCCCTCTGGCTGAGTTAATTGAAGAACCGACTGTAATTGACTATGATGAGATTCCCCATTTTGCTACATCAACTGTGGAAGGCCATGCAGGGAAGCTGATATGTGGAAAACTCCAAGGTAAATATATAGTATGCATGAACGGCAGATTTCATTTTTACGAAGGATACGGGCTTGACATCATCACCTACCCCATGAAGGTTTTTAAACAACTTGGTATTCAGACACTTTTTTTGACCAACGCTGTGGGAGGCATTAACACACAATTCAAAGCCGGTGATTTTATGATCATATCAGATCATTTAAACCTGATGGGCAGCAACCCGTTGATCGGTCCGAATAATGATTTATTGGGCACACGTTTTCCGGATATGACAGAAGTGTATTCTCAAAAACTAAGGAATATTGCAGAAGAAGCCGGTAAAAAGCTTGGTATAAAATTACAAAAAGGAGTTTTTTGCGCATTGACGGGGCCTTGTTACGAAACGCCGGCTGAAATCAACATGCTTCGATTGCTGGGAGCAGATGCGGTTGGTATGAGTACCGTACCGGAGGCGATCGTTGCAAATTACATGAAAATGGAGGTGCTGGGCATTAGTTGTGTTACTAATGCAGCAGCTGGTATGGAGGATGGGCAGGTACTTTCCCATGATGATGTTAAAAAAACAGCGGAACTGGTAAAAAACGATTTTACCCGTCTGGTTTCATTGATTATTAAGAATATTGAAGTTAAAAAATAGGAGAGGGACATAATGTCAAAATCTGAAGAATCTAAAAAAGTGGATACACAAAATCTGGCAGACTATATCGATCATACTATTTTAAAACCCGAAGCGATGGAGAAAGATATTCAGAAAGTGTGTGAGGAAGCGATAGAGCATGGCTTTAAAACTGTTTGCGTAAATTCTTCAAATATAGGATTGGTGGCTCAATTATTGGAAAACCAGAAGCCGATACCCATTGCTGTCGTTGGATTTCCCATGGGAGCGGCCATTTCCTCGGTTAAAGCTTTTGAAGCCAAGGAAGCCATTAAAGCCGGTGCTAAAGAGATCGACATGGTCATAAATCTGGGTGCATTAAAAGCCAAGGACTATAGAAAAGTGTTGGTCGATATTCAAGCTGTGGTCGATGCTGCCAGGCCCTATCCGGTTAAAGTTATTATTGAAACCAGCAGTTTGAATGAGGACGAAAAAATAACAGCCAGTGCCTTGGCAAAGGCTGCTGGCGCTGCCTTTGTAAAAACATCCACTGGGTTTGCTGAAGGCGGTGCTCTTGCTGAAGACGTTGAATTAATACGCAGAATAGTGGGAGACGATGTTGGAGTGAAAGCCAGTGGTGGTGTGAAAACACGTGAAGACGTCAATAAAATGATTGCCGCCGGAGCCAACCGTATCGGTGCATCAGCTTCGGTTGATATTGTGACTCAAAAATAAGATAATTATATTTGAATAACATAGGTTTAGGTTGATTTTAACAATGCAGCGGTTGATTCAAAATCCAAAAATGTGCATCATGCTAAATGTCAAAATATTAAGATGAAACATAATATGTCATAACCTATTTCCTGGCATGAGTTTACAAGTTGGTAGTTAAAAAAATAACTTAATAGCATCAATAAGTTGCGGTCTTTAGTCTTAAAAAGTAAGGAAGGACATGTTATTGCCGATAACGTTAAAAATACAAATAGTTATGGAAAGTCATTTTTATAACTCGTAAACTCACACTGGATTTTTAATACCAATGCTTCTGGCCTATGACATATAACTGATTAATGGATGGTAGTCATGCATTTTAAAGAGATTCTGGAGAAAAAGAGGAATAGTGATCTTTTGTCGGAAGAAGAGATTAAATATTTTGTTAATGCTTATACAAAAGGTGATATACCGGATTATCAGGTATCAGCCTTGTTAATGGCTATTTTTCTTAACGGGTTGTCCATTGATGAAACTGTCTGTTTAACTGAAGCCATGCTTTATTCCGGTACGGTGGTGGACCTCTCCAATGTACCGGGAATCAAGGTTGACAAGCATTCCACCGGGGGAGTAGGAGATAAGACCTCGCTGATCGTCGCTCCCATTTGTGCTGCTCTCGGTGTGCCGGTGCCAATGATATCAGGCAGGGGATTGGGCCACAGCGGCGGTACTTTGGATAAACTGGAATCCATTCCAGGGTTTAATGTTAATCAGGATTTAAATACTTATAAGAAAATTGTGGCAGAAACCGGTTTGTGTTTAATCGGTCAAACCAAAGAAATTGCTCCGGCAGATAAAAAAATGTATGCATTGCGGGATGTCACTTGTACGGTGGAAAACAAGTCACTGATTTCCGCCAGTATTATGAGTAAAAAAATGGCCGAAGGCATTGATGCCCTTTTACTGGACGTGAAGACCGGTTCGGGAGCATTTATGAAAACCGAAAAAGACTCTGAAGAACTGGCATCCATCATGATTTCTATCGGCAAAAAAATGGGAAAAAAGATGACAGCCCTGATTACCGACATGAATCAACCCCTGGGAAGCCATGTGGGAAATGCTTTAGAAGTGGTAGAATCCATGGAGGTTTTAAAAGGGAATACCCTGCCGGAACAAAAAGATCTGGAGGAGCTCAGTTTTATCCTGGCTGCACATATGCTCGTTTTGGGAGGTAAAACCGATGATGTCGACAACGCTATGGAAATGGTTCAGACAACCATTAAAGATTTGTCTGCATTTAAAAAGTTCAAGGAGGTTACAACCGTTCAAAATGGCAACGCCGCAGCATTGGATGATGTTTCCATGTTGCCGACTGCCAATAATACACACCTTATAAAAGCAGAAGATGACGGATATATTCAAAAAATAGATGCCTTATTAGTGGGGAAAGGAAGCGTCCTGTTAGGTGCAGGGCGTTTGACACTGGATACGGTGATCGATCCGGCGGTTGGAGTGATTGTCAGAAAAAAAATTGGTGATAAGATAAAAAAAGGCGATCTGCTATTTGAGATCAAATATAATGATGAAATGAAGTTAAAACAGTCATTGTCCTATTTTGAAGAATCGTTTTTAATAGATTCTCAGAAGGTATCGAAGCCGGAATTGGTTAAAAAGGTTATAACCGATGAAGGTTAATTTTTTATAGTGGTGAAATTGAAGTAAAACAGGATATTCAAATGGTAAAAATCAGAGTAAAGATGACGGCATATGCCGGTGCCCAAAATGATCAATTTATCAAAGGCAGGGATCGGTTTTCAACGCTAATCGATCCCAAAAAGGTGGAGTTTGTCGATCATGATCCAGACGTGATTTTTTTTCTTACCGGTGGATCAGAGCAGTCCGCCTTGCAGGCAGTTGAAAAAGGTCGGTTTTATGTCATTGTATCATCGGCTGAAGCGAATTCAAATGCGGCTGCGTTTGAGGTAAAAGCCCGTCTTAATGCTAATGGCATCGATTCCGTATTGCTGGATGCCGATGAAGAAAGTACAAAAGTCTATCTGAAAAACCTGTTTGACGTATTGAACGCATTAAGGGCGCTGGAAGGTCAACAACTGGGGCTGATTGGTGAGGTGTCCGATTGGCTGGTAGCATCGGAAATAGATGCGGAAATCCTGAAATCAAAATTGGGCATTATTCTGAAAAAAACCTCCTGGGAGCATTTACCCGATTTTTCCGAAATGCCGATTCCCAAAGATTTTATGTTGGAATTTTCCACAGGTGATCAAAATGAAATCGAAAAAGCAGGTCAACTGTATCTACTATTGAAACATTGGATTGAGAAAGAAAACTTGGATGCTGTTACGGTAGAATGTTTTTCATTGGTATCATCCAAGTCCGTAACCGGTTGTCTGGCACTGGCCATGCTCAATAAAAATGATTTTCCTGCGGCTTGCGAAGGAGATATCGCTAGCGGTACCGGCATGATGACTGCTTATACATTGACAGGAACCGTTCCCTGGATGGCCAATGCAGCAAAAATTAGTAAGGAAAAATCACTGTTCGCTCATTGTACCATTTCACCGAATCTGGTATCCAGTTATGAGATAAAGACACATTTTGAAACCAGCATCGGTACGGCTATTCAAGGTTCGTTCATCGAAGACGATATCACCCTGTTTCGATTTGACGACACCCTGTCCCACATATTTATTACCAGGGGCATTATTATAAATCGTCCCCAATACAATACCGCTTGTAGAACACAGGTGGAAGTAAAACTTGAACCGGAGGCGGTTGATTGCCTGAGAGAAAAACCCTTGGGGAATCACCATTTGATACTTCCAGGTGATCATGTGGATAAGATTTTGTTGGCTTGCCGATTATTGAATATTAAACCAATTGCCTAACAGCAAAATTTATTTCAGAAGAAATCGGCATCAGGAGATCCATGAAAGAAATCATGATCATTAACATTTCGGGGGAAGACAAACCCGGACTTACATCTTCCATTACCAGAATTCTATCCAGACATCATGTTAACATTCTGGATATCGGTCAAGCAGTGATTCACAATACATTGTCGCTAGGCATCCTGGTGGAAATTCCTTTGATTGCCACTTCGTCGCCAATTTTAAAAGACGTTCTGTTGTGTGCCCATAACCTGGGCATCAATGTAAAATTTACTCCCATCGATGAAAGTCAGTATAATAACTGGGTAGACGAACAAGGGAAAACTCGTAATATTGTTACGCTTTTGTCCCGAAGAATTACGGCATACCAGATTTCCAAAATTACGTCTATTATTGCCGGTAATGGCCTGAATATTGATAAGATTACTCGGTTATCCGGACGGATTCGATTGGACGGTTATGAACAAAAAAACAATGCCTGCGTGGAATTTTCGTTCCGTGGTGACCCGGAAAATAAGGAAAAAATGCGTCAGGAATTTTTGCAGACCGCCAATGAGCTGGAAATTGACATCGCGCTGCAGGAAGACAATATTTATCGCAGCAATCGGCGGTTAGTCGCCTTCGATATGGATTCAACCCTGATAGAGATTGAAGTGATCGATGAACTGGCCAAGGCTGCCAACGTGGGTGATCAAGTATGTGCCATTACCGAACGAGCTATGCGAGGAGAGATTGATTTTTCCGAGAGCTTACGTCAGCGAGTGCAGCTTCTGAAAGGGCTGGATGATAATGTTTTGCTTGATATTGCGGAAAATCTCCCGTTAACCGAAGGCGCAGGACGATTGTTCAAAACATTAAAAACACTTGGTTATACCACTGCCATTATTTCCGGTGGTTTTACCTATTTTGGCAACTATTTGAAGAAAAAACTGGATGTGGACTATGTTTTTGCCAATGATCTTGAAATAGATAACCATCAAGTTACTGGAAATGTTACTGGAAAGATTGTGGACGGAAAACGCAAAGCCGATCTTTTACAACAGATCGCCGATAAAGAAAAAATCAACCTGGAGCAGGTAATAGCTGTTGGCGATGGTGCCAATGACCTTCCAATGCTGAGCAAGGCCGGCCTGGGAATTGCGTTTCGCGCCAAACCCATTGTTAAGGAAAACGCAGAACAGTCCATATCCACTTTTGGATTGGACGGGATTCTGTACCTGATTGGATATCGCGATTGGTATACGTTGAGTTGAATTTGATAGTTGATTAAATCACCTAACTCTTTTGCCAAAAAAAGGATAAAGTAACCATTCCAGGGGCCATAAAGAATGGAGAAGTATCAGCAGCTCCGGTGGGGAGTCGACAGCCAGTTTGCGGTTTCTGGTGAAATAAGCAGTCAGTATACCGCCAAACATATAAGCGATCACCAGAAAAAATCCCCAAATATGGATGTCTCTCTCTTTACTTTCGAGATGGTCGATTTCTTCTTTATTCATAGTCATTAAGCCATCCTCCTCTTCGTCATCTGCTTGTTCATCGGTTCCGTCGTCTTCCCAACCGATGTTTGACTGATCTTCTGATTCTACAGCAGTTTCAGAGGGGGCCTCATCCCGATCAACATTCGATAAGTTGTCTGTTTCCATGTTTTCTTCAGTGCTATCATCATCCCAATTAACAGTGGAAAAATCGTTCGATTTCGTCTGAGGTTGATTTTGAGCCAGAGCATTTGAAGCGGCATAAATGCATATTATGCAGAAAAAACTGAGAACAGTGACGAGAGATTTTATTTTCAGGATTTTAAATTTCATATGAAACATCCGATTTTTTTATGGGTCGAATTCACAACTAAAAACCGTAAACCAGTATAGATTTTTATTTTGTCTGCTCGTAGGGAATTCCATCTGCGGCCGGTACCTGGGCTTTTCCTATGAGTCCTGCTAAAACAATCATGGTTAACACATAAGGTATCATCTGAATAAACTGAACCGGAATTTGTACTACGCCTTGAATCCTGATTTGGAAAGCGTCGGCAATACCAAACAGCATACAACCGAAAAGCGTTAATTTTGGTGTGTATCGACCGAATATCAGTGCAGCCAGGGCAATAAATCCTCGTCCAGCTGATATATTTCGGACATATGAGCTGCCATGGGCAATGGATAAAAAAGCCCCACCCAAACCGGCCAAAAGACCACTGAACCAGACTCCATAATATCGCATCAGATATACGTTGATTCCGGCAGTATCGGCTGCTTCAGGATTCTCGCCCACCGATCTCATTCGTAGTCCAAAGCTGGTTTTATAAAGCACAAACCAGGTAACGGGAACCATTAAATAGGCGAAAATCACAATAATTGAATATTTTCCCAGTAACACATCCAAATAGGGTATTTTTGAAATAACGGGAATCTCAACAACAGGTAGCATTAATGGGATATTGGGCGTTACTGTTGTTGAGTTATATAGTGCGTTTGAAAGTACCGCCGGAACACCTAAAGCGAGAAGGTTTATTGCGGTGCCACTGACCACTTGGTCTGCCTGGTATCGAATACTGGCAATGCCATGAATATGAGCGACCAATCCCCCAATGATCATGGCCGATAACACACCAATCCAGGGATTTCCGGTTTCAAATGCCACCACGGCTCCCGTAAAAGCACCAAAAATCATAATACCATCGAGGGCAATATTCACAACACCGGTTCTTTCACAGAAAAGCCCCCCAAGGGCAGCAAGAATCAGCGGAGTGGATAATCGAACGCCCGATGCAAATAATTCAAGATCAATAACGTCCCACATAATGGTCTCTTAAGTTAAGTGGTAATAAATTGGTAATAATAACAGTTTTTCCGCTTTAGCGGAGATAATAATAGACGTTGTCGACGGTCAATTGTTTTTAATAGATTTTCAGATAGACAGTCCAGGTACAGGTTTTGTTATTTTGTCATAATAATCAAGACACTGTCGTACATATTTCCGCTTTTTTACATATTCTTCCGGGAAAAAGCTTCTTTTAAATCCATGAATGATGCAGTTTCTTAATGTTTTTGTGCTGATTGGAAAAGTCTTTATTGCCAGCAAAATCTCTTTGGTCACGGATGTTTTACTGACGGTTCGATTATCCGTACAAAAGGTTGTGCACAGGTTATGTTTTAACATTTTTGAAAACGTATGGTTTTCTATATTACCAATGGAAGGATTGGTTTGCTGGTTGCTGGTCAGGCAGATTTCAATGGTGATTCGTCGATCGGCAATGTATTGACTGATATCGTTTACGTATTTTTCTTTATCTATGATTTTCGGATTGGTTATGCGACTTGTATCAAATAAGTAGTACCCATGACCGATACGGTCAGCATGTAGTTCGGTAATGGCCTGGAAAATAGATTCCGGACCATAATCTTCACCGGCATGAACCGTTTTATGCATGAAAGCTTCATGCACATACTGAAATGCTTTCCAGTGATCAGCCGCCGGATGCCCTGCCTCAGCGCCGGCCAGATCGAAGCCTGAAATGGAAATCCCCAGCTTATCACGGATTTTTACAGCGCCTTTGGCCAGTTCCAGTGATGCCAGTGGGTAGATGTCATCTTTGCTGGAGTAAATAAACGAGTCGATGAAGTTGCTAAAATATAACGACCATGGACCAAAATCTCTCATGGCGCAGACAATGATGCCATAGTTAAATGGCGGTTCTTCTTCACTTTTGATTTCCGGTCGCTGATTAAATTCGATTTTTGCCTTTTCAAACCCTTTAGCCACAGACTGTAGAACGGTTTCCATATCCATTATTTTATTAATATGGAGTTGTGGCGCAAAACGAACCTCCACATATCTAACACCTTCATTTTGATTATCAATGGCCAGCTCGTATGAAATCTGTTCCAGGTATTCCGGTTTTTGCATGACAGCGCCGGAATAACCAAAGGTTGTCAGGTAATCATGTAAACTTTCATACTGGTCTTTGAAAACCAGTTCATTCATCCCTTCAACTGTATAACTGGGCAGATTCAGCTTTTCTTTTTTTGAAATTTCAATAATGGTTTCAGGTCGAACCGATCCGTCAAGGTGAACATGGAGATCGTTTTTTGGGATTGTTCTAATAATCTCTTCAAACTTGTCTGAATTATCAATCTGAACTTGCTTTTTCATAACGAAAATACAGTATCTCTACCGGTTGATTTCAACATCGCTTTTTTGAATTTTAAAAAAGATTAAAATATTTTTGAAGAATTTTTCGGTGGCCACAAACAAAACGATAGTTCCTTGCAACACCATTACCAGATCTTTGGAAAGTGAATCGAAATTTAAATCCAGATAAAGACTACCTCGGTTTAGAGCGCCAAATAATAATGCTGCCAGGATGACACCCATGGGATGGTTTCTACCCAATAGCGCCACGGCAATTCCCACAAAACCGGCACCTTGCGAAAAACTGTCATGATATGTATACCGATACCCCATCACTTCGTGAATCCCAACCATGCCGGCAAAACCACCGGCAATGAACATGGCCAGCACTATATTTTTCTTAACATTGATGCCTGCATATTTCGAAACACTGTCGCTAATTCCCACAGCTCGGATTTCGTATCCCCATTTGGTTTTCCAAAGAATCAGGTACGTCACCAGGCAAGTCAGCAAAGCGATGAAAAATCCCAAGTTTAATGGAATTCTTTCCGGGATAAAGGGGAGAAAATCATGAATGCGGGGAATTCTGGCTGCTTCCGGGATAAAATCAGTTTCCAGAATTGATGTTCCTTGTCTGTGAAATGGGCCTACGACACAATAATTAACCAGGCTGTAGGCAATCATGTTCATCATGATGGTATTGATAACCTCATGGCCGCCAAAACGGGCTTTTAGAAGACCAGGAATACCTCCCCAGATTCCTCCCACCAGAAATGAAACAATAAAACAGACGGGAATGATCAACCAGGCAGAAAAACCGGTCAGAAATATAGCGGTTAATGTTACTGCCATAGTGGCAACATATAGTTGTCCTTCAGCCCCTATATTGAACAAACCGCATTGAAATCCGAACGCCACAGCCAATCCGGTAAAAATCAACGGTGTGGCATAAAATAGAGTATAACCGATACCGTCCAATGAAAAAATAGAGTGCTTAAAAAAGATCCAGTATACAGCCAGGGGATTCTCACCCACTGCGAAAATAAGAATGGAACCCACTAGAAGTGCTGCCAGAACAGAAACAAACGGCAGAAATAGTGCATCAAATACTTTTTTGAACATGATCGGTATCTGGAAATTGGTTGTGAGTTTTTATCTATTTGTTATAATATGATTATTTTTTACAAATATAAGAACTTGTCATGGTTCCTTTTTATTAGTGTTATCCTTATCCGGCAGACTATATATGTCCGGTCATCATCATTCCCACTTTTTGAATATCAAAATCTTTTGACGCTACTTCTCCGGCAATTTTCCCCTCGTACATTACCAGCGTTCTATCGGACAATGAACGAATCTCTTCCAGTTCGGCGGAAACTAATAGCACGGCTACTTTTTTTTCCCTCAGATCCAGTATTTGCTGGTGAATGAATTCGATAGCACCGATATCTACTCCACGAGTGGGTTGGGCAATGATTAATAGTTTTGGATTACGATGAAATTCCCTGGACACAATCAGTTTTTGTTGATTTCCCCCGGAAAGAGAACTAGTGGGGATATCGATGATTGGAGGCCGGATATCGAATTTTTTTATTAGTTTTTCTGCATTGGCGGTGATCTCTTTAAAATTAAGAAAACCGCTTTTTCGACAGAAAGGGGGCATGTGATGAAACCCCAGGATCTGGTTTTCTGCATTTGAATAAGATGATATATAACCGTGGGCTTTTCTATTTGCCGGCACATGGGCGGTGTTGGTTTCACGAAGATCCCTGGCGGATCTGTTGGTTACGTTTTTTCCCTGATACCAGACTGTGCCGGAAGTGGATCTACGCAAACCTGTTAATGCTTCTATCAATTCTGTTTGTCCATTGCCTTCCACACCTGCAATACCGAGAATTTCTCCTTCACGTAATTCAAAAGAAACCTTATCCAGTTTTGTTTTGTTATTGATTGTCACATGAAGTTTTTCCACCTTTAATACCACTTCGCCGGGCTGAACTTCCGGTTTTTTTAATCGAAGCAGCACTTCCCGACCCACCATCATAGTGGCGAGTTTTTCCGCAGTGGCCTCACTGGTGGGCAGATCCCCAACCTTTTTGCCGTTTCTCATAACAGTGACCTGATCTGAAATCTCAAGCACTTCTTCCAGTTTGTGAGTGATAAGAATAATGGTTTTGCCTTGTTTTTTCAGTTTTTTCAGGATTTCAAAGAATTCTTTGACCTCCAGCGGTGTTAATACAGCTGTGGGTTCGTCCAGGATCAGAATTTTTACATCTCGATATAAGGCTTTCAGAATTTCCACTCTTTGCTCCAGCCCGACAGACAGCGTTTCTACTTTGGATTTGGGATTAATATGCAGCCCATATTCATCGGAAAGTCGCTTAATTTTTTCTTCAGCCTGGGCAAGTTTTAAAACGCCTCCCCTTCCGGTGGGTTCGATACCGAGAATAATGTTCTCCGCTACAGTCATGGGTGGAATGAGCATAAAATGTTGATGCACCATTCCAATCCCATGATGAATGGCATCATGCGGATTGGAAATATGCACCTTTTCTCCATACAATTCTATTTCGCCGGAACTGGCCTGGTAAAATCCGTAAAGGATTTCCATAATGGTGGTTTTACCTGCGCCGTTTTCACCAATAATAGCGTGAATGGAATCTTCCTCGATATCAATATCAACTGCGTCGTTAGCCAGAACAGAACCAAATCGTTTTGTAATGGCTTTTAATCTTACTGCATGCATGATTTTATTAAGGACTTTGGTTAATGTTTAAAAACATGCTGAAAAGTGGATCTGTGGATCACTATTTATCCATAATTACTAAATTTGAGTGTTGAAAGAGAGAATTTTCGCCACTGAATCCGACGGATTCAGTGGCGAAGGATCTCTTTCGACCAATAAAAGATCTTTAGCTCTCTCCGATAACTCATAAAAACAATTATTTTACCCTAAAGATAAATCATTGGATGTTTTCTATAGTTTAATAATGGATAAACAGTATTTACATTTAACGTGTTGCCGGTACGACGATTTTACCGTCGACAATATCTTGTTTGAGCGAATTAATGACTTTTCGCATTTTTTTAGTCACTAACCGGCGATTATATTTGTCCATGGCATAACCTACACCATTGTTATTCAGCCCGTAAATAGATTCACCACCTTTAAAACTGCCGTTTTTAACCTTTTTTATGGTGTCGTATACAGCAACGTCTACACGTTTCAGCATGGAGGTGGCAATTTGACCCGGAAGGATATAGTTTTGGTTGGAATCTACGCCAATACCGTAAACACAATTGTCAGATCTTTGATTGTTTACATATTTAGGATTACAGGGACCCCGGCCATTGACTTCTTTCAGAGCATCGAATAGTCCATTCCCGGAGGCTCCGGCAGCGGCATATATCACAGAGGCGCCTTTTCCTATTTGAGCCCCGGCAATCTCTTTGGCTTTTGATGGGTCATTCCAAGCTGTAGGGGTGTTGCCCACATAATTCACAATAACGTCAATATCAGGATAGATTTTTTTTGCACCTTCCCTGTAACCCACTTCAAATTTATGGATCAAAGGGATATCCATGCCACCGATAAAACCGACGACTCGTTTGCCATTTACAATACGGCATCGCATGGCTGCAATCATTCCAACCAGATATGATCCTTCCTGTTCTCTGAATTGAAGGGAGGCTACATTGGGAAGGTCGACAAATGAGTCAACAATAGCGAAATTGATTTTCGGAAATTCAGTAGCCACGTTTTGTATAGCGGTAGCATTGGCGAATCCGATTCCAAATATTAAATCATACCCTTCAGTGGCAAAAGCTCGCATGGCTTCTTCAACAGCACTGCTGTCTCCCGGTTCAACGTCTTTTAAGGTGATTTTAAAATCTTTTCTTGCTTTAACCGCTCCTTCCCAGGCAGATTGGTTAAAACTACGATCGTTTTTCCCACCGGCATCAAACACAAGCCCCACTCTCACTTGTGCCATTGTGTAAACAGACATTAGTAAACATAACGATAAAAGAGCGATGATTTTTTTCATATCTTCTCCAATGTTGCAATATTTTGAATTAGGACAATCGCCGGTACAACATGACCGGTTTCTGGTGAAACTTTTTAAAATTGGAATATTCCCACCCTCCACCTTACATGTATTATTAGACTAATACAGAAAAAGGCACAAAAACAACTAAAGACAAAAGATACCTTATCCAGTCAAAATGTCAATTGAAAAACCGGTTTTATTAAAGGGAATGAAATGTGTCAAAAATGTGTAATTTACATAAAATACGTGTTCAATATCAAAAAACTTGCATGCCAAATGTTCAACACATCAAGACCGCATTTATTCTGAAAAATACCAATAAAAATGATTTTAAATAAGGATTTCGGGTTTGATTCAGTAATATCCGATTAGACTTTTGCTGTGAAAAAAAACAAAAACAGAGGCGACTGATGTCTCTAACGGTTAACCTCTACCCATCGCTTCGGCTAATAAAGCGATTTCTCCCTCCTTCCAGCGTTTATTTCCCTGGAAAACCAAGATATATAATCCATTGATATATACACTCCTCCGAGTCCTCCTGAAATACCACTAAGTAAAAAAGTGGAAAACTGCATCCTTCTCGTATTTGTTCAAGCATATACACTTCGATTTGATTTTCGTTGACTTTTGAAGAATCTTCAAAACAGGCAACTGTTTTTCCTCCATAATATGACAATCACACTATCGTTCAAATCCAATAATTCGGTTGCTATCATTTCGATTCTCGCATTTGTGGAATCGAAAATGGATTTATTCTCCAAATTATTATTGATCAATATTACAATTTTGTGAGGTTTTGCTGAACATGATTGCTAAATCCGGCTAACTCTACAGTTCTGAGTTCTCATGTATTAATCTGTAATTAAAGTCTATTTTTATTTGCTTGCAACGTCATTCCGGAGTTGGCCCGGAATCTACTGTTAACTCCGGGTATCTCTTGCCGGATCAAGTTCGACATGATGATATGGGTTTTCAACTGTCATGTTATAATTCAATCATAGAAAAAATATTTTATCCATTTTGATAATGGGTGCTATCTCAATTTTAATGCGTATTAATGTTAATAAAATCAATCTTTCGAAAAACTGGATCAATACTTATCCGCACTAAAGTTGATTACTTCTTCAAAGTCTGGTATTGAGCCAGCCCCCTCTCGTGTTGTGCAAATAGCAGCGGCACAACATGCCCATTCCAGTGCGGTTTTAAGATCTTTACCTTGAATCACGGCCCCAAATAAAAAACCGATAAAAGTATCTCCTGCTGCGGTTGTATCAACAGCTCGAACCTTTTTTGCCGGTACAAAAAGTGTCTGATCGCAATCCCCATAGAGTACACCTTGCTTCCCAAGGGTGAGAACAGTTTTGGCCTTGGGATACTGTTTGACCATAGACTTCAGGATGTCATGGGGATCAGATTGATTTACCATTTCTCTTCCTTCAATCAGATTTAATATAAACCAATCAACGTATTCCAAGGGATATGATAAAACCTCCTTTGTCATCGGTGCTGGATTGAATATCACTGTTAATCCAAGATTGATTGTTGCCTTGATTACATCATCGATTGAATTGATCTCATTCTGAAGTAACAGGTAATCGCCTGAAGACAAAAAAGACATCGTTTTTGAAATGGTATGCTTTTCGATATCGCTATTGGCCCCTCCGTAAATGATTATCGAATTCTCAGCAGAAGGAACTACCTGAATAACAGCATGTCCGGTCGGTTTGGAACTTTGGAAAATCAAGGATGTGTCCACTCCACTTTCCTGCAAATGTTGAATCAGCCAATCGCCATCTTCACCGATTTTACCGGCGTGATAAACAGATACTCCGGACTTTGCCAGAGCTATCGACTGGTTAAATCCTTTTCCACCTGGATAAACCTTGTATGATAATGCCTGGAGTGTCTCACCTGGCTGATTAAACTGATTGACTTTATATACATGATCAATATTGATTGATCCCAGGTTTAAAATTTTCATTGTGTTCCTAAGTAAATTTGTCGGTTATCTCAATAATTGATGATATTTTTTGGGACAGAATTTTCTAAACCTATTTATCAGGCTTTGACATTTCCATATCATCATTGGTTTTTTCATAATTGTTGATATCGTCTGTAATCGTTTTCATGAAAAATCATTAAAATAATCACAATAAAGTCTACTAATCACTTTTTTATTCACTGACAGCTACTGTCGATTCTCTTGTAGACATCTTCGACACAAATATGAAATGATTGAATCATTCTTTTTTTGATGATACTATTTGAAAAACTGATCCTATGATAAGAGTATTAACTTAATGAAAACGATTTCAGAAAAATTGTTCAATGAATTCCTCAATTCCTGATGATAGCCACTGACTCCCGTTCCACCAGCTCCGGCATTAACATAATACGACTGAGTCGTTCTTTCTCTGGTTGAATTAGTTGTAAAACAGCCATCTCGCACATTTTTTCAAAAGGCTGACGAATCGTCGTTAAGCTCGGGATATAAAGAGATGCCAAGTCGATATCGTCCATTCCCACTATCGACATATCATTCGGAATATTGATGTTTTCTTTCAGCAAGCGATTCATCACTCCAATGGCCATAGGATCATTTTGTGCCCATACGGCTGTAAATGCCTCTTTTTTTTTCAATAGTAATTCTGCGATATCTCGACCGGAATCAAAGGTGAAATCTCCCGCAAATACTGATGAATCGGATAAAATGATGCCTTCTTTCGCCAGTCTTTCCCGAAATCCTCTGAGACGTATTTCGGATACACTGATATTCATGGGCCCTGTAATACATGCGATATGTCGATGGTTTGCTTTAATCAAGTAATCGGCAGCAAGAACGCCGGCTTTGTAGTTATCAATAATCACAAAGGGAAATGGACTTTCTTCCGAAGCACGATCAATCAGGATAAAGGGAACACTGGAATTTTTAAGCTTTTCTTCGATTCGACTCTTTTGGGAAACTCTAAGCGAAATAACTCCATTGGCATTTCGATTCAACATATCGTCCAGGATATCAGCTTCCATATCGGCATTTGATTGGGTGTTCCCCAGGAGAAGATTGAATCCGTATTGATAAGCATACTGCTCGACATACTTTATAATCAGGGAAAAAGTCGGATGGTAAATTTCAGGTACTAATAGTCCGATCACCTTGCCATCTTTCTTGCGTAGTCCTTTTGCCAACAAATTGGGTTTATACCCCGCTTTTTCAACAGCTTCCAGTACTTTTTGTCTGGTTTCCTTCTTGACAAAAACTGTTTTGTTTAATACCCGTGAAACCGTCGCTTTTGATACACCGGACATTTTGGCAATATCGCCGATATGAACCATTCGTATAACCTTTGTACATATAAGTTTTCTATAAACACAATTTCATGTGGTAAATCCATAACCAGGAAAACATGATTCTCAAAATCCAATGTAACCGATTTCATGAAAACTAAAATTTCCTTTTCCATATGTCAAGGGAAAATATTAGTAACTCATCGTTTTTTCTAAATGTATTTTTATGTTTTTTAAATACGAGAATACACTCCCGGCAGGCAGACGAGGATGAAATAAGGCAATTTTAGTTGCAGTTCCAGTCTTTGAAGTTTTTTTTCATGGACTCACAAAATGCTCATCTCAAAATAGATCAAATGATATCGTCATTATCCACTCGGAGGTGGCTATATTTGAGATAAGTAAATGTTTTCATCTTGTATTTGAAAATAACTAATTTGGCCATATTGAAAGAAACGAGGGGGGACAGAGGAATTACTTCTAAATTTCCTTAATAACGCCATCATTGATTGGTAAAACTATAGGCTAAAAATCGTGGTTGCAAAAATATACTCAGTAGTTGCCATTTAATATCCAGTAAACATCTGTCGTGACCATTGGCTTGTTTTTAAATTCAATAATCCGGACATTATGAAATATGAATAAAAATCATACGATTATCAAAGAACTTATCAAAGTTCACTCCCTGGACAAATCACTGAATCATAAATTATTAGATCATCTTGAACTATTTTCTTTCAAAAAAAACCAAGAGATTTATTCACAGAACGAAATTCAGAATTTTTTGTACTTTCTAGTAAATGGAAGACTCCAAGTGAACATGTATCACAGAAACGGTAAAGTCTCAGTTTTGGCTTTCTTGGAACCGGTTTCAATGATTGGAGATCTTGAGATTTTTGATTTTGAAGTCGTCAAATACAACGTCACAACTATTACTGAAAGTCTTTGCCTCGGTATAAGAAAAGAAATCGTTTTTAAATATGGACAGCAGGATCCCAAATTTTTAAAACTGGTCATTAGCAATCTTGGTCAAAAATTATTTCTGGTTTCAAAAATACTAATTAATATTTTACAGCCGTTAAAGAATAGATTTGCTTATTATATTTTACAGTGTGACAAAAACCAGAATGAAGAATTGATTCTTGACAAAAGAGAATATACTGCAAGTTTACTGGGAACAACAAAAAGACATCTTAACCGGGTAATTGAACAGTTAAAAAAAGATAATGTCATTCACATGAAACGCAACCGTTTGATCATACTCGATTATGATCAATTGAAACAACTTGCCGATGGTGAATAAAACCATATATCTCTCCATCCCCTCTAAAAATAAATTCTCAGGAATTTATGAAATCATACTCAACAATCAGGTGTTGCCTTTGATGACTCTCCTGGATGATCCCTTACTGGGAATGACCTCCTTTGTTTATAATGATGTTGGAAATCTGAAATCGAACGGATCATCTTGGCCAAATCATCAACACCGACACCACTCAATGGTTTGTTTACGATAAAATCGGTCGATTAAACAAAGCGGTTTGGGAATCCAATAATGAAGAGATTGTGTATTCTTATACTGAAATCGGTAATATTAAAACACGATCCTTCACTATCGGGGGCACTCCGGCTGACTATGTCAATTATGTCTACCAGGGTCAAAAGGTGATGTCCGGTTCCTCCGATTCCGCCCATGATTCCCAGAACAAGATTTTTGGTGCTGATTATGATGGGCTGGGGAACATGATCCCAAAAACAATCAAGAACGCCACCGGTAATACCCATATCTGGAACTATGTTTACAACGAAAAAAATTGGTTGATCGCAGTGTATAAAAACGCCGTGGGTTCTTTGTCCGGTAACACGCCGGTTACTGAATTCACCTATGATTATGACCTGGAATAGTTGACACCCTTCCAATTTTATCACCGCTGTTTCCAGAAACAAAAAATGCAATGGTGGGGATATGTTAATTTACAAAAAGTCGTGTCAAACAATAAAAGCGTGTTCTAAAAGACGGAAGAAGAAATATGCATTTTGCAATAAATGATTTCGATATCAGGAAAAGTAGGATATATTTATCTGTTTGCTCTTGTCCGTCCAGTTTTATGGTGAATGAACTTTTAGCCGGGCGTTTGTTCGGCTTGTATCAAGGAAGACTCAGCTCCGAGAGGCCTTCCCATTCTGAAATAATGTCTCAATATTTCGATTTCCATAGATTCAGACGTCAACCATCTTAACCGTCTGTTCTAGTTCTCTATTAAAGCCTGAATGTCTATTTGATTACTGTTTATATTTTCAATCCGGTTTTTTTTTCATAAATACCTTGCTCCAGGTAAACTATTCATATTAAGGTTATATAAAGCTCAATAATTATATGATGATAAAACGATTTTCGGTGCGGTATAATATATTTATAGTCAGAATTAAACATTATGGAAACGAATAAGATTACCAGCCTACTAAAGGATGTATTTGGTTTTGATGAGTTTAGAAAAGGGCAATCGGAAATAATTGATGTTTTGCTGTCAGGTAGGTCTGCTTTAGCAGTGTTTCCGACAGGTAGTGGAAAGAGTTTGTGTTACCAGTTACCAGCGATCTGCTTTCAGGGGTTGACTCTTGTCATTTCACCGTTGATTGCCCTGATGAAGGATCAGGTGGAGTTCTTACAAAGTAAAGACATCAAGGCCGCACGCCTGGATTCTACACTTGATTGGGACAAAACCAGAAAAATCTATGAACAACTGAGGCAGGGAGAATTAAAACTTCTTTTTGTAGCGCCGGAGAGATTATCCAACGAAAGATTCACCAACCTGCTGAATTTCCTGAAAATCGACCTTTTGGTGATTGATGAGGTACATTGTATTTCCGAATGGGGCCACAATTTTCGGCCTGATTATTTAAAACTGGCCCGTATTTCACGATCCTTAAAAATCCCCAGAATATTGGGTTTAACCGCCACCGCCACACCCAAAGTTAGCCGGGATATTTGTCGAGAATTTCAAATAACAGAAAGGAATTATATCAATACCGGCTTTTATCGCCCCAACTTAACTTTAAAATTTACCTGTTGTGAAACCAGTCAGGAAGGAAAGTTGGACTTATTGAAGGAACGGTTAAAACACAACCCGGCCGGCCCGACAATTGTGTATGTCACCCTTCAAAAAACAGCAGAAGCGGTTTCAGAGTATCTGGAAAAAAATGGCTTTAAATCTAAACCCTACCATGCGGGAATGAATAACGAGATCAGGGATCAGATCCAGGACTGGTTTATGGCATCCAATGAAGCCATTGTGGTGGCCACCATTGCTTTTGGAATGGGTATTGATAAGTCCAATATCCGGTATGTCTATCATTTTAACATGCCCAAAAGCCTGGAAAACTATTCTCAGGAAACCGGGCGATCTGGTCGTGACGGGCACCCATCCCTCTGTGAAGTATTAGCTACCAGCAATGACATGATTACATTGGAAAATTTCGTCTACGGTGACACACCCGAGGCTGATGCAATCAATGAATTAGCGGATTATCTGCTTGATTATAATGATGAATTCAGTGTTTCAATATATGAGCTTTCCAACCGTTTTGACATTAGGCCCCTGGTGATCAGTACGTTTCTCACCTACCTGGAACTGATGAATATTATTGAATCTATCGCTCCCTATTACGATACTTACCAATTCAAAACCAATCACAGTTTTGAGGACATTGCCACCGCTTTCGATGCTGGAAGGGCCGAATTCCTCATGCGTTTTTTTAAACAGGTCAAAGTAGCTAAGATCTGGTGTCATGCCGACATCGACACTATTGCAGCAGCAATCAACGAACCTCGGGATCGGCTGGTAAAAGCCTTAACTTATCTGGAAGAGAAGGGATATCTGACTTTAAAAGTGACCGGTTTAAGGCATAAATATCGAATAATCAATAAAAATACTGACCGAAACTCACTGAAAAAAAAATTGATAGACAGATTTTATGCCAGCGAAGAAAGAGAAATCGCCAGACTCAACGAATTAGTAAATTTAGTTAATTATACAGGATGCAAAGTAAAATATTTACTGAACTATTTCGGTGAAAACTTCGATCACGATTGCGGACACTGCGGCTATTGCCTGAAGGAACAAAACATACCTTTTGCACGAAAAGTCCCCCCCATGAAAGATCAGCGAATGTTCAAAAGTTTAATCCAATCCGTTGAAAACGCCTTTCAGGAAAAACCAACTCCAAGACAGATCGCTCGATTTCTATGCGGCATAATGTCGCCAGTGATTTCAAAACAGCGGCTCAGGGGAAATCCCATGTTTGGACAATATACACATCTGCCCTTTAGTCAAGTGTTAGCAATAATCAAAGATTGTATAAATACAAGCACAAATGTGGAGCAGGTTAAGTGTACCCAAACCATGAAAACGTCATAAAAAACAGATTTCCGCCACTGCCTTAGGCAACACCTCCGCTTTTAAATCTACGTGCCTTTTAGCGCTCATGGCAATTTGAAGTTCTCCCAATCTCCAAAAAAATCATTCTTTTATTTATTTCCATTATGGATATATGGAAAACGTAAAAAAGCGGTTGACAATTTACGTTGTTTCGAGAAATGCTCGAACTTATTTATCTAAAATGGAAAATGTTTATCTATTCTTTCCTACGACAATTGTCACAACTGTCGGTGATGTAAATAAATTTACATTAAATTTCAACAACTCAGCCTCAAATGGGTCCAACGGTTTTTAAGATCGCCTTAAAAAAAATCATGGCACTGGCTAATTCCTAAAAAAAATCATGATCCGCTACATCATTAGAAGACTGTTTTCTATGATGATTACTCTATTTTTAATCATCACTTTAACCTTTTTTCTGATGCATGCCGTACCGGGAGGACCATTTACCACCGATAAATTTCTATCACCCGAAGTTGAAAAGGCGTTGATGGAAAAGTATCATCTGGATGATCCGCTCTGGAAACAGTATGTGGATTATATGAAACGGGTAGTAAGATTTGATTTCGGCCCATCCTTCAAGTATCCGGGAATTACAGTAAACGATATGATCAGCAAGGGATTACCGATTTCATTAACCGTCGGTTTTTTTGCCTTTTTACTGGTTGTATTTATCGGTATTCCCACCGGTATCATTGCAGCGTTAAAACATAATAAATGGCAGGATAGGGTTGTAATGGTGTCAGCCACTGTTTGGATCGCCGTACCTTCATTCATTGTGGCAACTGTCTGTTTGTATGTTTTCGCTTTAAAACTGGATTGGGTTCCCACGTTTGGATTGAAATCCTGGAAGGGATACATATTGCCAGTCATTGCACTGTGCGGCTTTTGGTTGGCCTTTATCGCCCGCCTAACCCGGTCCAGCTTTCTGGAAGTTTTACAACAGGACTACATGATCACAGCCCGTTCCAAGGGATTGTATCAGCATCAAATATTTATCAAACATGGTTTAAAAAATTCAATGATCCCGGTAGTCACAGTCTTAGGGCCGGTTGTGGCCAATTTGTTAACCGGCTCTTTTGTCATCGAACACATTTTCGCCATCCCCGGTATCGGCCGATATTTTGTGCAAAGCATCAGCGACAGAGACTACACCGCCATTATGGGCATCACTATTTTTTATGCAGCGTTTTTAATTGTTATGATTTTCATCGTTGATATCATCTACATGTTTCTCGATCCCAGGATTAAGCTTAAGGAATAACAGCATGAACACAAGAGAAAAACCAACCGACAACAAAACAATTCCTTATGATTTATGGGCTGCCGTCGGTAAGAGCAAAGGAGACGATGAATTGATTGCCGGTGAAAGTTTGTCCTATTGGCAGGATGTCTGGCGCAGATTCAAGAAAAACAAGATGGCCATGTTCGGACTTAGCGTAATTGTATTATTGGTTTTTATAGCTATCTTTTTCCCGTTTGTTTCCAAATATACCTATTTTGAACAAGATCTGTCCTTTGCCAATATTCCGCCGGTATTCGGTATCTATCAAGTCACACCCGATAAACATGTTTATTTAAGTCAACGATTCAAATTATATGAAGTCTCTGAAAACGGGGATCTGATTAAAATGATCCGACCGACTAAAAAGCAGATTTTTCAGAAACAGTTCATTTATAAGATTGAAAAGCAAACGTTTGCTATGGACTATAGCCGGTTACCCGTCAGATTGCTTAACGAATCGGGGGAAGAACTTAAAATCGCCAAAACAGTCTGGAATAAAACCTATCTACTGGGCACCGACTCACTGGGAAGAGACCTGCTCATTCGACAGGTTTATGGAGCTCGAATCTCACTGAGCGTCGCCCTGGTTGCTACTATAGTCAATTTTGTTATCGGTATTTTATATGGAGGAATCTCAGGGTATTTCGGCGGAAAAGTCGATAACTTTATGATGCGGATTGTGGAGATCATCAACACCATGCCGTTGACCCTTTATGTGATTCTAATCATGGTGCTGTTGCAGTCGGGACTACTCAGTATCATTGTGGCCATCGGCACAGTATTCTGGGTAGACATGGCACGAATTGTTCGGGGCCAGGTATTGGCCCTTAAAGAGCAAGAGTTTGTTTTCGCCGCCTTAACTATGGGAGCCAGTACACGAAGGATCTTATTCAAACATTTGCTACCCAATACCATGGGGCCTATCATCGTTACCCTTGCCATGCTTATTCCCGGCGCTATTTTTATTGAAGCATTTTTGAGTTTTATCGGCCTTGGGGTGGCAGCTCCCATGTCTTCCTGGGGAACACTTTGCAGCGAAGCCCTGGGGTCAATTCGGTCTTATCCTTATCAGTTAATCATTCCGGCGTTTGCTATCAGCATCACGATGTTTGCTTTTAATTTTCTGGTTGACGGACTCAGGGATGCTTTAGACCCTCGTTTGCGTAAATAAGAGTTACCTATGAATGATCTGTTACTGGACGTTAAAAACCTGAATACTTCCTTTTTTACCCACCTGGGAGAAGTGCAAGCTGTCAGGGGGATAGACTTCAATATTAAAAAAGGTGAAATCATAGGGATCGTCGGAGAATCGGGAAGTGGTAAAAGCATTACCCTGATGTCGGCCCTGCAATTGTTAAAGTTTCCCGGCAAAGTAACCAGCGGTGAGGTTTTTTTTAAAGGCGAAGATCTGCTGAAAAAATCGGAAAAGCAGATGCGGCACATTCGGGGAAATGAGGTTTCCATGATTTTCCAGGATCCCATGACGTCTATGAATCCCACCTTGAAAGTGGGTGAGCAGGTGATGGAAACCATCCGGGTTCATAATAACATCAGCCGATCTGAAGCCAGGAAGAAGACCTTGGAGCTGTTTGATCTGGTGAAAATTCCATCTCCCGAACAGCGGATTAATTCGTACCCACACGAATTTAGCGGCGGCATGCGGCAACGTGTGATGATAGCCATCGCACTCAGCTGTGATCCGGATTTGCTGATTGCCGATGAACCGACAACAGCCCTGGATGTGACCATACAGGAACAAATTATCAAATTGATGAAAGGTATCCAATCCAAACTAAACACGTCCATCATACTTATCACCCATGACTTGGGAGTTATTGCGGAAATCGCCGAAAAAATTATCGTTATGTATGGGGGAAAGATTATGGAGGAAGGTCAGACGGACGATATTTTTTTTCATCCCAGGCATCCTTATACCATCGGTTTACTGGATTCCATTCCCCAGATCATTGAAACAGAAAAAAAGCGGCTCATTCCTATAAAGGGATCACCACCGGATATGCTAAAACCACCTGATGGATGTCCATTTGCCCCCAGATGTGATTTTGTCATGAAAATCTGCACTCAAAAATGCCCGGATTATTTTATATCCGATCAAAACAGACGTTCGTTGTGTTGGCTGCTGCATAAAGAAGCACCCAAAAACATGGAATTTGAAAAGAGGTGTAACAGAGATGGCTAGCGCAAATAACAATGCATTATTGGATGTGGTGGATCTAAAAAAGCACTTTCAGATTCAAAAGGGATTTCTTGGCAAAAATAAAAGTGTGTTGAAAGCAGTGGACGGTATTAATTTTTATATCAAAAAGGGTGAAACCCTGGGACTAGTCGGAGAGTCCGGTTGCGGAAAATCAACTGCGGCCAGGACCATTATTCGTTTGTATGATCCAACAGCTGGACAGGTCTTATTTGATGGGCAAGATATGGGAAAAGTTCCGCAGCATCAATTAACTCCTTACCGAAAACAGGTACAAATGATTTTCCAGGACCCATATGCATGCCTAAACGCTCGAATGACGGTTCGAGACATCATCAGCGAACCGTTGGATATTCATCAAATCGGCACTAAAGCCGAACGTCGGGAAAAAGTTCATGATCTACTGAATCGGGTAGGATTGCGATCTGATCATGCCAATCGATATCCCCATGAATTCAGTGGAGGCCAACGCCAGAGGATCGGTATTGCCCGGGCCATTGCCATTAATCCGAAATTAATCATTTGTGATGAACCCATTTCAGCCCTCGATGTTTCGATTCAGGCGCAGATAGTCAACATGCTGGAAGATCTGCAACAGGAGTTAGGACTAACTTATCTATTTATCGCTCATGATCTGTCCATGGTAAAGCATATTTCCAATCGTATGGGAGTGATGTACCTGGGCAAGTTAGTGGAATTGGGCCAAAGCAACGAAATTTATCGTCAACCGGCTCATCCATACACAAAAGCCTTGCTTTCGGCCATCCCAATCCCGAATCCCAGGGAAGCCCATAAAAAGAAATCTATTATGATGGAGGGGGAAATTCCCAGCCCTCTGGATCTTCCCACAGGATGCCGTTTTAGAACCAGGTGTCAATATGCGTTTCAAAGATGCCGGGAGAGTGAACCGGAAATGAAGGAAATATACCCTGGACATTTTTCGGCCTGCTTTTTGACAGAGTCATAAGTCAATATCATCAAGCTAAGTATCGCCACCTGTCATCCTGAGGAGTTTGCGATAAAGGATTCTTAAGGCAAAAAATAATGACAATAGCAAGTCTCAAACTGGACTAAGGAATCGTTAAAAAATAACTTTACATGATCTGTTTACAAAAGCCCCAAAAACAATGGACATTTGGTAAACAGAATGTGAACTGATTTTTTAACCGGACCTTGGCAGAACCACAATGATGGTTTATTTCCTAATAATTTCCAGTAGTTAACCCGAAGATTAAGGAGGTGCAAAAAAGAATTTTTTGTCTTTCAAATATAATTGTTAATCTTTAAATGGAGCAAAAAAATGGTTAAAAGATTATCTCTTCTGTTTGTAACGCTTTTAATATCAGCCTGCCTTTTCGGACTCAATGCAGCCGTCAAGCAAGAGTTGGTTTTTGTAGTGAACGATGAGGCAGAGGCATATGATCCGGGATTAACATCGGAGACGTTCGCTGCTGTCGTTATCGGGAATTCGTTTGAAGGGTTGGTTAAGTTAGATCAAAAAGGGCAGGTTGTACCTGCGGCAGCGGAAAGCTGGACGATAAGTAAGGATGGTCTGACGTATACCTTCAACATCAGAAAAAATGCCAAATGGTCGGATGGAAAAAGACTGACCGCTCAGGATTTTGAATGGTCCTGGAAACGTGTTCTGAACAAAAAAAGCGGTGCAAAAAACGCTGCCATGCTGTTTGATTATATTAAAAACGGAAAGGAATATTACGAAGGTAAAGTTAGTGCTGACAAAGTAGGAATCCGATCCATCGGTAAGGACAAAATTCAACTGACTGTTAAAACGCCGACACCTTATATGTTGCAGTTAATGACATATGTCGTTTACTACCCGGTCAGAAAAGACATGGTGGAAAAGGACCCGGAAGGATGGTCCAGAAAACCCGAATTATACATCGGTAACGGTCCCTTTAAAGTAACCGAAGTGAATATTGGAAAATCAATTGTATTAAAGAAGAATAAGTACTACCGACGAACCAAGCAGGTTAAGCTGGAAAAAATCACATTACGTTTGATTCCAGATTTAGGAACTTCGTTAACGGCGATGGAAGCAGGTGATGTGGATGGGATCAGAGAAGTCCCCTCCAGCGAAATTCCCCGCTTGATGGTAGAGAGCAAAGAATTCAAAGCCATTCCGGCATTGGGTACTACCTACGCTTTTTTTAATTGTCAACGCAAACCGTTGGATGATCCCAGGGTTCGACAAGCACTGGCTAAAGCCATTGACAGAGAGCAGCTGATTGAACACGTTTTACAGAGTGCTGATGTTCCAGCCAAAGCTGTTGTTCCCTTCGGTATGTCTTTTAATGGAAAAGATTTCAGAGAAGAGGGTGGATTTTATGGTCTTTCCGACACCGCCCAGGTTGAAGAGGCAAAAAAACTACTGGCGGAAGCCGGATATCCCAACGGGAAAGGTTTTCCTGAATTGACTTATAAATACTACACCCACCCGTTGATTAAAAAGCTGGTAGAAGCTATTCAACAGATGTGGAAAAAAAATCTGAATATTCATGTAAAACTGGCTACGTCGGAATGGAAGGTATATTACCCGGAAATCAGAAAACTGAACTATGATATTTCTCAGATGGGTTGGGGAGCTGATTATCCGCATCCGATGACATTCCTGGATAATTTTGTCAGTACGTATCCAAGTAATTATACCGGTTGGAAAAATGCCGAATACGATAAATACATTGCCTTGTCAAAAGCAACCACCGATCTAAAAAAATCCGTCAAGTATATGCACAAAGCGGAAGATGTACTGATGAACGAAATGGTATTGCTAACCATATTTCATCGAGGTTATTACATGATGATGGGAGAACATGTAAAAGGTTGGTGGCGATCGTCGCTGAATACAACCTATTTTGAAGATGCATATATAGTAAAATAACCATTTTATCCAATCCGTTACAATACTGTGTTGTAACCAAAAGGAAGGATCTCGTAAGCATCAGAAGAGATCCTTTTTTTCCACATTACCACGTATTTTGGGGTTAATTAGCACTTAAGTGCATATCGCAGTCGGTGTATTTGAGTTCTGTGCTTATAGTATATTCATTTTAACGGCTAATGCCCGTAAGCTGTGGGTTATGAAAGTGAGTATAACCGAGGAACCGGATACGAAAAAACGAACGTCCGGGGGGCACCTTATAACGTATAGGATTATATGGAGTGACCGATAAAACGGCGGATCTGTTCCAATAGAAAATCCGGGTGGTTGCACAATCCTGGAATGTACACGGAATCGGTCATTCCATATAATCCCTGTTGAACGGGCTAGATCGATTGTTT
>JBFFHJ010000055.1:0-51360 GCA_041556995.1 bacterium | reverse complement strand
AGGCTGGTATGCATTGGAAAAAGAAAAATGTTCAATCGATAGCGTCCGTAAAAGCTGGATATGAGTCGGGAAGATGGGACGAGATGGTTAATAAGTATCTAATGGCATCATGATGTTGCCAGCAAGTTTTTGGTGCACCCTCCCGAAATGAACATTTGCTATTGGTTTGTTGTTTATATAGTATTTAGCAGTATTTAAAAATTGATTTAAACCAAGCCATATATTGAAGCCTTTTCACTGATCAGGTGTGACATACAATGTTTATTAAACTACAGACAACTTTTCGCAATATGCCCATACGGTATAAATTGCTGTTTAACTATTCGTTTGTTTACATGTTGTCCATAACCGTTGGTTGTTTGATTATCTATTTTTTGGTGAGGGACACGGTGGAGAAGAACATAGAAAGTGAATTGCAGAACTCTACCAATACGATCCTGAATTTGGTTCGGACCTCAGCTTCCGTTTCCATTAAGAACCATCTTCGGGCTACTGCCGAGCAGAATCAGAAAATCACCGAATATTTTTATCGCCAATTCCAAAATGGGAAGATGATGGAACAGGCGGCCAAGGAGGAAGCGGCAGCGGCCATGTTAAGTCGTAGCATTGGGAGTTCCGGTTATATTTATTGTTTGAACAGCAAGGGTATTGTAACAGTTCATCCGAAGAAGGAGGTTCTGTATACAGATGTATCCCACAGGGAATTTGCTCAACAACAAATAACCAACAAAAATGATGGTTATTACGAATACGATTGGAAGAATCCTGATGACAAGAGTCCCCAGCCCAAAGCCAACTATTGGACCTATTTTGAACCATGGGATTGGATTATTACGGCTTCTGCGTATAGAAAAGAATTTACGGAACTGGTGAATGTTGACGATTTTCGGGAGAGTGTTTTGTCTCTAAAATTTGGGAAAACCGGTTATTCATACATTACTGATGCCCAGGGGAATACTATAATTCACCCCAAAAACCAGGGGATTAATATTCTCCGAAATTCTGATAATCCCAACCGGTTTTTTACCGACATGTTGAAGCAAAAAAGCGGTAAAGCCATCTATTCCTGGCGTAATCCCGGCGAAGACGATCTAAGAAAAAAACTGGTGATATTTAATTATATTCCCGAGTATCAATGGATTGTGGCTTCCTCCAGTTATCTTGAGGAGTTCTATGCCCCATTAATCAGCGTGCGTAACATTATTATTATTACCATTTGTGTTTCCCTGTTGGCTGCTTTTCCGATTACGTTTCGACTTAGTTCTTCAATCACAAACCCGTTGCAGGAACTGATGAATGGGTTTGCCACAGGAGTAGCCGGTGATTTTTCCGTTCGTGTGCAGCATATAAGACAATCTCAAGACGAAGTGGGGCGATTAACCGAGTATTTTAATACTTTTATGAAAAAACTGGAGTTGTACGCTACCAATCTTCGACAGGAAATCCGGGAGCGTGTAGCTGTAGAAGAAGCTTTGCGTGAAAGTCAGGGTCGGTATGAATCTGTGATTGAGGCGATTCCTGATCCGGTCATCGTATATGATATGGAAGGAAAGGTGACCTATATGAATCCGGCCTTTACTGAAGTGTTTGGCTGGACTTCTGAAGAATCCCTGGGGAAAAACATGAATCATTTTGTGCCCAAAGCCAATTGGCCGGAAACCCATAAAATGATTGAAGAAGCCAATGCCGGGAAGAAGTTGTCGGCCATTGAAACACGACGTTTTAATAAAAATGGAAATTTAGTGGAAGTCAGCAACAGCGGTTCCGTGTTCAAGGATAAGTCTGGAAATCCGGTGGGAAGTGTTATTATCCTCCGGGATATTACAAAATCCAAACGATTGGAGAGGGAGGTAATGGAGATTGGTGATCGGGAGCGGCAGAAAATCGGGCAGGACTTACATGATGATCTTGGTCCACATTTGATCGGAGTGGAAGGGTTGGCCAAAGCATTGCAAACCCGATTGGAAGAAAAACTGTCATCGGAAAGCACAGCAGCAGAAAAAATTACTAACTATATTACTGAAGCCATTAATAAAACCAGGAATCTGGCGCGCGGTCTTTGTCCCGTTCATTTGGTGGCTCATGGTTTGGGATCGTCGCTGATGGAGTTAGCCTCCAATACAGAGTCTGCGTTTGGTATCAGTTGTCATTTTAATAGCAGTAATCCTGTGTATATTCGGAATAATACCGTTGCCACCCATCTCTATTACATCGCCCAGGAAGCGCTGAGTAACGCTGTCAAACATGGAAAAGCGGAAACTGTCTTGATGTACCTGTCTTATGATGATGGAAACGTATCATTAAAAATCATTGATGACGGCCAGGGAATCAAGGATGAGCCCGAAACTAAAGGTATGGGACTCAATATCATGCGGTTTCGATCCAATATGATCGGTGCGGTTTTTGATATTAAACCACATATTGACGGGGGGACGATTGTCCATGTATGCCTAAAAAACCATGTGGTAATATGAAATGATTAGTCAATTGTAGTAAAGCCGTATAGAATGCGGCTGCAACTTTAAATTTTTACATCGGTGAATGAAAAAATCCCAATCAAATTTGATAAGAACCAAAATTTTAATTGTTGATGATCATCCGGTTTTTCGTTTAGGGATGGCTGAACTTATTGAACAGGCGAAAGATTTAGTGGTATGTGGAGGTGTGGATAACGCCGTCCAAGCCTGGGATGCCATTGATCAACTCAATCCTGATCTGGTGATTGTTGATATTACACTAAAATCCAGCAACGGTATTGACCTGGTGAAAAAGATTAACACACATTATAAAAATCTTCCCGTTCTTGTTCTTTCCATGCATGACGAGTCATTGTATGCTGAACGGTCCCTATTGGCCGGAGCCAAGGGGTATATTATGAAACAGGAAGCTGTTGAGTCGATCGTTTATGCCATCCGTCATGTCTTGAGTGGAAAAATCTATGCCAGCGATGACGTTAAAGAAGCCATTTTCAGCAAACACGTAAGTCCCGGAAATGAAGCTGATAAATCCGTCTTGAATAATTTAACCAATCGTGAACTGGAGGTGTTTAAGCTGTTCGGCAAAGGCTTATCCACCAAAGAGATTGCCGGCGTACTGAACCTCAGTATTAAAACCATTGGGACTTACCGGGAAAGAATCAAAGAAAAACTGAATCTTAAACATTTGACCGAACTTATCAGTTTTGCCGCCCAATGGACAAAAGAATGAAGATCATGTTTGCTGATCATTCCGCCTCATCCTCAGTATGAAAGGAAACTTACTTTACTGACTAGACGGAAATCTGTGGTTATTGGGTCGGATAAAAGACTTAAAATGTGAGTTATTATTTTGCTTTCAATATTCGATGTTGAGTACTCGATATTCGATGTCTAAAAACTACAGCTTCAACCCAGGAGTGTCATGCTTTCAGCAGTTTGTTGCTGTATGGGTATTTCCTCCCAACACTCAGTACTGAATGAAAAAAGTAGGTTCATAACCTATCCATCCGTCTATTTTGGGCCTATCAACAGTGCTTTCTCAAATTAAATAAGTTTCAGCCCACGACCGATTGTTTTCTTTTCAATAACTCTCTATAAATATTGAACTATTAAAAACGTTAACCGGACTATCTGGACAGAGGTGACTGCTACTCTTTTCGACCGATATTGTTATGGTTGCAAGGTCATGGATTCTATTTTCAGTGGTCATGGAACTGTCTGAATTTCCGGTTTGATTGCCTTGTTTATGCTGCCGTTGGTCAGCTTTTTTAAAACCTTTTCTCCCAATTGGATTGTCATTGACCATGGTGGTGACGGGATATCTCTATATTGTGACCGGTTTTAGACAGATTAAAAACCGGTGGAAATGGGTACGACCGTTACTATTGCGGTCATTCCAGCTAATTATGGTGTCATCTGGAAATTGGGAATTGGTTTTTAATTGTTTTTTTTAACCTACGGCAAATCAGCGACTTCGGATGTGGCGCTGGCAATTGATAAATAAAACAAACCGATTAAAGATAAAAAACCTTTTCAGGAGGTTGGAATGTGCAAAACAAAAACAGCCCAGGATAGTATCCAATCTATCGAAGATGGGATGTCTATTATGATTGGCGGCTTTCTCGGGGTCGGCGCTCCTTTGAACGTTATCGATGCTCTGGTTGAGAAGGGGGTAAAAAACCTGGATGTGATTGGAGTTGGTGCGGGGTATCCCGGCGGTAATTTTGATTTGGGAAAGTTGTCCAAAAACAGGCAGATAAAAAAATTTATTACGTCTCATATCGGTACTAACCCGGAATTTATAGAGCAGTATAACAGTGGGATTATGGAGGTTGAGTTTAATCCCATGGGAACCTGGATCGAGCGGATTCGTGCCGGTGGTGCCGGTTTGGGAGGTGTATTAACACCGACAGGTTTGGGAACGGATATTGAAACCGGTCGTGAAAAAATCCAGGTGAATGGCAAACAGTATTTACTATATCCACCATTACGGGCAAACATTGCCATGATTAAAGGACATCGAGCAGATAAAAGCGGTAATATTCAATACCGGGGAACAGCCATCAACACTAATCCAGTAATGGCGACTGCTGCTGATGTGGTGATTGCCGAGGTGGATGAAATCGTTGACATCGGCCAAATCCACCCCAACGATGTGGGGACTCCCGGAATTCTGGTGGATATTATTGTGCAGGGTGACACTATTGAGGAACGTACACAATTGTTTACCGATTTGTGGGTAAAAACCAAACGATTGAATTAGGAGAAAAACAATGGATGACAGAGAAATTATCGCCCGTCGAATAGCAAAAGAGTTCAGAAACGGTATGGTGGTTAATTTGGGCATCGGTATTCCGACCGGTTCCGCAAATTATATTCCAGAAGGTGTTAACGTCGTTTTGCAGACCGAAAACGGTGGTTTATTATTTGGTCCCAAACCGGCTCGGGATTCGGCCGATCCGGATCTGGCTAATGCGGGTGCTGAGCCCATCACCATGCTGCCCGGTGGATCGGCTTTTGATCTTTCTTTTTCATTCTGCCTTATTCGTGGTGGACATGTGGATATGACGGTTCTCGGAGCTTTGGAGGTCGATGCCCAAGGAAATATCGCCAACTGGATTATTCCCGGACAGCACGTCCCGGGAATGGGCGGTGGAATGGATTTATTGACCGGGGCTAAGCGAGTGATTGCCGCCACCTGTCATACCAATAGTTCGGGCGAATCGAAAATTAGAAAGGAGTGTCAACTACCTTTATCGGCTGCCAATGCTGTTGATAGGATCATCACCAATCGGGCGGTGTTTGATGTAACGGATCACGGATTGATGCTTCTGGAAACGGCACCCGGTGTTGATGTGGAGGAGGTCATCGCACAAACAGAAGCTAAACTGATTATAAGGGAGCCCGTTTCTGTAATGGAACTGTAATTTTGATGATATTGGCGAATGGATTAATTTGGATGAGTGCAGCGATTCACTCCACGTTCCGTACATTGAAGATTAAATCGCTGCCTTGCTCCATGAATTTGGCCTTTCCACACTTCTAATTCTGCACAATACCGTTTGATCTGTTTGATAGTGTTAACATCTTCTGCGATCAATCTTATTGATGACATTTCGATTGATCTTTTTATTTTTACAACTTTAATAACAGTAATAGCTAGTTTGGCGTTCTATTTTTTTCATTGGTTTCTTTTTTGCGGATTGTCCGGTTATTTGTGATTTTCTAAGAAATAATCTTCTTTCAGAACTGCCCATCGTTCATGATCGCACCAGCGACCTGCAATTTTAAGATAGCGGGGAGAGAAACCCTCCTTTTTTAATCCACAGTGTTTAACCAGTTGAATCGATTCGTTATTTTGAGGTTGAATATTGGCTTCCAGTCGGTGAAGCTTTAGTTTTTTGAAGGCATAATTAATGACCAGGTGCATTCCTTCTTTCATGAATCCCTGCCTGGAATATGGTTCAAAGATGTAATATCCCAAGTAACCGCTCTTGAGACTCCCCAAAACAATTTCATTGATATTGATCACGCCAATAATGGCACCATCTTTTTTGGAACATAGAAAAAAACCTTCATTATTAAGCTCTAATCGTCGAAGATAGGCTTCATAGGATGTTTTTTTTGTATTGTTGATGATCCAGGGATGATGGAATTTTTTGCTTTGTTTCTGCTTTTTTATGAATTCCTGCTCATCTTTTATATTTGGTTTTCTGATGAAAACTCGCTTACCTTTTGCCAGCATTGTTTTGGGTAGTTGATACCTTGAAGACATAATTATCTGATTTTTTTTATAAATTAGATCACCGATTTTATCGATGACACTGATTCCATATGGCCTGAAATGTGAGTTTAGTGTAATCTGTGGTTTCAATACTGGCAAATTCATGATCTTTGTTTCTTAATCCGGGCAATAAAAACGCCATGGTGGCTTTCGGCTTTTATCGGGTTTTTTAGCCAGTTCTGGTGCAGGAAGTTTGTAAATTCGTCAATTTTTTCAGTGGAAAGATAGTTTAATATGGGTTGTGATCTGACCATCCACTGAAAGTCATAGATGCCATCTGTAAACGGTAAAAACTTCAGTTCTTCTGTTTGGACCGGATCAAATCCGGTTTTCTCCAGCAGAGAAATACACGGGGCATACTCAAATACCCATCGTTTAATCAATACGTCAGAATCGTGTAAATAATCTCGTAAGTGTTTTTCCAAAAAGATTTTGGAAGCGGCACAATTGTCTTTCAACGAGAACCTGACAGCCAGAATTCCATCGGGATTCAGACATTGTCCGGCCAGTTCAAAAACCTGGCTGAGTCGTTCATATGTTTCCATCCAGTGAAGGACTGCATTGGAGAAAATAATGTCGTATTTTTCATCTGTGGAAGCCAACCAGTTGATAATGTCGCTGTTATGAATTTGAATACGGCGGCTTTCTGTTTTGTTTCTAAAAACGTCCAACATTCCTTCATCCCTGTCAATTGCAGTCAAACGGCCATCTTCACTCAGTTTGTCTCTTAAGATGATGGACAATTCACCGTTTCCGCAACCGATGTCCAAAATAGTATGTGAACCAAACTCCGTTTGTGATTCCAATCGATTTAGTAGGTCCAAACCGTTTTTTAACTGGTATTCTTTTTGAAAAAGATCGTATTTTTCTGCATTCCATTCCATCAAAAACTCCTTAAAGGTGTTAATTGGCTCACATTTCAGTTTTTTTCCTACGCCAATGCCCACAGATTCCTGGTCAGTGTCAGTAAGCAAGTTTCCTGTAATCCTAGGGTGGACGATAAGGGTCTCTTAGCGCTAAAAGCAAGAAATGTTATTTAGAGCTATAAGCAAATATGATCACTATATGAGCATTGGCATGAAATCAAATGATTTTTGATTCAGAATGACACATAGGTCAATTTCTTTTGTGTCGAATAATTATTGTTTGGTTAAAACTATTCTGATAATCCGGAATATGTCTTAACCTAACGCTTGTAAGGTTAATAACCTGGTGATTAAATATGAAAAAACTGAATGAGAGTTAAAGGCCGTTCTGATGAAGGTTTATGCTTTTTTTAATTCGTTCCTTTTTTTTGAGGCTATTTGTTTTTTGTCTTTCCAATTTTTTGGGTTTAAATCATCGATTAATACAATACATTGTTCCATTCAAGCACCTGATTATAAAAGGCAATATATTGTCTCAAAATAGTATATTCGGCCTGTCAGCCCGATATAAAACAATGCTTGACATGATTCAACATTCCATGTAAACCTAACAAACGTTAGGCAGATATATTTTTCAAGTTTAAAGGATAACAAGGTGATTTTTTAAACATTTAATGGTTTCAGTTTTTGAAGCGGAGGAATCATCATAATAATACCAGAGTGTCTAAATTGAACGAAATGCAACAGAAAACGACTCAACCGTCAAATTCCCGTAAAGAGTTGATTTTGCGTCGCGCGGCGCAGCTTATCAGGGAAAGGGGATATTTATCGACCACTCTTAGGGAGCTGGCGAAAGAATGTGGTATCAAAGGGGGGAGCATTTATCACCATTTTTCTTCCAAACAGGAGATTCTTTTCCAGATAATGGATCAGACCATGAACAATTTGATCAACAAATTGGAGTTAATCATGAGTATGGAAGAAGATCCGGTATTAAAGCTAAAAAAAGCCATTGGTTTCCACATTGAATATCACGTGGTTGATTCCGACGAAACAAATGTCACGGATGCCGAGCTGAGACATTTGGAAAAAATAAATTATAATAAGATTGTGGTTAAAAGACGTTTATACGAAGATATTTTTTTGAAAATCCTTCAGCAGGGAGTTGAGCAAAAGATGATGCATATTGAAGACATGAAACTCACCTGCAAAGCTATCATTCAATTGTGCACCAGTGTCGCATTGTGGTATAAGAAAGGAGGTCCGTTATCTATTGAACAGGTAGCGGAAGGTTATACCGATTTAATTTGCTGGGGTGTTTTGGGAAAAGGAGGTATATCATGAACAAAACCATCATTACGTGTGCTATTACCGGGGCAGAAACCACCCGGAAGGATAATCCGAATTTGCCGATGACGCCGGCAGAGATTGCACAGGCTGCACAGGATGCCTGTCAAGCCGGTGCCGCCATTCTCCATCTGCATGTCAGGGATAAAGATGGTCTTCCAACCCAGGACGTATCAGTTTTTAAAGAAGCCATCGATCTGGTGAGAAAGAAGTGTGATATTGTTATTGAAGTCACCACCGGAGGGGCCGTGGGCATGAGCTTGGAAGAGCGATTACAACCGCTTCAATTGAAGCCTGAAATGGCTTCACTGGATTGCGGAACAGTCAACTTTGGTGACGACTATATCGTTAATACTCTTCCCATGATCAAAGAAGCCGCCGCCATGATGCAAACCTATGGCGTTCGTCCTACACTGGAATGTTTTGATTTATCACACATCGACACTTCACAGCTATTGATCCGAGAAGGATTGGTTACCCCCCCATACCATTACGGTTTTGTCCTCAATGTTCCCGGCGGTATTCGTTATGATATAGAGACATTGGGGATTTTTGTTCGTCGAATTCCAAAAGACGCCTATTGGACGGCGTTGGGAATTGGCGGCAAAGCTTCTCTCCAGGCAATTTATGGAGCCATTTCCCACCACGGGTTCATCCGGGTGGGATTTGAGGATAATGTTTATTATGATAAAGGCGTTTTGGCTGACAGCAACGCCCAACTGGTTGAGCGTGCGGTTCGTATCGCTAAAGAATCCGGCTGTGAGATAGCATCACCCGGTGACGTCAGAAAAATTTTAAAACTAAAGGAGTAATTAATGAATTCAAACAAACAAAACGGAAATCCCTTTGGAGCTCACCGCGTTATTGAGCCGCAAGGAATCTTGCCCCAACCGGCCCAGAAAATTAATAATGACATGAGTCTGTTATGGGACAATGAGATGATGATAGACGTTGAAGCCCTGAATATCGACTCAGCCAGTTTCACTCAAATTAAGAAAGAGGCCGCCGGGGATGAAACCAAGATCAAGGAAACCATTCTTGGTATTGTTAATCAACGGGGAAAGATGCAAAATCCTGTGACCGGATCAGGTGGTATGCTGATCGGTACTATTGAAGCCATGGGTGATGCTATTAAAGACAAACGGGATGTTAAAGTGGGAGACAAAATCGCCAGTCTGGTGTCGTTGTCGTTAACGCCCCTGTTTATTGAAGAAATACTGGAAATCAAAATTGATATTGACCAGGTTTTGATTAAAGGAAAAGCTATTTTGTTTGAAAGTGGTATCTATGCCAAACTACCCGATGATATGTCTGCCCCATTGGCATTGGCTGCACTGGATGTGGCCGGAGCTCCGGCACAGGCGGCAAAATTGGTACGCCCCGGTGATACAGTGGTCATAATCGGTGCAACCGGTAAATCCGGAATTTTGTGTGCTTATGAAGCTAAAAAACGAGCCGGTATTACCGGCAAGGTTATCGGTACTGGCACCAGCGATAAGAGCTGTGAACGTCTAAAATCATTGGAACTATGTGACCATATTGTCAAAGTTGATGCTACGGATGCCATGGCCTGCTACGATGCGGTTTCGACCCTGACAAACGGAGATTTTGCAGATCTGATTATTAATTGTGTCAGCATACCTAACACAGAGTTATCTTCCATTTTGATCTGTAAAGATGGCGGTACGGTATATTTCTTCAGCATGGCAACATCATTCACCAAAGCGGCTCTGGGTGCCGAAGGTGTGGGTAAAGATGTTAACATGATCATCGGAAACGGCTATACCAAGGATCACGCGGCTATTACCTTAAATGTATTGAGAGAATCAGATAAGATTCGAAAACTTTACGAAACTGTTTACGTGTAAAATGGATACAAAGAGTAACAGAAAACGTTACCGATTCTGTTACTCTTTGGCCGGTTCCATTAGTAGCCTCGTGGAGTCCATTGTTACTAAGTTAAGGAAAATTGCCTGTTTATTGTCATACTGAATGGAGCCCAAGCGACATTCAGAAATGACTTGACTGAAGACCCTTCAATATTAAATTGACCTTGTTGTTTGTATAAAACTCAAGATAACGTTAAGCGATGTCATTTTTTCCTGGCTTTGAGATAGCCGTTGTCGATCGAAACTGTAAGTGTCGCTTCTCATCCCCAGGGTGATTGATGAGAAAGTTTAACATAATAACTTTGACATTTGGCCACTCAAACGTTAAACCGAGTTGTTCAGGCATTTCGTTGTATTTGGGAAAACAAAAAATAATTTAAAAACAGATACAAAAAAAGAGTCATATCATGAAAGAATATCCAAACGTTAATTACAAAGATATACCGCTGTATAAAGATGTTAGTGAAAAAGACTGGAACAACTGGAAATGGCAAATGAGAAATGTAATTCGGGATATTCCGACCTTAAAAAAGATTACTCATTTGTCAGAAAGTGAAGAGAAGAATCTGGAAAAGTGCCTTGATCGGTTTCGTATGGCTATTACGCCGTATTATGCGGCTTTAATGGATAAAAAATACAAGCGGTGTGTCATCAAGCTTCAGGCGGTTCCCAGAATCCAGGAAACTCAAGATGTGGATGATGATTTTGATGATCCTTTGCACGAAGATGTGGATTCTCCGGTGCCGGGCATAACACATCGATATCCGGACAGGGTGTTGTTTCTCATCACCCACATCTGCTCCATGTATTGTCGGCATTGTACCCGCAGGCGCACAGTCGGCATTGAGGATCAACATTTGACTCAAAAACATGTGGATGAGGGGCTGAAATATATTCGTTCCAACAGAACGATTCGAGATGTACTGATTTCTGGTGGTGATCCTTTGGTTTTGGGCGAAGATCGGCTGGAATATGTTCTCAAGGAATTGCGGAAAATCGATCATGTGGAGATTATTCGTATCGGTAGTCGAACCCCGGTTGTCCTACCACAGCGTATTACCCCAGACCTGGTCAATATGTTAAAGAAGTATCACCCGATTTATGTTAACACACATTTTAACCACCCGAGAGAGATAACTCATGAAGCCAGGGAAGCATGTGCAAGGCTGGCTAACGCTGGCATCGCCCTGGGGAATCAGACAGTGCTTTTACGAGATGTCAACGACTGTCCTTATATCATGAAAAAACTGGTTCAGGAATTGTTATATATCCGCGTAAAACCTTATTATGTTTATCAGTGTGATTTGTCCAGGGGGATCTCGCACTTCAGGACATCCATTACCAAAGGGATGGAGATTATGGAAAACCTTCGCGGTCACACAACGGGAATGGCAGTACCGACTTTTGTGGTTGATGCACCCGGCGGTGGAGGAAAGATTCCTCTAATGCCGAATTATTTGTTGTCACAGTCGGATAGAAGGTTGGTGATTCGAAACTACGAAGGTGTCATCACCACTTACACACAACCAGATAATGTATTCTCCGACTGCGGTCGCTGTAAAATCTGTGATAATGATCAATACAAGCCGTTGGATGGGGTGGCTAAACTTCTCAGTGGTGAAAAATTATTCCTGGAACCGGCAGACCTGGTAAGGCGAAAACGATAAATGAAAACCCTGTCGTTTATAGGCTCGGACAAAAATGCGGGCAAGACAACTGTTTTAAATTATATATATAAAAAGCTTCACACCGACCATCAGGGCAGGGCACCCGTATGTATAACATCCATAGGTATCAACGGTGAGGATGTTGACACCTATGAAAACACGCCAAAACCACTTATTTCCATATTCAGGGACGGATACTTTATTACGGCTGCTGAACATTTAAGGGAGTTAAGCGGCATATACCAAGTATTTCACAATTTCTACGGCGATGGATTTAACAAGCTGTATGTATTGGGGAAAAGTCTGGTGGATTTTGCTGTTGTCCTGGAGGGGCCGAATAATAAACAAGCCCTTTTGGAAATTAAAAAAACCGTTGAAACGATTTGTTCCAATGGATTTATGTTGATCGACGGATCAATTGATCGTCAGTTCCTGGCTCATCCCAACATCAGCGATGAAACTTATTTTTCGGTATTGGTAACCGAGCGGCAGGAGCAGCTCCAAAAGGCTGAGGATCTGATGTTAGCTTTTTCTCTCCCCGAATATACAGGGGATTTGAAAGAGATCATCCAAAAGAACCTGACACCGGAAACAAAAGCTCTACTGCTGAATTCCGATGGGACCATATTGTATCACGGCCGACAAATAGCTTTTATGGATACGGAGTTGAAAAACGCCTGTCTTCAATCAAAAAACAAACACAACATATTATATTTGAATGGGGCGCTAACTCCATCGCTGTTTTCTTTTCTGGCCCCTTTTAACAAACTTTCGGTTGTCATGGAGAACTTTACCCTGTACCAAAATATTACCATTGGGCAGAAGCGTCGTTCTTTTAAACCCGAATTGAGTCTATTCAATGCAGTTCCGGTTAAAAAAATATTTATTAAACAACAATCCGAAACCATGAAATTACAGTTGCCGGAAAAATCAGTCATTCACAACCTGTATAGAGATAACCCGGATGAAATTGGAATTTGAACAATCCCTGGTAACCAATAATTTGTACGAAGAATTGGCATTTGACGACTACCTGCGGCTTTTTCAATTGGAGATGCCTGTTCTTTCACATATGGTTCTTCGACCGTTTGACCGCTCAAAGGGCGAGCAGCACTTTCAGCGGTTACAGGGATTAAAACATCAAATTGAAGACCGGGAATCCGACCTTGAGGCTATTATTACTCAAAGTCAAAACCTGCCCAATCTGGAATTTTTATTGCCGTTTTTCCAGGATTCATCCCTGAAACCATATCATTTGTTCAGTTTAGGGAGCTTTTTAGCAGCAAATCGAACCCTTCAGGTACTGGAAAAGGGAATTGTACTGGACGTGGAAGCTTCCACCAACAATGAAATCCTGACAATTCTGGAAAAGTATACTCAGAAAGGTTTTTCAAACCTGCGATTTGCTGCGCATGAAAAAAAGCTTTTGGGAGAGATCGAAGAGTTGGAGCAGGATATTCGAACGTCACTTTCCGCTTATGAAAAGGAGATTTTGGAAAAAACCGGCTTAAAGATGATTTATCCCTATCCAAAAGAGTTGATGGCCGGTGAAAAGTGTTTGGAATCCTTACAGAACTGCCCGATTGTTACAGTATCCTGTCACAAGGGGATTTATACTGTCGATTACCAATTGTCTTCGGATATTAAAAAACTCGTAGCGGATAAAGATAAAAAAAGCGAGATTCTGGCTAAAGCCATGGACAAAAAACTGGCCGTTATTAACCGGGAGTTGGCGGCTTTTTATGACGGTTTTTATGCTTATTATCAGAAACGTAAGCAACGGACGTTCGATTATATGCTTATTTATGCTTGTCGAAAACACTCACTGGTTTTTCCAGAATTCTCAGGCAAGACGATGTTTCAGTGTGAACAGGCAGCTTTACCATCTTTGCGGATTAGCAAAGACAGGGGTTATGTTCCGTTGACTGTCGCATTAAAAAATGGTTCCAATGTGGTTTTTGGCGCCAATATGACTGGTAAGACAACCGTGTTAAAGACGGTGTACTTTCTTTTAACCATGGTCAGAGTGGGACTGCCCGTACCGGCATCCAAACTGGAACTCCGATTTCCGGAACAGGTGGAGATGCATTTTAAGTCTCCCGGTAACATTCGATCCAATCTTTCCAGTTTTGGGGAGGAAATTGACTTTTTTACCCGATCTATGGCGCCGGGTGCATATGTGTTGGTTGACGAGATGTTTTTGTCAACCGATCCTATCAACGGATCAGACTTGTCAGAGATTTTTCTATCAGAATTCTCTCAAAAGGACCTGCTGTTTTTATGTACCTCTCATTATCCAAGCGTACTAGAGATATCCGGTATTCAGTTGTTTCGTATGAAAGATGCGACGTTTGACGAAAAAACACCCCAAACCCTTGAGCAATTGTTGGCAAATATCCCTTATGAAATCGAAGCCGTCTCCCAACAAAAGATTAAAGATCAGTTGCAGGAGACGCAAAAACCATTACGAATCGCTTTACATTTTCAGTTGTCAAAACAGATCAAAAAAAGAATTCAGGAACACCTGGATTCAAAAAAAAATAAATAACCCGTTTTACCCCAAAAGAAAAATGGCAAATATCCCTTTAAATACTAAACAAATCAATCGCTTAAAAGAGAAGGCGGATAAGATCGCTGAGCAGGTGCAGCAAATTATTATAAAACATTCTTCAACCTCGGTAGAAAGAACCGTTCTCCGTTTATATGGGGTTGATGGTGTGGATGAGCAAGGTACGCCGCTACCCAATCGATTGGTGGAGATTTTCCAGGAAAACGATGTTTTAAAATCAGGAGCTTCCCGAGCTTTCGTCGCGGCCATGTTGGAATCCGGTCGGGATGTCCAAACTACCGCCGAGTTGATTGAAGAAGGGAAAATCGATGTGACCGGTGTGACTCGAATTGCTGCCGGGGATTTGGCAAAAAAAGAAAAAGAATTGGCGCAATCGGCTATTGAAGTGCTGGACAACACCCGTAAACGAAAACGTATGAAACAAGATTTAACGCCTGTACCTCAACAACCTTGGCGTTATTTGATTGTGGCCACCGGAGATATCTATGAAGATCGAACCCAGGCTGAATCAGCTGTTTTTGCCGGAGCGGATATCATTGCCGTTATTCGTAGTACTGCACAGTCGTTGTTAGATTATGTCCCCTATGGTCCGACCACAGAAGGGTTTGGCGGCACTTATGCCACCCAGGAAAATTTTAAAATCATGCGTGAGGCGTTGGATAATGCATCCCAACAGCAAGAGCGGTACATCCGACTGGTTAATTATTCATCCGGCTTGTGCATGGCTGAAATTGCGGCCTGTGCAGCTTTTGAGGATCTGGATATTCTATTGAACGATTCCATGTATGGCATCCTTTTTCGGGATATCAACATGAAACGTACCTTTATCGATCAATATTTCAGTCGGTTGATCTGTTCGCGGGCCAAAATCATCATCAATACCGGAGAAGATAACTATCTGACGACTTCCGATGCCATTGAGAATGCCTACACGGTAACCGCTTCCCAGTTGATCAATGAAGCCATGGGAAAAAGAGCGTTGTTAACCGATGATCTGCTGGGACTGGGACATGCCTTTGAGATCGATCCCAAGGTGGAAAATGCATTTTTATATGAGCTGGCCCATGCTCAATTGGCTCGTCAGCTGTTTCCCAATGCCTCTTTGAAATATATGCCGCCAACCAAATACAAAAGTACGGATATTTTTCAATCCCATGCCTTGGATACTATGTTTAACCTGGCTTCCGTAACAACCCATCAAAGTATCCACCTTGCCGGAATATTAACGGAGGCCATCCATACACCGCATATGCAGGATCGATATCAGGCGTTAGGTAGCATTAACTACGTTTTTAATGTTGCCCGGGCACTGGGGGAAGAGATCGAATTCAAAAAAGACGGTTTTATTGCCCAACGGGCACAAATCGTGCTGGATGAGGTGGAAGCGTTTCTCACGGAAATAGAAAATATTGGCTTAATGCAAGCTATTGAATTGGGAAAATTTGCCAATATCGCCCGGACCGAAAATGGTGGAAAGGGGCTGGATGGTGTTTTTGAAAAATCAAGCGACTATTCCAATCCCATTATGGATCAACTGGAAAAAGAAGGTTTAGTGAAGTGATTTGGAAAATCTGATTAGAAAAGGAATAAAAGACTGTTCTTATTATTTTATGTCATTCTGAATAGAGCCACAGCGATATGAAGAATCTCGGTGATTTTAAAAAGGTCCTTTCCAACTGAATTGGCAAGACATGTTGTAACGAATTCACCTGGATGTCAAGCAACGTTTTTTGCTTTTGGCCTTGAGAAATCCTTCGTCGTTCCTTCTCAGGATGACAGCAATTGGAAGAGCTTAATTAAATGAAACATTGATGTTAGACCCTATTGGAGCAAATTATGGCGCAACATATTAAACCTTATGGTGATACTCTGAATGACGGTATGATGCAGTTGGCATTTACCTTGCCAGTTGAAGACGGTGCCAGAGCGAAAAAAGCAGCTGAAACATATACGGCCTTGCTGAATTTGGAGCAGGTGTCTGTGGTTCATTCACACAAAATTGCTGAGAATTTTACCTATTTTGTGGTGTATGCCAAGGCTAAACCGACTTTGGATTATGATAGTGTTGAAGCTAGTGAGGTAAAAGCCAAACAGATGGATTTTTACGAGATCAACCATTTGATCAAGACTAAACTCAATCGTCATATGTCTGTGGTTGGTGCGACCATAGGCACTGATGCACATACGGTTGGTATTGATGCCATTATGAATATGAAAGGATATAACCAGGATTATGGTTTGGAACGATATCCGGAAATCGATGCTTTGAATATGGGAGCCCAGGTATCATGTGAAGAGCTGTTGAAAAAAGCACTGGAAAAAAAAGCCGATGCCATACTGGTTTCCCAGACCGTTACTCAAAAAGATGCTCATGTACGCAATTTCACAGAATTTATCGAACTCCTGGAAGCGGAAAATCTTAGACAACAATTTTTAATAATTGCCGGCGGTGCCAGAATTACCAACGATCTGGCAGTTGAACTGGGATATGATGCCGGATTTGGGCCGGAAACAACTCCCTCTCGCGTCGCTTCTTATATAATTACTAAACTGTTGGAAAAAAGAGGAGACTATCAAAATGATTGAGACAAGTCTGAAACTGAGAATAAGTGCTCATGATGCCCATTATGCCGGAAATCTTGTGGATGGGGCAAAAATGCTGAATTTGTTCGGTGATATTGCCACGGAACTTCTTGTCCGTTACGATGGCGATGAAGGTTTATTTCGGGCATACAGTTCCGTAGAGTTTTTGGCTCCTGTATATGCCGGCGATTTTATTGAAGTTAAAGGACGGATCACCAAAGTGGGAAATACCTCCCGTGAAATGGAGTTCGAAGCCTGGAAAATCATATCTCCCTGTCCTGAAATTAATGAAACCGCTGCCGATTTACTGGATGAACCTATTCTGGTATGCCGTGCCACCGGTACTTGTGTAACTCCAAAGGATTGTCAACGTATTCAGCACGAATGCTGAGCCAAAACAGTCATTAAAAATCGAATGTCTATTCGGGATTGTTTTCTTCGGATAAAAAACTCACCTTCGAGAATCGAGAGAGTGTATAATCGATTATCATGATGAAAGAAGCCTCAGGGTAAAAAAATCGATTATTGTTTCCATCTCAAGATTACGCCTTGGGGAATCCAATTAATAAAATTGCTTGTAAATTTTATATGAGAGGTGTGTTGGCCTTTCATTAATGATAGGTTTCGTGAAGCTTAGAAGGGAAACGTCCATAATATAGCTATTTTTGCGGAGTGGCAAACAGAGGGAAATAAAAGATCTGTTTGTTTAATAAAGTGGTCTGGACAAGATCCAGACCACTCTATTAAAACGTACTTAGAGGGTATTAATCGTTAAATACTTATAAGTTAGATTAAAAATCTTCTTCATCAATTTGATTTACTGCTTTTTACAATCCAGGGGATAATAATGACAAATCTCCTGACACTATTAAAAGTGTGCAGTTACTATCATTACATCTCCCCGAATAAATCCTCATTTTGCGATTCTACCACCACAACGGACAACCTGTTACCGGATCTCTAAGTTCAACTAAAGTTCCATTAACTTCAATTGTCATCATTATAGTTTTTTCGGTGCCATCGCTGAATACTACTATTCGAGCATCAATTTCCACTTGATCCCCAATAGTTGGTCTATCTACTCCAATATCATTCCAATACCATATGGGGCCAAGACCATAAACAGTTACAACTTCCGTACCAATATCAACTTTGAGTCCATCTCCAGCAGGTACCGCTGCAACAATGCCACTGATTTCAACACTGACACCGTTAAGGACCAAAGCGCATTGATCTAAATTTTTTGCATATACATTATTAATCATTAATGCAAGAACAAAAAAATATGCAAGTATAATGGTTTTTTTCATGTCATATTCTCCTAAAATTATATTATGTTTTATAGTATCTAACATTGATTAAATACCTTCTAATTCCTACATAAGATTTTACTTTGAAACAACTTATATTGATATGCAGGAAATATATGTTTAATACAATGTTAAGTCTCATGTCAAGTAAAAATAATAAAAGAAATATGTCCAAGAGAAACAAATAACATTTACTATTATAAATATAATCCAGATAATTAAAACTAGGTGTTTAGTATTAAATATATAAACAGGCATGCAGTGCAACTCAAATGTATTATTATGATATTCTTCAACATTAGAATCATTCTTGTTTGCATTTTTAATATTATTCACTTATATGCGTTTTTTATAATTGATAAAAAAGCTAATAACAATATTGCATTATGTAATTTTAAGTAAAATATAAAAAATTAATATTTATCATCATTATGGTTATAATATATTGCATATATAGATAAAAAGCGTTCAATTGTATAACTTTTTTGAATAGTGAAAAAATCGTCAATATAATGAGTGGCTTCAGGTAATATGGTTTGAACCAGGTTGCAATTGTGGTTGCTGGCTAATAATTAAAATACTTTCTTATAACACACAATTTATTACATAATTAAAATAATGTATTTCAAAAACATTCAAACTCTTTACAAATATATATTAATATATTTATTTATACAAAAATATTGATATATATTATTGTAACTCATAGAGATAATTATTATCATGTTAAAAGTTGTATCCCTGCCAAGGAAGGGGCTATACGCCCTATTGACCCGGGACTTACTGACGAGATGAAACTTGTAGTTTTACCCCGCTAGAACTATCTGTTCTTATATTTGAGCATTTGTCACTGTAATCGATCTCAACCTAGATAATCCTGTAAGATTTCTGAGGTTGAGATCAGGACGTTGCTTTTGTTCCTGACGGAAAAATAGAAATTTATCATTATACTTGCAACGTAGTAATTTTTACCTTCAGGTTGTTTGGAAATGAATTTTTAAAGCAAAGCGAAGTCCCTGATTTTTTTCGGTGTTTAAAGAAGAAAGGAAATTGAGAATACTTTTCAGACTGAAATGAACCCTGAACATTGTACATTGGGACTCATAAGGACACACATTTCAGGACTTGGATTTGACTTTTACCTGTCCAAATTTTTTTATAAACCGGTGTTATTCAGATAGGAGCCCTGACGACCTGAAGAATCTCCATGCTTTCAAAGAGATCTTCCATATTGTTTACATTCCAGAATGACAGAACTATGACAATAGTCTTATCTTAATTCCTTTGGATTCTCTCTTCCCCTTTTTTTAATGCATTTGCAGGGTAAAACAGAACTGATAAAATGATTGTTAAAGAAACAGACCTTCACAAACCAATTTTAGATTTTTTTATTGAACAGGGATACTCGGTTCATTGCGAGGTTAATTCCATAGATATGGTAGCCCAGAGAAACGATGAAATAATTGCCGTTGAATTAAAGTGTCATCTGAATTTTGATTTATTATTACAGGCTACCCAACGGCAAAGGTATATAGATAGCGTCTACATTGCGGTGCCTCATCCGAAAATGAAGAGGATGTCGACCACCCGATGGAAAAAATCCGTACACCTGGTAAAACGACTGGAGTTGGGTTTGCTGGCGGTATGGTTTGATAAGCGTCAGAATGCGCTTGTCGAAGTATTGTTACATCCGGAAGCGTATAAACCCAAATTACAAAGATCAAAACAACGCAGCATCATTCGAGAGATCTCTGGAAGAACAATTAATTGCAATGTAGCGGGAAGTCATAAAGTTAAAATTGTCACTGCTTATCGGGAAAAGGCTGTGTTTATTGCTTGTTGTCTGGAGAAATTTGGACCACTTTCGCCAAGTCAACTAAAACGTTTGGGGACCGCCAAAAATACACAGTCCATCCTTCAAAAGAACTTTTTTGGCTGGTTTGAAAGACTTCAAAGAGGCATTTACCATTTACACCCTTTAGGAAAACAGGGCTTAACAGCTTATCAGGATTTAGTAGATTATTACCGGGAAAAAATAGAGAATGTAACTGTTTGATTATATAGAGATAACATGGCAAACTTGTAAAAAATATTTGTTATAACCCGGCAAATTCTATCGAGGGAACATTGGGCACTCTTGACCTCATCCATAGTATGGAAAACCGGTAATTTTTCTGATCTTTTGGCATATTAAGGGTAATCTCTATTTTGCTCCTGTTTTTAACCGTCTGATAAATATTCTCATGGACACTTATCTGATTTCCGGGATCAAACAGAATAAGGTTGTGTTAACGTTAAAGTGTTTCACCTTTTCAGTATTCAATCGTGGATGGCTAATTTTTGATTGGCAACGTCTTGATCGTCTTTCGATACTCTGAGATATGCAATTGTTTTCACTAAAAACCTCTAAAACCTCTAAAAACTATTAATTGGTATAAAAACGTATTAAATAGTACAGTTATGAGCTAAATATATCAAACTTTTGTTAGATTTATTCGAACCGGATAAACGAGCGTTTTCATAGAAGTTTTTAACCTATTCAAAAGAGAAATAATATTCCTAAATCTTAGAGTGTGTTGATATCCACATTTCAAAATTGACTTCGTGTGGATATCAACATAGAATAAGTGTATAAACAGACAAAAAGGGGAGATGACTAAACGTGAGCTTGAAAAGCTTTTGAAAAAAATGGCTGGACTCTCTTAAGAGAGGGAAAACACGAGGTATGGGGGAAAGGTGGCAACACCATACCTATTCCGAGGCACAAGGGTGACATCCCAGTTGGAACGGTAAACAATATTTTGAGACGAGCAGGGATAAAATGATTGAAACCCGTAAAGGTCAAAATTAAAGAGGTTGAACTATGGAAAAGTATTACTACGGTGTTTTTAAAGAGGAAGAGGGGAAAATACTGGTTTCGGTTCCGGATGTTGAGGTCTGCGAAACGTTTGGAGATACTTGGGAGGAAGCATTCGAAATGGCTGTTGATGCTCTAGCCGCTTGTATCGGTAACGGTAAAGAAAATGTCAGAGATCGGACATCTTATGAGGATATGATCAGGCAGTATCCAGATGATAAAATAATGCCTGTTCCAGTCGATGAAAAGATCCTAGAATCCTATTCGCCTAAAAAGAAGGTTCATGTCGTGTTTCCTGTTGATGTGTTGAGACTCATTGATGAAACAAGGGGGAAACTGGGTGAAAGGGATCGATCAAAATTTATTACAGATGGAATGAAAGAATATACTCAAAAGTTCGCGTAGTTTTGTTACTTTATTTGCTAGAACAATTGCACTGCTAATAAAAATAAAGTCCATTAAGTCCAAAAAATCAACAACCCGCAATTTAAAAATGACGTTTCTGTACCATTTAAGATTCCTAGTAACCTTTCTGATAATGATTTAAGAGAATAATCGTACAAGAAGCTCTTTCCATATTAGAAGCCTAAAAACGTACTGAACTCATTCATATAATTTATTGATGGCTCCGTCTTTACAGTCTTTTTAATCGATAATATCTTGAAAACAACTTCACAGCTATTAAAAGAATTAATGGGAGTCTGGTTCTTTAAAATCGAGCCCGGAGAATACACTTTTTACAGGAGTCTTTATTTTCTTGGTATCATAAGAAAAGAATCTGAAAAATACATCTATGTGGAATCAGCTGCCATTCCAAAACCCATCGAATACAATTCCTTTGGAGAAGCCAAACAACGCGCTATAAGCCGATTTGATCAAACTCGACAAGCTCTCGAAGATATAAGAAGAATAAGGAGAAAGGTTGATACAATGGAGTTTAACCCCCTCTCCGGAGGAGATTAAAGCGATGATCGAAGACAGTCGTGATTGAGTTTTTAGATTAAAAACCGAAGGCTAAAAAGTAAAAGGTTCCAAATAATAAGCCTGTATAGAACGCTAACTTTTTTGGATAAGAGCCGCCAATTCCAACGCTCTATCAAGATGATCGAGGCCTGATTTTATTCCGGCTGAATCCTCATTCACACCAATCCTGATGGATTGATCAAATCTCCCTTCTCCATGTTTGCTGCTAACGGCAGATGCTCCCAAAGGGCTTATTGATGAATGAATTGTTGCCGGGATCATATCCAGTGTCACAAACGCAAGAATATGAGAAAGATGTGTCGTTTCCAGGCCTCCCTGTCTAAGCCAGGATACACCGGCACTAATCCCTATTTTATTTCTTAGTTTTCCACCAGCAATATTTCCAAAAATAAAAACACGAAGTCTTCTGCTGATTTTGGGTTACCATAAGCTTGGATGTTCCATGAGCTAAAATCTTACCAGTAACATCAATCAATGATGCTTCCGATAGGAATATCGTTCTGCCCGCCTTAATTCGCTTGCTTTTTATAATGACTTTTTCTCCCAATATAGGAGCCAGAAAATCGACTTTGAGATCAATACTTACTAACCCTCTTTCCTCAGGGAGATCACAATAGGCAGACCAATAATCGGATATCTCTATCAGTAACGCTGGTCCTTATTAAGCATGCAACAAATATATCAAATACATGGAAACCTTAATGGAGACAATAAATTGTGACAGGTGATAAAAACCAGCTGTCACAATTTTATTTGCCATACATCGAGGTTATTTTGTTTTTTGTTGATAATGTCTGTTTTTTAAGAAAAACCAAACAGAAGTCAATACTACCATCAATAATAGCACAAAACTATATATCGGCTGCGGATCGAATACAAAAAGCGGCCAGAGCCATAAAACGCCAAAGATTGCAGACAGTAAAACACCTTGAATACTGCGGCCGATAAATACCAATATGGCGATTCCCAATGCAGACAAAACAATTCCAAGAAACCATAAAACATCCTCTGTTGATGACAGTTTAGCGCCGGCACCAGCTTCGACCCGAGCTTTGATTCCCATCAGCATTCGTCTTTCCATGATGTAATGATGTGGCATGCCGAAATAATAGTCGATTTCACTCTTCAGATCAGATCGTTTCTGTCCATGAGTTCGGGCAAAAAGTCGAGTTTTTTGCGCATTAATTTTTTTTATTTCAAACACGCCCCAGTTTTTTATAACAAATGATTTTCCCGGATCAACAGAAATTACCTCAAAATCATATTTTATCAAGGTTTTAGATTCATCAGGTGAAACCGGGATAATTCTTCCGACCTCCATTACAAGATCCTCCGGTAATATTTTATCCTGATGATACGCTTCGTATCCTATTAGCTTTTCGAGAAATTCATAGCTGAAAAATCCTCCCCGATCGGCACCAATTTGAATCATCCATTTCCAAACTTCGTCCATGGGGGCATTGATTGTTATAGCTCGGGTAGAACTTATGTAAGGTGCTAAATGATCCCCGGCCAGCGGCATATTCACCTCCTCTTCGGTCGCTCCCCAGGTTGAGATGACAGGTCGCAGAAAAAAAATATGAACCAATGCCTGAATAACAAAGATAAAAACAAAAATTAATGAAGATCTTAATATGTTTGACATAATTACTCCTATACTTACCTGGGGTTGCCCAACTGTTTTCAGGTTGCTTTATTTAACATGTATATTCAGGATGACGGGTGGTAAAACATAATCGATAATTAGTGTTATGTATATCAAGATAGCCGATCGATATCGAAAACCGGCCTGGTTCTTATAAAACGGCTACATTTGAAGCGAAAACAATTGGATTTTCGATTAAGCAGTTTATCGCTGATTCACAGGTTTACTGAAAAAAGATAAAACAAGAGCCATCGAAAAGATCATACTGACAAGAAAAACAATTACCAGAACAGATGGTCTGGGCTCAGGAATTGCGACCGGATATTTCAATTCTATCACAGTTCTAATCAAAAACGTTGTTGCCAGGCAAAAGAAAAAAAACCGGGCCGATTTATCCCCTGAACCTAATTTCCGGGAAAAATATATTGATAATATACCAAAAGCGATCAGTGTAATGCCCACGCATAGACATAGTAAAATCAAAAAATCAGCTGCATGTGGAGCAAGGCTGGCAAACTCAGGGGAATCAGCTGCCTGATATGCCATGGGAAAATGACCGATGCCCATCCTGATTATCCATAGTCCACCAATACAGGCGATCCAGGTTGCAATACGTTGACTATTTATCTGTTTTATCATAAATCCCCTTCTATTACAAAATTGCTATTGATTAAGCTGTCCACCCCGATCTTTATGTTCATCCCGCTAAAAATCCAGAACACATTTGTTAATATCTTCTTTTTTTTTAAATGGTGATGAATAAGAATCTACCGAGAACAACAACATGGAAGTTATTCAAATTCAGTATTCCCTGTTTTACCTTAAAAATGATTAATAAAAAATTATCTACATAAAATTTATCAAATATGTGTTTAATGTATAGTGTTTATTATTTAATGTCAATATGTTTTCCTGATTTCAAAGGATGCAGAATGTCATTGACCAGGACATGGACTTATACACAGTAATGAACTAAATCGGTTAACAGATGGATATAAAAAAAAGAAACCAGAAGAGAAAAAAAAGAATCGTTCAGAATGAAGTGACTGGAAAAGGATTGATGGGGTGGGATGATCCGGCACCATGAAAAATGAAGTTCATCACCAAAGAGTCAATTATTTTGGTTTGGCAGAATACCAAAAACGAATAAACTGAATCCCTGGTAAGGGTTTTAGAAGCAAACCTTGAGATTGTCAAGGGAACCGGATATCATTACAATTCAACAGCATCAAAATGATGGGATCTCCATGGGAATTGCCCTGTAACCGAGCTTCGAATATTCTTGCAGTTATAGACTCTTTCTCATGTTAATTTCGCTTAAGCATATGTTGTTAGCTATCAAAATGTAATAATTTAATATTTTTCTCTTTTACCAATAAACTTGTTTTCATGCGGAGTAATAATGAAAATAACACCATTTGATTTTGGAACATCCAAAGATCAGCACTTTGTTAAGGGATATACGCTTACAAACCAAGCTGAGGCTTCTATTTCAGTGATAAATTGGGGAGCAACCCTGATTTCGGTTAAGATGCCGGACAAATTCGGAAAGATAGAAGAGATAACGCTGGGCTTGAACACGATTGAAGACTATGAGGCACATAGTCCGTATTTTGGTTCTACAGTGGGACGTCTGGCAAACAGGGTAAAAAACGGTGTGTTTTCCCTTAGAGATAAGGTGTATCACCTTGAAAGAAATGAAAATAACATCAATCATCTGCATGGAGGCTCCAAAGGAATCAGTAAAGTCATATGGAGTATAAAAGCCGAAGAAAAATCCGAATCGGCATCTATTGAATGTAATTATCAAAGTGTTAATGGTGAAGAAGGATATCCTGGCAATTTGGATATCAAGGTCACATACACTTTGAACGAATCAAATGAACTTCAAATAGCTTATCAGGCGATTACCGATGAATTTTGCCCTGTAAATCTTACAAATCATGCTTATTGGAACCTGACCGGTGATAAAAAAGACTCTATTTTGGATCATCAACTGACATTAAATTGCAATTCCTATTTACCGGTTGATGACCTCCTTATCCCCACGGGTGAGATTCGAGCGGTAAAAGGAACCCCCTGGGATTTTCAAAAAGCAAAAACAATTGGAAAAGATCTGGATTCATCGGGTGGGTATGACCATTGTTACGTTATCGGTCCGAAAAGTGAAAAATGCAGAGAGATAGCGACTGTTTTTGAACCCAATAGCTGTCGTGAAATGATTGTATTGACAACGGAACCGGGAGTGCAATTCTATAGTGGTAATTTTTTACATCAAAAAGAGGCCCAGGGATTTAAAAAACATGACGGATTCTGCCTGGAAGCCCAAGGTTATCCGAATGCCGTCAATCAATCGGGTTTCCCGTCTGTTATACTCTCACCCGGAGAGATCTATCAGCAGAAAACGCTTCATCGTTTTAACGTCAGGTCCTAAATATCCAACCCGAATTGTGACTATTCAGCATTACTCTGGACTCTATGTCATTCCTTCGAAGGCACAATGTCAATAGGTCAAGCTCTGCCATCTTGAGGAAAAAACGAAGGATCTTCTCTCAAGGCCAAAAGCAATTGATGTCGTTTAACATTGTGTGACGCTGTATATAAATAACCTGGTCTATTTAGGATCGGCTTAAAAACGTTACATTTTTGCTGAATAGTTACCCCAAATTAATATAAACCGACTCTCCACTATTGCATAATACTCATTCAAATGATTACAATGGGAGTAAAATATACATTGTAAACTGTTGATTATTTTAGAATAAATATCCCTTATGGAAACCAGTCAAATGGTTGGTTTTTATCATTGGATGAACAAAAATGGATACGCTATTTCAAATCAAAACGATTCAAACAAAAAAAAGCGAATCGACAAGTTAGTCGAATCCATAGAACAGGAACTCCTTCCCAAGGTTTTTCAGGGCACAATCATTAGTCTTCTTAAAAACAGAAGGAGTTTCAAACCGGATTTTCTCTACCACATAAGAAGTTTATATCAGTTGGCGGAGAATTCGAAAAACCTCATAATAGATCGATTGTCTCAGGAAGATATTGATCAACCTGCAATTGATTGCCATGAAGGTTGCTACTATTGCTGTAGCATGAAAGTGACCCCCACTATGCCTGAATTGTTCATAATACTTGAGCATATTCAAAAGACCTATTCTCAGGCCGAAACTGTGAAATTGATCAAAGACCTTCGACTTCATAAAAATAAATGTAATAAAATAAAGACTGTAAAGGAAAGGATTAAGGTATATTGTACGTTTTTAAAGAAAGGGGCTTGCAGTATTCAAGACGTTAAACCTCTGAGTTGTTACGCTTATACAAGCACTGATGTGGATAAATGTTTGGAATTCCTTGCAAACCCATCCATTGATATTCCCTCCAGCATTTGCCACCATACCCCCTACCATGTTGTCAGAAAAGCGATCTTAAAAAGTCTGTTTTTTGCCGGATTTTCGGATGTCACAGAAGAGTTGAATAGTGGCATGCTTCGATTGCTGGAAGGAGAGTATGGTGAAGTATCTGACCAGACCCAAGCAGACAAAACTGATAAATGACCACGGTGTAAAGATCTAAATGATGTAATTTACAACCCACTTAGCCACTGCCGGGGGATTTCTTTTGTTGCTGTTAACGGGGCAAAATCGGCTGTCGGTTATTCCATTGGATTTTCTGCTGTTTGTGAGAACGAAAATCACCGGGTAAAGATGGGGACACCAGGAAAATTATACGATGAGCTTTTTTCATACTGTGAAATTATCATCATAAAAGTAACATTTACATATGCCATAAGTATTGCAGCATCTCTTCAAATGATCGTGTTATAATCCCGATCATTGCACGAAAACGGTGATCCGGTTAAGCTTATTGAAGAGTTGAGTTATAAAAGAATTCCGTCGTTAAAGATAAACTGCGCCAGTTCCGTTTTCTCAATAAATAATAGAGCGGAGCCGCGCCTTTGTTTCAAAAATCTTTCCAGCTGATAAGGAGAATTGATGCATTTTGCTGATCGATTGTTCGAAAAAATATCTAAAACCACTTGTATTGTTCTGGGAATTGATCCCAATTTTAGTTTGATGCCCAAGATCCTTCTACCGCAATCATCGAGTCCGGCCGATGTAAAAGAAGCCCTTGTCGGATTTTCCAAAGCAGTGATCGATGGTAGTCATGGCTTAATACCTGCCGTCAAGTTCCAGTCTGCCTATTATGAGCAGTTCGGTAGTACTGGCATTGCGGCTTTGGCTCAGTCGATTGCATATGCCAAAGAAAGGGATCTTTTGGTGATTTTAGATGTTAAACGAGGGGATATCGGAGCCACCTCAACCGCCTACGCGAAAGCTTATTTAGCAGGATATACCGAGCTTCCCGGTGGATTGAATATAAAATCCGATTTAGAGGCGGACTGTATCACTATCAGTCCTTTTTTAGGAGATGACAGTCTGCAATCCTTTGTGGATTTAGCCATCAAACATCAAAAAGGGCTTTTTATCCTGGTAAAGACATCCAATCCTGGTTCCAAAACGTTGCAGGACCTGGTGGTAAATGGAGAATCCGTATCCAAAAAACTTGCCAGACTGATCCATCAGTTGGGGACCGAAGAAAGTGTTGGGAAATCAGGTTATAGCTGTATCGGAGCAGTGGTGGGGGCGACCTATCCGGAAGAAGTTACTGAATTGAGAAAGCTGATGCCCCGAGCAATTCATTTGGTTCCCGGTGTCGGCGCTCAAGGTGGCAAAATCGAAACCACTAAGGCTAACTTTAATTCGGATGGAAAAGGAGCCATTATTCCTATTTCGCGAGCTGTTACATATCCTTCAGACCTGGATTTATCGTTGGAGGAATACCATCGGGTTGTGGGTGATGCTGTGAGGAAATATAATCTATTATTGAAATAGAAAGGAAAATTAATAAAAAGACTATTTCAAAATATGCTCGTATTGCACCATCGCAGGAACCTGAAGATTGGATCGCGATGGAGATGTTGATCATACAGAAAATGATCCCAAATTAAAAACAGGCTTCTTTGTCACGGCAATGTTAAACATATTAAAAAGATGTCATCTGAGATCCGATTATTCCCAATCAAAATCTTTCGGATCAATTTTGTCTGTCACAAAATCCGGAGCTTTTGGGGGCTCTGCCCTGATCTCCAATTGGACCGGATATTATCGATCATGTGGATAAGATCCCGGCCCAAATCAAATCTGAAAACATGCCTTGAAGCCATTCCGATCATTCAGCAACAACATCCAATATTCTTCCGGTTTTTAATAAAAATATGCCGTGATTGTTCCCACAGAAAACATAACCTATTTGTTATTCTCGTGGGGGCCGGCCTTAGACGGCCTGAAGAACCTCAATAGAAAGACATCCAGAAATGACTTGATTATATGAATGTCCTTCCATACCAAAAAGACCGGGTTGTTTATACATAGCTCCATACGATGTTAAGGCTGATCCAGCCAACAAATTTTGTAATCAATCAGAGTGTGATAATTCAATTTTTTCATGCTATTTTAAAAGGAAGGGGGGGGATTCACCACCGAGAAAAAAGGCCCCAATTTTACTCCCGGTTCTATACAATAACAATGGCATTGTCCGGATTGCCGGAGAAACTCATAATGTAATCATCTGCATTTCGACCGATTTCCCAGATACGGTTGTCTAGTAAATAACGAAATTGGTACTCTTGATTGGCTTTTAATTCCAGGGTGGTCTCAAATGAGCCATCTTTTAATTTTAGCATGGGGGTTGCTTCTTTGTTCCACTGATTGAATTCTCCAACCAACATGACAGTGCGAGCTGAACCAGCGACTTCTTTGGATAGATGAAATGTCACTTTACAAATGGAATTGTCATTCACGTATTCTTTTTTCAAACTCATCTGTTTTCTCCTCATCATTTGCTAATATTGTAGAATCAGTCAATTACCGATTCAATTTTACCAACTATGAATCTCGTAGTTTTCAACAATGATAGATTTTTTTTTTATTCCCTTGTCTTTTAGTATTCCACGAATAACAGCTTTTAACCCGCTGTACCTTAACAATTCTTCGCCTTTGTTGTTCTTTTCAATAATGTATTCTTTTTCGCCCGAAGTACAAATGGCAACGCGAACAACCTTATTTGATGAATCCCATGATTCAGGCACCAGAATTCCTTTGAGTTCAACTTGTTTTTTTTTTTTACTTTCATCGATGGAGGGAACCATATGGCATTTGCAGAAAAAAGATAAATTGATCAATATTGATCAAAAGACTGATTGTTTTTGATAATTCGAAGGAATGTTTCGCTGTCGGTTTCTGAAGAATCAATCAAAGGGATTGTGTCATTGGATTTATCCGATTCTCCATTATTATTCTTATGGTTTCTTAATTTTATTTTGTTAATTTTTCCGCCTCTTGAAAGGTATTCTTCCATGGCTGCGGCGATTTCGCTACGCGTGACATCATTTCTGTGTTCCGTCATCGATTTATTACCTTTTTATCGAGAAGTTTTTAGAACTTGGTAAACCGAGTTGATTAATGGAAAAACAGCTGCTTTTAAGAGAATAGCAATAAAGTCCAGGAGCTCCAGTATTCGGAAATGTGTCGATTTGCTTCGCTCCATTTAAAAACATTTTAATAAGGCGCATAAGGTACATATTTTAACAATTCTGATTACCGGTTACCTGGCGTGAGTTTACGAGTTGGTAACTTGTAAAAAGAGTAATTAAATAATATCAATAAGTTGAAGTTTTTTGGGTTTCAAAAAGTTCGGAGTACATGTTGTTGCCAATAACGCTAAAAATATAAACAGTTACGAAAAGTCATTTTTATAACTTGTAAACTCATGCTAGCTTTTGAATTCATGCCAGCAAAAAGAAAAATAAGTTAATAAATGATTATTGCTGATCAAAACTTTAAAATTCTGATACAATTAATAAAAAAATCCGAACGGATTGTAAAACTGTTTAAAAAAACGGCAACGATCCGGATCCTAGCCGAAAAGTTAAAAAACATGACCAATAGCTGTCATCCTGAGGAGCTTGCGACGAAGGACCTCTGGAAATTACCGAGGTCGCTACCGCCCCATTTGGAATGACGATGCAACATGATTGGACCTTTTTGGCTCAGCTCGATCTAATAATCGTTTATCCATAAGTTGAGCGGACAATAACATGTCGTATTATTTTGCAAAGTCTTTACCATTTATGGTTGATGACAAAACGTTGCGAAATTTGGCGATTAAGGAGTCAAGTCAAATGACAGTATGGTAAAAATATGCTGAAAAATCGGATATCGGGGTTCCTGTTTTAAAAAGGGGATAAGAACTCTGAGTTCTTTATTTTTTCTTAGGAAAAGATGGTTTAAACTCCTCTTTATGAATGCCATATTTCGTAAGGAGCTTATGCATTTGCCGGGTTGATATTCCGGCTGCTTCGGAAGCGCGGTTGATCTTACCGGCATGAAGGGATAACAATTCTTTTAGATACTGTCGCTCCACTTGCTCGATGCTTTGTTTTCTAACATCGGCCAGATTCATTGATGTATCCAGGTTTACCCTGGTTTTGGGACTGTCCAAATTGAATAACTCCTGGGGGAAGCTTTCCGGAGTTAAGGAGGAAGAGGTTTCAATGATAAACGCCCTTTCAATAACATTTTCGAATTCTCGGATGTTGCCCGGCCATGAATATTGCTCCATAGCTTCCATTACCAAGGGGTGAATATCATTGATTTCTTTAAGATGAATGTTGTTAAGGTTTTGCAGGAAGTACTTTGCCAGCAATGGAATGTCTTCGATACGCTCACGCAGTGGCGGAATCTCTATGGGAAACACACTTAGTCGGTAATATAGGTCGGTACGGAATTCATTTGATTCAGTCATTCTTTTTAAGTCATAGTTTGAAGCAGTAATCACTCGCACGTCCGAATCGATCACCGATTCACCTCCCACACGCAGAAAAATCTTATCTTGCAGAACCTGTAGCATTTTTATTTGAGTAGGGGGAGATATGGTGCCTATTTCGTCCAAAAAGATGGTTCCACCTTTTGCTATTTCGAAGCGACCGAGTTTCCGTTTTACCGCACCGGTAAATGCGCCTTTCTCATGTCCGAATAATTCGCTCTCAACCAGCGTATCAGGAATGGCACCACAGTGAACGTGAATGAAAGGGTTTTCCTGACGGTCGCTGTGACGATGAATCAACTTGGAAATCACCCCTTTTCCAACGCCGGTTTCACCCAACAATAAAACCGTTGTTTTGGTGGGTGCTACAAATCGTACCTTTTCAAAAACCTGTTTCATATTGGAGCTATTGGTTCGAACAATGTCCAGGGAATCGTCCTGCCAGAATCGATCTCTCAAATAGTCCAGTTCCAATTGAAGCCGAGTTGATTCATCCGTACTTTCAATAATATATCTTAGTTCCTCAGCATTAATGGGGGTGGTGATATAGTTGTTGGCACCTGCTTTAACCACTTTCACCATTTCTCTCATTTTTTCCTGGGGAGCAACAATGATGATCTGTGCCGAAGGGAAGATTCGCCAAAATCGTTGCAGTGACTCCTGATAGGAACGAATGGAGTTTTTATTTGATGAGTTGTTTTGAAGCCAGCTCAACTCGATAAAAGTAAAGTCGTATCGGTGCTGTTCAAAATTTGTAAAACATTGTTCAAATGTAAGTGCCGTGTCGATCCGATATGTGGCAGACATTACCCTGCTGATATCTTCAACCGTTAAATGATCCGGTGACGCAACCAATATGGATTCCATGCTCTGATGACTTAATAATTTAGAAAAAAGAGTTGCAGTGCTCTCCAAATATTATCTTTAATCTTTTCCAGTTTTGTAAATGACTGAGAACGTGTCGTTAGTTGATGATTTAATGTGTTTAAATACAGTTTTTTATTGATTTCAATTTGTATCCAGGGAATGCTGCCATTGAAATGAGAATGAATAATATGACCACCGGTAAAAGGGTGGTTGAGTTTTACATTACTTTGGTTGAGTTCGAACACATCTGCAAAACAGTTTGCCATCAATTGAATACTTTCCGGCGGACAAGTAATTGTTTTCTTCCTGGTTGTCGGTTCACCCTTTTCGTTGCCCCCGTTACTCAAACAGATCATGGGTCTTTTTGCACCTTTAGCAGAACCCAATGTTGGGGCTGTTGGTAACATACTGTGACAGTCCAGAGCCAAACGAATTCCAGATTGTTTCTGTAACACGTCAATTTTTTGATGGTATGGATAATAATACTTATCCAGCAAGGAATCAATTAGAATACTGTCCGGGGATCGTTTTTTTTTGTAAACAGGAGTATTTTTTATCGTCATGCTCTTAATTACTCCGTCAGCATTAACCGGCGGCCGATCATCCGGACTTCGATTCAGATCGATAAATGTCCGGGCAATATCCGTATCAATATAAGCGGCAACTTTGTCTTTAAAACCATATAACAATCGGGTCAGAGTATCACCATCTTCGAGAATATCTGCCGCACTCAAAGATGTTCGATTTTTCAATTCATCCGGAATGATATCACCATCGTGAGGGATGGATAAAAGAACAGGTAATCGATCCATATCAAACCCCCGCAGTAGTGCCGTCCCGGCGGATTTCCGCAACACCTTGAAATCCAGGACCATTTATTTTTTTTGTTACCGCATGGATGGCTCCCAGGTAAAAAGAAAACCGGTTTCTTAAATCCAGGCGATAATTTTTTTGTTTAAAGAATTCAATAAGTTCGTTGTCAAAGCCGTCTCCTTCAATACTGATTTTCCCTCCCAATGAGCAGTGAAGGCGTGGGGCTTTCATGGCTTCCAACAATGATTCACCCTGGTCTACGATATGAATCAGAAATTGGGTTAAGGCGGATATACTTCTCTCACTTCCGGGACTACCCAGTGCCATCCAGATTTTATCTTTTAGAAAAATAAGGCTGGGGGCAACAGTTGACCAGGGAGTGGCATTGGGGCGGAGATAAAAAGGATGCCCCGGTATTTTATATTCAAAGTCCATTAGATAATTATTATATAAGAATCCCAGGCCTTCGGCAGCCGCTTTGCTGCCGTAAACCTTTTCAATTGATTGTGTCAAACTGACAGCCATGTTGGAGTTATCCATGACTGAAATATGTGTTGTTTCTCCTGATGATTCGTCAAAGCTTTCCCGAATGGGTAGATAGGGATCTACTGACCGAGCAATACGCCTTATACACTGCACTGCGTATTTGGAACTGATCATTTTTTCCTGATTGCTGACCTGGGGATAAAAATTACTGTCAAATGGTCGATCCGATCGATCCAATAATGCCTGCCTGAAAATCTCAACCAGTAAATGGGCACGTTTCAGGTAGTTGCGATGAAATCGTTTCGGAGAAACAGCGTTTATCATGGCCAAGGTGAACAACAATACCCGTCCCGCACCAGGAGGTGGCATGGTAAAAATGCGCAACTGTCTGAACCGACGGCTCAGGGCTTTTCTTTCAATGGGCCAGGGTATCAAGGCTAAATCGTCATAACGTAACAAACCGCCGTTTTGTCGCATATCTGCATCTATCCGTTTGGCAACGGAACCGGTATAAAAAGAATGGGTTTCATCTTCTGATATTTTTTTCAGCAATTTAACCAGGTCCGGTTGTTTAAAAACAGAACCAACAGAATAGGCTTGTCCGTTGTTTAAAAAATAGTGTCCACCTGATTTTGATTCTACCTTATTGAAGTTTTCCAGCTGCTCAGCCATTAAGCGATGTTGCAGGGGAGTAATGACATACCCGTCTTCGGCTAAACGTATGGCCGGTTCTATCACCGTCGGCCATGACAATTTGCCGTATTTTCGATGCACATATACAAGAGTGGCTAAAGTGCTGGGAACGGTTGTTGCACGATAGCCACGAACACGATCCAGTTTGTAGACAGCGCTAACATGTGCCAGGGATGGGGCTCGTGATGAGCCGTCAATGGCAATGACTTTTTTCCCGGTGTATATAAGTATCATGGTTTGCCCACCCAAACCGCTGGCTTGGGGTTCACAGACACCTATGGCCAGTGCACTGGCACAAGCTGCATCAACAGCGTTTCCACCTTTTTGCAGCATTTCAACACCGGCCTGAGTTGCATCCGGAAAGGCAGTCGAGACAATGCTTTGGCCTGTTTCAGCGGCCTTTCCATCCAAACTGGGTTTGAACTTTTCTTCTGCATTGGTGATGCTCATTTTTTTTTCTTGTCCGCTAATTCACAAAGAAACATGGAAAGCAAGACAGCCCGTTCAAAAAGGCTGTGTTTAATAATATATTCTCCTTTTTCACTGGATACCCCTCCAATGGGACCTATTCCATCAATGATCGGTTTTGAGCTGTTGGAAAAGCATAAGTTGGTGGAACTCCATCGGTGTTCCTCCAATAATCGGATATCCAGTTTTTTAGCAATATTTAACAATTGTTGCCAAAAAGACTCAATCTGGGGTGTTTTTAAGATCGGCGGTCGTCGTACACCACCTTCAATCTGGATTCCCAGTTTTTTATTTTTCTTTTTCTTTTTAACAATGCTTTTTATCATCTGATCGATATGTTCACTCAATTCCATTTGATTAAACCGCACACTGAGGGAAAAATCGCCAAAGGAGTATAGGTCTGAGACATTGGAATGGAAAGAAACATTGCTTGGAACGACCACGATTCCTTTGGTTTCATCGGTACATTCGGCCAGTTTTGTTACCAATCGGGAGTACTCCGCCACTGATTTGGCGATATCTTCGGTTTTTTCTGCTCCCGACAGGTTCATCTCACATTTATATAACGCTGCCCCCGAACGGGATGTGACAACAGAGGAACCCATGCCTCCCCCTTTCAGCCCGATAATATATTTGGTTTTGGTTGAAATCTGTTCAATATGAACCTGGGAAAATCTACCCTGCAACATCTCATCGGTGGTTAACAGAACGCCTATCTTTAATTTACGAAGTTTACGGACGAATCTTGATGCCTGCAAAGCCGAGATCATGACTGCCAGCCCGGCTTTACTACCCCAAATCGTGGTCCCCCAGAAGCGGCTTTCAGTACTCTTGAAATTTACCTGTTGTTTAAATGAAGTGTTACAATCCAGATTGGCAATAAAAAGTATGTCATAGGTCGAGGTGGAAGTGTTGGAAAACAATAGAATATTGCCGATTTCCACTTGGGGAATCACCTGATGGCTGAAGCCCAATATGTTGAGATTTTTCCAGATATAGGTCCCCAGTGAATTGACTCCATCGATATTCCGGGTGTAGGTATTGATATTGACCATCTCCCTTAGCATTTGTTCAACCTTTGGTTGCCGACTGCGTAAAAAACTGCGAATGCGTACTGAAAGGGACGGTTTTTTGGAAGGTGTCCCATTGGTTTTTTCAATAGTTCCATTGGCCATGGAATCATAAGCATATCGAATCAGAGCGACATCCAGTATTTTATTCACCAACTGGTTGTAATCATATCCGGCAATGCCGGCAGAATATGTGTAGGATCCTGTCCGGCCAAGACTGGCCATGGAATTGATTTCCAGCAGATAGATATTCCCTGACATATCCATTCGAATATCCACCCGGGCAAAATCCCTTAATTCAAGGGCCATAAAGGCTTCTTTACTGAGTCTTATCATTTCGTCGGCTTTATCTGCCGGAAGTTCAGCCGGACAAATTTTTGCCCTGGGATGTTTCCGTTTATCCTCCACACTTTGAATGGCATTCGGATCATTCCCCAAATCAACTTCCAAAACAGGAAAGTTTTCCAGGCCGTCACCATTCCCCAACATACCGACACAGAACTCGCGTCCCTGTATAAACTGCTCTACAAGGGCTTGCTGTTGAAATTCGGATATGATAAATCCCACTGCTTCCTTCAGCTCTTTTTTGTTTTTTACAACTTGGAGTCCAAAAGAAACAGCGTCCATTTTAGGCTTTACAATGACCGGGTAAACAATCTGTGACATATCCTCGTTTATGTTGGAAAATACCCAGAAGTTTGGTGTGGGAATATTATGCTTTAAAAAAATGATTTTGGTGATTACCTTATCCAGAGCTAGTGCATGACCGGAAGGAGTGGAACCGACATAGGGAATCCCCAACATTTCCAAAAGGGATGGTAAATGAGTATAACGACTCTCACCCTGGATACCATAGGCCATATTAAAAACGATCCCCATACGTTCACCTTCAATAACGCGAGGCATAAACTCTTGCAGATTATCGATGACTTTCATATTGCCGTCAATAATTTTTACATTGTGTCCGCCTTGTTCTAATGCATTGGCAACATATTGGACGGTTGTGGGATTATACATTTCCTTGTTTTGCATTCCAAAGGTGTTAATAACGCCGGAAACGTCATGGTTATAAATAATTGCTACTTTCATTGGTTATATTGTAAATAAGATATATACTAAACACAGGTTTTGTTGTTTTTTTTAATGACCAGAAACAGAAAAACCAAATTCATAAGATAAATCATGACGAGTCTAACTCCAAATGGTTGCAAACAATGCCTTCTACCAGCCATTTCTCTGGAAATTTTTATACTCAGCAATAAACAGGCCAATATGATATTGTATTGAAATACAAAGGCAATATAGCTTATTGAATATAAAATAAGAACTGCGAGTTCCGATGTTCTTAAGTTAATTGATTCCACATGACTCGCAGTGAAAAAGTTCTCAGATTGATGATTCCCGGATTATTTTTATGCGTTTGGTAAATATAATGATTTATTTTAGAAGGTTAATAACTCAACAATCCCACTTTTAACGAAAATCTTAAGCAATTGTAAACCATGCCGACGCAATAATCCATTAAGTAAGAATCATGGAGAAAGAATCGTGCAAATTGATATGACCACTTTCGGTGATACAATCTTAAACAAAAACAACTGGATCGAAGTGAGCTCTTGTTTATTCAGGTTCCCGGCTACTGAATTCTTATTCCCCTGAATTGTAATACAAGAAACTACAAAGCTCATCTTTTAAATCCACTTCAATAACATAAAAGATGAATAAAAATAATACTCAAACCGAATTCAGTTTGGTATGAACACACAAAAAATCTGACCTGAAGCTATTTTTTTGCGGTGTGAATATTGCAGAAAATCTAAATCTGTTTTATTTTAAATTTTTGTTAATCAGGAGGAACATTCATTAGTTGTGGATGGTCTTTCAAATGTCAAAAGATACTTGATGAACTCTTGTCTGATTCAATCTTTTGGCCATTTTTAAACTTTACTTGGATTTATTATGAATGCCAATGATGACAGTATAGACCATATAAAACATTTATTTATTACATATCAGAACAATAACATATTCGCTAAAAGAATATATGCTTTTTTAAGTTCGTTTAAATTTATAACATGACATTTTTTTGGAGGGTTTATGAGGAGTAACTCCAACCTTTTAAGCAGTGAAGGAATATTAATCGGAAATCGAATTCCTCATGAGTTTTTTATTACAAAAGGTAACGGCGAAAGCGACATTGCTATCCATGCCGGATCATACCACCTGGCTTTAAAGGAAGCCGGAATCGAATCCTACAACATCATCTGCTATTCATCTATTCTTCCCAAGACAGCAAAATTAATTGCCAGACCGGATAACCTCGTGCATGGCTCTGTGATGGAGACTATTATGGCTGTTGGTAACTTTAGCCAAGGCGAACGTGGCACCGCTGGTATCATATTTGGTTGGTTGTACGACAAACAAACCAATGATCGATTCGGGGGATTGGTATGCGAATCGAACGGTCCCATATCTGAACAGGAAATAAAACAAGAGTTAAACGCCAGTTTACAGGAACTTTATACTAACGGTTTTTCTGAGAAATACCATCTGAAAGAAATCGAATTAATTACCAACAGTTTTACCCCAAGAAAGAAACATGGAACTGTTTTGGTAGCCCTTTGTTTTACTAATTACCTGATACCGATTATACAAAATGGATAAGAGTATCCCAACGTTTGGTGATTTTCGGGATGTGTGCTTGAATACAGCGGAGATTGTTGTTCTACCCGTCCCATTTGACAAAACCGCAACCTGGCAAAAGGGCGCCAAAAATGGACCACAGGCTATATTGCAAGCTTCTTCCCATCTGGAATTTTACGATATTGAAACGGATACGGAGGTCTATCAGAAAGGTATTTTTACTGAAAAACCTGTTATTTCCGAAAATTCTGAACAGATGATATCATCCGTCAACAAAAGGGTATCGGAGATCCTGGATCGACAACAGTTTCCGATATTACTTGGAGGAGATCATTCTGTTTCCATTGGGGCTGTAGGAGCGACAGCAGAAACGCATAAAACCTTGTCAGTCCTTCAATTGGACGCGCATGCGGATTTAAGGGATACCTACATGGGGTCGAAATTCAATCATGCTTGTGTGATGTCCCGGATTAAGGAATTATGCCCATTTGTACAAGTCGGTATCCGCAGCATGGATGTCGAGGAAAAAAAAGAGATAGATCCGAATCGAACTTTTTTCGCGCACCAAATTATTGGTTCAACCGGTTGGATAAGTGAAGTGGTTGCAAAGCTCTCTGATACGGTTTATGTAACCATCGACCTGGACGTTTTCGACATTGGAATAGTGCCTTCAACTGGAACGCCTGAACCCGGGGGATTGGACTGGTATCTGGTATTAAGATTATTGAAAGAAGTAGCCGAACAAAAAAATGTGATCGGATTTGACGTAGTCGAGTTATGTCCTTCACCCAACAAAGCCCCTGATTTTTTGGCGGCCAAGTTGATTTATAAATTTTTGAGCTACATATGGAGGAAAAAATGGGAAGAGTATTAATTATCGGTGCTGGCGGTGTTGGCGGTGTTGTTACTCATAAATGCGCCATGTTGCCGGACGTATTCTCAGATATATGTCTGGCCAGTCGTACGCTTGAAAAATGCAAAAGCATTCAATCCCAGCTTGACAGGCCGATAGACATTGCCCAGGTAGATGCGGACAATGTTTCAGAACTGGTTTCACTGATAAAAAAGTTCAAGCCCGACCTGATTGTGAATGTTGCTTTGCCCTATCAGGATCTTTCCATTATGGATGCCTGCCTGGAAACCGGTGTAAATTACCTTGATACAGCCAATTACGAACCGCCGGATGAAGCCAGATTCTGTTACAAATGGCAGTGGGACTATCAGGATCGGTTTAAGGAGAAAGGGATAATGGCGCTCCTGGGATGCGGCTTTGATCCGGGAGTGACAAATATATTCTGCTCATATGCCCAAAAGCACCTGTTCGATACAATCAAAACCGTTGACATTCTGGATTGTAATGCCGGTGATCACGGCCATCCTTTTGCCACCAACTTCAACCCGGAAATTAACATCAGAGAGATTACCCAACGGGGAAAATACTGGGAAAACAACCAGTGGATTGAAACCCATCCCATGGAGTTCAGTATTGATTTTGATTACCCTGAGGTTGGTGTAAAAAAAAGCTACCTCTTATATCATGAAGAATTGGAATCGCTGGTAAAACATATTAAAGGGTTGGAGCGGATTCGATTCTGGATGACATTTTCCGAAGCCTACATCACTCATCTCCAGGTGCTTCAAAACGTGGGAATGACACGCATCGACGAAGTGGAGTATGAAGGACATAAAATTGTTCCATTAAAATTTTTGAAAGCTTTACTACCCGATCCTTCAAGCCTCGGTGTCAATTATACCGGAAAAACGGTGATAGGTTGTGTATTTAACGGGGAAAAAGATGGTCACCAATTAAAAAAATACATCTATAATATTTGTGATCATGCCAAATGCTATGAGGAAGTGAAGTCACAGGCGGTTTCTTTTACTACCGGAGTTCCGGCCATGATAGGGGCCATGCTTTTACTTAAGGGCATCTGGACAGGTAAGGGTGTCTATAACATGGAAGAATTTGATCCCGATCCTTTTATGGAAAACCTGAACAAATATGGATTACCTTGGACAATAACCGATTTCCATCATTCAATCTGGAGTTGATACCAACTCCATGCTATTTGATTGATGAAACACTATTGGAGAAGAACCTGGCACTCCTGAAACAGGTCCAGGAAAAAAGCCAATGTAAAATACTGCTGGCATTAAAGGCGTTCGCCATGTTTTCTACATTTCCGTTGATTCGGCAGTATCTATACGGTGTGTCAGCCAGTTCACCGCATGAAGCCAGGCTTGGAAGAGAGGAGTTTGGCCGGGAGGTCCATACTTATGCCCCGGCATACAGTCAAAGAGACATTGATCAGTTAATCTCTCATTCTAATTATTTGATCTTTAATTCCTTGAGTCAGTGGCAAAGATATGTAAAATCCATCCCTGAACATATCCGTTGCGGACTACGTATCAATCCGGAATATTCTGAAATTAAAACAGATTTATATAATCCATGTGCAAAAAAATCACGACTTGGCATGACTCGTCAACACTTAAAACATTTGCCGTCGGGGATTTCGGGACTGCATTTTCATGCCATGTGTGAACAAAATGCGGATACCTTGGAGCGGCTACTCGAAGTGGTTGAAGAAAAATTCAGTAAGGAATTACAACAGGTGGAATGGGTTAATTTTGGTGGCGGACATCATATCACGCGGTCGGATTATAATGTGGAGCTGTTAATCGATCTGATAACTCGTTTTAGAAAACGATATGGTGTAACGGTTTTTCTGGAGCCGGGCGAAGCAGTGGCATTGAACACAGGGGTTCTGGTTACTTCTGTTTTGGATATCGTTGAGAATGACATCTCTATTGCCATACTTGATACATCGGCAGAAGCGCACATGCCTGATATATTGGGAATGCCATATCGTCCCGAGATTATCGGTGCTGAAAAACCGGAAGTGTATCCATATAAATACAGATTAGCCGGTCCGACCTGCCTGGCTGGCGATATTATAGGAGATTATTCTTTCTCTGAAAAACTGGTGCCCGGATCGAAAATCGTTTTACTGGATATGGCCCATTACTCCATGGTCAAAAACAACACATTTAATGGTGTTGCATTACCTTCCATTGCCATTCGAACGAGTAATGATGACATCAAAATCATCCGAACATTTACTTATAATGACTATAAAGATCGATTATCCTGAATCGGTTTTGTAGTATTTCATTTGGAATTGCTTATTTTGATTCGAATCGACTATATTGTACTTATAACTTCTTGGATCAAAATAGAACAGGTCTTGCAGATATGCTACTGATTAAACCCCTCTTTCCTCAATTCCAGAAAAAGGATTTAGCATGTGTAAAAGAATTGGATTTGTTTCCACCCGTTTTGCAGGAACAGATGGAGTGACGCTGGAAGCCAATAAATGGGCTGATGTTCTGATGGAAAATGGATATGAGGTTTATTGGTTTGCCGGCGAACTGAATAAACCTGAGAATAACAGTTTTCTGGTTCCTGAATCGCATTTTAAAAATCCCATAAACCAGGAGATTAATAATCAAATATTTGGAAAGAAGTCCCGATCATCTCAATTAACTGATAAAATACAAGAGATTAAGGGACGCTTAAAAATAAAGCTCAGGGAGTTTTTGGATCATTTTAACATCGATTTGCTGATTGTTGAAAATGCTTTAACCATCCCTCTTCAAATTCCACTGGGTTTGGCCTTAACTGAAACCATAGTTGAAAGGCAGATTCCCACCATTGCGCATCACCATGATTTTTATTGGGAACGTACCCGATTCCTGGTCAACGCTGTTAATGACTACATTCAAATGGCATTTCCGCCTAAACTTGCCAGTATCGAGCATGTTGTTATCAACACAGGAGCACAGGAAGAACTTGCTCACAGAACCGGAATTGCTTCTATCGTTATCCCCAATGTCTTGGATTTCGAAGATCCACCCCAAATTAATGCATCACGCTCCCAGGCTTTTAAAGAATCCATCGGATTTACAAATGAAGATTTTATGATTCTGCAACCAACCCGTATTGTGCAACGAAAAGGGATAGAACATGCCATTGACTTCGTTAAACGGCTCAACAATCCTGCATATAAACTTTGCATTTCGCATGAAGCAGGAGACGAAGGATTTGAATATTCTGAATGGATTATTCAAATGGCAGAAAATATGGGGGTTGATTTGAGGATGATAAAAACAGGGGTAGACGATCCCTGGAATCACAAAAATGACTGCCAGGATTGTTTTTCGTTGTGGGACGTATATCCCCATGCGGACTTTATCACATTTCCCAGCCTTTACGAGGGATTTGGCAATGCCTTCCTGGAAGCCATTTATTTTAAGAAACCGGTTCTGATCAATCGTTATGCCATATTTGTAAGAGACATCGAGCCGATCGGATTCGATTTGACAGTTATGGACCAGTTTTTAACCAAAAAAGTGATCGATAAAGCCAAATTGATCCTTGAAAATGCTGAACATAGGAATAAAATAGCGGATTTAAACTATGAACTGGCTTTAAAGCATTTTTCCTATCGAATGCTGTGGAAAAATCTTAATTTTCTCCTAACTCGATTTTTCGGTCTGGATCATATTTGACTTTATTTGTAAAAAAATTTCAAAGTTTTGATCGACTATCATCGTTGACTTTTGTGTGTTGCTTTATGCTTGCAGGAATTCAGCAACCGGCAGTAAGGGGCCGGAAATTTGAAGCGACTACCGGCAGAACTACTACCAAAATAGTTTGAGGTGTCAGAAAACGAAGTGAGTCGATTTTAGTCCGGGAAACTTATCAGGAGTATAAAAGCATAAAAGCAGTAAAAGGTAAAGAATCCCGGACTGTTATCTTCGTTTAGCCATCCGTTGAAGAAGTAGTGGTGGAGATTACCTGGTATTTGGAAATCATAATCGTTAGTATTCCATCCATATCCAAGATTGTACCGGTTACTTCAACTCGTTCACTTTCCAGCTCTGTTAATGATTCTCCAGCAACAGTCTCACCAATTTCATATGTATCTCCATCATCTGACACGAACTGGAATTCCGAATTAACAGTGCCTGACAAAGTTACCGTATCCTGGGAAAATGCCGGTTGGCAGAAAAACAGAATAAACGAAGTGATTGTTCCAACTAAAGCAGCTATTCTCAAGAAATTTCTTTTCATGTTGGTTCCTCTTTATAAAAAAAATGCATTTTGAAAGGCGCTCAGGTTAACCTGAGTCATCATGATAAACTGGGCGTTCTTGGAACCTTCTAAACAGACTTGGATCACTAAGAACGATTTAATATTTTGCATTTGATATGCCATTTGATTTAAATACCAGTGTTTGTTAAATAAAAAAACAGGAGATATAATTTAAGATATCAGTTATAAATAGATGTCACGGAGTTTATGTATACAGATTAATTTATAACAAATTTAGAAAACAAGACTTGTTTGTTTATTTTTTATAAAAAAGAAAAAAAATCGGAATTAATATTCCGATTTTTTAATAAAAGTCATGTTTAGAAGAATAAACAATGCTGATTTTGCATTCTTTTGATAAATAATAATTCAGTCGAGCTGATGGGGAAATTCTTTTTAAATCCAATAGTTAAGAGATGTTCTTTGATAAACTGGAACCTTCAACACCGATATTATACATTTTTAAACAGATCAGAATTTTAAGTTCCGATCCTTACGATTCAAGGCCTGGTTAAAATTGGTTCCAGAATATCACTTAATCAGCCAGTTACACAGAGAAACAACGTTTATCAGATCGTGGCATGTATTTTATTTACTTCGATCGGTTTATTCAGTTTGACGTCCTTGATTTGATGTTCGAAGGAATTCGAAAGTGTCTTAATCCGATGCAATCCTGCTTCGATAATCGACATAAGCATGTCATCGTAAACTATACCATCAAATTTGGCCATTTTTGCCAGATGCCCATCCCAACACCAGCCTGGATTGGGGTTGACTTCCAGCAACTTTGGTCGACCTTCGTCATCCAACCGCCAATCAAATCGACAATAATCTCGACATTCCAGTCTTTCAAAAAGTCGCAGGCACATTTCAGTCAACCTTTTTTCTGTTTCCTGAGAAAGATCTGCCGGTATTGATTTTACCTTCCAGTAGGGAGATGCAGGGTCCCACTTCGCTTCATAACCGCATATTTGAGGCAATCCTTCCGGGATGTTTGAATAGTCTTCCTGAATAATAGGTAAAAGTTTGAAAGAGTTAGGCGGATTACCAATAATCCCGACGCTGATATCCTTTCCGGTTAAGAATTCCTCAACCAGAATCGTTTTGTCGTATCCGTAGACACGCCGCATTTTGTTGATGGCATTTACCAGGCTTTCTACATCATTTACCACACTCTCTTTGGTAATTCCAAAACTGGAATCACCATAATTGGGTTTCACCAAAACCGGAAATGACAATGGAAGGTCAAAGACCATATCTTCATGATTGATCAGAAATGCTTCCGGTACTGTGATATTCATCTCTTTTGCCACTCCTCTAACCAGGGATTTGTCATAGCAGAAGGCCAAACATTGCGGTCCACCGCCTGTATATGGAATGTTAATCATTTCCAGAAAAGCCGGTACATGTAGTTCCTTGCGAGGATCGTTATCATATCCTTCATCGCACAGGTTAAATACAATTTCAATCTTGTCTTTTATGGCTTTGATATCCGAAAAAAAGGTCTGATGGTTATCCAAAAAGGTAAATTTATATTTTTCATGTTTTAACAATGCTTCTTTCATTCGGTTGACTGTAAAGTAGTCATCATCGTCAAATTTATTATCCGGTTTCACCAGATCAGGCCTTTGGGGATCACCTAACAAAACAACCACTGTTTTTACATCACTTTTTCGATTGATCTTGGGCGTCCAATTTTTATTGACTTGAGCAGAAACCACGAAACGATGCTCCATCATTCCCAGGTCCTGATTCCGGGATGAATTGGGTGACAGGTTGCCGTGTTGAACAAAGGTAGTAAAGCCTGCTCTTTCCAATAGTTGGCAAATTTCTTCTTGACTATAAAGTCGTTCAGCATAAAATTGATCGGCGATGACTCCCTTTTCTACATGGGTAACTACCTCACGAGAAATCAGTCGTCGATCATCGGAAGACAGGGAACGTTCCCGGCAAACAAAGTAGTTTTTATCAATCCATTCCCAAGATCGCGGTTCATAGTTTTTCCTCAGGTAATTACCATTGGTGATGTCCAGCACTATTCTGCCCCATGGTTTTAAGACCCTTAACACTTCTTTGAGAACTTTCAGGTCGTCATCGATAGTGTCAAAATATCCAAAACTGTTTCCGAGAATCAGTACCAATTCAAAATGATCGGTTTCAAAGGGTAGCCGTCTGGCGTCTCCTTTACGAAATGGAATAGAGAAACCTTCTGCTGCCGACAGATCTTTTGCCTTTTGAATCAAATAATTAGAAAGATCCAGCCCTTCAACGTTTTTGTAACCTCTGCGTTTCATTTCAATTGTGTGTCGGCCTTGCCCACAGCACAAATCAAGAATCGGAGCATCGAGGGGTTGTTTGAGAAAGTCAAGGAGAAAATCGATTTCTTTGGTAGTAATTGACTGATCTCCAACAACATCTCCATCTGTTTTTAAATAGACGGAATTGAATATTTTGCGCCACCAATCATTATGCACGTGATCTTCAAGATTTTGTACAGGGCCGATAGCTCTGCATTGATACTTGTTCATTCTCTTTTTTCCTGTCTGACTACGTTTGTTTGTTGCAGAATCGTTCATTTTTGATTCTCCTCATTTTCATGTTTATAAAAGAACGAAAAACGGGTTTTTCATACCCGGTAAAAGACACTGAGCTTTGTCAAGTCTAATACACATACTTTATATGTATTCTTATACATGATTGAAAAAATAGAACATGTTTCAATTCAATTTAAGGGATCAGGAACTCCAGGAATTCATTTGAACTCGGTTTTCTCTATAATTGTGGACTGTTACGTTCACAGGTGCATTAATGTATTGAGGTGTCATCTTCTTCCAGAAGTTAAGCCAATATCGAGACCTTTGTACCCAGATGTTTATTACTTTAAAAATGAATAGCCGGGAGGAATTGTGAATCCTTTCCTCCCGGCTGACTTATTGTCTTTCATGACAGTTAGCAACCATTACCGGCGGTTGACATAAACAGAAAAGTTTCTCCAAAACAGATTGCAATTCCATAGGTAACGGACAGTTGATCTCCAAGGCTTTGTGATAGCCCTTAAGATTCAATTTTAAATAATGTGCGTGTAAAAAAATCCTGGTAAGACCAAATTGTTTCTCAAACAGATCATTCCATTTCTTCTGCCCATGTTTCCTATCACCGATTATGTTCATGCACCTTCTGGAAAAATGGCGCCTGATTTGACGGTTACAATCGGTCTCCGTCCATATCTTTAAATAGGTCACCATATTAAAACCATGAATAGGGGCAAAATGCGTCACAGCCGTTTGTTTGTTTTTTTGATCATCTTCCAGTGGAAAACATAAGGTAAACGGTTCCGTTATGTCTCCTTTAGCCAAACCAAGAAATTCTCTGGTGATAAACGGAGTGTCCCAAAGCTTCATTAGTTCCCTGGCAATGTTCGGGTTTAAACCAAATATCTGAATTCCTGACACCGCTTTGTCCAGTGGATTAATCGGTAATACAACAAAATTATTGGGGATTCGTTTCCGAGTTGTCAGAATCAGGTTACTGGTCAATTCATCCAAACACTCTGGAATAGAAACACCTTCATCTTTATTAACAATAACAATGTTGCTGTCTTTATGCAGCAAAGAGCATGTCTTCATATTAGGAATAACAAAAAAAAGGTTCATTAAGTGTTTTCAATTTACCAGTCAAAAATCTCGTAGGTCCTGACAATTAATCTTCTTGGACCGGATTTCGTTTTGCATATTTGACCAGTGACTTTGACACGTTTTCCGACCAGATTTTTTAATTCTTTGGAAGTTTTGTGATTGGGATCGATGATATACTCCTGTTCTCCCGCTGTGTGAATGGCAATAGTGGTAACTCTGTTCCCTTTGGACCATGTATGAGGGACCAGGATGCCATCCACTTTAATTTCTTTATCGATTCCCAACAGATTCTTCATATGAACTGTTTTTCAAATTAATGATCCCTTCGTCTGCCCGAAAACGGGAGATAATCTTGTAAATCTCTTGAGCAGTATGTGTTAAAATTAAAAAAGTCTTCATCAATATCTTCGTGGTCATATTGCATTAACTTGAATTCTCCTTGTTGCACTTTTTTAATGCGACCACCCTTGGAAAAAAACTCTTCTACCGGTGTGTCTACATGTTTTTTTTTGATATTTTTTTTATCTTTTTTGTCCTTTTTTGCCATAATAACCACCTTTTTCCTTGATGTTTATTAAAACTGAATAAAATGTTTCACAGGTGTTTAATATTTAATATTTTCTTCAGTTCATCAAGCTGTTCCCTCATAAGAAAATATCAAATATTTATCTGCAACCTTCTTACCATAGTTGAATTAGTGTTAAGAAATGATAAAAAACCTTGTTACATTTTCAGTTTGTTATTTTCATCCTTATTAATGTTTAGGTTTAAGTTTCAAATATGTTAAAGAAAACAATTAGATACATTCAAATGAGTGTTGAGTTTTTTAGTAAGTAATACTGTGGGTATTTCAAGGGACCAATGACGGCAAGACACCAACAAAAGAGCTATCAGAACCAACAGTTCTTGTTGAATGGAAAACAGGAACGATATATTCTGATTATGTTTTATACAAAGAATTTGGATTCAACACACAAGAAGTCAAAAATAGAAAAAGTGAAAATCGAATGCTTCGGATAAAAGGAGACTCTTTCAAGACTTGAGCTGTATGAGGTGAAAATCTCACGTACAGTTCTTAGGGGAGAGGATGCCAGTAACGGCTTTCTCTTTGCCGACCGAGGAAAAAACCAACTTGCTTCCGTACGCATATAAATGCACAATCGTTTCAGGAAATGAAATGAACTTGAGAATGAACTAATAAAGCTAGATTGGTGGTTTTTGAAGCATGGAGGTAATCATGATATTTGAACCGATGGCACAGGCAAGAATCAATCCCTTGGCACAGCGAAATCAATGAAAAGCTTGGCCGTAGCCAGTGGTTTGATAATGATGAATTTAGCCAGAAACACCCCACTGTCACCTATCGACGACGATATGTGGTCCGGTGTATCCTGTTGCTGGACATTCTAAGCTGGAGGAATTGGAGAACTGTAGTACAAGCCGAATTCTACTTTAAAGTCAGTTGTCATTACTTTTGGAACCAGTTTACCCTGTTTTTTAGATAATTCAACAATTCCATACTTTTCAAGAGTTTTTAGTGTTCTTGATAGATTAGACTTCTTCCTTTTACTGATGCGCTCCAATTCCGATAAAGAATGAGGTTTATGGTTGATGTTAAGTTTGAGTAACTCTTGATTATCATGACCCAATACTTGTGCCATTGACTTAATTGAATCGAACCAGATTTTAGGTTCGTCTTTTCTAGGCTTGTAATCACCTTTGGCGATTGAAACTGTTCTTTATATATAGTCTGTTTTTGAAATAATCCCGATTTTTTTTACTCTGGTAGTCATTTTGTCCTCTTTCTTTAATCTACAATATCGTTAACATCTTTCCAAAAGTCCTTTAGAAGCTGCTCTGCTGATTCAAATTCGTACTTTTCTACCAAACTTTGATTATGCTTAAAAATATATTTTCTTAATATATAGTGTGGTTGTGTAACCATCATTGGGCTTGTTCAACAGCAGGATAGATTGTGGCTTCGCACAATCTATCCTTATTTGTTCGGCTCCGATGGCAAAACGGAGATTTATTTGGTTAAGTCAAACCAATATCTACACTTCGGAATATTGATTCCTGGTTGTGCAATGGTGGAGTTTTCAAAAACTCCACCATTGCTTTCTATGACACTAATTGATGCAATATTATTTTCATCAGCAGTAACAAGAATTTTTTGAATGCCAATCTTTTTTGCTTCTTGAAGTGCTTGTCTCAACATTTCTTTAGCATATCCACGTTTGCGGAATGATGGGACTACTCCATAACCAAATGCCCTCCATAGATTTTAAGATTTTTATTCAAAGTATGTCGAATTGATACTCTGCCAACAATATCTTTTCCTACAACTGCTACTAAATATGTGTTTGGTACCCATCCATTTGGCAAATTTAAACCTTGACTCCAGTCTTTTAAATTTTGGACATATTGTGAAAAAGGTAAGGTCCCATTGTAATCAAATGCAAACTCCCAATCTGGTTGTATTTGTTTGAATTCATAGATTGCTCGATTAAATGACTTTTCATCATCCTTATGTAACATTCTTAGAATTAGATAATTTGATACCATCAATTTGCTTTATACTTTTCTTTTTTGTGTTGCCGATCACCCGCCGCTGTCAGGGAGTTACCTTAATGAGGAGTGTGTCATAACCATAAAACTCGAATCTACCGAGGGCTATCTGTAGTCGGGTGAATGTGTTTGTTAAGTGCTTATTTTGGCCATATGAAGCACATCTGCATAAACACCGTTTCTAAAAGCATATGACTTTGCTGTACCTTCAACAATAAATCCAAGTTTTTTGTATAGTGAAATAGCTATTTCGTTGTCGGAGTAAACTTCAATTTCAATTCTTTTGATAGCCAGCCAGTTTTCAGCAAAATCAATTGCAGATTCCAACAACTTATATCCAATCCCGTTACCTCTGAATTCTTCATGAACAACTAATCCCACAGACGCGACATGTTTTCGACGGGGCATGGGTAAGGTTTTTAATCCGACTTGTCCAACAACTTGTTCTTCAACAATTGCGACAAGACTAAATAAATCGTCCGGCATCGAACCAAAACGTTTTTCCACTGATTCAATGGTCTGAAAGGGAAGTTGCATTGTGTTATTAATGCAACTTGGTTGCTCTAAAATTGTTTTAATTCCAGGAATATCTTCCTTTTCACTGTGACGAATTATTATTTCCATTTTCTCAATTATGTGCTCAACAAGCCTGTAGAATAAGTCCTTTTTCGAGGTTTGACTTATGCTCGTTTTTGCGGTCTACTAAAAATTTTTTGGATTGATCCGATAATCGGACGAAATTCCCCTATCTTTTTTGAAATTTCTAATGAAGTTAACTCTATAAGATTGTTGAGGTGGGTACAAGTCCTATTTGGAGGGGAGAATTGTGTTTGATTGGGATTGTTTTATGTGTTTAAACCGGTCAAACATGGTTTTTAGGCTTTGCGCGGGATTATGTTGCCATTTTATATCGTTGAATCTTTCCAATGTTATGAACAATACAGAAAGCCAGCCATTGGGTTGTTACTTTAATGCGTCCTCTTAAACTGAATCGATTAAGACCGATGGTGCTTGTTATATTTGCAAAAACGGGTTCAATGGTTCCCAGGCGTTTGCTGTATTCATGACGACCGGATTCGGAATCGATT
>JBFFHJ010000054.1:0-51497 GCA_041556995.1 bacterium | reverse complement strand
TTTAATTGCTTAGCTTTTTCCTCCCAACCCTGCGGCAAAAAAGTTGTAAGAAATTCCCAGTTTTCTTTATTCGCTTTTTCCATGCCCTTATATTGGGGCAATATTCATTTTTTGTCAATCCTTAAGTTAGCGCTTATGCCCATGTGGGGTCAAATAAGGATCAACGTTGAATACTTTTAATATCACTGAAATAACGATAATAATAGCCAAGTTACTGAGGAGAAACATTCCGATTCGTCTAAACATCATATTGTCCTTTTTTTTTTAATTTTCATTACGATTTTAATATACAAATAAAGAAAATTACATCAATTTTTTTTGTTCTGCTGTAACTTCTACTGATAAACAAGTTTCCTATGCTGATTAAACTGGAAGCGTAAATGCCTGTTCCATTTTTCGTTGCCACGACACGATTAATCAGCTCAGTATTAATTCCCTGTTAGTACTTTTGTAAAAAAACCAGGAAAATGACAAGAACCTGATGAATTACTTGGGTATTTTTCTGGGATCGGTCATGTTTTCCGGTTTTAGAATGTCATCCAATTTGTCTTTGGTGATCCATCCTTTTTCGAGTACCAGATCATATACTTTCGTTCCGTGCTTTAAAGCCTCTTTGGCAATGGCCGCAGATCTTTCATATCCGAGGTAGGGATTCAACGCAGTGACGAGACCGATGCTGTTTTCAACATATTCCCTACATCGATCCCGATTCGCCTCAATTCCGGCGATACACTTACTAGCCAAAGTGATACAAGCATTTTTGAGCAACAACATTCCATGCAATAAATCATAGGCGATGATTGGTTCAGCCATATTCAATTCCAGTTCGCTGGCTTCCGCCGCCATCGCTATGACCGCGTCATACCCAATAATTTGATAACAAATTTGATTGACAACTTCAGGAATCACCGGATTTACTTTTCCTGGCATGATCGATGAACCCGGCTGAATCGGAGGCAAATTAATTTCATTCAACCCACAACGAGGGCCGGAAGACAGCCACCTCAAATCGTTACAAATTTTCGAAAGTTGAACTGCGGATCTTTTTAAGGTCCCGGAAATCTGTACAAAACATCCTGAATTTTGAGTGGATTCCACTAAATTTTGCGCTTTTTTCAATGTTAGCCCGCTGACCTCCACAAGTCTGTTTGTGACCAGATCAGCATAGCCGGGAGGGCTGTTTATTCCGGTTCCTATCGCGGTTGCTCCCATATTTATTTCGTGGAGTTCCTCTCCGGCAGTTCTTAAAGCTTTTATCCCCGATGCAATCATCATTGAATAGGCTTTAAACTCTTGACCTAAAGTCATTGGAACTGCGTCCTGATTTTCTGTTCGACCCATTTTAAGAACATCTGCAAATTCAATAGCTTTGAGATCCAGCGCTTCTTTGAGTTCCTCCATAGCAGTGATTAAGTCTTTAAGAGAAAGTATGGCCGCGATTTTTACCGCTGTCGGATAAACATCGTTGGTTGACTGTGAACAATTAATATCATCGTTGGGATGGAGAAAATCATACTCGCCCGGTCGATGTCCCATTAATTCCAACCCACGGTTAGCGATTACTTCGTTTGCGTTCATGTTGGTTGAGGTTCCCGCACCTCCCTGAAACATGTCGACCACAAACTGTTCGTGAAGCTTTCCTTCCAAAATCTCATCACAAGCTGCGCATATTGCCTGTGTCTTTTCCTGTTCCAATTCTTCCAGGTCAAAATTCGCTAGTGCCGCCGCTTTTTTAATAAAAGCCAAAGCATCGATCATATGTTCGAAATTACTTAAAGGAATCGCTGATATTTGGAAGTTTTCCAACGCTCTGGCTGTCTGCACACCATAATACACATTGTTTGATAATTCCCTTTCTCCCAATGAATCTCGTTCTCTACGGATACCCCCAACCAGATAACCAATTCCCTCAACTCCGGTTTTTGTTTCCGAAGCTTTTCGTAGACGTTCTCCGATACGCTGCGCGACTCTGGCAACAACTCGATAAAAAACATCCGGCCGCTCATTTTTCAACTCATCTAATTCTTCCCGATTGATTTGCCACACAATGGCCCCTTTTCTGGTAAAAGCACTTGTGGCATGCGTAAGATCCTCCAACAGTGCGCTTTCACCAATAATAGCTCCAAAATTAAACGTTGCCAGATGTTTGCTCGAACCATGCGTTCCACGAATTATTTCAATTTCACCTTCAATGACTAATCCCGCCCATCTCCGTGGAGTGGATTCGTGAAAAAGCCATTCACCGGCCTGATATGTAAAGTTTTTTCCTTTTTCAAAAAGTATTTTTATGTCATCTCTTCCCAAACCGGTCGTTTTAGCGAATTGCTCAAGAATATTATTCAATGTTTCCATTTTTCTCTTAATCAATAATGTTGTCCTACTTGAGTTCGTTTTCTTACAACGAACCTATGATTTCTTCACCTGTCAATTAATTCAGCCAAAGTTGCCATCACACTAAATCTTCACTTTTAAGAATAACCTGCTCTCTGTTTATTTTGAGCAAACGATCAATAACAAACCAGTAAGATATTTTAAATTACATTATCTTACTGGTTTCGATTGTTTGAGAATGGTCAGAGAAAATTAAAAAATAAACGAAGCAATCCCTAAACCAACCATAACAGCTGTAATCGTCGCAACCAAGCCCGGTATCATAAAGGAATGGTTGAGAATGAACTTTCCAATTCTTGTTGTTCCACTTCGATCAAAGTTCATGGCGGCTATCAAACTTCCATAAGTCGGAAGAAAGAAATAACCGTTCACCGCCGGCCACATTGCAATTAGGCTCGCAGATGGCAATCCAAGACTAATTCCTAGTGGCATTAAGGCTCTGGTTGTAGCGGCTTGACTAAACAATAGAACCGACGCAAAAAATAAACCAATGGCAAATGTAAATGGATATGTTGTTGCAAACTGACCGATACCGCCTATTAACACCTTTTCATTTCCTTTAATGAACGTATCGCCTAACCATGCCAGTCCAAAAATACCGATGGCGGCTGTCAATCCAGCTTGAGCCACATTGGTTGCCGGAATTTTGAGGGCTGATGTTTTGGTAATTAGAAGTATTAGAGCCGCCAATGTTAACATTATAATCTGAATAGTTAGTGCCATATTTAACGGGATCTGTTTTCCTTCAACACCAAAAGATGGCCGGAGTGAAGGGAATAATCCAGCTAAAACGATTAACACAACGCCAGTCAGAAACATCCAGGCACTAATTTGGGCACCCTTTGGAAGCGTTCTGGCTTTTCTTTCTTTCTGTAATTCCTCCAATTTTGGAACAGTCCCTTCAGCCAGCCTTTTCTGATATTCCGGATCATTTTTGAGATCTTTGCCAATTCTGGTTTGGATTATTGAAGCCATCATCACTCCTGCCATAGTAGCTGGGATACAGATTAACATGATTTTTGCCAAACCGAATCCCAAAGGTTCATAAAGTACAATCATCGCCGCAGATACAGGAGAAGCTGTAATTGCTTGTTGAGACGCAATTGTTGAAATAGCCATGGCACGTTCCGGTCGAATATTATTTTCGTAAGCAACCTGGAATATAATGGGCAACAACGGGTAAAAAACATGACCTGTCCCTGCGCCCAAGGTAAAAATATAACAAACCAACGGTGCAACAATGACAATATATTTAGGATTGCTGCGAATAATTTTTTCAGCCACACCCACAAGATAGTCGATACCACCGGCAGCTTCCATCACTGCCGCCGCCATTACAACGGCAAGAATGATTAGCATTACATCGATAGGAGGACTTGTCGGTTGGAGCCCAAAACCAAATGAAAGAACAAATAATCCGACACCTCCCCAAAGCCCAAGTCCCACTCCGCCTGTTCTACTTCCGAAATAAATGGCAGCAATGACAACGGCAAATTGCAATAAAATTAAGATATTCATTACTTGCTCCTTTTTTTATGATTCCAAGTTAACGAGTCAATACCAACTGATATTGAATTTGAAGCTCAGAAGAAATTATAGAATTTCAATGAACTGAGCCAAGTTTTATTCAAAAACGATACCACTTTGATTTTCGATTCTTTTGTATTTTTTATTTGCCTTTACTAACTGATTTTATAGCATTAGATCGTTGTTATGTTTGGAATAAAAAACCTTTCCCGGACAATAGGGCAGTATACTGATTCTTTAAAGCATCTCACGATTTTTCAAAGGATCATTAAGGCAAAAGCGTGATCACTAATTGTTTGTTTGCAGAGTTGAAAATTCCGTTTTTAAATTGAAAACCGGAACTCGGAGTTCAAATAATGATAATTTGCTTTTTTCAAAAACGACAAAATACACCTTATGAAGATTAGAAGCCCTATTGGAATTCTTTCAATGGTTACCAGATCTCCACAGCGAGTATTCCGAACTGGAAAATATGTCGGAGCTAATATTTCGACTGTTTGATTTATCACAAAGAACTTCAGATGATCCTTCGAGTGCAGATCAAACTCACAAAGGAAAATAGGACGTATTTATATATAAGAATATCCAAAGAAGATCCAATAAAATTTATGAGTCATTCAGGCTTATCGAAAGCGTAAGAATTAATAACAAACCCAAACAATGAACAATTCTAAACCTTGGTGTCGATTGAATATACCGCAGAACGATATAAAGAGCTTTGCGTCTTATCGAGCAAAAACTGTCCTGCTGACCGATACATCACAGATTTCTCGCGAGGAGAACCAGGCGATTCATATTCAAAAGGACAGCCGGTCTGGTTTGGTGCAGAAAAAGATCTATAATGCTTTGGACTTGTGAAAATTGCCTAATAGAATAAATAAAACTGTTTTCAAAAAGAAGAGAACGTAGTACCGGAAGAGAATCTTTGTTTTGTATAATCAATTAATATTACAGGATATATTTTGAATGTACCAATGAAATTGGGCTAAGATATCAGATTGATAAAAAACTCGGGTTGAATTGATTCAAAAGGTGCATCATGAAAACAGGTATGAACTTGACAGTTGAACGTTCTCGTCATCATGCCGAACTTGATCCGGCATCCAGGGAGAGATACCCGGAGCTAACAATAGATTCCGGGTCAAGTCCGGAATGATGTCGTAATTATCTCAAAAAACTATAATAACAGATAAATACGTGATAACTTTGAACTATAGAAGTATGAAGTCACCCGCCGATTTCTATTGGGATTATTTTCCATGGAATTGTTGTGAATAAAAATCAACTCAGAAATTTTCCAATAGTGATTTAAGTCTAAAATGCAAATAGAGTGGTATTTGTTCACTGTAATCAGTAATTTATGAACTGAATATTTGTTGAATGTAATGGAAGTTGTCAGTAAATAATAATTTGATTTCAAGAATGGAAAAAACAGTATTTTTTATTGTAATCAGTGGTTTATATACTGGATATTTATTGAATGTAATGGAAATTATCAGAAAATAATAATTTGACTTCAAGAATGGAAAAAAGTGTTGTGAGTTTTATAGTGTATGAGTCCTAGTAATACAAAGGCAATTATTACAGAAAGTTATAGTAATGTGAAATAAATTATTACAAAGCATGCTTTTTCAAACAATTGACGTTAATTGGAGATAATGCCAATTGATTTTAAGGTATTACGGCCTTGAAATAAAAAAAAAGTGATATTCTCTCGAATCTAATCTTAAATTTGTATACTTTTGTTAGATGATTGAAATATTATAAGAAAACGATCTGATCCAAAAAGCAGTTTATTGTCAAATCTCATTCTGGGTGAGATTTGAACCTGACAGAAGGATAATTATTACTAAGAGTTAGCTTAATATTTACTAATATCCAATATTCTACTTTTTTGATTTATTTGATTATTAAGAGAATGTTTGATGAAATATCATATATTGAATAAATATATCAATTTCTTATCATTGATGGTTAATAAATAATTATGTTTTAATAAATATTTTGACTTTGACCATTCAATATAATATTATTTAACTTATGTTTTTTTATGAGCCACTTGTCAACCATGGTGAGAACCTTGTGGTTAAACCAGTTCTCTGCTGTTAGTTATCGACCTTGATTTTTCGGTAGTGTCGTGTGATGAGATCTAATATTTAAATTCATCTTTAGACCAAAAAGGAAAAAATGAAAAAAAAGAATTTAATATTAATACCGATTTCGATATTTTTTATCCTATTTTTTGTTTTGAAAACTGCAATTGCCCAGCAGTGTATTCCAGCAGGAACGAATATCGAATCTGCTACTTTTTCAATTATGCCCAATAGTTCGACTCAGCAAACAGTTAATATTCATCGGGTAACCGCTCCATGGCTTGAAAATGAAGTAACCTGGGAAAACTTTGCAAATAGCTTTGATCCATTCGTTGAAAGTTTTTTTGTTGTGGATGATGTTAACTGGAAGTCAGCCGATATTACATCCCTTGTTCAAGAATGGGTTAATGGAGACTTTCAAAATTATGGCATTCTCATCGAACAAGATATTATAACTGATTATTATACCGATTTCAGCAGTAGTGAATACAATTTAGTTGAAAACAGGCCGAAACTGGAGATTTGTTATTCTTCTCCAGCCGGTAGTGTGTGCTACACTATTCAACGTTTGGGAATTGAGCAGGAAACTGTTTACGATGCATATATCCGGGAGCCATCTCCCTATTTAAACACAGGAAGCATTACTTTACTTTACACAGGCATATCATATAAGGGAAACAAACAAAGCCTGATTAAATTTGATATCAGAACCTGCCAAAATGTATCACCTGGCACAGGAACTCCGGGGTTTTGGAAAAATCATGACGAAGTCTGGCCGGTAGATAGTATTACCGTTGGGGGTGTAATATATACAAAAGAAGAAGCCATCAGCTATCTTTGGATGCCTGAAAAAGGGGATAAAACTTATACAATTTTCAGAGCATTGGTTTCTGCAAAATTAAATATCTTAATTGGTAACAATGATAGTTGTATCGCCGAATCAATCTCCGCTGCTGATAATTGGTTATTAACATATGGGCCTGTTTCGAATGGAATAAAAGGCAGCAGCGATGCATGGGGGGAAGGTGAACCCTTATATCTGAATCTTGATCAGTACAATAATGGGTTACTTTGTGCCCCGTCTCGGTAAGGGATTATCAGAGGGATTTGAAAGAATCCCTCTGCTTAGTCTCTTATTGAACAAGGTTTATCGATGAATTGACACCAACCGTTCCCTTTCCTTTTGGCGTAACAGTTAAGCTGGGTTGTCTCCGCAATCTGTGCATGGATAACTATCTTTTTTATTTCAAATGGGATGTTTGTAAAGAAAGTTGAGCAATTGGTTCGCTGGTCTTTCGTTATGGTTTGCGGTTATTCCTGACTATAAATAGCAGCTTAACTGTTACCTTTTGATAAATTTACAATTCCTGTAACAGCTCAAAACAATGATCTCCAAGGGCACAAAAAGCATATCCATCCTATGATCCAGCATTTTAATCCCGTCGGATGAACAACCTCTTGTCCATTTTGTGTCTAAGCAAAACTACATGATTCTTTCCAAAGCTTTTTGACGTATCCGTAAAACAAGCGACATTACATTATTAAGACGATACCTGTAGTCCGCTTTAAAAGAACAAGCCCTGATGATTATCAGTCGATATGTTATTCCCCACATCATTAGCAAGCGGATCACTCAAAGTTGTTGGATATTGAGCAAATAGTCAGAGCAAAAGTCCAGAACTCCCGATCTAAGACCAGGCCAGTTGTAACGATGATAGGGTAAAGGTTGTGGTTTTACCAATGGATATATCGATTTAATGAATCGCTTTATAACCACTATTCCCAGATAAAGTTGGATTTACTAAAAATACCAGACTGATAAATAACTCGGATTGAATTGATTCAAAAGGTGCAATATTCGGAGTGAGTGCATCATTTTTTTAATAAGACTTGAAATAAACATAGGCCATCCCGGACACGATTCGAGGATTATTGATATTTATAGCTATTTGGCTCTAATTTTAGTTTGATTTCCTGGAATTCCAAATCGTTCATTTATTCAAAAAACCTAATAATCACCGATATTATTGCGAATTCGAGTAAATATATTTTACATTTACTTGACAGGTGAAAAAGCGATTATTATCATATTCTTTACTTTACCAAAATATAACTATTTTTGATATACACCTTTGTTTTCACATCATAAAGATCCAAACAAAAATATTATTTTTAACTGTTATTGTTATTTTTTTAATAAAATTGTATTTTTTATGATATCTAATTTATCAATCAAGAGATTTAAAAATGAATATGGAAGCGAATAAAACGATTCATTCTCCCGAAACAGTGGTGAAAGTCGATCAAGTGTTCAAGGTATTTCAAAGAAAAAAAAATATGGTCAATGCTATTGAAAATGTTTCATTTTCGATTCAATCAGGAACGTTTGTCTCAATTATGGGAGCATCCGGTAGCGGGAAAAGTACATTGTTGCATTTGATGGCAGGACTGACGCCGCCAACTTCCGGGAAAATCTTTTTATGGGACAAATCATTGAGTGATATGAAAGATAATGAATTAACCCTGTTTCGGCGTCAGAAAATAGGAATTGTATTTCAAAACTACAATCTTCTCCCCACAATGACAGCTGCCGAAAATGTTTGTCTCCCAAAAATCATCGACAAAACCAGGATCAACAAAGTCATGCCCCGGGCCAACGAGCTATTGGACATTATGGGATTATCCCATCGCGTTTCGCATCGGGTTGATGAACTATCCGGTGGGGAGCAACAACGGGTTGCCATTGCTCGAGCATTGATATTTGAGAATTCACTTTTATTGCTGGATGAACCCACAGGCAACCTGGACAGTCGAAACGGAGAGCAAATATTAAAATTGTTAAGACAGTTGGCTACCGAATTTCATCGAACAATCATCATGGTTACCCATGATGCCAAAACCCAATCCTATTCAGATGAAAACATCACCATTCACGATGGTAAAATAGCCACAGAATCAGAGAATGTTTCCACACCTGAAATCCCAGGGTCAAAGAATTAACTATAAATTGAAATCGATATGTATACAAATTATCAATTATTTAAATTATATGGTTTAAGAACAATTTTAAATCATCCATTTCGAAAAATCTTGCTGTTGTTGGTTATTGGATTAGGTTCATTTTTGATGTTTTTTGGCATTACCGGTTTTTCCAATAATCAACAAGAAACAGATAAACTGATTAATCTCTTGGCAGGGAAAAGCAAACTGACCATTCAGGATAGATCCGGTTATTTGAAGCCCGAATGGCTGAGCCTTATACGATCGATCCCGGGCGTCAAATCAGTAGCTCCTTTAATCGGCGGCCCTGCAATGATTCAAGGCCATGATAAAACATCATTGATATGGGGCATTGATCCCGATATTGACTTTGATGTCAGGGAATATAAAATTCTCCATAAAAAAAGTCTTAATCCGGAAGATATATTTATTACAGATACACAACTTAAAAAAAATAATTATCACCTTGGGCAGAAATTAACTCTTATAGGAAGTGGTGGTTTTTTCAAATTTCATATCGCAGGTGTCATCGAACCAAATGGTGTTGGTTCTTTAAATGACGGCAACATTATATTGATGCACTATTCCGGCGCACAAAGACTATTTGGAGCAGAAGGTTTCAATTTGGCATCCATTGTTCCAATGGACAACAAAAATATCCCGAAGCTTTATAATGAATTGAGCAAAAATTTGCCTAAAACCATAAACATCGATCCGGCAGAAGAGTTCCACAAAAAAAGCATGGCCACTCGTGTGGCTGAGATTTTAGAAGTTTTAGTAACATTGTTGCCAATTTTATTGGGTGGATTGATCATTTTTAATTCAATGACCTTTACAGTGGCCAAACAAAAAACTGAAATTGGTATTTTGCGATCCATCGGTGCCACCAAGGGAATGATCAAGTCCATCTATCTAATTCAGTCCATGGTTTTCGGCCTTGTTGGTGGTTTTTTGGGAATTGGCCTGGGTCTTTTAAGTGCATCTGGAAAAGGTGAAGTATACATAGATGGATATTTACAGCAGTATCAGATTATTATCCCACCATGGGCTCCTTTCGTTTCTTTTTTCCTGGTTCTCGTCGTTGTGGTAATCTCCACCCTGTTGCCGGCGGGTAAAGCGGCCAAGCTCGATCCCATTGACGCCATCACCCAAGCATGGGATGAAGATAAATTTCTGACAACCCCCATTCGTCCTCAAATTATCGGGATAGCCTGCGTCCTGGGTTTGATTCTATTGGCAAGTTTGTTTCCTATTCGACAGATGTTGTCTCAAACCCGGATGGCATCGTTGATGTCACTTATAACCATTGTTCTCACCACCTTGGGTGGCCTTTGCATTTTTCCATTACTATTTAATAAATTACTAAAATTGTTACCTAAATTTGCCCACCGTTTCCTGGGGCCCGGAGGTATCCTGGCTGTGGCCGGTATCACCAAACGTCCTGTCAGAACTGTCATTACCAGCTTAATGATTTCAGTCACTATTCTTCTGATTGTCCTGGGCAATGGAATCGGGCAGGGTGTAAGTGCATTTTACCATCGTCTTTCAAAGATTGAAAATATTTGGGATCTTCAGATTATAGGCATGGGACCTAATCCTCGAACACCATTGGCACCGATCACCGACTTTGTTGTTGATCAAATAACCGCCCTGCCCAATATCAACTTAATCGCTTCGGAATCTCATAAGCGGATTAAACTGGGAAACAATCATAATTATCTGATACGAGCCATGGATTTGGAACCTTTTAAAGAGGGGAAAGGTCAATTTTCCCTGGTGGCAGGTGACCAACCAACTATTTTAGAACAATTGAACAATGTCCAACATCCTGCAATTCTGGTTGGTGGTTGGAGCGCTCTGGATGATGGACTAAAAAAAGTCGGTCAAAAAATTACCATCCAGACACCTTTACAGCAACATCGCGAATTTGAGGTGGTCGGTGTTTTAAGCCAAAGCAAAAGCCAGATTATTATGAGCAAAACCCTATTTACTCAATTCTGGGGGAATCATTCGACCAATCGTTTAACCATTAATTTTAAGCCTGGAACTGACATAAAAAAAGAGAAACAATCCTTAATAACAAAATTCGGTAGTTCTATCCAAGTGTTAGACAAAAACGACACTAATAAGTTGTACCGTAATCCTTATCGGACTATTGGTTATCTGATCCAGTTTTTATTATTACCGTTTATTGTGCTTGGTATTGCCAATACCCTGATAATTTCTATTCTGGATAGACGCAGAGAAATAGGTGTATTAAGGGCCATCGGCACCAAAAGAGGACAAATCATATCCAGTGTGGTGTACGAAGTATTTATCACCGTAGCCCTGGGCTGCGTGGTCACTTTGCCGGTAGCACTCTACAGCCTACAAATGATGTTATTGGAACAAACCGTCGGGGTAGTAATATCACCCAATATAAACGGTATTATTATCACGTTGATCTACCTGACGGTCGTTAGTCTAATCAGTGCCTGGCTACCAGCACGCTACGCCGCCAAAACAAACATCATCAACGCCCTGCGATATGATGGATAATGCTTGTAATAAAAAAAGCTTAAGTCTCCCAAGATTTAAGCTTTCACTTAATAAAGACCTTTTCGGTTCATATCTCCCTAAAAAATTTAAATCTTAATTTTTAATATAAACATGCCGGTAAAAATACTGAAATTATAAACTATAACTATGGAAACGTTCTAACAAAACAATCAAGAACAAAATCCGGCAACGTTTATTCGATATGTTTGAAATGGAGCAACATTTATCAAGTCAGGGAGTATCGTTTTATTTAGAGTTAGGCATATATAACAATATGTTATGGATAAATAACCTCATAATTTGTAAACTCATCAGGGAAATAGAAGGCGATTCCGTAGGATTTGGTAAAAATGACGACGCTGTATTTTGGTTGGGTCACTGTTCTGAAAAATACAAAAAAAATGCATATTGCATTTGCCGCCGAGAGCTGCGTCCAAGTTGATGAGTTTTATAAAGCGGTATTACAGATCGTAAATTCTGTTTTGATTGTATTGATTCAGTAGTGTCCTGAAGTGTTTGTAACGCTGAACAACCTGTTCATCGGCATTGTTGTTTCTTTTGCCAGCGGATGAAACCCGTTGAAATCCCACACTTTTATTGGCTGTTGAATGAATTGAGGGATCGTCTTCACAAATCTTTATGCCAAATTTTGCAGGTTCATCATATACTTTTGATCCTTTATATAAATTAAAAAACCTGCCACGAAAACTGTTTACATATGGTTGGATTTTATGGGTAAAAGAAACCGTCTCCTGATAGTCGCTTTCCATCTCACCGGGAAAACCGACGATAAAGGTCACGTTGTTTTTTATTCCGACCTTGTGCGAACGTTGCAGTACACCCTCAACATTTACAACTGTTGTACCTTTACTCATTAAATCCAAAATTCGTTGGGATCCTGATTCGCAACCCCAACGAATTGAGTCTACCCCAGCTTTGGCAGCCAAATTTAACAACTCTTCATTATAAGCCGGGATAGGTCGTCCAAAAAAACTAAACCGGATGTTTAGTCCTCTTCTGATAATCTGGTGACACATCGACCTTAGTCGACCGGGTGAAATCCAGCTATCGGTAAAATCAAAATGAGTAATTTGATAATGATGATTAAGGAACTCCATTTCATCAACAATATCGGATGATTCCCTGATTCTAAAATTTGAGGTCCCTTTGTATAGAACGCAAAATGAGCACTTTTCCCATGCGCATCCTCGACTTCCCATAATCCATAGTGTGGGATGTAAGTTAAAATAGTTTTGCAGGTGTAAATCTGAATAATCAGGAAAAGGCAGTTGATTTAAATTGTGGATCAATCCGTTTTGTTCTTGAATGCTGTTTAGCAGGGTTGAATTCTTTTTTTGATCAATTCCGTTTTGCGATAAAATAAAACGGGATAACGGTAACTCGCCCTCTCCATCAATAATCTTGTCAAATAGCCCTTCTACATTCTGATCCTGTTCCAAACTGCCAGAAAGAGGGCCTCCTACAATGATCGGTATTTCTGTTTCGGCTTTAAGAGCCCTGCCTAAAGCGATTAAATAATAATATTGAGGAAAAATCTGATAGGAAAAACCAATTAAATCCGGTTTATGAAATAATATCAGTTGAACCAACGCTGATATCTCCCAAGAAGGTTTCTGTTGGTAGGTTTGACGAAACTGTCTGATATAATTTTCCAGATGTTTTGAAATTGAATAATAGATACTGGCGATGTTCTTTTTCTCAGTAAAATTGTCCTGATAATTACTTTGGTATTGGAATAATTTGTCATAATATTCATTCAACGAAGCAGCATCATTATCAACCGAGCTGTTCCGGCCAAAAATTCTCTTTTCTTTATCTAAAATCAGATCTACATAGTTAACGTTTAAATCCATTGATGTGACCTGGACATCAGGTAGATTCTGCTCGATGAATGATTTTAACTTGCTGATTCCCAAAGGTGGCCATCGAGGAATGCCAACGCCAGGAGGATATAGAAGCAGGAGTTTCATTTTAAACTTGTAGTTTTTAGTCTTAAGTTATTCAGAGTCATCTTCATTCTGCGTGGTTTGTTGAATTTGTCTTACCTGGCCATTTATTTTGCAGGCCTTATCTTGGGCCGCTCTACCACTTAATTCACATATGGGTCAGGGGTGGGAAGGGGGCGTACCCGCCCTGCTAAAGATCCCATACGAGCAACGATTATAGTAGAGCGGCATTTTTTTTTGATTCAACCTCAATAATGCCCTACTAGTCCGTAGTGCCTTGCTTTTCCATCTATCCACTTAAAGAACAGGATACCAAAAAGTGCATAAAAAACAGAATTCATCCCTAATATCAATAGATCAAAGTTGAAAAACATGGAACTTAAGCTTTCCTGATGAACCATCAACCGTTTGATGATAGAGACTCCCTGTACCAGAGGCAGTGATTGTAAAAACTTTTTTATAACCATGGAGAAACTATCCAGCGGCACAACTGATAGAAATAAAAATAAAAATTGGATTACCCCTACTATTGGGCCTGTCCTTTTAAAAATCAGGGCCAAACCGGCCAATATGAATCCAAACCCATATAAACCGATTAACGTCACAATAAGTACTGGAATTGCAGCCAAAATATTATGCTTCAGATAAATCCCGGTGGAAACCATAATGAGAGAAAGCAGCGCTATCATTTCAATCAAATTGAACAACATGCCGGACAGGGCACGCAAAATCAAAATTCTCAAGAATCCGAACGGGCTCAAGTAAAGCTGCTCCAACGTACCTGCCAACGCCTCCGATGTAATGATATTGTTCATCCCCCCAAATGCTGTGCTGGACAGAGACCACATGACATAACTGATAATTCCGTAAGCAATATTTGTGTTAAAATCCCCACTGGTTAATTCCACACCACCCAGGGTTTTGATTCCGAGGAATATCCCCATAAAAAGTCCATACAGGGCGAGCAACGACATGACGGTTTCCAGAATGTACCGTTTTTTCAGTATGAATTTAAACCGAAGTTCGGCTTTTAGAGCCAGGGGTAAGGATTGGATCAGATTCATTTTGATGGATTTTTCTATTGTTAGAATTAATGGTTTAATTGCTGATTAAATTGATCTGTTGGCAGTTGCATGGAGCCGTTCTACCATTTGTTGGTCGTTTCAATCGTCATCCGTCAGGATGACAGTAAAATCATTGAGTATGATGTAAAAACACCTCTTCCAGGGTGGGTTCTTTTTTATTGATAGACTCGATTTTTGAGTCTTGGGTTTTGAGGAAAGACATCATTTGAAAAATCTCTTCGTTATTTTGAATATAGGCTTTGATGGTAAAATGTTCTGCATTTTTGGATATTCGGGTATCAAAATCCAAGATTTTCAATTGTGTTTCAAATATTGATGTTACCTCACCCGTCAGTTTAAACTCGAAATAGGATAACATACTGGATTTTAATAAATTTGAAACTGAATCGGTTTGAATAATAGAACCTTGATGAATGATGCTTAACCGATCGCAGAGATTCTGTGCCAGATTCATATTATGGGTGGTGAGCAGAATTGTTTTTCCCTGTTTCCTGGCGATTTCAAGCAGACAGTTTTCGATTAGTTTTGCAGAACGTACATCCAAACCCAAGGTCGGTTCGTCCAATAACAAGATATCGGGATCGGTAACCAAAGCATTGCAAACAGCTACTTTTTGTTGCATCCCCCTGGACAGTTTTTGGGAGATTGTATTTTTTTTGTCAGTCAAGTCCAACAACTCTAGTAAATAGTCGATTCTCTCGCTAATCTGTTGAGTCGTTTTTCCTCGGATATTCCCAAAATATTCCAGATTTTCTTTAACGGTTAAGCGCCAATAAATATTTCTTTTGCCTTCCAATACGGTACTGATGGCAGATAGCGATTGACATCTGTTCTTATTCAGTAAAACATTGTTGATGGTGATTTCTCCGGAATCCGGTTTAATCAATCCACAGAGCATCTTGATCGTGGTGGTTTTACCGGCTCCATTAGGTCCCAGCAAACCATATATTTCTCCTCTTTTAATCTTAAAGGATATTTGATCGACAGCTAAAATCTTTTTTTTATTAAAAAAAGGTCCACCAAAATGTTTGGTTAAATCAGATATATTTAATGCAATATCAGCACTATACGCATGATTCATTTTTTAGCCTGCTTCATTTTTTTTGAATTGTTTTTTTAAGCAGCGTCAACATGCAAAATGTCAGAGCAATATAAAAAATTGATGTGATCAATGGCATCAATCCCAGGTTATAATTATAGATAGGCGATTTCAGCCCTTTGACAATTGAAGCCAGGTTAATCACGATTAAACCTCCTAACCAAAACATGGCTACTGCCCAACTTGGAAAGGTGGCAATCAATATAGCCGACAGAGTTCCTTTCCATTTTTTTGTATTTAAAAATATCAATGTCCCACACCCCACCAGGATAAAGGTGACCGCCAAGGTTATCATATTAAAAGGAACGGGAATATTCACGATGGATATCTGTTCCAGTCTAAACAGAACATACATGGCATATAGCAGCGTTATCCCGGCACTTATTGAGACAAACGCAAGTAAGTGTTGTTTGATGGAAATCTTAAATCTATAACAAAACCAGAAGGTAATTATCAGCACCAGGCAAATAATCAGAATATCAAATACCAGCCCGGTCGTATGGGGAATGTAAAACAAAACATGATCCAAAGAATCGAGCAAAGGATCTATCATAAACCAATACCAGGGTGGATGTGAATAAAGGGATAGTTTTATTCTCTTTTGGTCGGTGTTCAGCAAAACATATTTATCCTTTTGGATGGTCATGATTTGGATAAAATTGTTGTAGAAAAAATCATGTTCTGTTGCTGATGTAATCCCATTGGCCTTGATAAAACCGTACTGTGCTCCATTTGTAATTTTAATGGGGACGATTCCCGTCTGATCCAGCTGATATTCCAAATGGCGAATACCGTTTTCAATATAATCGCTGATCAGTTGATAAGGGGCTTTTTCATTAAAATAGATCCTGGGATCTCCAAAAAAATAGAAAAAGGGAAATTTTGCAAATCCCTGAAACAATCCCTTATTTTGGAGAGAAATAATATGCCCGACCGGAAATTGACGCCATGACAATTTAAAGGGAAAATCATCTGGAAATCCAAAAAGATTATAAGGTGCAGGACTAAAAATAAACCCGGCATAACCAACGGCACCCTGGTCAATAAACTTCAGTGCAATGGAATTATCTCTCCAGATTTGCGCAGTCTGGCATCCACCGCTGCTAATGATAATCGAAGACAGTTGTGGAATATCTTCCGGTCTAAAGTAGGTTTTTTTTTTATCAATTCTCCAAAAGCTTGGTCCCCCACCCCCGGAAAACGCCAAATAGTTGGTGTTTTGAAGAGCGTGTTGGATATTTTCAATGGAAACCCGTTTGATGTCATCTGTAGGAAAGTTACTAAAAATCTTGTCTCTTGGTTCACTAACCGTTGTAAATATGTTTTTGTGGGATAATTTTCCCTGCCACAATTTTTTTGCTGATACCGCATCCGTTCCCGTTATTATGCCGATGGATATATTTGACGGATGTTCCTGCAAGGCCTCTCCCACCTCAATCAACCTGTTTTCCGAAAGATGCTTTGGATGAACCACCCAAATGATATATACCGGATCTTGATCAATGGCTTCCTGGATTTCATTCATCAATGACAATGACTCCTGTTGGGAAATCTCCATTGCCAATGGATAATATGTATCAGTAGGCCTGGCCAGGACAACGGTTTTTGTAGAGGTAACCATCTGACTTTTTTCCAGAGAGTTGGAAGCTTCCACATTTGATATAAACAGGGAGCCACAACCAATGCAGGTGAGTCCCCAAAAAACCACCGCACAATACATGTTTTTCATTGGATGGTTAAATAGCTTTTTCATATTGCTCTTCACAAGTAAAAAGCAGGTAACGAACACTGGAAAAAAGGTTTTTATCTTTATTAATTTCATCACAAACTGTTTTGATTTCCTGGTGTTTTTCTTTGACTTGATCACTATTATCCTTATTCTGTTCGATATACGGTATTTTTTTTAGTTGTTTATCAGTAAACGGCAGAATTTCTATCCCAAATTTTTCCGGTTGATTATATATGGTGGTGGCATATGATAATGCAAAATCACGAATGGCCACACCGTATAAATACGGTGTTAGATTTTTTAGAAGTGTGATGGTCTGGCTTAGGTCTTGGGCTGTTTCTCCGGGAAATCCCTTCATGGAGAATACCCAATTATGAATACCGGCAGCATGACTTCTCCTGATGACCGTGTCTATATCTTCAACCTTTGTGCCTTTATTCATCAGATTTAACATACGTTGTGAGCCACTTTCCACCCCCCAGAAAATATACCTGCCACCCGCTTGAAAAGACAAATCCAATATTTCCGGTTCATAATCAATGATCGGCCTGGCCATAAACATAAATCGGACATGGAGTTTTCTATGCAAAATCTCTTCGCATAGAGATTTCAGTTTTTTGGGAGGTATCCACGAATCATAAAAATCAAAATGAAAAATATTATACTTTTCTTTTAGAAATTCCAACTCATTAACCACTCTGTTAATACTGCGAGATTTAATCTTTGAATAAGTACTTTTATAGGTGCAAAAGGAACACTTATTCCACTGGCAACCGTACGACAGGCTAATCGGCACAATTGTATGTGGAACCAAATATTGTTTCAGATCTATATCGTCATAATTCGGGAAGGGCATATTTTCGATATTCTGTGGTATATCAGCCTGATACACTATATCCCGATTTTCAGGAACAAATGTTTTGGGGATGTTTTCCGTACAGGGGTATGTTAAGACTGTCCTTTTTAGCGAATCCAAGGCATCTCCCAGTATCAACTGATCATAGTTTTCCTGGTATTTTCCCTAATTTTGAGTCAGTGAATCGTTTAGAGCAAAATTACCGATCAACACTACAAATCGATTTAACTTGTTTTTAAAATATCTGGCCAGGGCCATGGTGATGGGAAATTGGTGTTTTAGCCGGGCGAAAAAAACAACCATATCCGGTTTTTCCGCTTCTATGGCTTTTATGAATCTGGGTAATCCCCCTGATGATGGGATATTTTCATTAGAATTAGACACTAAATCATCATTGATTTTTTTTAATTCCCGGCTCATGTGATCAATATATACATATGCGTAGTGATTACACGTCTTCAAGTTATATTGAGAACGGTCTTTGCTGCGTTGCACCTCAAAAGACGTTATAAACTCCGACAGCTTCTTTTTTTCGATATCATTTTGATTATTTTTTACTTTATCTTTGGCTTCTTGAAGTAACCATTGGTCAAACGTCAAACTCAGATCAATTGTTTTTATTTCCAACGTCTCGACCTCATCCAGCAAATAAGATTTCATTTGAGCCAGCTCGGATGGCGGCGATACCGGGTAAACCCCCGGTACGGTAATTAACGCTAGTTTCATGGATGTGTTTCCTTTTAAAAAGTCTAAATTGCACAATATCAAATAAAAACACCCTTATTCGTAAGCTAATAGTAAATGCCTTCGCATTCGACCGTAATATTCGTTGTCTCCGTTAATTTCTCTGCAAAATTGATCGTACCTGTCTTGCTCCCTGGTCAGCGCCGCGATATCAACTCCGTTTATGTACCTGTAAGGAACGGAGGCAGCATGTGAAGGCCTAATATTATCCGGTTCAAGTATTTCAATACCATATTTCTCGGGATGTTTATGTACATGAGACCCAAGTTGCAAAGAAAAACGGCCGGTATGTACCACAAATAAATAAGCCTGAATACGTTCTATAAAACTCATTGTCTGTTGTCGATCTTTCCCGGTTTCACCTGGAAATCCGGTAAAGGTATAAATACAGTTCCGAATACCAGCCTGGTAACTCCGTTTTAACACCCCTTCAATATCATCAACTTTGGTCCCTTTTTTCATCAGGTTTAAAACCCTCTGCGAACCGCTTTCCACACCCCAGAAAATAAATCGTGCTCCGGCGCGGTATGCTTTATTTAAAATAGTGTCAGTATATGCTTTGACCGGGCGACCTAAAAAAGAAAACTTTACATGAAGTCTGCGGTTAATTATTTCTTCACTCAAGGATTCAAGCTGTTTGGGAGGTAAAAATTCATCCACCATATCAAAGTGATAAATTCCGTATTTTTCATTCATTTCTTGCAACTCATTCACTACACTTGAGGCGCTTTTAAACCGCAACGCCCCGTAGCTGTGATGGTGAGAACAAAAAGAGCATTTACCCCATCCACACCCCCTTGAAGTAATGGCAGAAAGGACGATGGCCGGACTAAGATATTCATTAAAGGGCAAATCATCATAATCAGGTGAAGGAAGGCTGTTTAAGTTCATGATATTGTTACCGTCGATCTGGTTACCATTATTTAAGGGATGATAATCCGTACGGAAAATTCTTCGGCGACCGATATAACTATCAATGATATGTGTTAACGGTACTTCTCCTTCACCTTCAACAACATGATCAAAAAACGAGTTGTAAGGCTTTTGATTGATAAATGGCAGATCTCTCATCGCAGCTCCGCCAATAATGGTCGGTATTCCCAGAATTTCACGGGACCATTTTGCCAATCCGATTGTAAAATAAAACTGGGAGCTAAAAATAACAGAAAAACCAATCAGATCAGCATTTTCTTTTTCAATGATTTTAAAAAATGGGATCAACTCATCCGGTGCCGGGTGCGTATTCAAAATATATTCATTCAAAGCCTGATTCAGTTTCTTCAGCTCCCGGTTCCAATAAGAGCAAAAAAACACTCCTGCATTTCCATAACTTTTTAGTGTAAAACTCTCCAATCCTTTTTTCTGCATCACACGATGGGCAGCTAAAAAATCTTTTATGGTTGAATTTTCATGCTTACTCAGTTCAGACTCAACCTTCTTCACTAAATATCGACTGAAGAAGATGTTCAGGTCGATGTTTTTTACCGTTAGATTTGAATAACAGGAAGACAAATAAGTCTTTAACAATGATATGCCCAATGGCGGCGTAATAGGATATATGGAAGGTGGTAATATTAACAGGAGCTTCATTGATATCTCTTAAAAAAGATGTTTGGATTAACCGTTTTTTGAATCAGCTCAATCTACAAAATCTGCGACCCTAATTCATTTTGCTATCACAACCAAGTTCTGCCTCATAATCCAGAAATAACTGGTGTTTCTGCATCAACTCTTCATGATGATAGTAGGAAAAAGGGATACTAAAATATGGAAATTGATCAAAAAAATCCTGGATTTCTTTATTATCCAGCGATGGAGTTCGAATAGACAGATTCAGAAACTGGTTATCTCTCTTTAATTTTTTGGCATATTTTTTATATAAAACGGTTGAAGGAAACGGTGTCAGATAATAGTTTTTTACACGACAATCCAATTGGTAGCAGCGTTTCATGAAATAAACCGTGTCACGATATTGATCAAGATTTTCAAATGGAAAACCCAAAATAAAACTAACCTCCACAAAACCGATGATTTGTTTAGCCATGCAAATGGTTTGAAACGCCTGGGAAACAGTATAATTCTTTCCGATCGATTCCAATACTTGATCATTTCCCGATTCCACCCCAAACGAAACCAAACGGCATCCGGCTGATTTCATCTGCTCCAGTATCTTTTGGTTGATTGAATCCAAGCGGGCAAAACAGATCCACTGAATCTGAAGTTTTCTTTTTAAAATCTGGTCACAGAATTCCGATACTCTTCGCTTGTTAAGCGTAAACAGGTCATCTACAAATACAAAAAAAAGATGTCTATTCTTGGAAACCAGGTCAGACATTTCGTCCACCAAACGCCCGGTATTTCGATAGCTGACTTTATTGCGCCAAAAAACGGACGTTGCACAAAATACACATGAATAGGGACATCCCCTGGAAGAGCTGATAGGCAAAAACAAGGGTTTGTTAATCTCTTCCAACGGTTGTCTGAGACAGGCCTGGTAATCAAGAGGTGGAATCTCATCCAAATTCACCAAACGTTGATTATTCGGTTCTGTTTCATTTGAATCGGTAAAATTTTGAGTTAACGAAGAAACGATATTCAAAAACGGAAGTTCACCTTCTCCTTGAACCAGGTAATCGATATAAGGAAAATGTTCATGAAATCCATCCGGTAAAAACGATGTCCCATGACCACCCAGGATAACTTTTCTTCCTGATTTTTTAACTCTTTTTAAGGCCATTAAAATAAACGGCAAATTGACAGAAGTGGAGGAAATGCCAATCAGATCCGCATCGATTCGATTTATATATTCTGCCATCTCGTTAATTTCGTTTCCACGGCTGAAAGGTTGATTATCCAGGAGATCAATACCTGTTGGAATACCATGTTTTTTCAAATATGCTCCCAAGGACAACAAACCTAAAGGGAACTGGACACTTTTCCCGTTACTCCTTGCCTTGGGACCATAATTAAATCCACAATTTCCATCCAGCAATGTTATTTTTAATGACATTCTAAGTTTTGGGTTTTGTTTTTGATTGGGATGGCCTTATCGTCATTCTGATAAAAACCCAGTTTTGTGCCGCCCGATTGATTCTTCCACTTAAGATCCAGTTCTGCTGGATTTAGCTGGAATTTTTGAGCCAGATCGTTAAAAATTTCAACGGTTACTTTCTCTGTTTCACAATGTTGAGACATAAATGCTAACAATCCTTTTCCAAACAATTTCATTATTTCTGTTCTTCTTTTGATATCCCGATCATAGCATTCCATTAATGAATAGAGATGATCATCGATGATATCATAAAAATGATCGAAAAATGTCAGGAAAGGTATGTTTTCATTATCTAATATGGCATAAATGGTTTCATTCAAACCGGTTTGTGCGATCAAACTGTTTAACTTGGCGATTTTAACCCCTTCGTTCATATCATCTTCAGAGAAACTGAGATTACTTTTTACAAGGTTATATTTATGTAAATTATACCTGTTTTGGGTATTCAGGTCGAAATTCGGTGTTATTTTGATGGGATCAATCGAAAAACCGTAATTACTCTGATGGGCGAAGAATTCAGTTCCAGGCAATAGTTGAAGTGGAAAAGCGGAAACCTTTGTTGGATAAAAAGAATATGCAAAATCCAGTGATTTTTTGAAGGTTTCGAGATTATCACCCGGTAAACCGCAGATAATATCCACATTAACCTCGATATCAGTCCCTTTTACTTTTTGCATCAGTAATTCCATATTTTCGCGGTAGCAATCCTGGTTCATTTTTCGGTTCATTAACCGAAGTGCCTCATTGTTACTGGATTGCAGACCAAATTCCAGTTTTAACGCTCCCGAATCGATTAATATGTCTATCATTTCTTCAGACAATTCCTCGGCATATGCACAACAGATATAACGCATCCTGTTTTTTTGGAGCAAAGCAGCAATTTTTTTTGTTCGTTTCAGGTTATAAGTGAATGAACTATCCAGAATAATGATCTTGTTAATCCCCAAATCTGCCATTCTTTCCAATTCCCTGGTGACATAGTCAAGGGAATGCTGTCTAAATTTTGACGCACCAATACAGCAATAGGCACATCTGTTGTAACATCCACGATTGGTCTCCAATCCATAAAATATATCAGGATTGACTTTCTGCTGCCTATATATAGACGGTATGGCATCCAAGACAGTTACCCGAGCCTTACCATGATTCACCACTCCGCCAATTTCTTTTTGATGATAGGCCACACCCCGAAAATCCATGTTGTTGACAGTATCATTTTTTAGCCAGTGTTTTAATACGTTACTGAATACTTCCTCACCTTCTCCCTGGATCACTACATCAACGGCATTGCTGTATTGAAAAATATTCCAATTCTTAATATCACTTACCTGAGGACCGCCCAAAACAACCAAAACACTCGGATCTATTTTTTTAATAATATGGGCACATTTCAAATTCTGGGTAACATTCCAGATAAACATGGATAACCCGATCATATTCACACCGGATTCAATAAGCTTTGTAAACCGCTCTTCAAGATTTTCATAATCCGTTAAACCGACGATGGAGATTTCTATTTTGTCTTTAATTTCCTTATCCTTCAGAGCGAATTCTTTTATTTTGTGCAACCCGTAGGAAACATCCAACCGATCGATTAACAAAGGGGTTATTAAAGCTACTTGTTTCACTTCAATCTCCTTTTAATGTTCCTTAGTTAACTTGTAAAATCATTTGAGAGCTTTATGTTTAATACTGTCTCGATTTTTTTTGAACAAACTGCAACATCAGCAGGCAAATATGGGAATAAGTGTCGATTGTTTTCTGAAAAAGGGATATATTCCAATGCTGGTTTTTGATGACATTTCGTTGATAAATGCTTCATCCAGTTTTTGATAGTATACATTTCATCGGCTGCAACATTGTAAATACAGATTGCGCCTGAGTTTTCACAGGTTAACATTTTACAACAAATGCTCACCAAATCATCTTTATGAACAAACTGAATTCGTTCCTGTCCCTTATTGGAAATATATATTGTTTTCCCTGTCTTCATCCTGGCTAAAATCCGATTTTCACGATAGAGCTGGTCTTTAAAACCAACGATATACGCAGGTCGTAAAATAATCAGATCCCCCCGGCCACTCCAATGTTGGATTAATTTATCTTCACATTGATATTTTTGTTTGCCATAGGTTCCCCAAATAGGAGCAAAACCGGTTGGAGTCGTTTCATCCATATATTCGGGTCGACTCGGATAAACTGCGATACTACTGATAAAAATGTACTTTTTTATATTTTTTCCCAGTACCTCCAGCATCAAAGGGATTGTTTCGGCAAACATGCCGGACAGATCCAAAACATAATCAAAATCAAACGCTTTCAATTGAAGAATGTCTTGGTGATTTTTTCGATTCCCTTTAATATGCCGAATCAAATGACCCATTCGGTGGTTTTGGTTTCCTCGGTTGAAAAGAGTGATGGAACAATCAGAAAACTGTTTTATTAATGCATCGACCAATTCCGGGCCCAGAAAACCAGTCCCGCCCATAATAAGAATATTGACGCCTTTTCCCGGCACTAGTACCTCATGCAATGTTTGACGTTCAAGTTTTTGAATCATTTAATTATTCTCAAAACAACAATACACATTTCAGGGTTTTGCATGAGCCGCTTCAGAACAAGGAACAAGAAGTACTACGTTCACAAATACCGGATGACTATCATTCCGGATCACAAATTTTAGATTAAGATACAAACAAACGGTAGGACGGGATTACGTCCCCACCGAAAGGTCTTTACAACACATATGGCATCAATATTTTGGCAAATGCTTTTAAAAAAGATAAGTTTTTATTATTTATCGAGCATTATCCAAGCTTATGTTGACAGATGTGCACACAAAATCCGTTGGCGGCCACATAAGGCCGCTCTGCCATTTATTGATTGCTCAGCTCAAAATTCCAAAAACCCTGAAATGTGTATAATAAAAAAGCATCAGAATCTACAGGACACACGCCTAATTCTTCCACTTTATATTACTGGTATTAAAAACATTAATGGTGTTTTTTTCATTCTTTTGAATAATAAAACTCATATTGTTTAAACTGATTTTAATGGGTAATGCTCCTTTTCCTTTTTTTATGTTTTTGACATTAACCTCCTTGTCATTTTCAAAAACAGTCAATATCCGATCAATCTCTTTTAATTGTTTTTGTGTATCATTGGTATTGTCGTAATCCTTGATCAGTTGTAACTGAAGGTCGAAAACAGTTTTTTCGAATATCTTGATAAAAAATGGCAGAATTTCTAAATAGTTTTTTGTCAGTAACTTTTTATAAAGATAAAAATGATCTTTGAAACCGAATCGAAACCTGCTCAATAATTCGATTTGATCTTTGTATTCCCAACTGCTCCAATAGTTGTGCCTGCGGTCCGAATAGCACTGCTTAAGGGAACTCATGATCTCATCTCTGCAAAAGTGGGTATAAGCCGAATAAGTGAATTTGCTTGAAAAGCGCTCTTTCAGTCCCAATACGTCTTTTGTCCAGAATTTGGGCGCATATCCGAATTCCCGCATAACATCCGAAGAACATATACAATCAGAGGCATTTTGAATCATGTCGCCACCTTCCTTTTTCCACCACTGTTTGTTATTGGATTTGAATCCATATTTATCTGCCAGCTCTTCTTTTTGACTATATAGGGCGTTACCGGGATATAAACGAAATAGATTGAAGTTAATCCACACACTTGAGTATGTGTAAGGATCAATGGCTTGTTCGATCTGATGCAATGTTTGATAGTGGCTTTTTACATCTTCCCCGGGATAATTAGCGATAAATCCGCAACGTGTATTAATATTGTGAGCATTACATAGGCGAATCGCCTTGTGAAAGCAGTCGATATATTTGTCAGGATTTTTGGTTTTATTCATCAATTCCAACGTTTTATTTGCCAGCGACTCAACCCCCAAATGAAGCTCAAATTTTAATCCTTTAATTCCTTTGACCAAATCTTCCGTTACATTATCCACCCGGGTTTCAGCCCAGAATGTCAGGTGATTGAATTTTCTTTTTAATTCTTCCAGAAGCAGCAGCGTATAGCGTTTGTTGACGCCAAAGAAAGAATCAATAAACATGATACTCTCTACTGGCAGATATCGGCAGGCATTATCGATCTCTTCCATAACTCTTTCGATGGAGTAGTGCCTTAGTTTATTGGGATAATCGTGACTTTGTACACAAAAACTGCATTTATAAAAGCACCCCCTGCTCAGTGGTATGGATATATCACCGGTTTTGTAAGGATATTGTTCATGTAAAACACGTTTGGCATTTGATAGATTTAACAACTTGCCATTGATTACTGTTGTTTTTTTTGGACGTTCCGAAGTGTTACACACAATTTCAGCCAGCGATTCTTCCCCTTCCCCACGAACAATATAATCGACCGGAATGCTGTCATCAATAAAATCCTCTGCCAAGGCAGTTGGATGATAACCACCGATAATCAATATGGCTTTAGGATTGATTTTATTGCATATTTTTAAAAGGGATAAGGTGCACATATAGTGAAAACTGGTGTAACAACTGATGCCTACGTAATCAAACGTCTCATTGCCAATGATTTCTTCCGCTTTACGATTGAAAGATTCAATATCTTCTGCGGATTTCTGGTTATTTAATAGAACATCAAAATCGATAATTTTGACGTCTACAAACTCATCCAGATGACTCATTATCGAAAGCAAATGATATTTTATCATCTCAGGTTTTTGCTTTCCCGAGTAAAACAGAACGGGTGATATTAAAATGAATTTTTTTTTCATTTAATATTTTTCCAATGGGTGTTTATGATTAATTAGTTTCTGCTGATGGTTCCACTTAGTCTTTCGGACTTCTTTAAAAGTTTATCGGATAGATAGATCATGTTTTTTTCCACCTCTGCCAACTTGTTCTGTAACATCTCTTCAAATACTAAATCATTGTTTGTCAATAATTCGATAGATTCTTTCAACATCACTAATCTTTGCAGATGAATAAATCGAATGAGTATGTATTCCTGTATTCCGGTTATTTTTCCTGAGAATATTTCTTTAAAAAGCTTCTCTGATTCTGCTTTATAGCTCAGGCTTAATTTCTCAAAAACCGGGAACACTTTTTCACAAACCGGATCATTGAACTCATAGCTAAAGGCCGTACCCAGCGAATTTGGCATCGGCTTTAATCCTTTTATATTTTGATGGTGGTTTTTATAATATGCCACATTTGAATATAGAACGATTTTCTCATGGGTTAAAATACTGGCATGCCTGGCCAGCTTAATCAAACCGTTTAGACTTTCCTTGATTTCTTCAATGGTGACCAGCGGATCAAATAGAATGACGTAACATTGGGCAAAAATATTATTTTTGGATAGTATTTCAAGGGCTTTGGTATGTTGTTCAACGGTGATTTTTTTATGAAACCGTTCCAATTGTGATGGAGACATGCTCTCAATACCAACAGCCACAAGTTTTAATCCGGTTTCCTTCAGCGGTTCGATAACATCCTGACTGATACAATTGGTCCGACAATTAAACTCATATGTGATGGTTAAATTTTCACGCTTTATTCCTTCAGCAAAAGCGTTTGCTTTCCAGAGCGCCTGTTTTTCTGTTCCTAAAAAATTGAAGTCAAAAAACTTAAAATGTTGAACTCCCTTTTCCAAATGGTAAAACTTAATTTCAGATAAAATTTTATCCATATCTTTGATAAGATATCCCCGTTTCCAATGATTATGATGAAAAGTACTCATTCGGCAAAACGAACATTTGTAGGGACATCCAACGGAAGACTGCAACAGGACAACCTGTTGATCCTTTCTGTGAAATCCGGATAGATCCTGATCACCGGCAGTTTGATAAAATGCCCCGATATCCGGAAAATCCACCTGCTTCTTGTGATCATTTTCTTGCCTGGACGGATGACTACTAGAAATAAGATCAGGAAAACTATCCAGATTTCCTTTTTTCTGGACAGCTATGCATATCTGAGGAATTAAAAAATCAAGGTGTCCTTGAATGCAATAGTCGATAAATGAATATGCCTCCAAAATCTCCTGCGGTCTCCTGGTGGCTAAATAACCAAAAACTATGATCAGGAATTCTTTTTTCTCCTGTCTCTTCTTTTCTAAAATCTCAAAAAGATTTGGTTCCAGACAATTATCGATATGTACAAAAATGATTTGATATAAATTCTCTGCCAGGCGTTCTTTGATCGATTCGATATGGCTTTTATGAAAACAAAAAAAGGATGAATCAATGTAATGATTTTTTAAAGCGATACAGACATCTCTAAAATTTGGTATCAATGAAAACATCTGGTAATGATGATAGGTCTTGTGACTTGAATCCGAATCAATAATTATTACCTTAAAATCATCACTTTTTGTTTCTTCAATCATTCTGTTTCACCCTGGATAACCATTTTTGAATACTTGTCATAGTATAACTCACTCAATCGACACAAAAAATCGATGGGCAAGTGTTCCGAACCGACTTCATTCCTAGCCCAACCCGGACAATATGGGCAGATCGATTTTTTGTCACAATTAAAGCACTTCCGGTCCGTACTTTCCGGGTTCTGGTCGGAGTATGCCAAAATATCGGTGATTAGCCTTCTGGTGGCTTCCAAGAAACTATGTTTATTAAGATCAACACTAAAATCCCGTACAAAAAAACAGAGTTGAAGGCGACCCATGGGATTAACAACAAAAGGCTGGCATTTGATAAGACAATCTCTCAGACTCAATTTATTAACCGTTTTGTTGGCCTCGATTTGTTCGTTAAATTGAATCTGGCTACTGGCCACATTTTCCAGATTAAGCTTTAAGATCTCATCCGGTTCCAAGCGGTATTGAACTGTATCCGTATCATTATTAAACCGGGGAATGATGCGGACATCGATCTTGGCTGGAATATCATTTTGTTTAAACGTTTCTTTCAGCTGAACCACTTCACTAAAATTCTGTCGTAACAAAGGTATTTTGATTGCGATGTTAATACCATTTTCCTTCAATTCATAAATGGATCGAAGCACCTTTTCATAACCTTTTTTTCCGGTGATTTGCTGATAGCTGTTTTCGCTGTCACCAAAACACGAAATACGGATTCTGGATGGAGGGTAGCGTGATAAAAACTCAACTTTTTCTTCATCCAATAAAGAACCATTGGTAAACAGGGTAATATTGAAATTCTTCCGATGCGCCATTAAATAAAGATCAAAAAAATCAGGATGTAACAACGGCTCACCGCCTGTCAGCAGGATATAACGAAAATTGTGATGATCCAGCTCGTTAAACAGCTTATCTGCTAAATTCAAGGATAAATACCAAAAGTCAGTTTTTTCATCATCGGGGACATAACAGTGAATACACCTGAAATTACAATGGTAGTTTGTTTCTACCACAATGGTTTTGGCCGTATTGATTTTGATTGTCATGCGTTGTTTTCTGCTAAAAGATTCGTTTCACTTTGAATGAAACAATTAATTGGATTAACCAACACAGTAAGAACAACTGATTTCACCGGTATATGGATTTAGCACTATCTGTGAAATCGTTGTCATCTCTATTATTTAGAATGATATTGTAAATAGTATTTGCTACTTTTTAAGAAGTTGATTCCTCGGCTACCTGTTTGTTCTCCAGCTCTTTTCTATAGTCATCTACCATTTTTTCTGTATCGTATCGGTGTAGCAGATTCTGGTTTTTATCAAAAAACGCCTGGTTTTTCTGTTTGGCCAGTTTGACAAACGCAATGGCTGACTCATAGTTATCCCGATAGATATCGCAGATTTCCGTTGGTAGATCTGAAAAACCTCCGTCACAACCTGCTTTCATATGAAAACATCGTTTTCTGCATAAATTCCGACTCCAACAGCTTAGACAATTCTGACTGGCCTCGATAAAAGCCGAATACATTTCCACAGTTTTATCTTTATCCTGACCGTCAAAAACATTTCCAAGCATAAAGCTTTTCATGCCCACAAACCGCTGGCAGGGATAAAAATTACCGTCAATATCAACTGTAATTAACCAGTTGCCAGCACCACATCTAAAATAATGCGGACTTTCTCGTTTTTTAATATTGCTATATGTGATGCTCAACTGTTTGGCTTCGAATGAATCTGTTTCAGTATCCTCTATTTCAGAACAGGCTTTAAGCAGTAGATCATTCTGCCAGTGACTGATTTTTAATAAATCATCCGGTGTCAAATCATAGGGGTTTTGTTTATCCAGGACCGGATAATTAACCGGCACCACATAGTTCATATAAAATTTATTCTCATTGAAAAAGTTAGTGATATTATTGAGATCGTCTGATTCAGCCCCGGTTATCGTTGTCCTAACACCAAACGTTACATCATGTTTTCTAAGAATTTTGATTCCAGCCATGACTTTATCAAATGATCCCGATCCGTTAAGTCCGACCCTGAATTTGTCATGGATCTCTTTTGGACCGTCAATACTGATGGTTATCTGAATATTATGTCGGTTGAAAAATTCGGCAATTTCTTCTGTTATCAACGTTGCATTGGTGGTCATGGTAAAATATACTTCCCTGCCATGTTGTTTTTGTTCTTTCTCCCATTTTTCAACCAGATGTTTTATCACATCAAAGTTTAATAGCGGTTCTCCACCGAAGAATAGGAACTTCAATAATTTTTTATCGGAGGTTGTTTTTAGTGCATAATCAAATGCCACCTCGGCAGTTTTGATGCTCATTTTGCCTCTATTATTAAACCTTCCGCTCTCCCCTCCATAACAGTAATCGCACCTCAGGTTGCAATCCTGGGCGATCATCAGCATGACTTCCACATAATTATTATTTTCTGATAAGCGAAAATCCTCTAAACTTTTTTCGATCTCCTCTCTGGTATGGCCGCTGGTTTGACCTCTTTCCAGAGTTCCAAAACTATCCAATACATTATTTACATTATCTTCCCCATATAATTTAACCAATTCACTTTTTTTATCACCTTGCTGAAGAGAGCGAATGACATTATAAGCAACCTTGCTAATGGTGTAAGATTCACTGTTGTTAATATTAAACATAAAACGCATACCATTCTTTTCGAATAATTTTACATCATCAAACATTAGCATTTTCAACTCCTTGTAATTTATCAAACAATATATCAACAGCCATTTCCGGCTTTTTATCTTCAACCGGTACGTAACAAACGCACCGGCTGTATCCCTGAAATGTCAAAAAATATAAAACTCCTGACCAGGATAAAAATCAATCAATGCAAATCGGAAGTAGACCATAACCGACGAGCTTTACTGTTAGCTAATCAATTATAAGATTATTCCGACTATTAGTGATGATTTGGAAATGAATCGTCCGGGCAGTCAGCTCCCCAAGGGCAACCCACTGGGACATTACAATCTTCCAGTTCTATTTTTTCGAAGTGATCTACTGTCATTTCAACATCACTTTCAATTTTTCCATCAGGATTGACTTTATTAATCATATCCATAACTTTCTCCTTAAACATTAAGTTATAATTAAAATTTACAAAATACCTCAACTAAAATAGGTGCATCCTCATTTTATAGCACTCCATATATTTTATATATTTATATTTATACAAATAGTCTGGTTTTAAAAAACTGTTTAAGGGAAAGACAAAACACTCTTTTTTACATCAAGTGGCAAATATTGCAGTTTTATGCATTGTTTTTATTGACCTTTTAACAATGTCTCAAAATGCCACTAAATGAGAATGCACCTGTGGCCATATTTCAATGAAAAAAACAGAAAGTCAACAAATATCCTATTCTTTCATATATTTATGGTTTAACTATTGGGAATATACTCTATTGATGGGGAGTTATATGAATTATAACTATATATAGATTATTTTCAGAAAAATATTGCCTATCATTTAAAATTCTCTGTTATTATAACATCTGATCATAAATGATATTTATTAATATTTATAATGGCCGAAGTACTATACGTTATAAAATTACAAGATGTCAATACATAAAGTTAACAGGTTTATGAGGTTTTTCAATTTAAATATAAAGATTTAATGATTAATGAGAGTTATCTTATGATAAAAGTTTAAGTTGGTATATATGGATTAATTTTTAACTATATTTTTATACTCACAAGTCTTGAAACAATATAATCTTAGTTAATACATATGTTTTCCAATTTTTGCATTTTAGTTATTCATACATTCTAATTTATTTTGTTCTTACATAAAACAAACTGCGTACAAGTCAGAATAGTCGTCAAAACCCATGCAATGACTAATATATTGTATTTTAATAACATTCAAGATATCTCAGTACAATATTGTCATAGAAATTCCGGTAAATCTATCAAAAGTAGGAGGTACTAACAATTGCTGAATAAATATATATAATTGGATTTTATAAAAGGAAGTTATAACGGTAAATTAGGTAAGAATGATTGGATATTGAAATAATCCATAAAGATTAAAATTGGGTTGTTTTAAATTGTAATCTTAGTATCATATTGAAAATTTTCAATAGAGGCGTTGATCATAAAAACTTATTTTTATACCATCTGGTCAGTCCAACATAGTTATCAACCTGGTGTTTGTCTTTAAAATACATATTTTAGAGGTTTTGAATCCTTGAACAGGGTAGCTAATAAGCAGAGTAGGGTGTGTCCCTACGCAGCTGCCAAATAAGTCAGTAAAATTTATTAGATAGAGCACTAGCTTTAAAAACTAAGTTGTTCTCTAATTGAATTTTATTTTTTGACTGTTTCTCCAGATTTTTAGTTCACTGAGCAACTTCAGTGATTATGATGAGATGTTCAGGCTAAAATGTGTATAACTCATAATTTTTAAATAATATTAAGATTTTTTGGATAAAAAATATACTTTCGGGTACAACATTTTAGATTTTAAAGAAGAACACTTATATAACAGTTTTACTTTTCAGGTATTGTGAAATAAAAAGTGGAAAATTCACTGATAAAGTTAGATCAATATTTTTATTTGTTTTCTCATTATTTTGCTTCAGGCATTATTTACCCTTGTCTTTTACCGGTATCAACGTTAAAATCTTCTAAAAACAACAATAACAGTGATTTTCCAACAGAGGACTCTCACCTCAATGGTTTGTATCCATGACAGATGTACTAAAAGTTAGCAGTGGACTGTAATCGGTCTGCTGGTAAACTATCGCATTTTTTACAAGTTCTTCATTAATTGACCATCGACACAGCGACTATTGAGACTCACATCATATTTTTAATGATAAATATAATATGAAAAAAATATTTTTATTTGCTGCGATAATTTTATTATTATTTACAATACTTGGTTTCAGGTTAATTGAGAGCGGTTTTGCAAGATTGACTTCAGATTTTAAAACTCTACCGTCAGATAATCGAATATTATATGAAATTGGGGCAGAAAATATTGCAATTGAATCAGCAAAGTATTTTTCAAAAGCAATTTCCATTGTTGAAATGAGACAACTTGGTACATTTAAAGCCCCGGTTAAGGTATATGTCTTCGCAAGTGCGAATAGTTTCTCTAAATATTCCGGTGCATCAGAGAAAGTAAAAGGAGCCTGCTGGGAAAACGACATTTTCCTTTCTGGAAAATTACTGAATCTAATGAGTGAAACGCAAGGAATATTGACTCATGAGCTTTCTCATGTGCAACTATTACAAACACTTGGATCTATTAGTTTTAATAATGACTTGCCTAGATGGTTTCGTGAAGGTTTGGCCATATATGTGGCAGATGGGGGTGGTGCTATGAATGCAAGCGAAGCTGAGTCCATAAGAAGTTTTAAAAAAGGAGCGCATTTTTTACCTGAAGTCAAGGGATCGCTATTTTCAAAAAAGCTTACGGGAACAGTTGATTTGGAACCTAAGATATTTTATCGACAGAGTGGGATGTTTGTTAAATTTATGGCTGCTAACTATCCTTCTCAATTTGAAACATTTGTAAAAGACATACAAGAAGGCAATGAGTTTGGTGTTTCATTCGTTAAATCTTTCAAAATTGATATTGATGAAATGTTAAAAATATATATTTCAACGCTTACAGAAGCATAACGAGTACCCGAACTCAGATGGTTTACGGATTTAATAAATATGATATCACCCGATTTTGTATTGTTTAGTGGAAGCCCTCTCCTTCTCAAGGGATCGTTAAAAAATAACTTCACATAGTCTGTATACAAAAGTCCTAAAAATACTGGACATTTTGCATACAAGAATGTGAATTAATTTTTAAGCCGACCCTAAGGTCCTGATGTAATATTTTGATTGGTTGGTGGATGTGAATCCGGGTCAACTTCCGGAGGATGAAAACCTTCCGATTTCGCTTTTTCAATAATGGTTTGTTGCTGTATCTCTTCGCGATATTCTTCCTGAGGTTCGGGCACAATGTTTTGGCTGGTCGGTGAATGTGAATCCGAGTTGATCATTGGAATCTGATAACCGTCCTGTATTGCTCTTTTGATAATAGCGTCCTGATTAATTTGATCGGAATATTCGCCAGTAGAAATACTTGAGATATTATCACTGGATGGCTGTGATAGAGACAAATCGGACTTCATTGGTTGGTCATATGTTTCTGGCGTTTCACTGTTTTTAAGTTTATCCGGTTTGGCATCCTTTTGTTCTTCGTAGTCACCATTATTATTTTTAGTTTTAAGATCCTTTATAACACTCTCTTTTATTTTTTTCGGTATTGAATTAACAGCAATCAAATCCGTTTTTATTGGCCTTACATCCTGACTGGAGTTTTTTGGCAATGGCGCTTTTATTTTCTCTTCAGCGGTTGTGTTCAATAATGTAAGGTTGCTGGATGAAGATGAAGGCGATTTGGAATTCATGAAATAAAAACTTCCTGAAACAATAATAATAAGGGCAATACTGACGAAGATGATGTTTTTTGAAAAACGCTTCTTCATTGAGTTCTCCTTTTGACTTAGTACTAAGACGCCCATCTGTGACGAGCGTCTTAGCGCTATATCTAGGTTAGTCAATAATGGTTAACTTACAATTCGCATTGTATTGGTTCCATGACAATAACCCAAAATTCAAATCAAAGTCTCCTCGGTCATACCAATTCAAGTATTCTCCATCTGTAAAATAACAAGACCAGATCTGCATAACATGTTCCGTCGTGTTGCTATTATTTGTACCGGCTGTGTCCAAAGACATACGCCAGGTTTTTTGGGTTATATCATAGTAAAACAACGCTTCGCGAGAAGCCGTTCGTCCGGTTCCATCCCAGTCGTGCATTCCCATTCTTAAAGTGCATCCATCCCAGTCACCGCAAAGATCTTCAATGGTCTCATATGGAATATTGACTGTAGTACCTCTTTGAGATTTATATGCTGTAAAAGTTTGACGTTGAGACTCTTCTTCATAAGCGGATAAATTTCCGGCAAAAAGCATGGCGCCTACTAAGGCCGCAATAATCAATGATTTTCTGCGTTTCATAACAATCTATTCCTCCAAATTTTTGAATTATATTAAAAAATTAGGATTCCAAAAAATTCAGTGGTTTCCTGTTCTCGAATATGACTCACAAATATGTGAAATCTCTTTCACATATTTGTGAATATAAAGCTATTTACTATACTGTCAAGTTAAATCTGCAATACTATCAATAAGATACCGTCGCGGTTGGTTTTTCAAGTAGAATTGAATAGTCGTATTTTTGGTTGGTCAATAAACATGTTTTCCATCATTTTGATAATGAGGCGGAGTCCTGAGAGGAACGACAAAGGATCTCCCAGTGCCAAAAGCAAGAGATGTCGCTGATCACCTGGAAACATGTTTGCTTAAAGTCCTGTGAAATCTGTAATAAAAGATCTCACTGAAATTATGGAGATTCTTTAGATTGTCAGGATTCCCATCAGAATGACACTGATTTTTGAAAAAAAATGGACAAGTAAAGGTTAAACCCAAATCCTGAAATGTGTAGTAAAAGAAAATGAAATTTCGAGATATGATCTACCAGAGACAGGAGTGATATAGAAGTAATCATTTATATATAAAGCTGTACCGGGAGGGACGTAAATGCGAGGTTTTGCTATTCGTTTTTCACAGCAAAAGAGGAGAGATGAATATGAATTATCTATTAATTGTCACCGGCTTTCATATCGCGATAAAGATGCACCGCCAGGGAGTTCTTTAACGAGATGGTAACATTGAGTGAATGTTCGTAAGTGATGTAAACCTTTTCCAATCAACGGAGAATGACAGGTTGAAAGTATATTTTTCTTGTGCTTATATGCAAAGTCAAGCTGTGGATCTTGTATAATTAGTAACTGATCAACGTCTTTGGTTTTTAAAAAACAGCCGGCTCTTAATACCTCAGTTTTATTTATACCAATGATTTTTTTAGGGAAAATCATTATTCATTGTTAGAGGTTCTTCGATTTCTTGAAATCCTAATATCATCATTCAATTTCTGGTTTTTTCTCAAAAAAAACCATTTGATCACAAGGAATTGGAATCGATTTGGACATCATGATTCTTCTATAAGTCGAATAGATAAGGTCCGAGAAAGAGCCGTTCGAGAATTGATCTGATAAAAACAAAGTGTATTTTTCTCATTCAGGTATCGCCGTATTTAAATAGGCTTTTTTCATGCCGGGATGATTCTTCAGGTTTTCGGCTTTCCCGGAAAGCACAATTTCTCCAACTTGTAAGACATAACCACGATCAGCGATTGAAAGAGCCATATTCGCGTTTTGTTCGACCAGCAGAATTGCGATTCCCTCGCGATTAATGCGTTGAATGAGTTCAAAGCTCTTATCAACATAGATAGGGGCAAGTCCCATTGAGGGCTCGTCCATAATGAGTAATTTCGGTCGCGCCATCAAGGCGCGGGCCATTGCCAGCATCTGCTGTTCTCCACCTGACAGGGTACCACCGGTTTGTTTCTTGCGATTTTCCAAAACAGGAAACATGGAATACATCTTTTGCATATCAGACGAAATCCCCGCTTTGTCCTTGCGCAGATAGGCACCCATCAGTAAATTTTCTTCCACTGTCATGTCTGGAAAGATTCTTCGTCCTTCCAAAACAGGTACAATCCCTTTATGACTGATAGCGGCCGGTTTCATTCCACCGATCTTTTCTCCCATGAATTCTATTGTACCTTCAAAAGGTTTGACCAAACCCAGGATGGTTTTCATCGTGGTGGTTTTTCCGCAGGCATTACCTCCTAAAAGACAAACCAACTCACCTTTATTTACCTCCAGATTGACCTTACGGAGAATCTGGATTTGTCCGTATCGTATTGATATTGAGTTTAATTTAAGCATGTTCAGTCACCCTCCCCATATAAGCTTCAATCACCTGTTGATTATTCTGAATTTCTTCCGGTGTACCTTCCGCGATTTTTTCTCCATGGTCAAGTACAATAACTCGATCGGAGATCGACATTACCAAACGCATATCATGCTCGATCAGCAGAATGGTATTTCCCATATTCCGCAATTGACCGATCAAATCCGTTGCTAATTGAGTTTCTCGTGGGTTCATTCCAGCTACCGGTTCGTCCAGAAGCATCAGCTTAGGCTCAGAGGCCAGTGCCCTGGCAATTTCCAACCGACGGCGATTGGCATATGATAACATCTTTGCTTTTTGATCGAGCCGGGGCAACAGTCTTTCCTGAAAAAGCCCTAAAATTTCCAGCGCCCTGGCGTGCGCATTAGCTTCTTCATTCCGAACCCAGCGGGGCTTCAGCAAGGCATGGAGTACTCCTGCTTTGGTTCGGGAGTGCATTCCAATTAACACATTCTCCATGATGGTAAGATCCGTAAAAAGACGGATTTGTTGAAATGTTCGAGCCATGCCAAGATAATTGATTTTATAAGGGTCAAAACCGGTAATGTTCTTTCCTGTAAAGTGAATCTGTCCTTTATCAGGTTTAACATAACCGGTAAGACAGTTAAAAAGTGTCGTTTTTCCTGCTCCATTGGGTCCAATGACACTTACTATTTCACCTTCATGCACATCAAAGGAAACATTTTTTAGAGCGATAAGCCCTCCAAAATCCTTTTCTATATCTTTAATTTCAAGTAAACTCATTTTCAGCATTACCCCCTAGCTGGAAATTCCTTCCCTTGGTGGGGAAGAGAACTCAATGTTTATTCGTTTTCATTCTCCGAAGCAAGAAATTTATCACCAGTCACGTACTTTTTGGTTTTCTTAGGAGGCCAATTGAGAATCAGTGAATATTCCCTGCCTCCCAGCAGCCCTTCCCGTCGGAATAGCATCATAAAGATAAGAAGTAAGCCATAAATAATCATACGATATTCGGCAAACATTCTAAATGTCTCCGTGAGACTGATTAAAACAGCTGAACCAACAATCGGACCGAGCAGGTTTCCGGGGCCTCCAAAAGCCAGCATTGTCAGAATCGCAAAAGTCTCCAGGTGACTAAAGGCATCAGGAGAAATATAACGCATATAATGACTATAAAAACTCCCGGCAATGCCTGCCATACCGGCGGCAATCACAAAAATCGTAATTTTATGGTGGGCCAGATTGATGCCACACATATCCGCAGCGGCCTCATCCTCTCTGATCGCTTTTAATGCTCTTCCGAATCGAGAGGAGACAAGTCGCGATATACAAAAAAGGACGACAATATCGATCAAAAGAATCAGATAATAATAAGGAACAGGAGTTAAAAATGGTTTCCCTTGAAAAGACGGAGCGGGAACTCCGGCAATTCCCAGTGGGCCTTTAGTCAGGGAGCTCCAGTTCAGCAAGATCAGCATCACGACAATTGTAAAACCAAGTGTGACTAAAGCTAGAAATATCCCCGTTAACCGGATGGTTGGTTTTGCGATAAGATAACCACACGCAGCAGCTACAAGAGCGGCCATAATCATGCCCCCCCAAACAGGCCACCCCGCCTGTTTTACAAGGATGGCAGACGTATAGGCGCCAATGCCATAAAAAGCGGCATGTCCAAGCGAGAATAAGCCGGTATAGCCATTCACCAAATTTAAACTTGAAGTTAGAATTACGTAGATTCCTATCAGGACCAGGATTCGTAAATAGTAAAGATTTTCAAAAAAAAGCGGGATCACGAGGAGTACCAAAATAATCCCAATAATCATCGAATAACGAATGATCAGATTAGCAAGGAAACGGGATAATATCACCATATCATGTTCTCTCTTTTACGAAGTCTTTTTTCCAAATAAACCTGAGGGTTTTAACAACAAGATGAGAATCAAAATTACAAACGAAAAAACATGTCGGTAGCCAGAAGAAAGATAAGCTACTGACAGGTTTTCTATCTCACCAAGAAAGATGCCAGCCACCACAGCGCCGGGGATACTGGTTAAGCCACCAAGGATACATGCGCTGAATGCCTTGAGTCCCATCATGGCTCCCATTGTTGGATATACTGCGTTGTAATACATTCCGACTAGAACTCCGGCCAAACCACCAAGCGATGACCCAAGGGCAAATGTCAGTGAATATATTTTATTGATGTCCACGCCTAACACAAAAGCGGCTTCATGGTCCTGTGCAGTTGCCCGTATTGTCCGACCGATTTTAGTGTAATTGAGCAGCACTTGAATTCCAATGATCAACCCAATGGTCATGGCATAGACCACAATCTGCATGACCGGTATGTTCATGCCTAAGATCTTGATTTGCCCAAAATCAAGACTGAGAGGAAACGATTTTGTCTCTGCTCCCCAAATAAGCTGGGCTAGATTTATTAGTACTATGGAAAATCCAATTGTAACAAGTAATGATGAGGTATGCGGAGCGTTACGCAATAACCTGAACCCAATAAATTCAATTAGTACACCTAACAGGGCCGCAGCTATAAAAGCTACTAAAAACGCTACAAACATGTTTGTGTGGAGAACAGTCATTAGAGTATAAGCGACGAACGCTCCCATCATGAAAATCTCACCATGTGCGAAAGTGACTAATCGTAACGTTCCAAATATCAGGGCAAAACCAACGGCAACCAGGGCGTATGTACTTCCCTGGGCTAATCCGTTTAATAGTTGTTGTAAAAGCATCGCTAACACCTATAATATCTTTAATCTCATTTTCCTCTTTATCCCATCAATAAAGGGAAAGAGAGGAAAATGAGGAGACTGAAGGAAAATTATGGATCGCATAATCGAATAAAAGAGGACGAATACCAGATCGTTTCTCTCTACAATGCTATTTTTTTGCAAGTTGCCACTTTCCGTCTCTGATTTCAATTTTAATGAATTCTTTAATCGGGTTTCTATTTTTATCAAACCGAAAAGTCCCGGAAACCCCCTCATATCCATCGGTTGCGGCAAGCATATCACGAATCGCTTTCCTGTTAGTGCCAGCTTTTTTAATCGCATTATCCAAAAGCATAAGCGCATCATACGCCATGGCACAGTGATCATGGGGATATTTATCATACTTCTTTTTATAATCGGCAGTAAATTTTGCAGAAACCGGACGAGTGTCTTTGATGAAATAGATCGCGTTCGCTTTAAGGCCATTCACAGCCGGGCCCGCTATTTCGATCAATTTATTTGTACTTAACGCCCCTGACCCCATTAAATCCGGCCTGAAGCCAAGTTTTCGCGCTTGTGTTGCAATTGCAGCAGCGTCCGCCCAGGGGGTGCCAAAAAATAGCATATCAGGTTTCTGTTGCTTGATTTTAGTGATAATCGCCGTAAAATCCTTATCACCAGGAATAAATGACTCTTCATTTGTAACAGTGGCTCCGAGTTCTCTGACTTTTTTTACAAAATATTTATTAGACACCAGACCCCAGTCATTGTTGATATAGATTGTAGCAATCTTTTTGTGGCCAAGATCCTTGACAGCCCATCGGGCTAAAAAGGGGCCTTCCATCTCCTGGGTGGTTCCAGACCGGAAAATGTATTGGCCTGTTGTGGTAAAATCAGGATGAGAAGCTGTAGGTGAAATTTGAACCAGACCTGCCGAATTATAAATCTCTGCCGCAGCCATCGATGTGGAACTGTTAAAGTCCCCGACCACTGCCACAATACGAGTATCAGAAATAAACTTTTGCGCAATCAAAACCCCTTCTTTTGGTTCCGCTTTGCTATCTTCAATGATAAGTTTCAACCGTGCTCCATTAATACCGCCCCTGGAGTTAATATGTTCCATTCCCAGCACCAATGAAGAACGAAAATATTCCCCATATTCAGCGTAGTCTCCTGTTAAAGGAGCCGAAACACCAATATAGACTGTCTTTTCAGCCATGGCAGAGGAAAAAGGGAGTACAAATAATCCAAGCACCAGTATTAAACCAATACTGATTTTGCATGCTCTCTTCATATTACACATAATGAACCTCCTGAATTATAGTTTATGAGCAATCACCAAAAAAACCTCCTGAGTCGCGTTAAAGAAGACAATAGAGAAGACCCCGCACGGGTTGTATCCTGAATTCCACTTTCATCTTTCAGGTAAAGTCTTCGCATGATCTTTTATCGCGATTCATATAAACCGAATTTTCTAACAGGTAAAAAAGAGGCAACTGTCAGCGCTTATCCGCTTTGGCCCAATTGAAGGGCATGTTGCCCAAATCGCCAATCAAATCATCAATCATTACCGAGATTTTTCCGCCCTGTATCTGAACATCCGGAGTTCCTGCCATTTATTGGCTTTCTGTTTTATCTGGACTATTGTTTTCATTCAATAGACAAATTCACGCAAAGGAATCATCAATATACCGTAATTGATATTGAGACTTCCTATAGCTGAAGTTAACCATTTTGCTGGCAGGGTGTAAATTCTTACCAAAGACCAAGGTTAGTAGAAAAAATTTAAAAAAAAACAGTAGACTTCGCAGGATTTACATCTTTTTTTGATTATTCTTTAAATACTTATAGTGACTATATTCTCCTGAAAAAGTCTTACATTGATCTGGCTGCTTCAATGGCAGCGCAAATATTATCGATTGGAATATCAGTTGGTAAGGTGCAATCAGATCCTAAAATAAACTTTTCCTTCCCGAAAAGGGTGATCACTTTTTTGACCTCACTTTGTATTTCCTCCTTTGTGCCATTCACCATCACACCGCTGCGGTCATCCAGTCCACCCAATATGGTTTTTCTGAATAGCTTCCTACCTTGTTCAAGGGAGAGTTCATTGTCGTATGTTGCCCAGTTATATATATCTCCCGGATAATCCGAATACGGTTCGAAATTGATCTGATCTTTGCAAATGTGGACAAGCACGTCTCCTTTTTCTTTTTCCAGGGCATTTAATACAATCAGGTCATTGGGCTTGATTACTTGTTCAAAGAGTTTTCCTGAAAAACTCCGGTAACTTTCCCCGCCCAATGCAGCGTAATAAATACCGTCTATACCGAGATCAAGGCATTCAATGGAAAATTCCATAAGGCTTTCAGCAATCGTTTTTAAACCTTGGGTGACAGCTTTGGGATTCTCCATAATATGAGTGTCAACGATATTGTTTCTGGCTAAATCTGAATCCTGCATTTGTTCAAAAGTATGAAAAGCCGAAGCATAGACTCCATGAACCGTTATCAGTGTATATACTTGATCCCCGATCTGATCCAGGACTTTTTTCACAATGTCCAATTCATCTTGATAAAATGAGCTTTTTAAAGGAATAGGTTTAATTTTGAGCCAATCAGAAGCTTTTTCAATTTTAATATCTAATTTATAAAGATTTTCATTCATGATTTTTAGAATATCCACATCTGTTTTATTATAAAAATCCAAATGTGCATCAACAGCCTTATCTCCGAAAAACTGATTCTCGGGAAAGTGAAACCAGAATCCTGCAGGAACATAATCTACGTCTTTGCCCAAAATCGCTGCATGTACTCGATCTTTTTTATTCATAGTTTTCCTTATATCTTTTTTTAATGTATGAAAAATTTGTTTATGAGATTTTAAATATTTTCTTTAAAGAAAACACATCTTCTGTGATTACTTTTACAAATTTCTTTTCATTTTTTTCCTTGAGTGTCTCTATTATTGCGAGATGTCCCCCACTATGATATGTCCAGTAGCTTGTGTGTTCTTGATTCCAGAAATATTGGGCTGTAGCTCTCCAAAGGATAGCAATCGTTTTTCTTACCATGTCTGTTAGAAGAGCATTCCCGGCGCATAATGAAATATTGACATGAAAATCGGTATTATTTTTCCACCACTGTCCAAGGGAACTTTCTTTATCCCGGCTTGCCTGTTCTCCTTCGGCGATTGATTCCTCAAGTTGCCGGATAACATCCGGTGTGATGTTGTGCAATACCTCTTTCACGGCTCCTGTTTCCAAGATAACTCGTGTTTTGATCGCATCACCGATATCCTTCATGTTTAATTGGATGATTTGATACCCCGTACGGGGGATGGATCGCAACACACCCTCATTGCAGAGTTTCACCAGGGCTTCGCGAATCGGTGCCCGGCTTGCTTTGAAAGATTCCATTAAATATGCTTCTGTTAAGAAGCGATCCATTGGGAACTCATTGCGCATTACCTTATCCAAAATCAAGCTATAAACCTGCTCGACTAAAGTTGTTTTTTTGTTCACGACTGTGCCTCCTCTAATATCTTAATCCTTCAATTTATGAATCGTGTTACTTTCACTCCCGCCCTTCTATGCATGCCTTTTGGGAGAACTTTAGTAAAGCTGCATAAAATGCTGTCTTTAGCATGATCACTAATACAATCTGTGGTCATACTAGTGATCATATCAATGGATGTCAAGTTTTTTTTTATTAGTCTAAAATTTTTCTTTGATTATCATGAACTTTTTTAAATTTCAGTAAAATACTTGTACTTTAAATAACTGAATTCCTCTAATCGAGGCCTTTTGATAATCCGCATAGGATAAAAAACCTGAAAAGTGAGTCAAGTTTTTTTCTTTAATCATTGTATAGGGATTTTGCTGATTCGCACCAAAAATAGCATTTATTTTTTTATTCGGTTGGTTATCGCAATACTATGAAAAATCGATGAGAGGATTTGTAACAAAAAATGAGTTACATCCATTAAAAAGTACCGGATAAATGGCTATTGTGAGTAATCAGGAAAAAAGGCTGGGGATGATAGATGATAAGAAATCGCTTTTTTGAATCAAGTCATTTTCCCTTTTTCTCAGGGGCAAACCCATGACGACTATCGACAATTATTGATTTCTGGCAGAATTGACGAATATAGAGGTGCGATAAAAATAAGGCAGATCACAGCGAAATATTTGTATTCTCATATTATGTCATTATACTCCTTTCGATTATGACACAAACTGAGTGAAGGCATGAGGAAACTACCAGAAAAGCAATAAACTATTTAGCGAAGAGTTTTTGAATAACGTATTTCTCCGGTCTTCTAACCATGGATTCTCCAGCGGCTTTTATGGCGGTCAGATGAATCACGCCGTCATAGTTGTTTTAAATGCCTCTTCCAATGATTTTCGATCCGGTAGATCGGGAGGGATAAATCTGGCTGTTTCAGAAAGATTGATTTGCTGTCCGGTGCTCATATTATCGGGTACTGTAACCTCGTAATCCGTCTCCAAAAAAGAAAGTACAACGTGACTACGACGCGCCACCGATCACTAAATATTGATTTCATACAAATTCCTATCAGCTATTTTAGCACTATTGAATCTCCAGGGCACAGTGTTGGTTTGATTTTCTTGGAAATGTTTGTTTGATTCTGAATAATATCCAGTAAAAATATAAATGCCTGCTGATAAATTCGAGTCAGATGAAGATCGATAGTTGTTAATTGAAAAGGCAATGCACTGATCACCGGCAGATTATCATATCCAATAATCCCTACATCCTTCGGAATGTCAATACCTGCCTGCATAAACTCATGAATTATTCCTATTGCGGTTAAATCATTCAAAACGCCAATGGAATCTGTTTTTCCTTGTTTGATAAGTTGGACTAATTTTTGACCGGCTTGGCGTCCACCATCAATGGAAGGGGCCGTATGGACCACTTGCAACTCAGGGTTGTTGAAAACAGATGTAAACCCCCTGAACCGCTCCCGGTGAGAAAAGGTCTCTTCCAGAGCTCCGGTAACATAGGTTGGTTGATTATATCCGTTCTGTTTAAGGTGCTTCGCCTGTATTAGCCCTCCTATATAATTATCCGTACTAACTTGATTCACATTTTTAAAGCCTTCTGTATGGTGGCAGCAAATATGGGGTGAGCCGCTTTTTTTTAACGCTTCTATGGAGTCTTCCGTGTCAAGATTAAAACCGATAATTCCATCACAAATCGCCGGATCGGCAAACTCCTTAATCTCTTTGGACGAAGTTACAGTTTGCAATCTTAAGTGATAGAGTGTTTTTTCCGCTTCTCTGGTCAGTGTCCTGATAATTTCAGCGTAGAAGGCGTTATAGTGCCGGAGCTGAGTCCATTGATATCCTTTGGTAGCGCTCATTTCAAGAAATAGAATCACACCACTGCCTTTTCGCCGTAAAGCGCTGGCATATTTATTGGGGACATATCCCAGTTTTTTAGCAGCCGCTTTCACCTGGTTAACCTTATCCGGCGTTACGGAATTTGGATTGTTAAATACCCTGGAAACTGTTGCTTCACTGACCCCTGCTTCTTCAGCAACTTGTTTTCGGCTTCGAGTTTTTGACATAATAAAGGACTACTGCGAAATCAATTCAGTTCCGTCCATGGCATTGGACAAATATATTTTAGCCTTTAAACCGGATGTATTTTGATAAAATCGACAGACATCTTCCCGAAAATTATCCGCCTGCTCCACATCGATCAAAGCGACCGCACAACCGCCGAAACCTCCACCGGTCATTCTTGCTCCAAAACACCCCCTGCTTTTGAGGGCTGCTTCTGACATTTGATTCAAGGCGGGGCTCGAAATTTCATATAAATCTCTTAAGCTCTGATGACTTTCCACCAATAATTTTCCTACAGCCTCTAAGTCATTTTGTTTCAGTTTTTCTGTTGCCTGCTGAACCCTTTTGTTTTCAGAGAGAACATGCAAAACTCGGTTATCGATTACCTTGTCGAGCTTAGAGCGATTCTCCAGAAAATGATCCAGGGAAAGATCTCTTAAGCTGGTAACAGAAAAAAAAGTGGCGGCAGTTTCACATTGGTGTCTTCGTTCATTATAAGCGGAACCCGTCAATTCTCGCCGGGTGGTGGTATCCAATATGGCAATTAAGGCGTTTTTCGGAATTTTTACTGGATAGAATTCCAGACTTTGACAATCAATAAAAACGGCATGATCCTTTACTCCGCCTGCCGATATAAGTTGATCCATAATGCCGCAATTTAAGCCGATCCATTCGTTTTCTACTCTTTGACCGACCAAAGCCATTTCTTTGGGCATCATTTCAAATTCAGACACTCCCCCAAAAGCTTTTATTGCTGCCATTTCCAAAGCAGCAGAGGAAGAAAGACCAGCCCCTAAAGGCAGGTTGGATAGGATAACTCCTTTAAATCCATTAAGCTGGTGTCCTTTCTGATGTAATTGATCAACAACACCTTTGATGTATTCCAACCAGGTTTGGCCGGTATGTTTAACACCCTCAAGACCAAACTCCAAATGTTGATCAAAGTCTTTGGAGTATAGTTGAACTTTTTTTTCCTTGATCGGAGCGATAGCCATCCAAATAGCATAGTCGATAGCTAAAGGTAGAACAAATCCCCGGTTATAATCGGTATGTTCTCCAATCAGGTTGACTCTTCCCGGTGATCGTACCAAAAACTGGGGAGAATCTGAATAAATTTGTTGGTAAAGCTTGAAGGTGGAATTTTTCATTTTATTTTCATTGAGCTATTTAAAAACATTATCCGGGAGGCAGCGTAATTTTTCTGCTGCTTGTTCCGGCGTAAGATCACGTTGTGGCTCGGATAAGGTTTCATAACCTACCATAAATTTTCTGACAGTGGCAGATCGTAATAGTGGTGGGTAGATATGAGCATGGAGTTGCCAATGATCACAGTTCTTAATATCGTTTGGCGTCATATGCCAACCGAATGAATATGGAAAAGATGTCTGAAATAAGTTGTCATACTTGGTTAACAAGCGTTTGATTATGTCCGCCAGTTTTTCCCGTTCTTTCTGGTTGAGGTCCGGGAACCTTGTGATGTGTCGTTTGGGTAAAATCATGGTTTCAAATGGCCAAATTGCCCAGAACGGCGTCACAACCAACCAATCGGAATTTTCTAAAACAACGCGAGACCCATCGGAAAGTTCAAGGTCTTTATATTCAAGTAAAAGGTTTTTTTCATTTTGTCTCAAATAGTCATTTTGACATCGATCTTCCTTTGATGGCTCGTTGGGAACTTGATCGCTGGCCCAAATCTGACAGTGAGGATGGGGATTTGAACATCCCATCAGATCCCCTTTGTTTTCAAAAATCTGAACCCATTTGTATTGTTTCCCGAGTTCAGTAGTTTGATTTGCCCAAACATCAATCACCCTTTTTATTTGATGATTCGATAAGTGGGGCAATGTTAAATCATGACGCGGTGAGAAGCAAACCACACGACATATGCCCCGGGGAACGGAAATTTTTAATAAGGGATGACTTTCAGGAACTTTAGTATATGTTTCATCCAGCAATGCTGAAAAATCATTCGTGAAAACAAAGGTGTCCGTGTAGTTCGGATTTCGTTTCCCATTTGCCCGCTCATTGCCGGGACATAGATAGCAGTCAGGATCATATGAATTAGGCAATAAGGAGGTTTTTTCCTCTTGTTTGCCAAGCCAGGGACGTTTATTTCGGTGAGGCGAGTTTAATACCCAGTCACCCGTTAAAGGATTCAAGCGGCGATGCGGATGCTTGGAAAGAGAGAGTTCAGTCATGATATTTTGCTGTTTGAAGATTGACTATTTTTTGAACACGTGTACAAAAATCGCAAAACCGTTTATCCTTGTCAACAGAAATTTTGAAGATGGTTTCACATAATTCAAGAAACCATTTTTTTTCAATGGAATCCAAGTACGGTCGGCATATTCAGACAACACTGGGTGCATACGTCATGGTAACTAAAAACTCAGTTTAACGACGAAACCATTGATAGTGTCAGGAATGGTAAAAAATAGGCAGTCCAACTCCGGGTAGGCTTCTGTTGGCTACTCCCGATTTTGAAATATGTGATTAAAGCGTTACAGGAAGATGCATTGCATTCTGGTTCCTGGATTTATGATCCGGTTTATTAAAAAGTGCATAACTGCGACTCTATTTCTGATATAGAGTTGCTAAATTGCGTCTGAATTGTTCGGAAATCCCTGGGAGTCTATCAAAGCCGGGTGAGAAAACATAGTTTTTGAAGGAATCTACTGTCAGGAAAAGGTGGCAAATAACCTGATATGTATGGGTTTTTTAGAGATTGTTCGAGGTTTTTATTTTTATTTAAATCTGATGCAAAGCAATACAATAGATCATTTGAGGGGCATATTTTTAGCTATTATAAAAATAAGACCAATTAAATCATGACCTTGCCAGTTGTTTTTGATCAATATCACCGCCGGTATGTCATTTGCAGAATCAATTATCTATAATATAAAAACTGAATTCTGAATAAAGGAGTATTGAATGAATCACTTTTTGTTGGTTGGGCGGGCAGATGGAAATTTAAAAGGATATACAGAATTGCTGAATTCCGAGAGTGGAATTACAACAACACATGCAGAACTAGGTCAGGACGCACTGGAGTTGATATCCGATCGGATTATTGATTTAATCATAGTTGATGAAAGACTCAGTGATTATACAGGATTGGAGTTTATTGAAATGGTTGTTAAATCGAATCCCATGATACTCTGTGCTCTGATAAGTTCGTTGTCAGCAAAGGAATTTCATGATTTAAGTGAAGGCTTGGGGATTCTGTCACAACTGCCTACTCACCCGACTTCGAAAGATATAAACGACATTATACAAAAAGTAAGTAATATAATCGATATGATTTGAGATTAACAGAATTTATAAGCAGGACCATATGATTATTAGTATAGCAAGTGGGAAAGGGGGAACTGGTAAAACGACAGTGGCCACTAATCTGGCATACTCGCTGGGTGGAGAAATCCAGATTCTGGATTGTGATGTGGAAGAGCCAAATGTTCATCTTTTTTTAAAACCTGAAATTAATAAAACAGAAAGTGCATATACGTTGGTCCCTAAAGTGGATAGCGAGAAGTGCAACTTATGTAAGCAATGTGTTGATGTTTGTCGTTTCAATGCGATTACTGTAGTAGGGGAAACGGTGCTGACTTTTGAGCAATTATGTCACAGTTGCAGGGGATGTATCATGGCATGCCCGGAAAAGGCCATTAGTGCGTCTGAAAGGGAACTTGGAGTCATTGAAAGAGGACAGAGAAATGATGTGAAATTTGTACAGGGACGTCTCAAAATCGGTGAGGCAATGGCTCCTCCTTTAGTAAAAGAGGTGAAAAGATTCATCTCGGAAGATAAAGTGAAGATAATTGATGCCCCGCCAGGGACATCCTGTCCGGTTATATCAGCCATTAAGGATACGGATTTTGTTCTGATGGTCACCGAGCCAACGCCATTTGGTCTGCATGACCTGAAGTTGGCGGTCGAAGCAGTTAGAACACTGGGTATTCCTCATGGATTGGTTATTAACCGCTCCGACTTGGGTGATAAAAAGGTTAGTGATTATGCCAACGCAGAAAAGATACCCGTCTTAATGGAGATTCCGTTTAGTCGGGAGATAGCGACGATATACTCCAAAGGACAACTATTAGTTGAGGAAATACCGGAATGGCAAACGCTGTTTCGTGATTTGTTTGAGAAAATTAAAACGATCATAAATTAAAGGAAGAAAACAAGACATGCGGGAATTGGTAATTATCAGTGGCAAAGGCGGGACTGGTAAAACGAGTATTACTGCGGCTTTTGCCACCCTGGCAGAAAATACAGTACTTTGCGATGCAGATGTGGATGCAGCCGACATGCACCTCTTGATGGCTCCAACTGTTCTTAAAAGGTCCGATTTCAAAGGAGGCTTTCAAGCTTCAATCAATCATGATCAATGCCTGGAATGTGGAATATGTTACACTATGTGCAAATTTGAAGCGATTGACAGGAATTTGAAGGTTAATAAGCTGGAATGTGAGGGTTGTGGTGTATGCGTAGATTATTGTCCTGCAAACGCCATCGACCTGATCGAAAAAACCTGTGGTGAATGGTATATTTCTGAAACCAGGATCTGCCCGATGGTGCATGCCAGGCTTGGCGTAGCGGAAGAAAACTCTGGCAAACTGGTCAGCTTGGTGCGGCAGGAAGCAAAGAAGCTGGTCATAAGCCAAAATCGGGAATTGATTCTAACGGATGGACCACCCGGAGTGGGCTGTCCGGTTATTGCCTCAATTGGCGATGCAACAGCCCTGGTGATCGTTTCCGAGCCTACTGTTTCAGGTATTCATGATATGGAAAGAGTTGTTCAGCTGGCAAAACGGTTTCGAGTTCCTGCCATGGTTTGCGTGAACAAATACGATATAAACGAGCAACAAACACTGAAGATCGAAAATTATGCAAACCAGAATGGCGTTCGATTTCTAGGCAGAATTCCATTCGATGCGGCATTCACCCATGCAATGGTGCAAGGGAAAACCATTTTTGAATATGAAGGTGGTTCCGAAGCACAAGAAGCCATCCGGAAAATATGGGATACCATTATCAGATCGCCCGAGATGAATGTTTTGCATCACTATGAATTTAATTAAATAAAATCGAAAAGAGGTTAGCCCCCTGCTTTTAGATTTTTCGCTTTTGTTACCAAGGTGTAGGCCTTATAAAGATAGTTAATTGACTTTTTTAGCGTTTAAAACGCTTGTTTAAGCAACCAGCCCATTGTGGCTGGGAAATTAATAATTTATTGGAGTATAAATCAATGAAAAATGGAAGAATTGCGGTGCCTTCAGTGGAAAATGGTGGAATAGAGGGTTTAAGAGCAGGTCATTTTGGACATTGTGACGTCTTCACTTTGATTGATGTAGAGGAAGGAGAAATCGTCTCTGTGTCTACCATTCAAAATGAATCCCATGTTCAGGGAGGATGCATGGTGCCGGTTCAGCTTTTAGCCAAACACAACGTAAATGCTTTGGTGGTTGGAGGTATTGGTCTCAGGCCTCTTATGGGATTCAGGCAGTTTAACATTAATGTTTACTATGAACCGGAACGTGCGGAGATCAAACCGGTTATTAACGATCTAATAAGTGGGAAGCTTTCTTTAATTGAAAATGATCAGGTTTGCGGTGGCGGCGGTGGTGGTCACTAGCGATGCAACTAGCTTTACCGGTATTAAAAGTCAACTCAGTGCGGGATCAAACACTGAATTTTAAGCTCCCCAAAATAGAGAATACAGTGGATTGGAGTTAGAGATCAGGCACCTGAGCAGGGTATCTTCAGAGCAATCAAAGATTCGTTTTAATTAAATATTATTGTTAAGGGTCGGCTAAAAAATTAGTTCACATTCTGTTT